>NZ_CP104694.1:237500-837500 GCF_025398735.1 Tahibacter amnicola
TTCTCGAACGACAGCAGCTCGAAGTAGCGCCACATCAGATCGTCGGACAGACGCATTACCTTGCCGAAGATTTCGTTGGGCGGCTCATTGATGCCGATGTAGTTGCCCAGCGACTTCGACATCTTGTTGACGCCGTCGGTACCTTCCAGCAACGGCATGGTCAGCACGATCTGCGGCAGCTGTCCGGCTTCCTCCTGCAACTGGCGTCCCACCAGGAGGTTGAACTTCTGGTCAGTGCCGCCCAGCTCGACGTCAGCCTTGAGCGCCACTGAGTCGTAGCCCTGCACCAGGGGATACAGGAACTCGTGGATGGCGATCGGCTGTTCGTTCCGGTAGCGCTTCTGGAAATCGTCGCGTTCGAGCATGCGGGCGACAGTGTGCCTGGCCGCCAGCTTGATCATGTCAGCTGCGGACATCTGGCCAAACCACTCGGAATTGAACCGCACTTCCGTGCGTTCCTTGTCCAGCACCTTGAAGACCTGCTCGGCGTACGTCTCCGCATTGGCCTCGATGTCCGCGCGGCTCAGCGGCTTGCGCGTGACATTCTTGCCGGTCGGGTCACCGATCATTCCGGTGAAGTCGCCAATCAGGAAGATGACCTGGTGCCCGAGGTCCTGGAATTGCCGCATCTTGTTGAGCAGCACCGTATGACCCAGATGCAGGTCGGGCGCAGTGGGATCGAAGCCGGCCTTGATGCGCAGAGGACGGCCCAGCTTGAGCCGGGATTCCAGGTCTTCGCGCTTGATGATTTCTTCCGCACCGCGACCGATCAGGTCAAGCGCTTCCTGTAGCTGGGACATCGGCGTAACTCTCCGGATAGCAGGCCAGCCCGGACAGCCTTTGCATTTCTGGCCGTCCAGACGTCTGGTTCGTTAAATAAGAGGGGGTGGCAGTTAATTATTCGTTAACCACCGAGATCCTTGCAAACCCGCGCCAATGCTGGCGTTGACGGGATTCGAATGACGCGGCTATGGTACGTTCCGTTTTGTCGGAATGCGAACGTGACCGAGACCCCAGCCGCACATTCCAGCACCCGCCGCACCAACCGCCGCCTGGCATTGCGGCGGCGCGCACTTCGTAAACATTTTCATTTTTACTCGAAGTGCCGGAATTGGGCCCTGGCGAAAAATGTGTCGGTCGTGCCGATCAGCTGGCGCCGCGAACATTGGATCCTCGCCAGCGTTGCCGTCGCGCTGACCATCGTCGCCGGCCTGGTGATGCCGACCTGGGCCAACGCGATGCGTCACGACGAGCTCCCGCCGGTCACCACCGTCTCGATACCGTTGCCGCCGCTGACGTCCGATGCCATCCATGCCGCCGACGGTGCCGAAGCGGGGCTTGTGCAGGCCGGCATGATGCCGGGGATGGGGGAAGACCCCTGGACGGTCGTCACCGTACGTCCGGGCCAGTCACTCGCCGACATTTTCCACGAGCACGGGCTTTCGCCGACCTGCCTCCAACGCGTGGTCGACGCGAAGGTCGACAACGGCGCTTTCCGCCGCATTCATCCCGGCGACGAGTTCGCATTCAAACGCGCGGACGGCCGCCTGAGCACCCTACGCTTTGATCGCGACGATCACACCCGCGTTGTCCTGACGCTCGATGAAAAGGAAGTCCACACCGAGATCGTCGAGCGCGCGCTCGAGCGTCGCGTCCACGTCGCGCACGGTGTGATCAGAAGCTCGCTGTTCGAGGCCGGTGACCAGGCCGGCATGTCCGACTCGATGACGCTCAAACTGGCCCAGGCATTCGGCTACGACATCGATTTCGCGCAGGACCTGCGCGTCGGCGACAGCTTCACCGTCATCTATAACGATGTCTATCGCGAAGGCGAACGCCTGCGGGATGGTGAAATCCTCGGCGCCACGTTCATCAACGCCGGACAGCGCTACACCGCGTTTCGCTACGAAACGGCCGACGGCACGGTGTCGTTCTACAACGAGGAAGGCCGGCCGCTCAGAACCTCGTTCCTGCGCACGCCGGTAGAGTTCACCCGTATCTCCTCGCGCTTCAGCGCGGGCCGCATGCATCCGGTACTGGGCAAGATGCGCGCGCACAAGGGCGTGGACTACGCGGCGCCCTCGGGCACGCCCATTTATGCCGCAGGCGACGGAAAGGTCGAGTTCCGCGGCCAGAAGAGCGGCTTCGGCAATGTCGTGATCCTCCAGCACGCGGGCCGCTACAGCACCCTGTACGGCCACATGTCGCGGTTCGCCGCCGGCTTGTCCAACGGCCAGCGCGTCCGCCAGGGCCAGTTGATCGGCTACGTCGGCGCCACGGGCCTGGCGACCGGGCCGCACCTGCACTACGAATTCCGTCTCGATGGCGCCCATCGCGACCCGCTCAGCGTCACCCTGCCCAAGCCCGAGCCGCTGCCGGCCAGCGAGCTGGCGAAGTTCCGTGGCGTGACCCAGCCGATGCTGGCGCAGCTGAAGATGCTCGAAGACACACGCCTGGCTTCTGCCAGCAAGTAAGCGTGGCCGACACCCCGTTTTTTCTCGGCCTGATCTCCGGAACCAGCGCGGACGCCATCGACGTGGCGCTGTGCCGGTTCACGCCGACACCCGAGTGCGTCGCCACCGCAGCATTCCCCTACCCGCCTGACCTGCGCCGGCGCGTTCTGGCGTTGGCGCGCGATGCCGTCCATGTGAACCTGGACGAGCTCGGACAGCTCGACGTGGAAATCGGCCGCGTCTTCGCCGACGCCGCGCTGGCGGCCCTGTCCGATGCAGGGGTGCCCGCGGCCGCAATCCGCGCCATCGGATCGCATGGGCAGACCATCCGGCACCGGCCCGGCGGCACCGCACCCTTCACCCTGCAGATCGGCGACCCCAACACCATCGCCGAGCGCACCGGCATAACCACCGTGGCAGACTTCCGCCGCCGCGACGTCGCGGCCGGCGGCCAGGGCGCCCCACTGGTGCCGATATTTCACGCCGCGGTGCTGCGTCATCCCACGCACGACCGTGCCGTTCTCAATCTCGGCGGCATCGCCAATGTGACCTTGCTGCCGTCGGGCCCGTCGACCGATGTACGCGGGTTCGACACCGGCCCCGCCAACTGTCTGCTCGACGCCTGGGCCGAGCGGCACCAGGGCACGCATCGGGACGACGGCGGGCGCTGGGCGGCACAGGGAATGGTTGATCAGGGGCTCCTGGCCGACCTGCTGGCGGACCCCTACTTTGCCCTGGCCGGCCCCAAGAGCAGTGGCCGCGAAGTATTCAACCTCGACTGGCTCGACCGCGCCCTTGGCGGGCAGCAACGTCAGCCAGTCGATGTGCAGGCGACGTTGCTCGCCCTGACTGTGCGCAGCGTGGCCGATGCGATTCGACGGGATGCGCCCGGCACCAGGGAGGTGCTCGTCTGTGGCGGCGGCGTGCATAACGGTGCGCTGATGCGCGCGCTGACTGAATCGCTGGCGCCGGCCAACGTCGAGAGTACCGCCGCCTGCGGCGTGGATCCGGATTTCCTGGAGGCCATGGCGTTCGCCTGGCTGGCCCGGCAGCGGCTGGAGCGCCAGCCCGGCAGCCGCACGTCGGTGACGGGCGCGATCGGCGACCGGGTGCTGGGAGCCGTCTACGACGGCGGGTGACTATTCGCCGTCGTCGGTGAACAGGGGTTTGCCGGCGACCCGTTCGAAGGCTTCCAGGGCAGCGCGAAACGCCGCCGTTTCATTCGACTCCCAGGTTCCGCTGAGCACGGCGATGTCATGCAGCTCGCGCCGGGCGATGTCATCCTCGGAAAGGCCCACGCCGCGACGCAAGGCGTGCAGGATCGCCTCGTTGATCGACCATTGGTGTTCGCGAGCGATCTCCTTGATGCGCTCGGCAAGCGTGTCATCGATGTGGCGTACAAGAATATCCGGCACGTTCGTCCCTATTTCAAACGCTGTCGACCATGCCCCTGTATCCGCATTCTCGCAGCAAGTGTGGTCAATTTCAGCCGTCGACTCGATCACGTTCCATCCAATGGCGCAGGCGGGCGAATATCCACAGCGTAGGGATGATCGACAGCGCGCTGAAGGCGAAAAACGCCGCGTAGCCAAAGGATTCGACAAAAAACCCGGAGACACCCCCAATCAGCTTGCCCGGAAGGTTGGCCAGCGAGCTCAGGAGTGCGTACTGGGTAGCACTGAACCGGCGGTCCGCCAGGCCCGACATGAAAGCCACCAGGACCGTTCCGGCGAAGCCCTGGCAAAAATTGTCGGCCGAAATCGCCGCGACGAAGGCCCACAACTGCTGCGGGAAGAGCCACATCAGCAGAAAGGCAAAGTTCGACAGGGCAACACCGAAGGCGGCTACCAGCAGGCCACGACGGATCGGCCACAGCGTCGCCGCAACCCCGCCGAGGGTCGCTCCCGCCAGGCCCAGCCACACGCCGTACAGCTTCGAGACGGTGGCGATCTGTGCCTTGGTGAATCCGCTGTCGAGGTAGAACGGCCCGGCCATCACGCCGATCATCTGGTCCGGCAGCTTGTACAAGCCGACGAAGAGCAGGAGCGTCAGCGCCAGTGCGCTGCCATTGGACCGGAAGAACGCGATGATCGGTGCCAGGTAGGCCACCAGGACACCGGCCAGCCCCCGGGGCATCCCGCCGCGTGCCAATTGGTCGACCAACGGCTGGTCGATCGGTTGCTCCGTCGCGACGGCGGCGGCCGGCTCGCGCGACAGCACGATCGCCAACAGCGGCAGCAGCATCAACGATGCTTCAATCAGATAGGTGCGCTGCCAATCCAGCCACTGGGCGGCATAAAGTGCCCCGGCGCCGCCGGCGATCAGCCCGAATCGATAACCAAAGCTATAGGTGGTGACCAGGGCGGCCTGGTCTTCCTGCGCGGCCACGTCGATGCGGTAGGCATCGACGACGCTGTCCTGGGTCGCGCCGGCAAAGGTGGTCAGCGCCAGGAATGTGAGGAAGAGGGGCAGCTGACCGGTCGGACCGACCATCGCCATTCCGACGAGGCCGAGGACCACACCCAACTGCGACAGCACCAGCCAGCCCCGGCGACGCCCCAGACGTCCGAACAGGGGCGCCCGATAGCGGTCCAGCAGCGGCGCCCAGAAAAATTTCAGGACGTACAGCAGGGAGATGTAGCTGACCAGGCCGATGGAACCCAGGCTCAGGCCCGCTTCCCGGAACCAGTAGCCCAGGGTCACGCCGACCAGCAGGAACGGCAGGCCGGCGCCGAAACCCAGGAAACACAGCGTCAGTGCGGCCGGTTGCGCGAACGCCCGCCGCAACCGCGAAAAGCCGGATTCCCGGGCCAGGGACTCCGGCCGTGCACTCACCGGGCGCTCCCGGGTTCCGGCGCGTAGTCCACCGTATAGGGCGCGTGGTCGGAGAACCGCGGTTCGCGCAGGATCTCGCAGGACTTCAGTCGCGCCTTGAGCGACGGGGTCACGACCTGGTAGTCAATCCGCCACCCCACGTCGTTGGCCCGGGCCTGGCCGCGATTGGACCACCAGGTGTAGTCGCAGCCCTCCGGCTTCATGCAGCGGTAACTGTCAACCCAGCCGCGCTTGAGAAACAGCTCGTCCAGCCAGGCGCGCTCTTCGGGCAGGCAGCCGGAGTTTTTCTGGTTCGAGGTCCAGTTCTTGATGTCGTTGCGCGTGTGGACAATGTTCCAATCGCCACAAATCACATAATCGCGGCCACTCGCCAGCCAGCTGTCGAAGATCGGCATGATCCACTCCATGGCCTTGAACTTGAACTGCTGGCGTTCATCACCCGACGAGCCCGACGGCACGTACAGTGAAACGACGCTCAGGTTGCCGTAGCGGGCCTCGATGTAGCGGCCTTCGTCATCGAAGGGCGCCCAGCCCAGACTGGTGCGGACTTCATCGGGTTCCTGGCGGCTGTAGATCGCGACGCCGCTGTAACCCTTCTTGGTCGTCGCGTCACGGAAATACGTGTGATAGCCCTTGGGCCGGAACTGGGCGTCGGCCAGCTGGTGTTCCTGCGCCTTGGTTTCCTGCAGGCAGAGAATGTCCGGCTTGTGCGTGGCCAGCCAATCGAAGAATCCCTTGGTCGCCGCCGAACGGATGCCGTTGGCGTTGAAACTGACGATACGCATGCTCCATCAACCTGCAGCCGCAAAGCGCGCAGGGTAGCGGGCCCGCCCGGCGACGCCAAGCGCCGGACGGCATGCACGCAGACCGGCTCAGCTGCCGACGATACGCACCGACTGACCGGCCCGCAGGCGCTCGGCACCGCGCACCACGACCCGATCTCCGGCGGCCAGGGCACCGCTGACTTCCACACGGGCGTCACGCGCCACGCCGGCCTTCACTTCGACCTGTTCGGCGGTGTTGTCCGGTTTCACCCGCATGACATAGGTGTGCGATTCGCGCAGCACCAGGGCGTCACGCGGCACGGTCAGCCCGGCTGTTCCCTGGGATTCGGGCAGAGCGACTTCGACCGCGGTGCCGACCAGTGCGAATTCCTCCGGCAGGCTGACACGCAGCTCGAACTGGCGCGAGCGTTCGTCGCCCACCGGCACGATGGCGCGGACGCTGGCAGGCTGGCTGGCGCCCTTGAGACGGATCTGCAGCTCCTGCCCGGCACGCAGGTGGGGCGCAAGATCCAGCGGGGCCTGCACGCGCGCCTCGAGGTTTTCGGTGTTGACCAGGTGCACCACCGGGCCGCCGGTCTGCAGGTATTCGCCCCGCTGTACAAAGCGTTCGCTCACCACGCCGTCGAACGGTGCGCGGATGTCGGTTTCCGACAGCGCGTGCTCGATGCTGCGCCGTTCCGCATCGGCACGGGCGAGCTCCTGGCTGGCGCTTTCGAGCGTGGCGTTCGCCTCGTCGAGCTGGGTCTGCGCGACGGCGTTGCCGGGTGCGAGCTTGGCCAGGCGCGTGGCCTGGGTGCTGGCCAGATCACGCTGAGCCTTCGCGCGTCCGGCGCTGGCTTTCGCGCTTTCCAGGCGCAGGCGCAGGGCGACGTCATCGAGCTTGGCCAGCCGATCGCCACGTTTGACGACGGTGCCGACTTCGGCGATCTCCATGACGCGGCCGGCCGCCACGCCGGCGATCTTGGCGTCTTCGCGGCTCACGACACTGCCCGGCACCCAGCGCGTGGGCGCCAGCGCCGTGGTGGTGGCCTCGCCGACGGCGACGGTGGCCGGCGGCGGGGCGGGTGCCTTTTCCGGCGCCTTGTCCTGGGCCTGGGTGAAGGCGAACGGCACGGCCGCAAGGCTGGCGATGAGGAACGAGAAAGTGACTGTTTTCATGGACGTGGTTTTCATGGGTACTCCCCGTTTGCTCAGGCCGCGCGTGGATAACTGGGTGCGTTCTCATCGCGCACCGGTGCCGCGTCCGCGGGCTTCTTCTTCGGCCAGTGCGCCAGGCGCATCAGGCTGGGCAACAACAACAACGAAAAGACGAGGCTGATCACGACGCCGCCGACGTTCACCGCCGCCAGGCCGCGGTAGATGACGCTGCCCGGGCCGGGATTGACCGCCATCGGCAGCGCGCCGAGAGCACCGGTCAGGGTGGAGGCGAGAATCGCGCGCAGGCGCTGGTTGAGGCCGATCCGGATGGAATCTTCCAGCGAGTGGCCGCTGAGCTGGGCCTCCCGGGTGAGATCGACCAGCAGGATGGCGTGATTGACGATCACGCCGATCATCATCACGAAGCCGATCATCGACAGAAGGTCCAGCGGCTGGAACGCGAACAGCCCCAGCGCGCGCAATCCGACCATGCCGCCGATGAGCGCCAGCGGCACGGTCAGCATCACGATCGCGGCCTCGCGCACGGACTTGAACAGTGCCGCCATGATCAGGAACAGCACCAGCAACGCCAGTCCGAAGTTGGTCGCCATGGTCTGCACCACCTGCTGCAGGCGGTCGGCGCTGCCGGCCATGCGCACGGTACCGTCGGCGGGCAGGGTTGCCTTGATCGCGGGCACCACGTCCTTTTCCAGGGTCGCCAACGCATCTTCCAGCGACAGGTTGGGCGGCGGGTCCACGGTCAGGGTGATCGTGCGGCGGTGGTCGAGTCGACGGATCTGGGTCGGACCGATAACGCTGTTGAGCGAAACCAGGTCACCCAGCGGCACGATCTGGCCCGACGGCGTGACCAGCGGCGCCTCGGCCAGCTGTTCCGGCGATTGCCCGGCACTGGCACGCAGGATGATCGGCACGCGCGTTTCGCCGTTGAAATACTCGCCCAGCCAGGCGCCATCGCCGACGGCACGCACGACGGTGCCGACCGCGGTGCGATCCCAGCCGGCTTCGGCGATGCGCCGGTCGTTGGGCACGGCGTGCAGTTCACTCTGGACGGCGTCGGTATTGGGGAAGGCCTGAACGCTGGCCCCGGGGAATTTCTTCTCCAGCAACTGGCGTCCCTGCTCTGCCGCGCGCTCGAGCGCGGCGGTGTCGTCGCTCTGCAGGTGCATCGCGACCGAACGCACCGATCCACCAAAGCCGCCGAAGAGATCCCCCTCGGTGGCAAAGGCACGCGTATCCGGCAGGCCCTGCACTACCTCGTTGCGAATGATCTGTTCCAGTTCGCCGATGCGTTTTTCGTCCACCACGCGCGCACCAATGGTGCCTCCGCCCGGCCACAGCAGCAGGTAGTAGTTCTTCAGCTGCGGCTGCTTCTCGCCCTTCATGTAAGGCTGCAGGCGCTCCAGGATGACCGGCGCGATCTCGCGATTGACCGCTTCGGGGCTCATGCCGGGGGGAAATTGAAGAAGGCGTCGATTGCGGCACGCTTGACCGGCGGCAGGTAGTCCAGCCGCGGCAGGAACACCCAGCACAGAATCAACGGCGCTACCAGGAGTGCAGCAACCCAGCCCAGCTGCTTTGGGCGCGAATCGGTCCAGCGGATGATCCATTCGGTCAGGCCCGGCCATCCGTCGCCGTAGCCGGACGACAGCTTCTTGGCCTTGAGCCAGCCGCCGGCCGCTGCCGGCAGCACCGTCAGCGCCACGACGATCGAAATCGCGACGGCAATCGAGATCGTCAGGGCAAGGTCGGCAAAAATCTGGCCTTCGACGTCCTGCAGGAACAGCACCGGAAGGAACACGGCGATCGTGGTGACCGTCGAGGCAAACAGGGCCGGCACCACCTGGCGCGCACCGGCCAGGGCCGCCTCGAACGGCGTCTGCCCCGTTTCCTTCAGGCGGATGATGTTGCCCGAGACGACAATCGCGCCCTCCACCACCATGCCCACCGCGAAGGCGAGGCCGGCCAGCGAGATGACGTTGAGGCTGCGGCCGGTCAGCTGCAGCACGATGAAGGTGGCCAGCAGGCAGATCGGAATCGAGGTGGCAATCAGCAGGGTTGCACGCCCGTCCCGCATGAACCACCACACGCAGATCAGGGCCAGCAGCGCGCCCACGATCAGGTTCTCGGTCAGAAGACCCACGGCGCGATTGATGAACAGGCCCGAATCGAAGGACTGTTCGATGCCCAGCCCCTGGGCCTTGAGCGGTCCGTCACGCAGCTCGGCGACGACCGCCTTTACCTCATTGAGCGTGCCCAGGACGTTAGCGCCGCTCTGGCGCAGGATCTGCAGCCCGATCGCCGGATTGCCGTTCTGGTAGGCGAAGAACTGCTGTTCCGGCGGACGCACCTCGATCGTGGCCACATCCCCCAGCTTGATCGGCTTGCCGTCGCGCCAGGACAGCACCATCTCGCCCAGCTGGTCCGGTGTGTAGCGGCCGGTAAAGCGCAGGGTGAACTGACGGCGGCCCACTTCCACCTGGCCGCCGGAGACGTCGGTGGCGCTGGCGGCACGCGCGGCGATGTCGGTGATCGAAACGCCCATCGCCGCAGCCTTGGCCAGGTCCACGGTGATGCGCACTTCATCCGGCGGGCCGGCATTGATGTTCACACCGGCGACGCCCGGCACGGCCTCCAGGCGCGGGCGGATCGTCGCCTCGATGTATTCGCGGTACTTGCTCACCGGCCCTTCGGTGCCCGGCAGTAGCTGCACGAAGAACCAGGTCAGCGACTGGTTGGAGTCATCGGCGCCCATCTGTACGACCGGGCGATCCGCGTCGCGCGGCAGCGGCGGAAGGCGGTTGAGGCGTCCAAGCACTTCGACCAGGGCATTTTTCATGTCCGTGCCGATGGCGAAGGTCAGGTTGATGTTGCTGTTGCCGGTGCCGGCATTGCCGTCCAGCTCCTCCAGTCCCGGCAGGCCCTGCAGCACGCGCTCCTGGGGTTCGAGCAGTTCCGACTCCACTTCTTCCGGCGATGCGGATCGCCAGAAGGTGTTGATGGAGATCTGCGGACGCTCGATGTCCGGGAACAGCTGCAAAGGCAGCTTGCCCAGACTCAGAAGGCCAAACAGGCAGACCAGCAGCACGGTCACGCCGACGGCGACCGGATTTCGCAAAGATGATTCAATCAATTTCATGGCAGACCTCTCGCCGGAGCCCGTTCCCGGGATGAGTGCGGCCATAGCTTCGCCCCGTCCCGCAAAGGTCGGATGCGGCAGAGGTCATAGAGGTTGCGTGGATTGCGGTGAACGGCCGCCCGGGTGCGGCGAAACGTTCCTTGAGCTCGCTACGAGCGGGGCCCGGGGCAGAATCTGCGGCGCGGACGCGCCTTTTTACCTGCAGCGAGTGACGCGGCCGGACCAGCGCGGCGCACCGGTGCGCCGCGCATAGCCACAAAGAACACTAGTTCATCAAGTGAACTTTATCTTTGTAGCTTCGCGACAACTTCAACGTGTGGCCGGAATCCAGCGTGACGAAGTATTCGCCGTTCAGATGCGAACGCAGCTCGCGCACGCAATCGAGATTGACGATGGTGGAACGGTGGATCCGCTGGAACCGGCGCGGATCCAGGCGCTGTTCCATGTCGCGCATGGTGGCGCGGATGACGAAGTTCTCGGTGTTCGTGTGGATGCACAGGTAATCGCCCGCGGCGTCGATCCAGCGAATGCAGTCCGGGTCCAGGCGGATCGTGCGATTTCCGTCCTTGATGGCGAGCTTCGCGGCGGGGCCGGCACCGAGGGTGGATTCCTGGGCCAGCGCCTCATCCAGGCTCATTTCCGGCTTGCCCGACACGCGCGCGAGCAGGCGCAGCAGACGGTCGCGATTCTGTTCGGCCTCCCGCGCCGCCAACCGCTCGCGGACGGTCTTCAGGGCCTGTTCCAGGCGTGATTCGTCGACCGGCTTGAGGAGGTAATCCACCGCGCAGGTCGAGAAGGCGTTGAGCGCGTACTGGTCGTACGCCGTGACGAACACCGTCAGCGGCAGCTGTTCGGCAGGCAGCGACTTGAGCAGGGCAAACCCGTCGACTTCCGGCATCTGCACGTCGAGGAACATCAGGTCCGGCTGGTGCGATGCCACCGCGAGTGCGGCTTCGCGCCCATTGCCGGCCTGGCCGACGATGCTGATGTCACTGAAGGCGGCCAGGCGCAGTTCAAGCCCCCGGCGCGCGAGCGGCTCGTCGTCGACAATCAAGGTACGGATCATGATTTGGTCTGGCTGGTCGGATCAAAGGGAAGACGTAGTACCGCCTCGACGCCGCCGGTCGCCCGATTCCGCACGTCGAAGGACTGGTTGCTCCCATATAGCACGCGCAGCCTTTCCCGCGTATTCACCAGACCCACGCCGTGACCGTTGCAAGCGGGCCCTTCCGGCAGGCCCGGGCCATCGTCCTCGATATGGATCTCAAGCATGGCATTGTCGATGCGCGCGCGGATCGCAATCGTACCGCCCTCGATGCGGCGGCTGATGGCGTACTTGATGCTGTTTTCAATCAGAGGCTGCAGGATCAGGCTGGGCACCAGCGCTGTCCGTGCTTCGGTGCTGGCCTCGACTTTCACATTCAGGCGCTCGCCGAAACGCAGCTGCTCGATACCCAGGTAGCGGGTCACCGCCTCCAGTTCGTCGTTGAGCGTCACGCGCTGCATCGGATCCGAATCCAGCGAATGGCGCAGGAAGGCCGACAGTCCGCTCACCATGCGGTTGGCGGTGGCGTTCTGGTTGTCCAGCACCAGGGTCGAGATAGCGTTCAACGTGTTGAACAGGAAGTGCGGATTGAGCTGGTAGCGCAGCATCTTGAGCTGGGCTTCATGCGCCATCGCGTTGGCGCGCAGGGCGGTTTCGCGCTCGTGCGCGATCTCGCGACTAAACTTGATGCCGAAGTACAGGCCACTCCACGACAGGAAAACGTAGAAAGCCGTGCCGAAATAGCCCAGGTAACCCAGCAGGCTCGAGGGGCGGCAATCCAGGCACCAGCTGAAGACCACCTCGGCATACAGGCGCGCGTAGATCGCGGTCGCGATGGTCAGGAGCAAGGCCGCGGCACCGATCAGGCGCCAGGTCTGCAGGCCCCAGATCGCCCGGTAGCCCAGGCGCAGCAGTGTCGATGTGGCGAAACCCAGCAGCGTCGAGGCAAGGATCACCCGGTAGTAGCTCGGCGGTTTTCCGTAGCCGATCGCCGCCAGGAAGTTCAGCGCGAAATAGCCAGCCCAGCCAATGCATTGCAGCGCCCAGAACAGCCGCGTCGACGAGGCGAAAAAGCGTTTGAGGGCGGTCATCGTGAAGTCTGGCACCATGCGGCCCATGCTAGGGGGCCCGGCCCGATAGAAGAGCGCGTTTGGGCGTGTTTAGGCAACTCCTGGGCGCGTCTGGCGGCCGACCCTGACCATGTCCTCCATTCGTTTCCGGATGGGTACCGGTAGGCGGCCGCACGGCTCCATCCCTCCGCAGCACCCCGGCAGGTGCCTACAATTCCGCCTTTTCCGGAGGCCACCATGCGCGACCATCAACGCGATTTTCTCGACCTGGCACTGGCGCGGCAGGTTCTGCGCTTTGGACAGTTCACCCTCAAGAGCGGCCGCACCAGCCCCTACTTCTTCAACGCCGGACTGATCGACAGCGGTGCCGCCCTGCATCGCCTCGGCCAGGCGTATGCCACTGCGGCGGTCGAATCGGGCATCGCCTTCGACATGCTGTTCGGCCCGGCCTACAAGGGCATCGCCCTGGCCTCGGCCACCGCCATCGCGCTGTCGACGCAGCACGGACGCGACCTGCCCTTCGCCTTCAACCGCAAGGAAGCCAAGACCCACGGCGAGGGCGGCAACCTGATCGGGGCGCCGCTCAAGGGCCGGGTGCTGATCGTGGACGACGTGATCACCGCCGGAACGGCGATTCGCGAGTCCCTGGCCCTGATCCGCGACCAGGGCGCCCAGGCTGCTGGCGTGTTGATTGCATTGGATAGGCAGGAGCGTGGGCAAGGCAATCTGTCGGCCGCCCAGGAGGTCACTGCGGAATTTGGCATCCCCGTTATTGCGATTGCGCGCCTGGCAGACCTGCTCACGCTGGCCGCGGAGCGACCGGAGCTCGCGGCCGAGCGGGAGCGACTGGAAGCCTACCGCACCGCCTACGGCACGGAATGACGCATATCGGCCGATTCGCGCGCCGCGACACGGCCTGGACGTTCACATGCCACCTATACTGCTCCGAAGGAGGAGACACCCATGCGTTTAGCGGTACGAATCTCGATAGTCGGGCTGTTGGTGGCGTCCCTGGTCGGCGGCCTGGCGTACGCCCAGGGCGGCAGCTCCACGCGGCTGCGCTACAAGTGGCGTGACGAAAAGGGCGCTTTGCACTACGCCGACGCAATCACGCCGGAAGCCGCACGGCTGGGCTATGAGGTCGTGAACGGCCAGGGCCTGGTGGTCAAGCGCGTGGAGCGCGCCAAGACGGAAGAGGAACTGGCCGCCGCCAAGGTGGAAGCCGCCCGCGTCGCCGCCGAAAAGGCCGCCGCGGACGAAATGGCAAAGAACGACGCCCAGATGCTGGCGGCCTATCCGACGGAAGAAGACCTGCGCAAGGCGATGCAGGCGCAGATCGACCTGATCGACCAGAACATCCAGGCCACGGAGATCGGTATCGCCAGCCAGGAAAAGAGCCTTGCCGAACGGCTCAACCACGCCGCCGAACAGGAGCGCGAAGG
Organism: Tahibacter amnicola; assembly: GCF_025398735.1. Lineage (NCBI taxonomy): Bacteria > Pseudomonadati > Pseudomonadota > Gammaproteobacteria > Lysobacterales > Rhodanobacteraceae > Tahibacter > Tahibacter amnicola. The sequence continues at coordinate 251,425 of NZ_CP104694.1, forward strand.
CAAGCCGGTGCCGCAGACCGTCCAGAACCAGATCAGCAAGCTTCGCAAAGGCCTGACCGACCACAAGGCCTTTCTTGAAAAACGCACTGCCGATCGCGCCGCCATGCTCAAGCAGATGGAAAACGAACTGGTGCACTACCGCGAACTGAAGACGCGCACCAAGGACCACTGACGCCAGCGCCGGTGCGGCACCGATGCCCGCTGGCTGACGCCACAAATGCAGAGGGGCGCCCACTGGGCGCCCCTCTTCTTTTCCGGATTCACCGCCGCTCGCGAAGACGACCGGCCCTAGAACGGCAACTTGATATTCGGCTCCACGGCCTGCAGCTGCTTGCGGTAGGCATCCTGGATCCGCAGCATCGCCGTTTCGTTGTCCGCGTCGAATCGCAGCACCAGAATCGGCGTGGTATTGGACGCACGCACCAGGCCCCATCCGTCCGGCCAGTCGGCGCGGACGCCGTCGATCGTCGTCACGCGGGCGCCCTCGAAGCTGGCCTTTTCGCGGAACCGCTCGATAAAGCGGTAATGCTCGCCCTCGGCCATCGGGATTTTCAGTTCCGGCGTGCTCACACCCTTGGGCAGGGCGTCGAAGATCTGCTGCGGATCGCGTCCTTCCGGATCGCTGCCCAGAATTTCCATCAGGCGGGCCGCGGCGTAGATACCGTCGTCGAATCCGTACCAGCGTTCCTTGAAGAAGAAGTGGCCGCTCATCTCGCCGGCCAGTTCCGCTTCGATCTCGCGCATCTTGCTCTTGATCAACGAGTGGCCGGTCTTCCACATCACCGGGCTGCCGCCGTGCTTGAGGATCTCCGGCTGAAGCTTGCCGGTGCACTTGACGTCATAAATGATCGAAGCGCCCGGATTGCGCACCAGCACATCCTTGGCAAACAGCATCAGCAGGCGATCGGGGAAGATCACCTCGCCCTGACGCGTCACCACGCCCAGACGGTCGCCGTCGCCATCGAATGCAAGGCCGATATCGGCATTGACCTGCTTGACCGTGAGAATCAGGTCGCGCAGGTTGTGCAGGTCGGACGGATCCGGGTGATGGTTGGGGAATTCGCCGTCCACCTCGCAGTACAACGGCATCACATCGCAGCCGATGCCTTCGAGCACCTGCGGCGCGACCGCCCCCGGAACACCGTTACCGCAATCGATCACCACGCGCAGGCGCTGGTCGACCTGGATATCGCTGGTGACGCGGTCGATGTAGTCCGCCTTGACGTCCATGTGCTGCAGGCCGCCGTTACCGCTGGTGTAGCGGTTCTCGGAGATGCGCTCATAGAGCCCCTGGATCGCCTGTTCGGCGAGCGTCTCGCCCCCCAGGACAATCTTGAACCCGTTGTAGTCCGGCGGATTGTGGCTACCGGTAACCGATACGCCCGAGCCGGTATTGAGGTGGTAGGTCGCGAAATACACCAGCGGGGTCGGCACGAGCCCCAGGTCGATGACATCCATGCCCGCCTCGCGCAGGCCGGCGATCAGTCCTTCGGTCATGTCGGGACCGGACAGGCGGCCATCGCGGCCCACCACGATCTCACGCAACCCGCGCTCGATACCTTCGCTGCCGATGGCACGGCCGATCTGGCGCGCCACGCCTTTGTCGAGCGTCTTGCCGATCACGCCGCGAATGTCGTACGCACGGAAGATGCTGCGGTCCACGGCCAGTCCGTGCACATGGCGCGGCGCGGCCGGCGGCGGCGGCGGGGCACCGGTGTGACCGGTGACTGCAGGACGGGGAGTGGCGGGGCGAACCGTGGCTTTGGGTTCCTGACGCAGTGCTTCGGCCATCGTGATCTCGGGCTCCTTGGAGGTTTTCGAACCAAGCTTCCCGCCGAGTTTCTCCAGGCCTGCCTGAATGCCGACCTTGCGCAGCCACAGCGCCATCGCACTGGCACCAGCAAAGACGAGGCTGAGTACCAGGAACAACCAGGGGTTATCGGGGCCGACGATGTACAGGCCCGGCGGTACGGCAGCAACGCGGAAGGTGGTCCCGCCCACCGGCATGCCGGGATCGATCACCACTTCCTGCTCGCCCGAGCCGACACCCACCAGCAACAGGTCGCCGCTGGAGCCGTCGCCCTGGCGCAGTTCCAGGCGCCCGAGAGCCACGTCGGCCGACGCAAACTGGTCGAGCAAGGGCTGCATGGGCAAGGCCACCCACGCGACGGCGATGATCCGGTCGTCTTTCTTGACCGCCTCGGCAAAGGACAACACGCGCGTGGACTTGCCGATCACCGTGGACTGCACCGGAGCCGAGCCACCCTGCGCCTTCATCACCTGCGCCGCCTTGGCGTAGCCGAACTGGCGGAAATCCGCGCGGATCACCGCCTGCAGATCGGGATCAAAGAACTGGACCTCGCTCATTTCCGGCACCGCCAGACGCAACGCGGTTCGCGCCTCCTCGAAGCCCGCCTCGCCGTTCTCCAGCGGGCGCACGACAGCATCAGAGGCCAGTGCTGCGGCCAGGCGGTCGTGCGTTTCCTTGATGACCTGGGTCAGACGCACCGATTCGGTCTGGCGCAATCGCGCCAGATCCGCACGGGCGCCCGCATCACGCCACCGCTGTAACGCCTGCCAGCCGCAGAACACCGCGGCGATCATCAGTGCCGTCGCTGCTCCGAGCTGGGCGGCCCGCTTCCAGTTGATGTCGGGCAATGCGAACTTGCGGGTCGTGTCAGCCGCGGGTTCGACCACGGTTGCCGTTGCACCGGCCTTGCTATTCTTCATTCGCTGCACTCCGTGCGCCGGCAATCACGCAGTTCCGGACGAGCCGAAGCCGCCCTCTCCGCGTTCTGTGGGTACGAATTCGTTGACCAGGCGAAAATCCGCGCGGGCGATTGGCAAGAAGACCAGCTGCGCGATGCGGTCTCCCGGCGCGATGGTAAAGGGCTGATTGGAGCGGTTCCAGCACGAAATCATCAGCGGTCCCTGGTAGTCGGCGTCAATCAGGCCCACGAGGTTGCCAAGGACAATACCGTTTTTGTGCCCCAGACCTGATCGCGGCAGGATCACGGCGCAGTAGCCTGCATCGTTGATATGGATCGCCATCCCGGTGGCGACGAGCTCGGATTGGCCCGGCGCCAGCACCAGTGGCGCATCGACCAGGGCCCGCAGATCAAGCCCGGCCGAACCCGGCGTGGCATACGCCGGCAGTGGAAATTCGGTTCCCAGGCGCGGGTCGAGGATTTTGATGTCGACGTCGATCATGCGGCGTCCCTGCGGGAAGCGTTGAAGCGTGCGGTGATCCGCTCGATCAGACTGCGTGCGAGTTCGCGCTTCGACGCCGTCGGCAGATGTTCGGCACCATCGGCGGCGATGAGCGTGAGGGCGTTGTCGTCGGCTTCGAAACCCAGCCCGCCGCCGACGCGATTGGCGGCAATCATGTCCAGCCGCTTCTTTTCCAGCTTGAGGCGGGCATGCGCCTCGACATCCTGGGTTTCGGCGGCGAATCCGACCAGGAACGGCCGCCGCGGCAGCGCCGCGACCTCTGCCAGGATGTCCGGATTCTGGGTCAGGCAGAGGGTCATCCCGCCATCGCCCTGCTTCTTGATCTTGTGCTCGGCCACGGCGACCGGGCGGTAATCGCCGACGGCCGCCGCGGCGACGAAGATGTCGGCGCTCGCGGCGGCGGCCATGACTTCGCGATGCATCTCGCAGGCGCTGCGGACATTGATCCGGCGCACGCCGGCCGGCGTCGGCAGATGGACGGGCCCGGCCACCAGGGTGACCTGCGCCCCCTGCCGAGCCGCTGCCTCGGCGACGGCAAAACCCATGCGGCCAGAACTGCGATTGCCCAGGAAACGCACCGGGTCGATGTCTTCGAACGTCGGCCCTGCGCTGACCAGCACCCGGACTCCCGTCAGGATGCCGGGCGCGCGATGGCGCGCCAGCTCCGCCACGAGTTCGGTCGGTTCGAGCAACCGGCCGGGACCGATCTCGCCACACGCCTGGGCTCCGGATGCCGGGCCAAACACCGCGACGTTCCGTTGGCGCAGCACGGCAACGTTTGCCTGGGTCGCCGCGTGGGCCCACATCTGCTGGTTCATGGCCGGGGCGATCGCCAGCGGCGCGGCGCTGGCCAGGCACAGGGTCGTCAGCAGGTCGTCCGCCTGGCCTTGCGCCAGACGCGCGATCAGGTCGGCCGAGGCCGGCGCGATGAGGATCTGGTCCGCCCAGCGCGCCAGCTCGATGTGCCCCATGGCTGCTTCCGCCGACTCGTCCCACAGGCTCTGGCGCACCGGGTGACCGGACAGGGCCTGGAACGTCAGCGGCGTGACGAAGCGTGCAGCCGACTCGGTCATGACCACACGCACCTGCGCCCCCGCCTCCACGAGGCGGCGGACCAGGTCAGCGGCCTTGTAGGCGGCTATACCACCCGAGACGCCCAGCAGGATCCGCAGCTGCGCCAGGGAAGAAACGTCCATCAGAATATTCCTACGCAATTTCGCGACAATAGCTTACGGGAAAGCCGGCGCCGAGCGGACGCCCGCAGGCGTCGCGGCCGCTAATGTCCGACTGGTGGGCGGCCGGTGGTCGGCGGCCCGACGAAAGGACACTCGCAATGCCGATCTCCCAATGGCCAGTCCAGGAACGTCCGCGTGAAAAACTGCTCAGCCGCGGTGCCCGGCAGCTCTCGGATGCCGAATTGCTGGCACTGTTCATCGGTACCGGCAGTCGTGGCCGGAACGCCGTGGAGCTGGGCCAGGAACTGCTGGCCGGCTGCGGCGGACTGGCGGCACTGCTGAACACCGAGAGCGAGCTGCCGCGCGTGCGCGGGCTGGGCACCGCCAAGCAATGCCGGCTCAAGGCCATCATCGAGCTGGCGCGCCGGGCCTCCGAATCGGCGCTCTGCCGGGGCACCGGTCTGCGCAACCCGGGCGACAGCGCGCAATTTCTGGAAGAACGCCTGGCGGGCTATCCCTACGAAGTGTTCGCGGCCATCTTCCTGGACAACCGCCACCGCGTCCTTGCGTTCGAGGAAATGTTCCGCGGCACCATCGACAGCGCCTCGGTTCATCCGCGCGAAGTGGTGCGCGCCTGCATTCGCCACAATGCGGCAGCGGTGATCTTTGCGCACAACCACCCTTCCGGTGTTCCCGAGCCCTCGGAAGCCGACCGCGCGATCACCGCCGAACTCACCCGCGCGATGAGCCTGATCGGGGTGCGGGTGCTGGACCATTTTGTCGTCGGTGCCGGCTGCTCCGTATCGCTGGCCGAGCGCGGCATGCTTTGATCGATCCGTTCCGGTTTCGCCTGTGACGCACCCGCTATCGCGGGCAGGCCGGACGTACCTATACTGCCATCGGCTTGGGGAGGGCTTGGCCGCACGTGATCCTGCCGTTTCCGCATTCGTTTCCGGAAGACGCCACCGAACGCGCGATCCCCGACGTCGTCCGCGCACGGGCGCTGCTGGCGGAGAAAGCCCCGGCGTTCGGCCTTGCGCTGGCGCGCCGCAGCGAGACGCTCGCGCGGCTCGCCGGCCCCGCCGAAGCCGGCCTCATCGCCCGCTGCAACGATGCCGTTTCGCTGGCCTACGCGCGGCTTGCGCATCGTCACGGCTCGTGGGGCGAGGATTTCCACGCCTACCACAACGAACACCACATCCTGGAGATCTTCGACAGCCGCATCGCCCGCCTGATGAACGAGGTCGGCGCGACGGCCCTGTCGGTCCACGACTGGCTGCTGCTGGGCCTGTTTGCCGCCTGCCATGACCTGCGCCAGCGCGAGCGTGCCGACTACTGCGCCGGAGTGGGCAGCAACGAGCGCGCGAGCATCGAGGAAGGCCTGCGCATCCTGACCCTCTGCGGCTTCGATCCGGACAACGATGACGACTTTTTCATCGGCCTGGAGCTCATGATCGCCGGCTCCACGTTTGATGCACGCCCGGCGTCGGCGCTGGCCTGGGAGTACAACTCGGTGGACCTGCTGCAGTCCGGCGGGGCCCTGGCATCCAAGCTCGACGCCAAGCTCGACAAGCACGCGGCAGGCTGGCGCCTGAGTCCGGCCATTGCACACGCGCTGGACCTGGCAACCATCGCCGCGGACCTGGATACCGCCAACGTCGCCGAACCGTTCGCCCAGTTCGTCGAAACGGGGATGCGCCTGTGCCTGGAACGGGAGATGCGCTGCCACCGCAGCGTCGATGACCCGGGATCGGCGCTGCCTGTGCTGGGTTTCCTGACCGACGGCCAGGAACGCTTCTTCTTCGAGCTCCATCGCTTCAATTCCGAAGCCGGCCGGCGCACCTTCTCCGCTGCGAAGGCCGCCAACGCCGCGCCGCTGCTGGCCCTGACGATGGCGTTGCGCGATCGCGTCGAACGGTTCGGCCAGCCCGGCTCCGGCGCGCAGGTGATCGCCGAGTTGCGCGCCCTGACCCACCGGATCGCCGCCGACGCGACGTGATCTGCAGCACTGCCGCGATCACTGCCTCATGCGATTGCGCGACTCGTGTCTAAAAGGGAAGATTCCGTTTTTGTTGCATGTGCTGGAGTCGCCATGTCCTCGCTCGAAATGAACAACGGCGTCCATCGTGACGAAGCCGAAGCCGCCGTCCGCACGCTGTTGCGCTGGGCCGGTGAAGACCCGTCCCGCGAAGGATTGCTGGATACCCCGCGGCGCGTGGTCGATGCCTACCAGGACTGGTTTTCCGGCTATGCGGACGATCCGGCCGAATACCTGCGCCGCACCTTCGAGGAGGTCGCCGGCTACGACGAAATGATCGTGTTGCGCGATATCGAATTCGAGTCGCATTGCGAGCACCACATGGCACCGATCATCGGGCGGGCGCACGTGGGCTATCTGCCGACGAACAAGGTCGTGGGTATTTCCAAGCTGGCGCGCGTGGTCGAAGGCTTCGCCCGTCGCTTCCAGGTGCAGGAAAAGCTCACCGCGGAGATCGCCCGCTGCATCCAGGACGTGCTCGCCCCGCGCGGCGTGGGAGTGGTGGTCGAGGCGGTACACCAGTGCATGACCACCCGCGGCGTGCACAAGACGCGTGTCTCCATGGCCACCAGCCAGATGCTCGGCGCCTTCCGCGACGATGCGCGCACCCGCGCCGAATTCCTCCAGTTCATCGCCATTCCCGGCGCGCGCTGAGCCGGAGCGGCAGCGCGCTACACGCGGACGAAGGGCCGCTCGAACATGTGGTAGTGGCACTGCTCCATGCCCAGCGACGCGTAGGTCTGCTGCGCGCGCTGGTTCTCCCACTCCACGTAGAGACGCAGGCCGATCACACCGTCCTGGGCGCGCGCGCGGCGCTCCATCTCGGCGTACATCGTTCGGAATACGCCGAGCCGGCGCGCCTCGGGCGCCACGTAGACGCTCTGGATCCACCACCAGTCGCCGTTGCGCCAGTCGCTCCATTCGAAGGTGATCAGCAGGCAGCCAGCCGCGACGCCATCGCGCTCGGCGATCATGTAAAAGCCGCGGCGCGGTTCGTCGAAGACGCTGGTGATACCCCGCGTGAGCAACGCCAGGTCAAGCTGTTTCTGCTCGGTTTCCAGGGCCATGGCGGCATTGCCCTGGGCCAGGAAGGGAATGTCGGCGCGCGTGGCCGGACGGACGGTGACGGTCATCGGATTGCCCTTGAGTCGGTGATGGTCACTACGGCCGGTCCGCGCGACGGCGCGAACTGCCGAGTTTCCGGGTCAGTGTGTTGCGCCCCAGGCCCAGCGCCTGCGCCGCGTGTTGCCGGTGTCCATCGTTGGCACCCAGGGCCGCTTCGAAGAGCACGCGTTCGAGCTCTGCGGTAGCGGTTGCGTGGAGGCCGCCATGGCCAGCAGCCAGCTCGCTCTCGGCCCAGCGCCGCAGACGCGAGGACCAGTCGGCCAACGGATCCTCCGTCGCCACCACCGGCCGTGCGAACGGCAGGTCCTCCGCACGCACCTCGCGCCCCGGCGCCATGACGGCCAGCCGGCGGCAGACGTTTTCCAGCTGGCGCACGTTGCCGGGCCAGTCAAACTGAGCCAGCGCAGCCAGGGCCCCGGGCGTCCAGCGCTTGGATTCCACCCGCAGTTCGTCGGCCGCACGGGCCAGGAAGTGCTCGGCCAGCAGCGTGATGTCCTCGCGCCGCTCGCGCAGTGCCGGCAGATGGATGCGCACCACATCCAGGCGGTGCATCAGATCCGCGCGGAATTCGCCACGTTCGACCTTGGCTTCGAGATTCTGGTGGGTCGCGGCGATGACGCGCACATCGGCACGGATCAGCTCGCGCCCGCCGACGCGGTAGAACTCCCCTTCTGCCAACACGCGCAGAAGGCGCGTTTGCAGCAGGAGGGGCATGTCGCCGATCTCGTCCAGGAACAGCGTGCCGCCGTCAGCCTGCTCGAAGCGCCCGGAATGGCGGCGGGTGGCGCCGGTAAATGCACCGGCCTCGTGGCCGAACAACTCCGATTCGAGCAGTTCCGACGGAATCGCGGCCGTGTTGAGGGCGACGCAGCCGGCCGCCGCGCGGGGGCTGTGGATATGCAGTGCCCGCGCAACCAGTTCCTTGCCAGTTCCGGTCTCGCCGGTGATCAGCACGTTGAGGCCGCTGGCGGCGACGCGGCCGATGGCGCGGAACACTTCGCGCATCGCGGGTGAACGCCCGATGAGATCCGGTTCGCGCGGCGTCGGGCGCGCGGCGGCAGTGGTCACCGCCGCACGCCGCTGCGACAGCGCGCGCTGCGCCGCCTCGACGGCCTGGTCAAGGTCAAAGGGTTTGGGCAGGTAGTCGAAGGCACCGTGCCGGTACGCCGCCGCGGTCGTGGCGACGTCGGTGTAGGCGCTCATCACGATGACGGGCAACTGCGCCCAGTGCGTGCGCAGCCGCTCCAGCAGCGCAAGGCCACTCTGCCCGGCCATGCGGACGTCGGTGAACAGCAGGTCGGGCTGGCCTCCGGCCAATGCCTCCAGCGCGCTTTCGGCGTCTTCGAACTCGCGCACGCCCAGGCCCGCATCGCGCAGCGCCGCCGCCAGCACGAAGCGCACGCCTCGGTCATCGTCAATCAGCCAGACCGTCGCCGGCTCAGCCATGGCGCTCTCCATACGGTAGCAACAACGTGAAGTGGGTCTCGCCGGCCCGGCTCTGGCCATCCAGCGCGCCGCCGTGTTCGCGCGCGATCTCCCGGCACACGGCCAGGCCCAGGCCACTGCCGTCCGCGCGTCCGCTGACCATGGGGAAGAACAAGGTATCGGCGATCTCCGGCGGAATGCCGCGACCGTTGTCGACCACGTCCACGCGCAGCGCCAGACGCACCAGGCGGTCATCGATCCGCGCGCCATGCTCGGCACGGCTGCGCAGCGTGATCCGCTCGGCGCCCGCCTCCATCGCGTTGCGCGCCAGGTTCAGCACCAGCTGGGTCAGGCGGTCGGGATCGCCGTCGATGGCCGGCAGGCTGGGATCGAAGTCCCGGATGAGCCGCGGCGGATGCTCGTCGGCAGCCAGGAGCGCGGCGACCCGTTCGAGCACCTCGTGAATATTCAGCGGCGCCCGCTGGGCGGCTCCGGTGCCCTGCAGCAGCCGGTTGGCAAGGGCGGCCAGGCGGTCGGCCTCGGCAATGATGAGGTCTGCCAGCTCCTTCGACGCCGGCTCCACCACGCGCCGGCGCAACAGCTGCGCCGCGCCGCGCAAGCCGGCCAGTGGATTCTTCACTTCGTGCGCAAAGCCCCGTAGCGACTCTGACAGGCGCGCCGTGGACGCCGGGGGTGCGGGCGGCAGGGCGTGGATCTCCAGCAGCAGGTCGCCGTCGGGCAAGGGACTGAGGCTGACGTCGACCAGAACCACGCGCTGTGGCCCAACCGCCAGGGCCACGCCGCGCAGCTGGACGACCCGCTGTTCCAGTGCCGAGCGCGTCGCGGCCTCGACCAGTTCCGTGCGGCCGGGCGCCAGGTCCGCCAGGGTTTCGCCTTCCAGGCGTCGCCGGCTCTGCCCGAGCAGCTCGCACAGCGCGGCGTTCGGGGCGCACAGGCGCAAGCCTGCGTCGAGGCGCGCGGCGCCGGTGCTGAGCTGGTTCCAGAGTGCGGAGGTTTCCACGCAATTGGTGCAATCAGGTTGATCAGCACCATCATAGTGCGACTCGCACCGGCAGATCATCTTTCGGGCGGGACTCCGGATGGAATGCTGACACCCCCATTGGATCGCGTCATGCGCACTTCCCTGCCAGCCGGCGCCATTGCCGGTCGCCTGATTGCGCTGTTCTTCGCCCTGTTCGCGCTGGCGATCGCATTGCGTTATCCGATGGCCACGCGGACCGGGCTTGCGTTCAAGCTCGCTGTCATCCACTGGCCGCTGGGCCTGGCCATCGCCTGGTTCCACGAAGCGACCGCGCCACGCCTGCCCGCGCGGCTGTTGTACGCGGCGCTGGGACTGTTCCTTTTCGCGGGGGCAGTTCTTTGTGCCGGTGTCTACGGATGGGCGCCGGTGCAGGTGATCGGTCCGGCTCGCCTGGGCGCCGCCATTGCGATGGGCGTCATCAGCATTGCACTCGCCGTGTCCGCGTTCCGGATGTCGCGACCAGAGCCCCGGTAGACGGTCAGCCGGCCGACACCTGGATACGGGGGTTTCGCGATTCGCGGCCGCCGGAAAACGGTCGGGATATTCGAATCCGTACCGCGTGAAGCGCCATTGGAATCGCCATCTGTTCTTATGCCAGGGCCAGCCGCGAATACTCCGACTGACGCCCGCTTTCCTTCCGCCCCGGGCATTAACCAGGGCGATTTCTGGCGAACACAACAACGCCCCACATCTGGCGGATTCCGGCGCATCGGCGCCTGCCACAGGCAAATCCGGACGCGCGCCCACCGGTATGCGCGGCCACGAAATGCACCAAAAGCAAAGAAATATTCCAGACAAATCATGTCATTGGCGATTTGTTTATTTATTTATTCCAACTTCACCCCTATTCGCCTCCGTATCGTTTATTGTTACCGAGCGTCAGCCCCCGTACTTCTGGAATGCCTGCAGTTTGCCGTCCGGCACGACTCGCAAGCCGGATGGTGCTGTGCGCGGGCTTTCCTCGTGGCTGGCGAACCTGGTCAAAAGCCTTCCTGGAGGGGAGTTCATGAAACGCTTTTTACGAACCAGTAGTCGCTCACTTTCGGCTTCATCCCTGTTGAAGCCGCTATTGCTGTGCCTTTTTGCGGCGACCTCGGCCCAGGCTATCCAGCCTGCCGATACGTCCGCGCACCGGCCGTTGCTGACACGGCCCTACCTGGCACCGGAACTGGAGGTGCAGCCGGCATTGGAGCCGTCGGCGAACCTCACCGAAAGCTTCAGCCTGCATCCGGCCGCCGCCGCTTTCGTCAAACGCCATCCGGGGCAGTGGGAGCTGCGCTGGGACCGGCGTGCGGACCGTCCCAACCTGATCCAGGGCGCCGGCGTACCGCTGATTCCGGGACGCGGCAATTCGCTCACGGCCGAGAAGATCGGCCTTTCCGCGGGCGAGAAGATCGACATGGCCGTCGTGGAAGCGCGCCTGCTCGACTTCGTCGCCGAAAACAGCGACCTGCTCCGGACCGACGGCCTGGAATTCCAGCTCGATCCGCAGGGCAGCGTCGCCTACGGCGAAGACAACTCGCACTGGTTTGTCGAGTTTGCGCAATCCAAGGACGGTGTTCGCGTACGCGGTGCGAACCTCTTCTTCCGAATTTCCAATGGCAACATTGTGCAATTTGGCAGCCATATGGTCGCGCCGGTGAAGATCGACGCGTTCCCGGCATCCGTGCGCGAGAAGGCCTTCGAGGTGGCATTAGGCGAGCTGGCCTTCCCGGCACGCGTGAAGGTTGAGACCCTGGTGCAGCCCGGCGAACTGCTGATCGTGCCGTTCGCGGCGGACAGCGCCCGCGCCGGCGAAGGCTACAAGGGCGCCAACGGCGAGGGCTACGCCCATCGGCTCGCCTGGCGGTTCGTCTTCCGCCTCACCGGCGACAAATCCACCTACGAGCTCCTGGTCGATGCCAAGACCAACCGCGTGATCGAGGTGCGCGATCTGAACACCTACGCCAATGCCGTTGTCGACGGCGGCATCTTCACCGGCGTCAACACCGGCCCGGAAACCATCGTGCCGATGCCCTTCGCCGCCGTCACCAATGGCACCGCGAAGGTGACAGATGCATTAGGCATCTACGACTACACCGGCGGAGCAGCCACGGTCACCCTGGACGGCAAGTACTTCCGCATGAGTGACACCTGCGGATCGATCTCGCTGTCCAATTCCACCGACGGCAACCTGCACCTGGGCACCGACACCGGCACCGATTGCGGCGCAGCCGGCGGCGCGGGCGGCAACGGCAATACGCGCGCATCCCGCAACGGCTTCTACTACCTGACCAAGATCAACCGCAAAGCCGCCACCTTCCTGCCCGGCAACAGCTGGATCGCCGGCAAGGTGACCGCCAACATGAACATCAACGACGTCTGCAATGCCTACTGGAACGGCAGCACGTTGAACTTCTTCAAGTCCGGCACATCCGGGTCGACCTCCTGCGCCAACACCGGTGAACTGGCGGCCGTGTTCCTGCACGAGTGGGGCCACGGCATGGACACCAACAGCGGCGGAGCCGCATCCGAATACGGCAGCGGCGAGGCCGTGGGCGACACGTTCGCGTTCCTGGAAACCCGAACCGGCTGTATCGGCAACGGCTTCTTTGTCTCCGGCAGCGGCTGTCACAACTGCGCGGCTTCGTGCACCGGCGTTCGCGACCTGAATGCGTTCAGCACCCTGGGCGCCGCCACGATCGCCAAGCCCTCGACCATTACCGACAACGCCGGCGCCAACTGCGACCGTTTCGCGTGCCCGTACCTCGCCAATGGCATCACGCCCTACCAGGGCCCGATGGGCTACGAAGGCCATTGCGAAGCGTACATTTCCGGTTCGGCCAACTGGGACCTCGCGCAGAGCCTGGTCGCCCAGCACGGCGCGACGGCCGGCTGGGCGCAGATGGACAAGATCTGGTATGCCAGCCTCACGCCGAGCAAGAGCGCCTACCAGGTGACCTCCGGCGGCAAGTGCAACGTATCGGCCACGGTGAACGGTTGCGGCGCGAACAACTGGTACACCGTGTACCTGGCCGCCGACGACGATGACGGCAATCTCGCCAACGGCACCCCGAACGCCTGCCGTATCTGGGATGCTTTCAATGCGCACGGCATCGCCTGCGGTACGCGCCCGGCCTGCTCGGGCGGCACGCCCGACTTCACCATCGCCGCCACACCTGCCAGCCAGAGCGTCTGCGCACCGGGCACCACCAGCTATACCGTCAACATCGGCGCCACCGGCGGGTTCAGCAACAACGTCACGCTGGCTGCCAGCGGCCTCCCGTCCGGCGTCACGGCCTCATTTGCTCCCAATCCGGTAGCACCCGGCTCCAGCTCGACGCTGACACTCAACGTCGCCTCGTCCGCGGCCGCCGGCAGCTACACCGTCACCATAAACGGCACCGCCAGCGGCAGCGCCGGACACTCAGCCACCACGCAGCTTGTCGTCAATGCCGGTGCGCCCGCTGCGCCGACCTTGTCCGCGCCGGCGAATGGCGCCACGGGGGTATCGACCTCGCCGACGCTGTCCTGGAACGCCAGCGCCGGAGCCAGCACCTACACGCTGGAAGTTGCGACGGACGCGGCATTCAGCAACATCGTGCAGAACATCCCCGCCATCACCACGACCAGCCGCACGGTTACCGGGCTTTCGTCGGCGACGACCTACCACTGGCGCGTCCGCGCGGTCAGCGGCTGCGGATCGAACACCTCCGGCGGTTTCAGCTTCACTACCAGCACCTCCAGCAATGTGCTGCAGAATGGCGTGCCGGTGACCGGTCTTTCGGCGACGACAGGCAATTCGCTGCTCTACACGATGGTCGTTCCCGCCGGCGCGACCAACCTCCGGTTCGTCACGTCCGGCGGCACCGGCGATGCGGACCTCTACGTCAAGTTCGGTTCCGCACCGACCACCTCGAGCTACGACTGCCGTTCGATCGGTTCCACTAACAGCGAAACCTGCGCCATCACCACCGCGCAGGCCGGCACCTACTACGTGCTGGTCTACTCCTACGCCAACTTCTCCGGCCTGAGCCTCACCGGCAGCTTCAACACCGGCGGCGGCAACGTACTGCAGAACGGCGTACCGGTGAGCGGATTGGCAGCCACCAGCGGCAACTCCGTGCTGTACACGATGGAGGTTCCGGCGGGCGCCACCAATCTTCGCTTCACCACCACGGGCGGCACGGGTGATGCGGACCTGTACGTCCGGTTCGGTGCGGCGCCGACGACCTCGACCTATACCTGCCGTTCGTGGACGTCGTCCAACGCGGAGACGTGCAACATCACGCCGGCGCAGGCAGGCACCTACTACGTGATGGTGCGGGCGTATGCGACCTTCTCCGGCGTCACGCTGACAGGCAGCTACACGCCATGACGCTTCGCTGATCCAACGCATCGGACGCGTTTCGCGGCGGCCGGCGCAAGCCGGCCGCCGCTGTTCCCTCGCACGGGGCCGTCTGTCGGACCGTCGCAGACGTTGACAACCCGCATTGCCGGGCGCGGTTAGGATGCGACCGGGGTGGTCCGGGAGGTATCCGTCATGAAACAGCGCGTCCTCATCGCCGTCTGTGCCATTGTTCTGGCGGGACTGCTACTGGCCGAGCCCGCGCTGGCGGGACCTGGCGGCAAGATCGCCCGCGCCGTGTTCGAAACCTTCTGGGGCAAGGTCGCGCTGGCCGGCCTGACGATCGTGTTCGCGCCGATCATCATCTATACGCTGGTGCGGGAGAAGCTGGCCGAACGGCGCGCACTGCGCGATCTTCACTTCATGGCCAGGCATCATCAGCTGTTCGACTGGCTCGGCGTGCACCAGCGCGCGATCGACTGTTTCACGCGAGTGCATGCCGCCTGGAGCCGGGAAGATGTCCGCGAAGCCGCGGAATGGATGACCGAGTGGTACTGGCAGAACCAGCAGGTGGCGCATCTGGCACGCTGGGAGCGCGAGGGGCTGCGCAACGTCTGCCAGGTGCGGCGGCTGCGGCAGGTTCGGCCGCTGCTCTTCGCGCATCACAACAATGGCGCCGAGCACGAGGGCTCTCTGCTGGTGCTGTCGATCACCGCCAACCTGTGCGATTACCTGCAAGCGCGCGCCACGGGCGTCGTGGTGGAGGGCAGCAAGGCATTCAAGGACGTCACCACGCTCTGGACGTTTGTCGTTTGCGACGGCCGCTGGCGCGTGGCCAACATCGAAGAAGACACGCTGTCGCTGATGTACGCCCGCTATGCGGCAACGCTGCCGCCGGTCGAGTCGACGCTGGGGCATTCTCTTTCGGCCTGATTCGCGCGGGCCTCGCCCGACTGCTCGACATCCGCTGAAACATCCGATTGGACGGATTTCTCTGTCTCGCGAAGCTGATCGCTTGCAATTGGATCGCGCGCTATCTAATATGCGGCCCATGAAGTCCCGCACCCCACCCGCCAGCGCCACACCCGCCCTCCTGCTCGACCAGCAGCTGTGCTTCGCGCTGTACTCCACCACGCTGGCCATGAACAAGGTATACCGGCGCCTGCTCAAGGCGATGGACCTGACCTATCCGCAATACCTGGTGATGATGGTGTTGTGGGAGCGGGACGCCGTGACGGTCTCGGAAATCGGCGAGCGCCTGTTTCTCGACTCCGCCACCCTCACGCCATTGCTCAAACGGCTGGAAACAGCCGGTCATCTGAGCCGCACGCGCGCCAAGGATGACGAACGCAATGTGCTCATCGCGTTGACGCCCCAGGGACGCGCGCTGCGCAAGCAGGCCCAGCGCGTGCCCGATGCCGTCTTCTGCGCCGCGCAGTGCGACCCGGAGGAGCTCGCCACGGTGAAGAGTCACCTGGAAAAGCTCCGGGCCAATCTCATGAAAGCCGAATGATTCATCAGCGTACGCATTAGATCGCGCGCTATTCAGTCGTACACACCTCAATAAGGAGTCTGCCATGAAAGTCGAAAACGTCCTCTACCGTGCCCACGCCAAGGCCACCGGCGGTCGCGATGGCCGCGCCACCTCGTCCGACAACGCCCTCGACGTGAAGCTGTCCACGCCACGCGAACTGGGCGGCGCCGGCGGCGACGGTACCAATCCGGAGCAACTGTTCGCGGCTGGCTATTCCGCCTGCTTCCTGGGCGCGCTCAAATACGTCGCCGGTAAGGAAAAGGTCGCCCTGCCGGCCGAGACGACCATCGAAGGCAGCGTCGGCATCGGCCCGATCGCCACGGGCTTCGGTATCGAGGTGGAACTGAAGATTGCCCTGCCGGGCCTTGATCGTGCCCAGGCTTCCGCGCTGGTGGAGAAGGCCCACGTCGTGTGCCCGTACTCCAATGCCACCCGCGGCAACATCAACGTGACGCTGACCCTGGTCTGATCGTCCGGGCCGGCCGCAGCCGTGGCTGGCCCTTTTCGCGCAGGCGGCGCGCGTCCGCACAAGCCGCTAAGATCCGCTACGAAGCCGCCGCAACTGGCGCCGCCCGACTGTTCCGTCCGAGGAGTCACCTCCATGACGCAGATCGTGAAATGCGGACTCATCCAGACCTCCCTCGCCTGCAGCGTCGACGAGCCCCTCGAAACGATCCGCTCCGCCAACCTGGAAAAGGTGATGGTCTACCTCGACCAGGCCGGCCGAGAGGGCGTGCAGATCCTCTGCCTCCAGGAAGTGTGCACCGCTCCCTACTTCTGCGCCGAGCAGGACACCCGCTGGTACGGCTTTGTCGAACGGATCCCCGATGGCCCCACGGTCCGCCTGATGCAGGAACAGGCCCGGCGGCATCGCATGGTGATCGTGCTGCCGCTGTACGAAGAGGATGTCACCGGCATCTACTACAACACCGCCGCGGTCATCGATGCCGACGGAACCTACCTGGGGAAGTACCGCAAGAACCACATTCCGCACTGCGCACCGGGATTCTGGGAAAAGTTCTACTTCCGCCCGGGCAATCTCGGCTACCCCGTGTTCGCCACGGCCTACGCAAAGGTCGGCGTGTATATCTGCTACGACCGCCATTTCCCGGAGGGCGCGCGAGCCCTGGGACTGGCCGGCGCCGAAATCGTCTTCAACCCGTCGGCCACGGTTGCCGGCCTTTCCGAACACTTGTGGAAACTGGAGCAACCCGCGCACGCGGTCGCCAACGCCTATTTCGTCGGCGCGATCAACCGCGTCGGCGTGGAGGCCCCCTGGAACATCGGCCAATTCTACGGCCAGAGCTATTTCTGCGATCCACGCGGCCAGTTCCTGGCCATGGGCTCCCGCGACAATTCCGAACTCGTCACCGCGGAACTGGACCTGGCGATGATCCGCCAGGTGCGCAATGTATGGCAGTTCTATCGGGACCGGCGGCCGGATACGTATGCGTTGTTGGTGCAGCCTTGAGGTCGTAGGAATGGGCGCGTGCATAGCACCTGCGCTGTTTCCCGGCTTGCTCGAAATTCTACGGCCTCGCAGGGCAAGTAGTGTCGCAGGACGCGTGCGCTCCCTGCCGCGCCTCTCAATCTCCGGCAACGGAGGATCTGCTTCCCCGCATTGCCTGTCTGGGTTGAATGTGCCAGGGTCCTTCGGCTTGGCATAGCCCTTACATCCAGCAGTCGCAAACGTCACGCCAACTGAAATAGCACAAGACCTCGCCGCGCCGCCGCGCAGAGGCCCATAGGGAAGAGCTGCGAATAGCGCATTTGCCCTGCGCACATGTGCAATCAGCTCCAGAAGAGGTCACCCGCGCTTCTCCGCGTGCCCGGCAAACAGGGCTGGGATCCGTGATGCGCGAGACCTGGTCACCGTCAGTCGGGGCGATTTCCAGCGAACGCCGAACTTGTCCGGCATGCGAAGCAGGGCCGAGTTCGCGCGACTGAAGCCCACTACGGTGCTGTGGCGGGCGCACAAATCAGCGCGCCTCTATCCGCCAGCCCGATGGATTCGCCCTGCTAGTCAGAGTCGAAAGTTGCGAGACTCTTCTCGGCTAGCGCCAGGTTCCGCCCCACTTGTCTCGAGAACGTTCCGCTCTTTGGGCGAATCTTGCGGTAAATTCTTATCGCGTCCCTGTAGCGCCCCTGGTCCGCAATCACGTTGGCCAGGTTAAACATCAGCTCACATGAGGCAGGACGCAGCTTTAGCGCAGCCGCGTAGTACCGCTCAGCCAGTTTCGGTCTTCCAAGGCTGTCATAGCAACCCGCAACAGCCCACAACGCTTCACTATCTTCTGGCCAGCTGCGGACAGATTTCTTGAAGGCAGCCAACGCCTCTTCCCATCGACCGGATCGGGCGTAGGCATCGCCAACCAGGTACCACGCGTGGTTACAGTCGCTTCCAAACGGCGGCCGTATGCGTTTACCGTCCGTCAGCTCGCCGACTACTTCATCATACCTTCCGCCGCGGAGTTTCGCGGCGATCCTGTCGAAAGGGTCAGATCGCATATGGCCCCTTCTCTCTCACAACCAAACGGGGAGCATCATTGTTCCACACATTGCATCTTTGTACGTCAAACCATTTAGTAGCGTGTTGCTCACCCCTAATCATGCCGACAGAAGCTCGCCGTACCGTCAGAGTTCGCTTGAACCAGCAGAGCAATTGACCGCAACGCCAGTAGGCGCCTCATCGAATCTACCTGGTCTGGCGTACACGAGCTCACCACACCCATGCGCTCCACACTCTCAAGCATATCCTCACGCTCGCGCATCGCCCGTAGTCAATGCCTGATCTTGCCCCGATTTCCCGGACACCTGCTTAGAGTGCCTAACAAAACGCCGCGTAGTCTACAATGCGTCAGCCACAAAGAGTTGAGTGCTGACGGATGAGTAAGCTTGAGATCAAGGACGATCTATGGGACGTGATTCGGCGGCTACTTCCGCCGGAGCCAGATCGCCCGAAAGGTGGTCGGCCAAGAGTGCCGGATCGTGCTGCCATCAACGGCATCGTGTTTGTCCTGAGGACGGGGATTCCATGGGAGCATTTGCCGCTCCGGCTAGGCTATGGATCCGGCATGACCTGCTGGCGACGGCTGCGAGACTGGCAGCAGAGCGGTGTTTGGGATCGATTGCACAAGGAACTGTGATCCTACCCCAGTTTGCCGGACACCCGGATAAGCGATTCAATATCGCCATCTGAGGTGAGGCAAATGACCAAGAAAGTTGTGGCAAAGAAGACCCGCAATCGCTATAGCGCGGAGTTCAAGGAACAGGCGCTGGCCCGCGCCGAGAAGGACGGCGTCGCTATCGCGGCGAAAGACCTGGGATTGGCGGAAAGCCAGCTGTATTCGTGGCGTCTGAAGTCCAAGCAAGCGGGTCAAATGACCGAGGAGCAGCGGGCAATTTTGGCGGACCATGCACGCCTGAAGCGCGAGGTCGCCCGTCTTGAGGAAGAAGTTACCTTTTTAAAAAAGCGGCGGCGTACTTCGCGAAACAGCCCAAATGAAGTACGCCGTGGTCGCCGAGAACGAAGGGCAGCACTCGGTGCGGATGATGTGCCGTGCGCTTACCGTTTCGCCGGGTGGATACTACGAGTGGTGCAAGCGAGAGCCGTCGCGACGGACCCGCCAACGAGCAGCGTTGGATACCGTTGTAAATAGCGCTTTCCAGGCGCAAAAAGGTCGAGCAGGGGCGCCACGTTTGACTCACGGTTTGAAGCAGCAAGGCATCAATGCGGGACACAACCAAGTAGCCGAAAGCCTTCGCCGACAAGGTTTACGCGCCAAGGCGGCGCGCAAATTCAAGGCGACAACGAATTCCGCGCACTCGTTGCCGGTGGCGCCGAATCTGTTGCAGCAGAACTTCAGTGCCGAGCGTCCTAACCAAGCCTGGGTCGCGGATATTACATTTGTGGACACGGCGGAAGGCTGGCTCTATTTGGCGGTCGTGCTTGACCTATTTTCCCGACGTGTTGTCGGTTGGTCGATGTCGGATCGAATGACGGCTACGCTCGTGTGCGATGCCCTGCGAATGGCGCTATTTCGCCGCCAGCGGCCGCGTGGCGTGATCATTCATTCCGACCGCGGGAGCCAGTACTGTTCACGCGAACATCGCGCCTTGCTCGCGGAGAATGGCTTGGTAGCCAGTATGAGTGCCAAAGGAAACTGCTACGACAACGCCGCGATGGAAAGTTGGAA
Source organism: Tahibacter amnicola (assembly GCF_025398735.1). Lineage (NCBI taxonomy): Bacteria > Pseudomonadati > Pseudomonadota > Gammaproteobacteria > Lysobacterales > Rhodanobacteraceae > Tahibacter > Tahibacter amnicola. The sequence goes on from NZ_CP104694.1 coordinate 271,518, forward strand.
TCACAGCTTCAAGGTCGAAGCAATCCACGGCGAGCGGTTCGCGACGCGCCAACAAGCGCGTACACATGTGTTCGACTACATCGAGGTCTACTACAATCGACAGCGGCTCCACTCCACCCTGGGCTACGTCAGTCCAGAACAGTACGAGCTTCCGAAAGTCGCTTAGGCCGGTGTCCGGGAAACTGGGGCAAGATCACAGCCCTTGCGACCGGCACCACGCGTTCTTCTCTTCCTCGCTCATTGCCGCCGTCGTCAGCAATGCCTCAAAGCGCGCTCCGGCTGTCCAACCGCCGTTCTTCTGGCCACTGGCCAGCGCCTCTGCGCGCCACCGCTCCAATGTATCCGCCGAGATGCCGATCTCGCGCGACACCACATTCACGTCCGCACTTTCCGGCGGCAGCAATCGCGCTACCGCCCGGTCCCTAAACGCCTTTCCGTATCGAGCCACGTTCTTGTCCTTCGCCCCAGGGGTACGATTCTATCGGGGCGACAAGTAGTCTGACGTAAGGGGCGCGGGAGCCAGTACTGTTCACGCGAACATCGCGCCTTGCTCGCGGAGAATGGCTTGGTAGCCAGTATGAGTGCCAAAGGAAACTGCTACGACAACGCCGCGATGGAAAGTTGGAATCACAGCTTTAAGGTCGAAGCAATCCACGGCGAGCGGTTCGCGACGCGCCAACAAGCGCGTACACATGTGTTCGACTACATCGAGGTCTACTACAATCGACAGCGGCTCCACTCCACCCTGGGCTACGTCAGTCCAGAACAGTACGAGCTTCCGAAAGTCGCTTAGGCCGGTGTCCGGGAAACTGGGGCAAGATCATGGTGCATCCACGAACCCCAGCGGATCCTCAGCTATGAACCGTCGCGCAGTCGGGCTGTAGTAACGTGCTCTGTAATAGTACAAGCCATTGTTATCATTCTCCCGTCCCGTGTATTGAAAAACGTTAGTCGACGGGGTACCGGCAACATTTTCGGACTGTACATCCCCGTACGCCCCATACCGATACCGTGTCGCGATTTCGCCAGAGCTGCCTGCCAGCGCAATCGAGGTTCCAAGGTGATCGGTCAAGAAGTAGCGACGTCCACCCACATCATCGATCGCATACCGCTCGTCGATCCCCAGCCCATTCAGAATCGTGGTCGTAACACCGCCGGCGGCGATGCTCACCGGGTTCGCGCCTTCATATCGATAGGCCAAGTTCTGACCATCGACTGTCCGGGAGGTCCGACGACCCACCGCGTCGTACCTGAACGTCGCCGTCGTAACACCTTGCGCGCGAATCTCCACCAGTCGGTTCTGCACATCGTAGACGTACTCACTGGCTCCATCGCCAGTCATGTTTCCGTTGGCATCGTGCGTCACCGCCTGACCTCCGAAGGTCGTGAGCGCGTGATTCGCGTTGGTCCCTGAGAGTGAATTCGATGCATCCGGCAACAGCGTCTCGGCCCAACTTCCGCCCTGCTCGATCAATTGCCCGGCACTGTCGTACCCATACGTCAAATCCCCAATCTGCGTCGCCCCCTTCAGGTACTGCAACGCCGTCAACTGACTCGCCGCATCAAACACCGAGTGCGTCCGAATGCCATTCGGCAACGTCACATCTGTCCGACGATCGAGGTTGTCGTAGCCGAATCGCACCACTTCGCTGCCCTGCGTGATGGTCTCCAGCCGCTCGAATGGGTCGTAGTCGTACGACGTCGTCGGCAGGCCGCTCGGCTGGGTGGTCCTCAGTCGACCGAGATCGTCGTAGCCGTAGACGATGGATCCGTCGGCGGTCGTTTCGGTGGTGACCTGATCGAACTCGTTGTACGTGTAGTCCAGATTGCCGTCGGCGGTATCGATGATGTGCTCAATGCGATCGCCAATGTCATAGAGGCGCTCCTGCTGTGCACCGTCGGGACGGAAGGACTTCGTGGCACGACGCAGCGCGTCGAACTCCGTGCGGAAGGTGCGCTGCATGCGGTCGGTGTGCGTCATCCAGCTCAGGTCGGGGGCGTAGGCCCACGACTCGGTCTTGCGCATCGCATCGGTGCGCGACTTCAGGCGCTGCTGGTGATCGTAGGTCCAGGTGGTTTTGCTCTGCTTCGGATCGATCAGTTCGATCAGGTTGCCGCGGGCGTCGTAGCGCAGCGTGGTGACGCCGCCGGCGGGATCGCGGAATTCCACGACATTGCCTTCGACGTCGTAGTCCCACTCGCTGCGCCGGTGCAGTGGATCGTCCACGGCGCGGGTGCGGCCGAGGGCGTCGATCATGCGGCGGCTGGTGCGCTGCAGGGGATCGGTCACGCGCGAGAGGTCGTAGACGTCGTAGCCCAGGCTGATGGTGCGCGATTCCGGCAGCGTCACTGTTTCCACCAGGTCGCGTGCACCGTAGCGGTAGCTGACTTCGCGGCCGCGGTAGTCGCGCACCGACAGCAGGCGGCGGCGCAGGTCGTATTTGTACGTGGTCGTGTGATGGAGCGTATCCGTCACGGTTTCCACGTCCAGGAATTCCGTGTACGTCACCCGGGTTGTCTGCGCCTTCGGCGTGCCGGCGAGAGCCGTGATCGTCTCCGGCAGCATGTCGGCGTTGTAGACGATCTCCGTGCGACGACCGAGCACGTCGGTGACCGCCGTCGGAAAGCCGGCCGCATTGCGCTCGTAGGTCACCTTGCGTTCGAGCGGCGTGCCCAGCGCCTCCACGTCTTCCATCGGTACGCCGGTCGGATGGAACCGCACGCGACGGATCGCGCGGTTGGGACGCGTGACCGTGGTTTCGGTGATCACGCCGGCATTGCTGGTGTAGGCGAAGTCGAAGGTCAGGCCTTCGGCCAGGTCCTGGTGCTTTACGCGGCCTTCTTCGTCGTACACGTTCGTCACCATCGTGGCGAGGCGGCGGTCGCGTACGCGTTCGGCGCGGTTCTGAGCGTTATAGAAGATGTGCTCGTTGGTCTGGTCCGGATAGACGATTTCTTCCAGGTAGCCCGCGGCGTTGTAGAAGTACTTCCAGGTCTTCTTCGCCATGTCGGTGACTTCCTTCAGACGGTTCTGCCCATCCTGGAAGACATCGATGTAGCGACCGCTGGGCGAGGTGATGCGGGATACCTGGCCACCGCCGGTCCGGGTGATCTCCAGCGAACGGCCGAACTTGTCCGTCATGCGCGTCAGGGCGGCGTGAGCGTGGCTGAACTCCATCGTCGTACCGTCGCGCATCGTCAACAGCCACTGGCCGTTCACATAGCGCAGCGTCGCGCCGTAGAACGCGCTCGGCGTGCTGGTATGCAGGCCGCGGTAGTTCAGCACATTACCGTTCATGCTCCCCTGCAGCTGGAAGTCCACCCAGCTGCAGTCACCGCGCACCAGGTACAAGGTGGACAGCTTCACATCCAGGTCAGCCGCGGAGAAGTTCGGGTTGTAGAAGTAGAGGCTGTAGGAGTGCTGCCCGCCCTTGCCCACGTCGCGTGAGGTGTGGTCCTCGCTACGGTGTGTGGTGGTGAAGTCGATCGGAATCACGTCGCTCAGCGATGGGCCCTGGCTGTGGTGCAGAAACACGCCCGTGCGCAGATCCACCGGATCGCCATCGAGCACCGGGCAGGTGCCCGGCATGGTCTTGGCCGGCAGCAGCGGACCGAAGCCCAGGGAGAACCCGGCCGTGGTGTACACCGCCGTGTTCGCTTCGGGAATTACCTGCTTGCCGTCGGCCGAGACGCGGCCGCCGCCGTAGGTGAACCAGCCCTTGTTCGCAGGATCGTAGTTGAGAAATTCCGCGTACGTGCCCGGTGCGCGCCCTTCGTAGTTCGGGTAGATGACCTGGATACCGGGCGTCAGGCCCGGCTTCAGACCCTCGATGCGCGCGTTGCCCGGCTGCAGCGACATATGGATCGGCGTGTTCGACGGGAAGTCCACCGCCGAGCGGTCCAGCGGCAGGGGCACCAGGGCGATGCGATGAATCACCTTTCCGTCGCGGTCGCGCAGGATGGTGCCGGCGGGCAGGCGCAGTTCGAGCCCCGGCATCAGCGGGCTTTTGACGACCATGTCCGCCGTCAGCGGCGACGGCAGGGCGATCCAGTCCTGCTGGCGGATCTTCGGCAGGTACACCGGCTTGACCGGCGTCTGGCGCGTTGCATCGACTTCAATGCCAAGGACGAACTGGCCGTAGCTGTCGCCGTCCTTGCCGACCTTGCTGCCGTCGACATGCAGTTCCTGATGGCCGCCGGGCACGCCGTGCAGACGGTAGCGGCCTTCGCCATCGGTCTGCGTCGTGAAGGCACCGATTCGTACGCGAACGCCGGCCAGCGGGCGATCGCTGTAGCCCAGCACCTGTCCTGTCACTTCGCGACCGGACTCGCGCAGCTGGCGCTTGCGGAAGGCCGTGTCGCGCGTGTTCTGGGACAACGAGAGGATCTGCGCCTCGCGCACATCCGGCGGCAGGTCACGGCCCGTGCGCCACCGGCCGTCGAGGTTCTCGTCCGTCGGGATCCAGATATCCGGATCCTTGGCGCTGGCCTTGGCCAGGTGATACGGAATGGCAATCCGCGCCGGCTCACCCTTGGCCAGGGCCTCCTTCAACGTCAGCGGTGTTTCCGGACGAGGCTTTCCGCCAACCGCTGTGGCGGTGGCAACGCTATTGAGGGTGCTGGGCGAACCCTCCTCGCCCCCCGGGAGCGCTTGAGCGCGCGGATCCGCGTTCGCGGGGACAAACGACTGCGTTCTGAATTCCAGCGCCGTGAACGGCAGGTTGCCGCCCTTTGCATCGCGCGCGCCGTTCACGAACAGCGTGTAGGCCGATCCGGGAAAGAGGTCCTGCTGCGGTGTGACAAACAGCAAGCGACCCGCCTCGGCCGGCACCGCCCGGATTGGTGTCAGGCCGTGGGGGCCCTGCAGGGTCACGGTGGCGTCGCTCAGGCTGGCCGGATCCAGCGGCGGCGTGAAGCGCAGCGCGATCAGCGCATCGATGGCCACGTTATCGGCGTTGGCGGCGGGCAGCGACGCCGCGATCCGCGGCACGCCACTTTCGCTGTCGGCCACTTCGCCAGGCGCGGTGACGAAACGCACACGGCTCGGCTCGTACAACGCAGTGCCGTGCTGGTCGTCCCGAATCAGCACGCGACCATCGGCCAGCAGCGTCGCCGAATGCCCATGCCGTGGCGGCGTCAGCACATCACGCAGCAGCTCCGAGCGATTGGTGCGCCAGTCCCACAACTCGGCTTCCGGCAGCGCGCCGAGCGTGCCGGAATGGCCGCCGATGACAAGCAGACGCCCGTCAGTGAGCACCGTGGCCGAATGGCCGGCGCGCGGCACCAGCGCGATGTCGGTCGCTGGCGACAGCGCGCCGGTCGCGGGATCAAACCATTCGCCCGTCGTAACCAGTTTGCCCGCATCGTCCACGCCACCCCAGATGAGCACGCGACCGTCGGGAAGCAGCGTGGCCGTGTGGTCGTAGCGCGCACGCTGCAGCGCCACCGGCAATGCCGCTGCGTTGGCGCGCAGATTTCCGCTCGCGTGACCGTCAACCCGGCCACCGGTGGCGAGGACATGGCCATTCGGCAACGTCACCGCCGCTGAATGATCCGCTGGCGCCGCGTGGCTGGTACCGGTCAGCAGGCCGAATACCAGCGCAAGCACCGTGTGTTTTGTCGAATTCGTAAACATCGAAGTGCGCATTCCTTATTGCACCGTCACGTCGAGGCTGGTGCCGTAGCCGTATTCCGGATCCATGAACAGGATGTAGCTGCCCTGCATGGGCGCCGCGGGTGGTGTCAGCGTGAGCGTGGTCTGGGAAGCCGAGAGCGTGAACGAGGCGACCGTCGATCCGTTCGGTGCCCATAGGAAACCCTTCACGTCACGACCTGCGCCGGCCGGCGAGGTGCGCGTGATGGTGATGGACGGTCGCTGGCTCTGGTTCAGGTCAAATCGCAGACGCGCGTTCTGGCCGCGTGCGAGCGTGAACTGACCGGTTTTTCCGGTGATTTCCTGGTCGTGCACCGCTGCACCGCCGATCTCGAACTGTTCGGGCTTGGTACCGGGCGTGAACTCCATCAGCACCTGGTATTGGCCACCTTGCGTAATTTCAGGCAGATCGAAGTCGCAACTCTGCCGGGTCAACTCGCAACTGGCGTAGGGCTTCAGGTCGTACTGCGCGATCGGCTTGACCTCGGGGTTGAAGACGTAGAGCTGCGCGGTACTTTGCGGCATCCTGGAAAGCAGCGCCCCGAAGGCGACGTGCTGGCCCACCATTGCGCTGAACGTGGAACGCCACCACGGACCGGGCACGACCGCCAGATGCTGCGTGGGCGGAACCTGGCTGCCCGTCGGTACGTCCACACCATCCGTGATGCGGCCCTCGAGCGACGCCTTGCCGGCATGCAGGGGATCGATGAAGACCTCATAGATGCCCTTGAGCGGAAAATCACCGATCTGGTACATCCCGTCCGCGGTCGCCTGGAAACCCTGCTGGAGGAGCGGCGCGCCGCTCAACACCACGCCATCGGGGCGCAGTATCGTCACGCCGACACGTTGCGCCGGATCCGAAACGAGCTTCGTGACATGGACCGTCTTGCCCGCGCCGGGCTCCGCATAGAACTTCAGGCGCGCGTTGCCGCCGAAGCGGTCGATGCTGACACCACCTGCCTGGTCGCCGAGCTCCACCTCTTTGTCGATGGTCGTGTGTATCGTGGCCGAGGACGACGTGACGGGGCCATTGGGGCGCACCAGCAGGGTGTAGCGGCCGTTCATGGTGGCCACCAGATCTATCTCACAGCCAGGTTGAGCCGGCGTAGTCGGTTTGCAGATCTGCCAGAACGCCTGGATACCGTTTGGCGCGTACACCTCCATCACCAGGCTCGGCGACGAATTTCCCGCGCCAGGGTTGACCACGATATCGGTGAAGCCAATACCCAGCTTCGCATCCTTGTGCGTATCGAGCAGCAGGCGCGTCACCTTGCCCTCCGAGGCACCGAAGTTGGCGGCAGCGCCATTGGGAGCGAGTGGCAAGCCAGGGTCCAGGCCGATCATCGCACTGCCCGTGGCCCCGAAATCCGGTGTCAGCAACAGCTCGTACGTGCCGGTTGCCGGCAAGTTCACCGGATTGATGATGCCGCCCGGAACGAGCAGGCTGTCCGGAACCATCGGTGCGGTCGGCAGAAGGGAACCGTTGGGCGCGAAGAGGGAAACAAATGCCTTTTTCAGGGGATGGCCCAGCGTCAGGCCACTGGCAGAAATGGCCGCGTCGCCGCCTGCTGTTCCACTGAAGCGCAAACGCGCGCTCTGGCCGACACGGCCAAACGTGTACTTGCGCGGGCCGTCGAGATCACCCACCAGGTCCGACGACACCCAGACACGGCCTTCGACGGTGCCGGTGCGAGCGGCAACGTGGGCCGCGTAGGTCGCCGAACGCGCCGGACGTGGCAACACGAAACCGCAATTGCCGTCATTGTTCGCGGTGCCGAACGAGCAACTGCCGCGGCTCGGACCAGCCGATGTCAGCTTCGCCGTCGGACTCTCGGTGGAGTACAGCGCCAGGTCAGCGGCGCCGAGGGTCGGTTCGAAACCGATGCCCAGCGCTTCGTTCTTCCCGGCGTCAAACAGCACGCGTTTGGACTGCGCCTTCTCCATGGCGGTGACCACGGCGCTGCCATCTTTGCGGGCAACCGCAGCCGACTCTACTTTCAACGAAACGGTGGTCGCACTGCTGGCATAGATGCGCATGGCATAGACACCGCTGGCCGGCATCGGCGCGAAGTGATGCGACTGCGCCGTACCCGCGTACAACGTATACCCGGTGACGGTCGATCCATCCGGTGCGAAGTTGTAACTCTGCAAGGATCCGCCGGCGGGTGTAGTGCTCATCGCACTGGCCTGCACGCTGAGCCACTGTCCAGTCGAGCCTTCGAAATAGACGACGTAGTACTTTCCTGCCGGCATTGCCAGCGGCTGCGCAGCACCATCGACCGTCAACCAGGCCGTTCCGCTGAAACGGGAGCAGTCCATCCCCTGCTCGGTCACCAGCAGCAGCGTGTCGCTGACGGCGGCACCGGCGGGCGTCCGTACGACCACCTTGCCACCTGCACTCTTGCGCGGCACGGTGACGCGCAAGCTCGTGTCCGAAAGGACCGTGACGACGGCGAGCTTGGCGCCCACTTCAACGCGCGTCATGCCGGCACGCGTGTCGAAATTCGAGCCGGTGATCGTGAATGTCTGGTCTTGAAGGACACAGGACGCCGACAACGATGCAATCGTCGGAGCGCCATCGGACGGTGTCACGGTGAATGCCTCGGCGCTCAGTGCCGATTGCCCGTCACGCATGACGCGGATCGGGCCGCTGGTGGCCGCGGCGGGCACTGTGACGTTGAGAGTCGTTGCGGTCGCCGCGACGACCGATGCGACGACGCCGTTGAATTCGACCTGGTTCTGCGCGGGCGACGGTGAGAAGCCCGTGCCTTTGACGGTCACTTCTGCTCCGGCAGGGGCCGACCGCGGTGAAAAACCCGTAACGGCAACCGTACCGGCGCTGTAGCGCTTGACCTCCAGGATGCTTCCCACCGCGTCGTACACATACTCCGCCGTCTCGCCGGAGGCATTCGTGACGGTTTTCAGGCGTCCAAGCTCGTCATAGGAATAGGTCGTCGCCTCGGCGACGAAACACAGGCAGAACAGCAACAGTGTGGCAACACCTCGCTGCCACGCAGAAAACGGATGAATCGTACGCACACGGTTCCTTGCCCGACGACAGATCGGGGATTGGCACGAGGGGGTTCGCTCGCTGCGGCAGGCTGGGCGCGAGCGTTGCATCGAAAGACAACCATCTATTGTACGGAAAATTCCCGTTGGGTCGAGCCAGATGCTCCAAACAGCAACATCGCCGATACATCGATGACGTGACACGTTATTCCACTGGCTTATGACGTCTCCGATGCGTTCGTCACCGCGACGTCGACGCTTCCTCCATGAACGAAATGGCACAAACGGTGTGATCGCGTATCATGCTTTTCCGTGGCGCAGCCCATTTACGCACATCAGGCGAGTTCCGAAAGCACCGGACGCCGGAAGAGCAACTTATGGCACACCGAGCTTTCCTCAGACTCCTGATTGCGGTTGTCGCGTGCAATGTCGCGACCCTGTCCTGCGCCGGCGGGACTTCAGAAGTGCACAACGCCGCATCCATGCTTGGCGAAACGCTTTTTCAAGCACCGCGCTCAGCGCGGATGGCACCGTCAGCTGTGCCACCTGTCACCGACCGGAACTGGCCTTTACGGATGGCCGTGCTGTGGCTGTCGGCGTTGACCAACGACAAGGAACGCGGAACTCACCGACGTTGATCGACCTGCCTTCCGATGCGCCACTGTTCTGGGACGGTCGTCGCCAGCACCTGGAAGAACTCATCGTTGATCCGTTGACGAGCTTCCACGAACACGGATTCGCAACCGCGCAGGACGTTGCAGACCGCGTTGGCGAAGTTCCGGCATTGCGTGAAGCCTATGCGCGCACTTTCGGAAGCGATGCCGCCATTGACGCGCAGCGCCTGTCGGCGGCACTCGCCGCCTATGTGCGTTCGATTGACACAGAACCGACAGCGCTCGAAAAGTTTCTCGTCCATCGCGACACTGCGCGTCTCACCCGCGAACAACAGCGGGGCCTTGAGCTCTTTCGCGGGCGCGCCGGTTGCACCGGCTGCCACACGCTCGACGAGAAGCGCGCAACCCTGACGGACAATCAATTCCACGATCGAGGTATTGGTGCCCGTCATCGCGAGGCCGGCCTGGGTGTGGTCGTCAACCGGGCACTTTCCAGCGAGCCCGAAAGGCTCGGCCAGACTATTCCCGCCGACGCGGCAGTCGCCGCACTGGGCCGGTTTGTCGTGACGCGAAATCCGAAGGATATCGGCGCATTCCGTACGCCGACGCTACGAAATGTCGCCGTGACCGGTCCATATATGCACGATGGATCGATCGCGTCGCTGGCCGATGCGGTGGATCACGAGCTGTACTACGCCGATGAAACGCACGGCGCCGGATTTGACGCGCAGGACCGGCAGGCGCTGGTAGCGTTCTTGTCGGCATTGACGGAGGCGCGCTACTGCCACCGTGATTCCACGTGTGCTCCCTCCGCCACACCGGCGCGCAGCGGCCCGTAGCGTGGCTCGCTGCGTGACGCCTGACATCCGCTACGGCCGCGGCTGCCCCAGCTGGCGGATCATGCTGTCGACACTGCCGCGCATCTTGCGTACCTGGTCCCAGATGTCGTGGTCCAGCGTCATCTTGTGGTGCAGCGCCGAGACCAGGGGCAGCAGGGTTTCCTCGTAGGCCTTGGCGATGCGCGTCAACGATTCGGCCAGCGCCGGAGGCACTTCGACCGCGGGCGTACGATCCAGTGCCGCGCGGATGGCATCGAGCGAATGCAGGGCGCGGAGCGCTTCTCTGGCATCGGCATGGTTCTGGCCGTGTTTCTCCAGTTGCGCGGCGATGCCGGCGAGCGCCTGCGCCGTGCGCGTGGCGCCGTCGGCGTCCTTGCCGCCCTGGCTCGCCAGCAGGCGGAAGCTGTCGCAGACGGACTGCCAGCGTGCGTTTTCTTCCGCCGAAGGCCGGCCGATCAGCTGGCCGAGCTTGAGCAGGTTTTCTTCGGCCCGCGCACCGAGCGTCTGGGCTTCGCCGCGGTAGTGGTCGCGGATCAGCGCGTCGAGTTCTTCCGGCGTCATCAGCGGGCTGAGCGCCGAGGCCAGCTTGGTCATGTTGCGATAGCTGCCCTGCAGCTTGAAGGGCGGCTCGGTGCGGTAGTGATCGTCCTGCGCTGCGCTGGCCACGTAGGCGGCGTTCACGCGCATCAGCACGTCGCGCACCCAGACCATGCGGCGTACCAGGGCGATCGTCTCCACGCTGACAGAACCGGCGACGGCACCTTCGTCTTCCTGGGCGGCGCGGATCGCAGACAGGATGTCGGCACGTGGACGTTCGGCCAGCGCGGCCGTTCCGGGATTGGCGGTCAGCGCGTTCTCGATGTAGCTGTCGGCGAACAGCGCCTCGCGCCCGCTGAGCACATCACCCAGGTTGTACACGTCGGCACGGTTGGCCAGCATGTCCGGAATGCGGAACACGTCGCCGCTCTCGGTGTACGGGTTGCCGGCCATCACCAGGGCGAACCGCTTGCCGCGCAGATCAATCGTGCGCGCCTGGCCGTCCACAACGGCATCGATACGGCGCGTCGCGTCGGCCAGGCTGATGAACTTCTGCAGAAATTCGGCGGAAAGGTGCTGGATATCGTCCAGGTACAGCATCACATTAGTGGCCATGGCCAGGCCCAGGTTGAGCTTGACCAGTTCCTCCGACGCGCTGCGGTGCGGCGACTGGGCGGGATCAAGACCCGTCGCCTCGTGCCCGAGCGTGGGGCCATTGATGCGCACGAAGGTCATGCCCAGGCGATCGGCGATGTATTCCATCAGCGTCGTCTTGCCATAGCCGGGCGGTGATATCAGCAGCAGCATGCCGGACCGGTCGCTACGGCGATCGTCAGCGCTGCCGATCTGCTTGGCGAGGTTGCGCCCGATCAAGGGCAGGTAGACCTCGTCAATCAGGCGATTGCGCACGAAACCGGCGAGCGGCTTGGCCAGGAAGCGATCCAGACCCAACCGCTGTCGCTCCGCCTCCACCAGCGCGTGGCGCACCGCGGCGAAGGCGTGCCACGCCGGCTCCACGCTGTCGGCATGGGCGGCGAGGCGTTCCAGGAACTCGGGGACGTCCAGCGGCAGTGCGCCGTCCTGGATGCGATCGTGGCGCCCGCGCAACGCAGTGAGCGTCTGCACCAGCGGCAACGTACGCCGCTCGCGCGGTACTGCAGGAAACGCCAGGATGACCGCCGCCTCCAAAGCTACCGATGGGGTAGCATGTTCTTCTCCGACCGCCTCGCACCAGCGGCAGGCCAGCCCCAGGCGGTCGGCCACGGCAAGCTGCGCATCGAGGGCGCCCAGCACGCCGCGCGGCAGTTCGCTGCGTACGCGGTCGGCGAGGTCCTGGGCGGCGGCGGAAACGTCGAAGTGCGGATGATCCTGTCCCACGCTGATGACGAGGTGCCGCGCCGCAGCCGCCAGCTGCGCCGGGCTCAGGGAAATTCCTGCGGCCTGCGCCGTGTGCGCGATCGCGGCCAGCCACGAGGGTGGTACCGGCGGCGCCAGGCTGTTCCGTACGAACCAGGCCAGGCCCGTCGCATGGCTGCGCAACGCGGTCTGCGCCGGGGGATCAAGCAGGGCGTAGTGGCATTGCGCCACCACGCGCGCGGCGGCTGGCACCGACAACTCGCCGGCACCACTGGCGAGTTTGGCCAGTACGTGCAGGATCTGGCCCGCATCGACGTCGTGCACGCCGCGCTGGTAATCCTCCACGGGATAGCGGCGCGCGTGTTCGGCCACCAGCGCCTGCACGGTGTCGGGTTCGACCGACAGGAGTGCGTCGCGCAAGGCGGTGTCGCCATCCTGCGCCGCGCGCCACAGGCGGTAGGCCAGGTATTCACCGCGATACACCGTGGCCGTTTCGTTCGGCAGGGATTGTCCCCACACCGCGCGAAACTCGTGTACGCGGGGGTCGTCGACCGGCCGCTGGTAGTCGCTGCCCACCAGGCGCAGTGATACCGCATCGGCAGTGTGCAGCAGCGCGATATCCAGCGGCTTGCGCTCGACCGTGAAGCGGAAATTTCCCAGCGCCAGCGTATCGCCAGTGATACCCAGCTCGGTGCGATCGCGCAGGTCGCGCAGGCTGGCCTCGCGCAGCGATTTCAGGCGGCCGCCGAGTTCGTCCGCCGCCACCGCGTGGCCCAGCGCGCGCAGCTCGTCGATCTGCCGCAGGGCGCGTTCGACCAGACTGTCGCCGGCAAATAAGGCATGCACCTCTTCGGCCTGCGACAGGCGCGCGACGCGGCGCGGCACGCCGTCCAGCACGCGTTCGACGGCCTCGCGCAAACCCTGGGCGCGCTGCTCGCGCTGGCCGGCGATCTGCTCGCGGCGCGCCGCGAAGGCATCGAGCACGGTTTCGCGCCGGCTGGTCAGTTCCACCAGGAAGGCGGGCTGCTCGCCAAAGCGGGCTTCCAGCTGCTCGATCTGGCCCAAGAGCTGCGCCAGCGCGTTGTCAGTGGATTCGGGCGTGTCGCTGCGACCGAGCAGATTCTCGACCGTCTGCTCCAGCACGGTCAGCTGCGCACCGAACTCCAGCCCCTGTTCTTCCTTGAGCAGGGTTTCGCGCCGGTTACGCTGCTGCGCGCGGATGCGGTTCACCTCGGCATAGAGCGTGGAGGTGCGGCCGAGCAGGTCGGCGCGCTGCTGCGCGTCGCTCTGTTCGAAACCAGCCACCAGTTCGCTCAGTCCGTCGAGCGATTCGGCGAGGGCATCCAGTTCCTTGCCCACATCCGCCAGCGCCGTGCTGGTCGTTGCCTTCGCGACATGGTCGGCGGCGTCGGCCAATCCCTTCTGCAGCGGCGCGAACGCTGCCGAATCGGCAAAGAACTTCAGCGCGCGCGCGCCGATGCGGTCCAGCTCCTCGCGCAGGCGCGTATCGAGGGACGCGACGTCCGTGGCGGCGACGTGCTCCTTCTCGCCCAGCAGAGTCAGCTCGCCGCGCTTGCGCTTGATCGAGCGGATCGCGTCGGTGAAATCCTCGGGTTTCTGCCACAACAGGCTGCTGACGCGCGAAAGCAGTTCGCCGACGGACTTGCCAGCCGCCTCCACCGCGTGACGCGCCTCGGTTTTCGCCTGTTCCAGCTTCTCGCAGGCCACCAGGGCTTCGCGCGCGCTGCGCCCAAGCGTGGCGACGTCCGCGCCGATTTCGCCGGCTTCTGCCTCCGTCAACCATGGGTAGGCGTCTGCGCAGCGTCCGCTCAGGCGCACGAGCTGTTCGTAGCCAGCCTGGTTTGCCGCATCCGATGCCAGGCGCAGCACCTCACGCAGATCGGCCAGTGCACGGACGACCGTCGCGTTGCCCACGCGCCCGAGCAATCCGCTCACGCGCGGCGCGACGCTGGCGTGTTCTTCGAAGGCAAAAGGCGTCCGCCAGAGCTGCATGGTGTGAAGGCGCGTCGGTTCTTCGCCCGACTCGGGTGTCATCAGCAGCACGCGGCCGTCGAGCAGGCGCGCATAGCCGTTGCCAAGGAGCGGCTGGCCCAGTGCTCGGTCAATCACGTTGTAGGACAACAGCGCATAGCGCCCGCCCACGGGCTCGTAGAACACGTAGAGCATGTCCTCGCCGCTGGGCGCGCGCAGCTGGCGCTTGATGCGGAAGGCGGAGAAGTCGTGGCCCAGGTCGGAGAAGCGCTTGTATTCGCCGGATTCGAGATAGCAGCCGCCGGGGAACACGATGCCATGGTCTTCGGGCAAGGCCATGCACGAGGCGCCGATCTCGTCCAGGCGCACCACGCTTTTCTGCCGTGTATTGAACACCAGGTAGCGCGTCTGGTTTTCGCGGTAGGGCTTGATCCGCAGAAGGATCAGCGCACCGACAGGCGCGTAGGCGATTTCCGCATCCGCCAGGGACTGGTTCTTGTCGTCGACCGGCTCGCTGTAGATGCCCAGGCCGCTTTCGGTGTTGTTCTCGATCTTGATAGTGAGATCGCCGCCGATGGTCTCGACGAACACTGTGTCCAGGATATTGGCGTGGGGATGGCGCCCCATGACGAACTGTTCGCGGGTGACGGGCTGCCACTCGAAGTCGTGCGTGGGCGGCAGCACGTGATCGCGTTCGCCGCGGTTGTCCAGGTACTGCACACGGCCTTCGCGATCGATCGAGAAGCGGAAAACGCGCAGGTCGGTGGCCTGGGTGCCGGTGCGGAAGATCATCAGCAGCCGCTCGCCGATCACGCGCAACTGGTCGAGCGTGGTGGCGCGGTAATAGGTGAAGAGCTCGCGGAAATCCGCTACGAACCGCGCGTCATCCAGGAAGGTTCCGGCAATCGGCTGCGCCTGCAGTTCGGGCCCCTCACCGCTCTCGGCGAGCCGGTACAGGCAGAACACGTCGCCGACCTGGGTTTCCTTCTTCAGGCCGATGAAGACGTTGTAGCCGAGCAGGAACACATCACCGGCGCGCACCACGTCCCGCGCCACGCCGTTGTGCTCGGTGCGCGCATTCAGTCGCGCCAGCAGCTTGGCCTCGATACGGCCAAAGGCATCCAGGCGCCGGCGATTGAGTGCCTGCACCTTTTCACCGAGCGCCTGGCCGGTGGTGGCCAGGCGCTTGCGCAGGAGTTCGAACGTGGCGGAGGCAGTCATGCGCGCGCCGCTCAGTCTTTGTTGCCGCCGGTTCCCGGCAGCAGGCCGCCATCGGACGCCTTGGCCCCGAGCCGCTGCGCCAGGTTCGCCACCGACAGGTCACGCAACGCATCCGCACCGCCGATCGCGGCGATGAGTTCGCGCGCGTCGGCGATCAGGTCGCGTTTGCCGGCCTTGTGCTCGGCCAGGGCCTGGCTGAGCAGCGCGCTTTTGTCGACCGTGCCGTCGATGGCCTTGCCCAGGCTCAGCGAGCGCATGAAGCGTTCGAAGTAGGCACCGTCGCCGCCGACGATCTCGATGTTGGCCACCGACAGCGCCTTGGCCAGCACCTCGGCCTGGTCGCGGGCGATGGCTTGATTGGCATCGATGCCTTTCATCGTCACCGCGTGGGCGTAGTCGAGCTGCATGCGCTGTTCTTCATGGGCGCGCGTTTCTTCGCTCATCGCCTTCATGGCTTCGAACTTGTCCTTCAGGCCGCCAGCCTCCGCCGCGAAACGGACAGCGATGGCGTGCGCCTCGGCTTCGCCGTGTTTCTGCTTGCCGGACGCTTCGGCTTCCAGTTTCAGACGCAGTGCCTCGGCCTCGGCGACGCCGTGCTTCTGCTTGCCCGTCGCCTCGGCTTCCAGCTTCAGGCGCAACGCCTCGGCCTCGGCCGAGCCGTGCTTGGCGATAGCCTCGGCGTCGGCGATTTTCAGGCGCGCAGCGACCAGGCCTTCCTTTTCCGTCGCATCGGCCTGCGCGATGGCCACCTTCGCGGCGGCCAGGCCACTGGCCGCCTCGACGGCTTCGATACCTTCCGCCTCGCGCTTCTTGCCCTCGGCCGCCTTGCCGGCGATGGCGAGCTTGGCCTCGGCCATGGTGAGTTCTTCGGCGGCCTTGTGCTTGGCGCGCTGTTCTTCGGCCATGGCCTTGCGCACCTCGGCAATGAAGCTCTCTTCCGCCGCGCCCTCGGCCAGCACAATGGTGCTCTTCTTCGTGCGTTCGGCGTCGGACAGGGTGCGCAGGTTCTTGATCTCTTCTTCCTGCTCGGCCACCGTGCGTTCGACCACGATGCGCTCGCGGATCACATCCGCGATCGCCTTCTTCTGCACTTCGACGGCCTTCTCTTTCTCGATCCGGTGCAAGGTGACTTCGCGCTCGCGGTCGACCTGCTCCAGCTCGCGGGCGCGCGTGACGCGCTCTTCCTCGATGGCCACCGCGCGCTGGCGGTTCTTCTCGGCGACTTCGGCCTCGCGCTTCATGTTTTCCTGCTGCACGGCGATCTGCTGGTCCGCCAGCAGCCGGGCGATCTCCGACTTGGAGCGCTCTTCCGCCGCCACTTTCGCCGACTCGGCTTCCTCGCGGGCGCGGGTGTTGGCAATCTCGCGCTGCTGGTTGGCCTCGGCGTAGGCCTTCTGGCGTTCCAGCTCCAGCACGGCCTCGGCGGTTTCGACGTCCTTTTTCTTGATCCGCATTTCTT
Organism: Tahibacter amnicola; assembly: GCF_025398735.1. Taxonomy (NCBI): domain Bacteria; kingdom Pseudomonadati; phylum Pseudomonadota; class Gammaproteobacteria; order Lysobacterales; family Rhodanobacteraceae; genus Tahibacter; species Tahibacter amnicola. The sequence goes on from NZ_CP104694.1 coordinate 288,198, forward strand.
CGTTGCGGCGCAGTTCGTTCGTGTGGACGTTCTGCTCGGCGGTCAGCTCGGTGATCTTGCGGATGCCCTGGGCGTCGAGGATGTTGTGCGGATCGAGCTTTTCCAGCGGCGTTTGCTCGAGATAGTCGATCGCGGCGTCTTCGAGTACGTACCCGGAAAGCTCATCGCCGATCTGGCGGACGATCTGGTCGCGGAAACGGTCACGGGCTTCGTACAGGTCGACGAAATCCATCGCCTTGCCCACGGTCTTGAGTGCTTCGGAAAACTTGGCGCTGAAGAGGTCTTCCAGCGTCTGTTGGCTGCTCGCCCGTGCACAGCCAATGCCCTGGGCGACGCGCAGTACGTCGTCGCGCGTCTTGTTCACGCGCACGAAGAACTTCACCTTGATGTCGGCGCGCATGTTGTCCTTGCAGATGAGGCCTTCCTTGCCCATGCGCTCGATTTCGATGGTCTTGAGCGAAATATCCATCGTCTCGCGACGATGCAGGATCGGAATGACCAGCCGGCCCGTAAAGCTGACTTCCGGCTCGGCGCGCATGGTGTTGACGATCATGGCATGGCCCTGGTCCACCTTCTGGTAGAACTTGGCGACCAGCGCCATGAAACCCAGCAGGAAAACGACCAGTACGCCAACGGCGGCAATCAGGGTGATAACGGCGGTATCCATCTTCGGGTACTCCCGGTGGGTTGGGATCAGTGACAGGGCAAACGGACTTGACGAAACGGCGGGACGGTGATGATCAGGACGGCGGGTCGTAGGCTTCCACGAGATAGCGGCCGCGCTCGCGATCCAGGTCGATGATGAGCGCCGTGCTGCCCTTGACGAGCGAATTGGGGACGCCGGCGTACACTTTGATGTTCAGTCGCGCGCCGCCCGTATCCACCTCGGCCTGGCCGAAATTCTCTTCGACGCTGAGCGTGAGAATGCGACAGCTGCGGCCGATGACCGATTCGTGGCTCGCCCCCGGGTGGACGACGAACAGGGGCTTGAGCGGCCGCAGGCAGATCGCGGCCAGGGGCACGGCGGCCAGGAGCGCGACCACCAGCACGCCGCCGCCCACCAGCCACGGCGACGCGGCATACCACACCGGCGCCAGCGACAGGGCGAGCATGGTCAGCAGCCACCAGAAGAACACGACGCCACTGATGACGATGGAGAACGGCAGGCGGTCCAGTCCCAGGGCCAGCAGCGACTCCGGCACCGCATCGCCGTCTTCGCCGCCGACCCAGTCGGGGCCAACCGCATCGAAATCGAACATGCCAGCGATGGCGAGCAGCCAGAACACGATCAGCACGCCGAGCAGAATCGACGGAATGATCGCGGGAAAGTGCGTGAGGAGATAAAAGAAGTTCATGGTGTCTTCGCCCTCTTCCTGGTGCGGCTCCTGCTCTGCGACTCGGCGAATGCAAACAGTTCCTGTGCCACGCGCTCCTTGATCGCCAGGTGGTCGCTGGCGTCAAGGCCATAGCGGCTGCCCAGGAGCTGGTAATCCTCACCGCTCAGGCTCACCGTCAGGCGCGGGCGCTTGACCTGGCGCACCACTGGCAGCCCCAGTACGACGCGAACCTGGTCGGAGTTGGACAGGTTGGATTCGAAGGCGGCCGTTCGGATCGCCTGCATGACCGTTTCGGAAACGTCGAAGGCCACCTGAACCGCACGCAGGGCCGGTTCCGAGGAGCGCCAGCGACTGGGCAGGCGCTCAGTCTTCATCGGCGGGCTTCCGGGGGTGCCGGGCGGGCAGTTGTTCCAGACGCTCCATCACGGCCTTGGGGCGGGCGCGTTCGAAACCGGCATCACGCCGGGTGCGCGCCACCGGCCGTGGGCGATCGCCCACGGCCTGGGTGGTCCGGCTGGCCGCGGTGGCGGTGCGGGCCATGGAAAGATCGCGCTCCAGCGTGCGCATCTGCAGGGCGATGCGTGCCTGCACGGCGTCCAGCTGCGTGATGTGGGCATCAAAGCTGCCCACCAGCTCGCTTTCCAGCGCGACGGCGCGCGCCAGCTCCACCAGCCGATCGCGGTAACGCGGATGCTGCCACTCGCTGCGGGTGAGCTCTTCCAGCTCGCCCTGCGCGCGCAGCATGCGCCGGCGCGCCGCTTCGGCGCGGGCGCGGGCCGACTGGAGGTCCTTCTGGGTGCGTTGCAGCAGCGCCTGCGCCTGGCGCACGGAGCGCGGTTCGGCCTCGGCGGCAGCCGATTCCGGCGAGCCGTCCAGTTCGTTACGCAGGGCACCGAGGATGTCGTTCCACCAAGCCATGGCGCGTTCCTAGACCAGGAAATCTGACAATGTGGAAATAGCGTCACGCCCGTTGTCGCTCAGTGTCGCCAACTCCAGCGCCACGTCGCGCGGCGAGGATTCGGGGCTGAGCGCGCCGAACAGCACGAAATGCCCACCGATCCGGCCGAACGCCGACAGGGGCACGCTCGGATTGAGATCGAGCAGGGTTTCCATCAGCTTGCTGCGCAGGCGCGGACGCACATCGCTGTCGCGCCACAGATAGCTGATGCACAGCAGCTGGCTGCCGGTATCGGTCACGTAGATCGGCAACCGCTCGCTGCGGGGAAATCCGACCTCGATGACCGGTACTTCGCCGGGAACGCTGGCGATTTCGATCGCCTCGGTCATCAACTGGCGCTTGAGCAGCGGAAGCGTCGCCTTGATCAAGGCAGGCAGATTGTGGCGCTTGGGCATCCCCGACCCCTCCCCGGATCGCTCGGACCTGGCACAGCCACGCTATCGCCGCCGACATAACATGTCAAGACATATTATGTCGGCATGCCGCTACCCCGGTCCCGCGTGCCGCTAGGCGATTGCACCCATCGACAGGTGGGGCTCAAACGAGGCGACGCGATTCCTGCCAGACCGCTTGGCGTGATAGAGCGCGACATCGGCGCTGGCGACGAGGCGTTGCAGGTCATAGCCGGCCGACGCGGTCTGCGCCACGCCGAAACTGGCCGAGACGGGCTGGCCATGGCTGTTCCCGGACGTGGTGACCGTGGCGATTCGCGCGCGCAGCTCATCGGCCTTGCGCATCGCGGCGTCCTGCGAGGCGCGCGGCAGCACGATGGCAAACTCCTCGCCGCCCAGGCGGCCCAGTACCTCGTCTTCGGCCAGGCAGGACTTGCACACCTTGGTGACCTGCTTGAGCACGAAGTCGCCGGCCGCGTGGCCGTGCGCGTCGTTGATCTGCTTGAAGTGATCCAGGTCGAACAGCACCATGCTGACCGGCTCGCCGGCGCGCCGGCATTCCTCGAGCGTGCGTTCGGCCACGAACATGAAGTGGGGGCGGTTGGAGACGCCGGTCAGGCCGTCGCGCTGCGCCAGGCGCATGAAGTGCAGCTGCGCGCGCTTGGTGCGGTAGGTCCACAGCAGCAGGAACAGCAGTACCGTGCCTAGCAGGACGATATACAGGCGCCCGTTCTCCACGGCCTTGTCGGCCAGCTGCTGCTGCAGCTGCAGAACCTGGTTCTGCTTGTTGAGCGCCTCGATGTGGAACCGGGCGGCCGCCACTTCCTGGCGGATCCGCTGGAATGCCAGCTGGCGCGCGCTGATGTCGTCGAGGTAGCCCTTGTCGGCCGCGGCGAACTTTTCATGGAAAGCCAGCGCCGATTTGTAGTCGCCCTGCGCACGGGCGATTTCGTACAGCACCTGGTAGGCCGTCACCAGGGGTTCGGTAATCTGGTTGGGAACCGCGTCGGCCACGGCGCGCTCGGCATGCTCGCGCGCCAGCGTCACATTGCCGACCTGCTTGTAGGCGCGCGCCAGCAACGCGTCGCTTTCGGAAACGATGCGGGCGTAACCGGTGCGACGCAGCGCGTCGTAGTGCCGGGTGAGCAGGTCGATCGCATCCTGGGCACGATCCTGCCGGGTCAACAGTTGCGCCACGTAGCCGCGGATCACGCTCGCGTGCAACGGTTCGCTCAGTTTCTCGCAGGCTTCGATGCCGGCCTGGAAGTCTTTGTCGGGGTTGGTCAGCTGGCCCGACTTGTACATCGCTTCCAGCCGCAGTTGCCCACCTTTGCAGGCGCCACGGCCCGCCCAGTCCTCGCTGAGCAGTTTTTCCGCATATTCCAGGCCCAGTTCGTACTGGCCGACCTGGTTGTAGAGGATCGCGGCGACGACGAATCCCTGTTCGCGCGCATCACGGTCGTGCACCTCGGGCAAGAGGTCGAGGATCTTGCTCAGCTGGCCGTAGGCTTCCTCGTAGCGCCGCGCGATGGCCAGCATGTTGACCACGGTGGCGCCGGCGCGGAAACGCAGTGTGGCGTCGGTGGAGCTGTCGATGATGCCGTTCAGGACCGGGATCGCCCCGGCATAGTCGCCGTCGTAGGCGATCTTCCAGCCCTGCAGGTAGCGCAGGTACATCGCTTCGGCCGGCGGCAGCGCGTCGCGCTGGCTCTCCAGCTTGGCCATGATCTGGTTGAATTCGGCGTGGTTGGACGTCTTGATGGAATCGGCTTGCTTGAGCAGCAGCATGGCCGCGTCGGGTTCGATCGCGGCCGTGCTGTGCAAGGCGAGGATGAGCGCCAGCCCGACGCGTCGGAACAACCGGGCGATGGCGCCGCGCATCATTGCCTCACGCGACCGCGCGGATGTGGCAGGCCGCGACGATGCGGCTCTTGTCGTCCTGCGGCGCGTCCTGCTCGTCGTTGTCCGGCGGCGCCAGAACGCAGGAACGTACTGGCGTCAGGCCCAGAGCCCGGCCGATCGCCGTGCGGTCGCCCGCCAGCAGGGCGGCCTTGATCGACGCATCGATCGTGCTGTCACCCAGCATGGCTTCCAAGCCTTCGCGGCCGCCGTCGCGCGCCGCCGTTGCACCGATACGCTCAAGAAACGCAATTGCCTCAAGCATGGATTCACCCCTTTCCGTTGTGCCGTGATGGCTGGTGTCGATGAGGTTGTCAGACCGCCTGCGGGTCACCCTCGCCCGTGCCGACGGCGTGCAGGGCAGCGTCGCTGCCTGCATTCCCGTCGGAGCCGGCGCCCCGGTGGGCGGCTCGCAGATACTGCACGCAATCTGCCCAATCGGAAAGCGGAAAATCGGGATTCCTGGCATCGTGTGCCGCTACGCATTTTGCGTGTCCGGCCATTTTGGCACTGGCTCAAATCACGCCGTGGATACGCATCAACCCGGTGCGCGCCGCATCCGCCAGGTGCGCCATGGCGGTGGCGCCGGATCCGCCGTTTCCGGCAGCGCCGAAAATCCGACGCTGACTACCAGCTGCTCGGCTCGCTCGTGCGCGCGGCGGTACTGCACGTAGACCTCATCCAGGCCAAAGGAGTCAAAGGCGATTTCGGTGAGTTTTCGCAGAATTTCCTTGCCGTAGCCGCACGACTGGCGTTCCGCCGGCAACAGGATTCCCGCCTCCGCGCAACCCCGGGTACGGTCGATGGACTGCAGTCCTGCCAGACCGAACGCGTTCTGCCCCGCCGCTTCGGCCACACTGAAAAAGGCGTGGCGGCAATCGGCGCCCGGTAACGACGGAAGTGCCGCGGCAAAAGCCCTTTCGACGCCGGCGGATGAGAGCGGCCGCGCCACGTGCTCCATGACCCCGGCGTCGCCGTAAAGATATTCGAAGAGGGCACGGTCGCCTTCCTGGAGCGGCCGAAGTACCAGGCGCGCCGTCGTGTAGATACGCATGATCAGTCGCCGGGAACCAGGGTCATGTCCAGCGCCGCCAGCTGCGCGCGTATCGCGCGGCGTGGCTCGAGCGGGCGCACCGGCGCGATGACGACCGTATCTTCCGCGTCGATCGGCGCCGCCGGCAGTTCGCACAGACGCACGGAATCCATACGCGGGGCCACCACGGGCAGTGTCGGTGCACGGTAGATCACGACGGGATGGTCGGCCGGATAGTGTTCCAGCAGCAGTTCCACCAGGAGCTGCCGATAGGCCGGCCCGGTCGAGGTTCGCGTCAGTGAGCGATCGCCGGCCAGTCCCACCTGCCACAGGACCAGGTAGGCCGAGCTGTCGATGGTGCGCCGGTACAGCATGAACTGGCTGGCTTCGTAGTGCTGGCAGCCGACACGTCCCGGATCGATGCCCAGGTCGGCATAAAGGCAATCTTCCGCGGAAACGCCCGGCACCATGAGCGCCTCGTGCCCTTCCGAACGGGCCAGTGCGATGGCCCGGTGCGGTGCCCAGGCGAACACGCCCGGGTGCCCGTAGAAGGCGCCGCAGACCGATTGTCCGGCGCGAACCGGCGCAAGCATCGCCTCGACCATCTCCCGGTAGGTCAGCCGGCGTGACTTGCCCGCTTCATAGAACGGCTGGAGGCTGCGGACGTCCGGATGCAGCGTGCGCAGCCAGGCTTCGACGACGCTGTCGGATACACCGGCGAAGACGACGTCGGCCTGGGTGATATGACTTTTCGCCAGCGGCCCGATATGCGAGCCAAGGGTCATGCCGATGCCGACGCAGACGAGCTTTCCCTGGGGCATGGTGCTTCCGTGCGGAGCTGGCTGGGGCGCGCCAATCGCGGGAATCGCGCTGCTGCAGCGACGAAATGGGCGAATCGGCGTGAAGAACCGGAGTACATCAGGAAGGACGCGGCAATGACGCGGTGCAGCGAGCGGAGGAAAACGTGCCCGACGGACACGTTTTCCCCCGCAGGGACGATCAGACCGCGGCGTCCTTGAGCTTCTTGAGCGCACGCGCCTTGACGCGGACGGTCGCCGGCTTGGCCGGGAACCAGCGCTCTTCGCCGGTGAACGGGTCTTTCGCGAAACGCTTCTTCTTGGCCGGAACAGCCTGGGCCGTCAGCTTGACGATGCCCGGCAGGGTGAACTGGCCGACACCCTTCTTGTGGATGGCGCCGAGGATGGTGCCCTCCAGCGCTGCAAGAACCGCCTTGACCGATTTCGGCTCAACGCCGGTCTGCTCGGCAATGTAGCGGCTCAGTTCGGACTTGGAGAAGGCTTCCTTGATCGGCTTGATTCCGCCGGCGGCGGCAGACGCCTTGGCGGCTTTCGCAGGAGCCGCGGAGCGGCGGGAAGCGGCGGCAGTGGTCGCAGATTTCTTAGGCATGTGGCAGTGGTCTCGTAAACAGTTGCGCTTGCGCGATCAATCGGCAAACGACCCTGCAACCAGGGCGCACGAACTTTACTGCATGTTCGGGTCGAGCAAGAAACCCCCCGAGGCATTTTTCTGCGCCCAAAGCCCGCCGGTTGTCGATTTCGGCCACCGGCGCCACCCCACCTGCGCCCACTTCGACAGCCGTTCGCGTCACATCTGTCCAATCGGACAAGAAATGTCGTACCGGCCGCGGCGATGGGTTTACGTCGTGTTGCAAATGGGTGTTCTTTTCCCGTACGCGCCCTCGTTTATTCCCTTTGAAAGGGCGACGTCCCTCACACATTCGGGAGTTTTGCCCGTGTCTGGCGGTGACAGGCGATGCTTCGGCAGACCGGACAGCGGGTATCGGCACGCTTGGCCCGTTTAATGCTTCATCAGGATTACAACAGAGGAGTTCAGCAAATGCGCACTTCGATGAAACTCAGCGATACGCTCAAAGAAGTCGAGACGCTGCGCCGTCGGCTGGCGCTCTGTGCCGACACGTCGTCCCGCGACAGCGTGAGCAACCAGTTGTTCAACCGCATCAATACGCTGTGGCGCGAAGGTGCCATGAGCCGTAGCGAATGCTGGGAAATCTACTCGGAAATCCAGGCCGCGACGCACTTTGAAGATACAAGCCGCGTGCCGATGCTGGCGCTTCGTACCTACGAATCGTAATCGTCACCATGCATCACCGGCAGTCGATCGTCCTTATCTCCGCCCGGCCGGCCCGGCGCCGGTACGCGGCGCCGGCACGATGTGTCGCTCTCACGCGGCGCTGATCCGCACCCGCATTGCCGCCGTCGGTGCGGCGTGTCCTCCTCCGGCGTCCGTCGCCGACCCCGCTTCCCACTGAACAGATCCCTACCCGGGACTGACGTTTTGTTGCTGCCCAGGCGGGCATAACGGCGAATTCACGGCGCCGTAAAGCGAATTACCCGTGCCCGTCGCGCAGGTCCGTGCGCATTGCCTACCCTGTCGGCGGGACAGAGCAAGCCGGCGCGACGACGGAATTCAGGCACGTGCAACGCCGCTGCACGCCGCCGCGCCCGCTCAGGCCAAAAGGGAACTTTTTCTTGCCCGGACTTCGCGGCGCAGGCAAGATCGGACATTGCCAACAGCATCTGGCGGACACTTTCCGGAATCGCGAAATGGCGCCTGACGACGCTCGTATCCGCGCCTTCTTTGCGCAGGAACTCTTCGGGGTTTTCGAGCTCGACGACCAGGGACGCTACCGCTCCAGCAACGCCTGCTGGGCGTCGCTGGCGGGCCTTCCCGAGCACACCCTCCGCGGTCGCCCCCTGTGGCAATTCGTGCCTGCCGATGACGTGGCAGCGCTGCAGGAGGCGCTGGGCCGGGCGGCCGCCGCGCCGGTGACGCACAATTGCCGCATTGTATACAGCGGCGGGGGCCTGCGCGGTGTCCGAATGACGCTCTCGCCCGTCGCCGGTGGCGGGCTGATCGGCATCGCTCTGCCAACGTCCGCGACCGCACCGGATGGATCCCGGCCCATCCCTACTGGTCATGCGCTGGCCACGGAGCTGCTGGCCATGGAGCGCTTGCATGCCATCACGACGCGCCTGTCGGGAGGCACCGACCTTGAGGCCATCCTCGGCGACATACTCGACGCCGTGCTCGACCTGCACGGCACGCAGAGCGGTGCGCTGCAATTGCTCGACAGCGTGCGCGGTTCACTGCAACTGGCGGTACAGCGTGGATTGAGCGAGTCCTTCGTCGCCCAGCTGGACGGCGTGCCGGTGGTCGAATCCACCCTGAGTGGTCGCGCCATCTGCACGGGGCAGCGTGCCGTGCTCCAGGAGAACGAAGCGCTGCTCCCTTTCGAGGTGGCAGCACCGGTGGCGGAACTGGCCGACATCCGCTCCGCCCAGTGCACCCCGATCCTGACCCACGGCGGCCGGATGCTGGGCGTCCTCACCACCTATTGCACCGATGAGCATTGCTTCGGCGAGCAGGAATTGCGACTCACGGATCTCTACGCCCATCAGGCGGCGGAGCTGATCGAACGCAACCAGGCCCAGGCCGAACTGCGTGCGAGCCAGGACCGGCTGCGCCTGGCGCTGGATGTCAGCCGCGTCGGCAGCTGGCGCTACGACCCGCTTACCGACGAGGGTGAGTGGGATTACCGCATGCGGGAAATCTGGGGCTGCACGATCACCGCCGCCGGCGCCAACATGCGCGAAGCACTGGGTCGCATTCATCCGCAGGATCGGGAAAGCGTGCACCGCGCCGTGCAGGATGCGCTCGATCCCGCCGGCGACGGCGCGTATTCGATCGACTACCGGATCTGCCTGCCCGACGGCTCGCAGCGCTGGATCTCCGCCAATGGCCGCGCCAGCTTCGAAGGCGAAGGCCAGGACCGTCACGCGGTCCTGCTCAATGGCACGGCGCTGGACATCACCGACCAGAAACGCGTCGAAGGCGTGCTCGAGCGCCTGATGCAGGATTCCGAACGCAGCCGACGCCTGTACGAGACCATCCTGTCCAATACGCCTGATCTGGTCTACGTCTTCGACCTGAAGCATTGCTTCATCTACGCCAACGACGCGCTGCTGCAGCTGTGGGGCAAGTCCTGGGACGAAGCCGCCGGCAAGACGTTTCTCGAGCTGGGTTATCCCGAGTGGCATGCCGCGATGCACGACCGGGAAATCGACCTGGTGATCCGCACCCGCCAGCCCGTCCGCGGCGAAGTGCCCTTCACCGGCACGCAGGGGCTGCGCATCTACGACTACATTTTTACACCGGTACTGGGCAATGAAGGCGAAGTGGAGGCCATCGCCGGCACCACGCGCGACGTGACCGAGCGCAAACAGGCCGAGGAATCGATCCGCACGCAGGCCGAGCGCCAGCGCCTGTTGTGGGTGGCGGCCGCGTCACTGCTCACCAACGATGATCCGGAACTGATGATGCGCGAGCTGTTTGCGCGCATCGCCCCGCACTTCTCGCTGGATACCTATTTCAACTACATCGTCGACGAAACTGACCACGTGTTGCGGCTGGAATCCTGCGTCGGCGTTCCGGACCAGTTCCTGTCCCAGTGTCGCCAGCTGGCTTTCGGCGAAGCCATGTGCGGCCACGTGGCGCTCACGCGCAATCCGGTCGTGGCCCGTTTTGTCCAGCAATCGGAAGATCCGCGCCAGGCGCTGCTCAAGACCCTGGGCATCCGTTCCTACGCCTGCTCGCCGATGCTGGCGGACAATCGCCTGCTCGGCACGCTCTCGTTCGCCAGCCGCACGCGCGATGTACTGGACGAGGACGACGTGAAATTCCTGCGCATCGTCACGCGCTACGTCACGGTGGCCTACGAACGATCGCGCCTGGTGAGAAAGCTGCGCGAAGCCGATCGCAAGAAGGACGAGTTCATCGCACTGCTGGCGCACGAGCTGCGCAACCCGCTCGCACCGCTGCGCAATGGCCTGGAAATCATGCGCCTTGCCGCCACCGACGCAGACGCCGTGGCGCGCGCCCGTTCGATGATGGACCGCCAGCTGGCGCACATGGTGCGGCTGATTGACGACCTGCTCGATGTCTCGCGGATCAGCCTCAACAAGATGGAATTGCGCCGCACCAGCGTATTGCTCGCGGACGTCGTCGCCAGCGCGGTGGATACGGCGCGCCCGTCGATCGAGGCCGCCGGGCACCAGCTGGAAATCGACCTGCCGCGCGACACCGTCGTGCTCGACGCCGACTTCACCCGCCTGGCACAGGTGATCGGAAACCTTTTATCTAACAGCGCAAAGTACACTCCTGCAAACGGAAACATCCTGCTGTCGGCCCAGGTGTTGCCGACGGAGGTGGTGATCCGGGTCATCGACAACGGCATCGGAATCCCTGCCGATTCCATGCATACGATTTTCGACATGTTCTCGCAGATCGACCGCAGCGTGGAACGCAGCACCGGCGGCCTCGGCATCGGCCTGGCACTGGTCAAGGGCCTGGTGGAAATGCACGGCGGCAGCGTGCATGCGCACAGCGACGGCCCTGGCCTTGGCAGCACCTTCACCGTGCAGTTGCCGCTGGGCCTGCGCGGCTCGACCGGCGAGACGGTCACGACAGACGCCGCCGCGGCGCCGGCGCGGCGCATCCTGGTCGTCGATGACAACCGCGACTCCGCAGCATCGATGGCTACCATGCTCAGCCTGCTCGGCAACGAGGTGCACACGGCGCACGACGGCCTGGAGGCGGTCGAAATGGCGCAGACCCTGCGACCGGACATCATCCTGATGGACGTGGGCATGCCCGAGCTGGATGGACACGAGGCCACGCGGCGAATCCGCGCGCAGGACTGGGGCGGATCCATCCAGATCATCGCGCTGACCGGCTGGGGCCAGGCCGAGGACCACGCCCGGAGTGAGCAGGCCGGCTGCGACGGGCACCTGGTCAAACCGGTCAGTCTGGTGGACCTGCAGCGCGTACTGCACGCCCGTCGTGCCGGCGCACCGGTTTCCTGAGCAGGGCCGAGCGCGGATTCACCGTGCCGTTGTGGCGCTACAGCCGGCCAGCCAGCGTGTCACCAGGCGCCGCTGCCACGGTGCGAGGTTTCGCGCGGTGAGATGGGGCTCCAGCTGGGCGCGTTCGCGCAAGGGCGTTTGCCGCAGGGCGCAGCGTGCCCTTTCCAGCGCAACCTGCTCCACATGGGGCTGCGGTTCGACCGGTGCCCCGCTGCCGCGCGCGGCGACCACGGCTTCCAGCTGGGGCAACGCCTGTGCGTAGTCGCCCTTTTCGACCTGGATGATGCCGATCAGGCCCTGTGCATCGGTCGTGATGCCATGACCAGGCGGCAGGCCTTTGCTGGCGAGGGTGTACGCGGCGTCGGCCGCGGCCGCGGCCGTGGCGAGGTCGCCCTGCGCCAGGGCGATTTCGGCGCGGTCGTTGTAGAGAGACGCCAGCTCCGGGTGTGCCTTGCCCCAGAAGGTTTCGCCCTTTGCCATCTGCGCATCGATCCGCTCGCGCGCTTCGTCGGGGCGTTCGTTGCACAAGGCCGCCCACGCGAGATTGCGCCCGATCAGGATGTCCTCGGCCGGATTGGGCGCCCGGCGGCGTGGCGTGGCCTCCTGCGCCATCCGCAGCCAGTTTTCGCCGCGCTGGCACTCGCCCGCGTTGAGGGCCAGCCCTGCGGCGTTGTTGAGGCCGAGGATGTAGCGCTCCATGTTGGTGTACTCGTTGAGGCGATGCACCCGTTCGAAGATCGGCCAGGATTTTTCCGCCTCGCCGATGAGGTAATAGCCGATCGCCAGGTTGCCGATCTGGGCAAGATAGAGATCGCTGTCCGTCTCGCCGATCGATTCAAGCAGCTTCACCCCTTCCTGCGTATGCGCGTGGAACGCCTTCGGATCATCCAGGTGGTAGGACTCGCCAGCGACGGAACGCAGCGCATCTGCCTGCGCCATGACATCGCCCTGGTCGCCCGCGGCCTGTGCGGCGCGGGTGGAGAGATCGCGCGCCTTCGGGTGGTCTCCCAGCTCGCAGTGCACGCGCGCCACCGCCAGCAGCAGGGGAACCAGGCTGCGTGCGTCGCCGCCGCGGGCGAGCTTGTCCTGCAGTGACCGGGTGCCCTGGTCGAGCATCTCGCGTACGCTCACGTCGCCGCTGCTCGTCTTGTTGGGCGTCGCGACGCGAAACAGCGTCACCAGGTAGTTGGCGACGGCCTTGGTCTTCTCGTGTTCGCGCCGGGTGCGCTCGAGCAGGCGATCCTGCTGCACGATGTGGAAAATGGCAAATGTCGACATGGCGACAATGCCCAGAACGACCGGCCACCGCCGCCGCAACCAGGCCTTGGCGCGATAGCCCCGCTCGCCGCGTCGCGCGTCGACGGCCTGGCGTGCGAGCCAGCGCGCGAGGTCGGCGGCGAGCGCCCCGGCGCTGGCGTAGCGCTCCTCCGGACGTTTGCGCAGGGCCATGGCACAGATCGCATCGAGGTCGGCATCCACACCGCGCAGCCGGCTCAGGCGCGAGGGCGCTTCGGCCTCCCGCGTGAGGATCGCGCTGATCAGTGCCTTCGGGTCATCCACGTCACCGTGTGGCGAGGCGCCGGTGAGCAGTTCGTAGAGCACCGCGCCCAAAGCGTAGACGTCGCAGGCGACGCCGGCATCCTGCCCTTCCGGCGACAACTGTTCCGGCGCGGCGTAGCGCAGCGTGAGCGGGCCGACCCCATCGGTGGTGATGGCCTCTTCGACCAGGAACCGCGCGATGCCGAAGTCGAGCAGCTGGGGCCTGCCATCGCGGTCGACCAGGATGTTCGCCGGCTTGATGTCGCGGTGCACGACCAGCTTGCGGTGCGCATAGGCCACCGCCTCGGCGACCTGGCGGATGAGCTGTACGCGCTGGATGACCGAGGCACCGGTGGTGGCGCAGTAGCGGTCGATGCGCTCGCCGTCGACATAGGTCGTGGCCAGGTACGGCGCGCCGTCGGCGTCGGTGCCCGCGTCAACCAGTGCCGCGATGTTCGGATGCAGCAGGCCGGCCAGAATCCGCCGTTCGCGCTCGAAACGGCGCCGTGCTTCATCCGTCCAGGCCGAGTGCAGCAACTGCTTGAGCGCCACGCGCTGGCGCGCGTCGCCGAGCGAGCGCTCGGCCAGCCAGACGCGGCCCATGCCGCCACGACCGAGTTCCCGCTCCAGCCGGTACGAGGCCACGCGCGGCAAGGCCGGTTCGCGGCCGCAGGCATCGAGCGCCGGCAAGGGCTGCCCGGCGGACTCCAGCTGGCGGGCCAGTACATCGGCCAGGGAAGGGTCGGTGGCCGCCAGCTGCGCCAGGTAGCCCACCCGGTCATCGGGCGGCAGGTCCAGCAGGTCGAAAAAGGCGTTCTTCTGGCGCAGGTAAGCGTCGGTATCGTTCATCACGGCGGCTGTAAAGACGGGTTGCGGTGGACTCAGCGGGCGCCGAAGACGTCGTTCTTGAGCCATGCACTGGCGTGGGCCCATTCGCGATTGACCGCCGACGGGCTGATCTGCAGGGCCTGCGCCGTTTCATCGATGGTCAGGCCGGCGAAGACCCGCAGCTCCACCACCGCCGCCGCACGCGCGTCCAGGCGCGCCAGCGTGGCCAGCGCGTCGTCGAGTGCCACCAGCTCGGCCGGGGTGCCCGCCACGGCGACCTCCAGGCCATCAAGCGATTCGGCCACCTCGCCGCCGCCGCGCTTCTCGGCCAGTTTGCGCCGCGCCCGGTCGACCAGGATCTGGCGCATGGCACGCGCCACGATGCGGGCGAAGTGCTTGCGGTCTTCGGCCGCCGGCGCACTCGCGGCAGTGGTCAGCTTGATCAGGGCGTCATTGAGCAAGGCGGTGGGCTGGAGCGTTTCGTGTCCCGATTCGCTGCGCAGCACGGCCGCGGCCAGGCGCTTGAGTTCCAGGTACAGGCGCGCGAACACGCGATCGCGCGCCTGGGCGTCGCCGTCCTGCCAGTCGTGGATCCACGCGGTGATGTCATCGCTGATGGGGTGCATGGCGCAAGCATAGGCGGTTTTGTCGACGCGAAAGGTTTTGCCATTCGACGAAATCCCGCAACGGCCACGGCGGCTTTCCGTCGCCAGGGACGGCGCTGTCGGGATCATGCCGATCCAGGCCGACATGTTGGGCAGGGTCAGGGCAACCATGGCGTCCTCGAAAAGTCCGTTGCGTCGTGATCGCAGTACGCAATCGGGCCGCCCTTTGGCCGTGCGGTGCTGCCGGGCCCGGCCGGCGCGATCTTTGCACATTGTTCTGGACCTGCACGACGCCGCTGTCACCTGACACGGCGCAATCGACGGACCAAGGAGCCGTCGGCGGGCGCGGTCGGGCCAGCGGAACACGGGGGATGGAGCGATGTTGGGAAATGTGAGGGGGAGTCGATCCGTACTGAGCCGCTTTGCCTTTGTCTGCGTGCTGGTCGCGTGGGCCGTTGCGGTCGCGCGCGCTGAACCCGCGCCGCCTCCGGTGGATGAGAACGTGTCCCACTGCGGTCAGGTTGTGCCGTAATTCGTACGAATCGAAACCTTGCCGTGTGTCACTCTCCGCCGCGCTTCACGCGGCCTTCACTGCCCTGCGCTTCGCCCGGTAGTGCTTGAGATCTGCGACGATCACGAAGGTGACGCTCGCCAGCAGCAGCCAGGAACTGATCTTCCCCGTATGGACCACGCGCCAGCCGGCATGCTGGTCCGGGTACATCCACGCCCCGTAGAAGGTGGCAATGTTTTCGGCCACCCAGATGAAGAATCCGATCAGGCAGAACGACAGCGGCACCGGCATCGACAGCCGCCAGCGCCACGGCGTGAAGTGCACGCGGGTGCGGGCGAACAGCAGCGCCAGCGCCGCGGCGAGCCACCAGCGCAGGTCTGGTAGCCAGTGGTGGGTGAAGAAGTTCAGGTACACGCCCGCGGCCAGCAGCACGGACAGGCGCGCGTCCGGCGCACGTGTCAGTTCCAGCCCGAACCAGCGCCACGCCTGGATCATGTAGCTGGCCACCGCGGCGTACATGAATCCCGAATACAACGGCACGCCGAACAGCTTGGTATAGCCGGGCTCCGGATAGCTCCAGGAGCCGATCGCCGGGTGGGTCTTGAACACCTCCAGCGCAAATCCCAGGACGTGGAACAGGCAGATGGTCTTGAGCTCGTCGAGCGTCTCCAGCTTCGACACCACGAGCAGGATCTGCAACACGATCGCCGCGATGAGGATCAGGTCGTAACGCGGAATCGGCAACGGCGGCAGCTGTGTCGACACCACCAGGACCAGGAAGAACCCGCCGGCAAACAGGCAGCTGGCGACTTCCTTCAGACCGAAGGCGAGAAATTCCGCAACGGCTTCCCGCAGGAAGCCGCTGGCACGAACACGGACGGACGTAGGCGTATGCATCGGCCCAGGCTGCATCGGGCCCGGGCGCGGATCCAGCCCGGCGTCGGGCAGAACGCGGGCAGATCCATCGGCCCGCGTCCGGAACCGCCCCTCAGTAGTCGTACGCCGACTCGCCGTGCGAGGTGATATCCAGTCCCTCGCGTTCCTCGTCGTGCGGCACGCGCAGGCCGACGGTCCAGTCGGCAAGCTTGTACGCCAGCACGGCCACCAGGGCCGACCAGGCCAGGGTCAGGCCGACGCCGGTCAGCTGGACCAGTACCTGGCGACCGATCGCGTAGTCCGGCGCCACGGCGTTGCTCACGTAGTCGAAGATGCCCGTGCCACCGAGCGCCGGTGAGGCGAACACGCCGGTCAGCAGGGCGCCGACGATACCGCCGATACCGTGCACGCCGAAGACGTCCAGCGCATCGTCGATGCGCAGCAGGCGCTTGAGACCCGTCACCCCCCACAGGCAGGCAAAGCCCGCGGCCGCGCCGATCACCAGGGCGCCGCCGACGCCGACAAACCCGGCGGCCGGCGTGATGCCGACCAGCCCTGCCACTGCACCTGACGCCGCACCGAGCATCGAGGGCCGGCCTTTGCCCAGCCACTCGCCGACGGTCCAGGCGACCACGGCGGCGGCGGGCGCGATCAGGGTGTTGACGAAGGCCAGTGCTGCCGTGCCGTTGGCCTCCAGCGCCGAGCCGGCATTGAAGCCGAACCAGCCCACCCACAGGATGGCGGCGCCTGCCATGGTCAGGGGCAGGCTGTGCGGGCGCATCGCCTCGTGGCCGTGTCCCACGCGCCGCCCGACCAGCCAGGCACCGACCAGGCCTGCCACGGCTGCATTGATGTGCACCACCGTGCCGCCGGCGAAATCCAGAGCGCCCCGGGCAAACAGGAAGCCGGATCCGGCGCCCGCCGCTTCGGCGGCAGCCTGGCTGGTGTAGGCGTCGGGGCCCGGCCAGAACCACACCATGTGCGCGATCGGCACATAGCTGAAAGTGAACCAGATCACCGTGAAGACCAGCACCGCGGCGAATCGCACGCGCTCGGCAAAGGCACCCACCACCAGCGCACAGGTGATCGCCGCAAACGCGGCCTGGAAGGCGAAGAAGCCCAGCTCCGGCACGACCACGCCTTTGGAGAAGGTCGCTGCCACGGTCTCGGGCTTGAGGCCGGCCATCAGCAGGCGGTCAAAGCCGCCGAAAAACGCATTGCCTGCGGTGAACGCGAGGCTGTAGCCGTAAACGGTCCACAGCACCACGACCAGGGCGAAGACGACAAAGCACTGCATCAGCACCGACAGCATGTTCTTGGCGCGCACCAGGCCCCCGTAGAACAGACCCAGGCCCGGCAGGGTCATGAAAATCACGATCGCCGTGCAGACCAGGAGCCACGCCGTATCGCCCTTGTCGGGCACGGGGGTGGTCGCCTGGGCCGCCGCATCGGCAGCCAGCAGGACGGAAACGGAAAACGCCGACAGCGCGCGGCGCACCCGGCGCCGCGTTGATTCGATGGTCGTCATGGTGGCCCCCTCAGAGCGCGTCGTCGTCGATTTCGCCGGTGCGGATGCGCACGGCGTGTTCCAGGTCGAGCACGAAGATCTTGCCGTCGCCGATCTTGTCGGTACGCGCGGAAGAGACGATCGCCTCGATGACGACTTCCGCGAGTGCATCGGGCACGGCGGCCTCGATGCGGATCTTGGGAACGAAATCCACGACGTATTCGGCGCCGCGATAGAGTTCGGTATGGCCCTTCTGGCGACCGTAGCCTTTGACCTCGGTGACGGTGATGCCGCTGACGCCGGCCTCGGAGAGGGCCTCGCGCACGTCGTCGAGCTTGAACGGCCGGATGATGGCGGTGATGAGTTTCATGGTGTGCCCGTTCGGTGAGATGGGAATCCGTGCCGCACATCGCTGCCGATGCGGGAACGTTGGCTTTCCGTGCCGTTCCACTCCGGGTACCACGAGGCTGTGCCGCCCCTTGTCGGCGTACCGGCTGCGCGGTCGCCGCTTGCTGGCCGCTTCCTGCGGCCGGCGTCCGGCATTGCACCGGCGCCGCCCTTCCCGAACCCGGTGCATCCCGCACCGTCGTCACACGCTTGCCACTGGGGCGTGGACCGGGAGCGGCCTTGGCCGCTCCCGGTGGTGTAGCACGTCAGATCGCGTAGTACATCGCGTATTCGAGCGGGTGCGTCGAAGCGCGGAACTTGGTCACCTCGCCCATCTTCAGTTCGATGTAGGCATCGATGAAGTCGTCGGAGAACACGCCGCCGGCCTTGAGGAAGTCGCGGTCCTTGTCCAGCGCGTCGAGCGCCTGGTCGAGGCTGTGGCAGACGGTCGGAATGTTCTTTTCTTCTTCCGGCGGCAGGTCGTACAGGTCCTTGTCCATCGGCGCGCCCGGATCAATCTTGTTCAGGATGCCGTCGAGGCCGGCCATCATCAGCGCGGTGAACACGAGGTAGCCGGAGTTCATCGGGTCCGGGAAGCGGATCTCGATGCGACGGCCCTTCGGATTGGTCACGAACGGAATGCGGCAGCTGGCCGAACGGTTGCGGGCCGAGTAGGCCAGCATCACCGGTGCTTCGTAACCGGGCACCAGGCGCTTGTAGCTGTTGGTGGTCGAGTTGGCGAACGCGTTGATGGCGCGGGCGTGCTTGAAGATGCCGCCGATGTAGTACAGCGCGGTCTGCGACAGGCCGCCGTAGAGGTCGCCCGAGAACAGGTTCTGGCCGCTCTTGGACAGCGACTGGTGCACGTGCATGCCCGAGCCGTTGTCGCCGACGATCGGCTTGGGCATGAAGGTGACGGTCTTGCCGTTCTTGTGCGCGACGTTGCGGATCACGTACTTGAGCAGGGCCAGTTCGTCGGCCTTCTTCACCAGCGTGTTGAAGCGCGTGCCGATTTCGCACTGGCCGGCGTTGGCCACTTCGTGGTGGTGCACTTCGACTACCTGCCCGAGCGCTTCGAGCGCCAGGCACATTTCCGCACGCAGGTCCTGGAAGGAATCGACCGGCGGCAGCGGGAAGTAGCCACCCTTCACGCCCGGGCGCAGACCCGAGTTGCCTTCCTCATAGCGGTACTTCGAGCTCCAGGCGGCTTCCTGCGATTCGATTTCGTAGAACACCTTGCCCATGTCGTTCTGCCAGCGCACCGAGTCGAAGATGAAGAACTCGGGTTCCGGGCCGAAGAACGCCGTATCGGCAAGACCGGTGGACTTCAGGAACGACTCGCCGCGCTTGGCGATCGAGCGCGGGCACCGCGAATAGGCCTGCATCGTCGACGGTTCGAGCACGTCGCAGACGATGGCCAGGGTCTTGTGCGCGAAGAACGGATCGATGACCGCCGAATCCGGATCCGGCAGCAGGACCATGTCCGATTCGTTGATGCCCTTCCAGCCGGCGATCGACGAGCCGTCGAACATCTTGCCGTCCTCGAAGGTGCCCGCGTCGATCGCGTGCGCCGGGAAGGTCACGTGATGCTGGGTGCCGCGCATGTCGGCGAAACGCAGGTCGACGAACTCGATGCCTTCATCCTTGATCAGCTTGAGAACCTTTTCAGCGGACATGCGGGAAACCTCATTGGGGAAGGGGAAGACGCGTAGCGCTATGGCAAGCCGCGTGCCAACTCAAATAGTTATTTAAGTTCAATCGGTTAGCGTTATTTGGAGCCGTCGCGCACGACCAAAGAGCACCATGGTGGTGCAAAATTCCCATGATGATCACCTACTTGGTGCAACGCGACATCCCGGCCCCGGATGACGCTCGAGCCTGACCGGCCCTACCATGCGCCCGCCGGTGCCGCGGCGCGTAACAGCCGCCGGCGCCACTGTTCCAGGGGAAGCCCGTTGCGAAAGTTCCTGTTGTTTCTTGTCGTGCTGGTCGGTGTCACGGCGCTGCACGTGGCCAGCCGGAAAGGCCCCCGCCCGTCTCCCGGTGATCCCGCAACGGCCCAGGACTGCCCCGACCTGTCGGGCACCTACAACGTCAGTAACGAGGGTCCGGTGAAGCTGTTCGCCTGGGCGATGCCGCACATTGCGTGGCTGGGCGGTGGGCCGGTGCTACGCATCGAGCAGCTGGCGGAGGGCCACATCCGGACCAGCCGCGTCGTCTCGCATGCCTACGTCGAACAGACGCTGGCCGAGATGCGCGAGCGCCAGCCCGACCGCTACCGCCGCGTCTATAACCTCCTGGTGAGCTGGCAGCAGGGCCGCGACGACGAGACATCCCGCGAGGCCCTTGCGGAGCAAGGACTGAGCCTTGAGTACGTTCACCACGCCTACCGCGACCGCGACTTCCGTTGCGCCGACGGGTGGATGGCCTTCGGCAGCGAGCCCGCGGTCGATCTCCAGCGCGACGCCAGCGGCGACCTCGTCGGCCGGGCCGTCGAAGTGTCGCGAAAGGATCTGTTCTCGGTCTGGTGTGGCGACGGCTGCAAGTACGTGAGCATTCCCACCGGCTGGAAAGCCCTGGAATCGACGTGGCCCCGCACGGATCCGATCGAATCCTGGAACCCCAGGAATCTGCGCGCGGGCTACGCCCTGCCCCTGCCGCAAGGCGTATCGCCGCCGGCGCCCCGGGCGACGCCGCTGCCCGAGGCTCCGGCGGACCAGATCATCGCCTACGCCGATGCCGAGACACTCCGCGCGCGCCTGCAGGTGCTGGGCATCGCGCCGGAAGCCATCGTGTCGGTGACGGTGAAGGCACCCCAGGCCATCGTCACGCTGCGACTGGACCGCAAGGCACTGGATCAGGCGATCTACGCCATCTGGCGCGCCGGGCGGTTCCGTCCGAAGGAACTGGAAACCCGGCCGGATGGCCAGTCGCTGCTGGCCACGCTCGAAATCGATGACTCGGACCTTCTGCGTGCCGCGGACATCCAGCCCGTCGCGATGCCGGCGACGGCAGCGGCCACCACTGCCAATACGGCAGCGGGCAAGCCGGCCGATCCGCCACCGCAGGGGTTCGGCACCGCCAAGTCCATCAGCCGCCGGCTCAACGCGCTGATTCCCGCGGGCTGCCGCGTCCACGATGTCCGCTTCGGCAAAGGGCTTGTCGTCGTGACCGGAACGGCGGCCAGTACGGCATGCGTGTCCGACACGCTCCGGGCAATCGACACGCACCAGCAGGGCATGCGGCTGCGCTCGCCGGAGCTGCAGGACATCGAAGACGGGCCCGGCACCGGCAAGACGTTCCAGATCACCGTCTATGCGTCATCCCTGACCGCCGAGTAGCGCAGGTCGACGCTCACGGCGTCGTATCCATGGCTGTCGACAGCCGTTCTTTCAGCAGGCGCTGGCGCAGGTATTCCTCGCGGGTGAGGCCATCGGGAAGCTGCGCCATGCGCATGACCTCGGCCGTGATCTCGCGCTCACGCGCCTGGTAGCGCGCCCATGCGGCGTCGCGACCAGTCCGGTCCAGTGAACCGGTTCCGGATGTATCGCGCAGGCGGTGCGAGGCGATCACATCGGCGATGCGGTCGGCCTGGGTGGCCTCGTCGGCACCATCGACCTGGATCAGCCCCAGGCGCAGGATGACCGCCTCGGTGGCCGCCATGTCGCCCGACGCCTCGTAGCGGACCACATCCGAGGCGATCCGCGCGGCTTCCCGCGCGCGGTCATCGGCCTGCATGCCGGACGCGGACAACAGGAACCGCTCGGCACGCCGGCGCAGGCTGGCGAGATCGTGGGGGTCAAACACGTCCGTCGCGGCAGGCCCCTGCGCCAGGCCACCCTGGCCCGAGTGCGCGCCATGCCAGCTGGCTGGTTCGCCCATGCTGCCCGGTGCTACCGGTACCCGCGCGCGGCCGGCGACCCAGCCGGCGACACCCAGCAGCGCGATGACGGCCACGGCCACCCAAAGTCCACGTTTCATTGAAGCTCCCTGGTCCGGGTGCGCAACCGGGCAGGACGGCGGCACTTCGGTGCGAAGTGCACAAGTATAGGTCCGGAGCGGGATACGGCTAGGACAGAATCAACGCCGGTGGCGGGGAAATCCAGACAAATTGCAAATCAGAATAATGCGGCGCCGAATGGGACCACTTGGGAAACGGCGGGACAAGACCGAGGCGCCCTTCGCCCTGCGGGCCGGCCCTTACGAGTCGTGTTCGTCGCGGATATCCGAGGGCACGCGGCCTGTCCAGCGCTTGAACGCACGGCGGAACTCGCGCACGTCACCAAAGCCGACCTGGCTGCCGATCTGGGTGATGGTCAGGCGGCGGTCGTTGAGCAGTTCCAGCGCCCGCTCGCAGCGCAGGCGGTCGTGGATGCGCGTGAAGCTGGCGCCTTCCAGGGCCAGCTGCCGGCGCAGCGTCCGTTCGCTGCGATGCAGGCCGAGGGCGATGTCCTGCAGACGCGGGTTCTGCGCCAGCCGCTGGCGCAGGGCACGTTCCACCGCCGTCGTGGCATCGCCCTGGCCGGCCGCGGCATTGCCGATTTCGCGTGTCAGCGCCGCCCGCGCCTGCCGCGCGGTCACCGGGTTGTACGCCGGAAACGGCAGGCCCAGCCAGGCGCGGTCAAAGCTCAGGCGATTCTGCGGCTGGTCAAAACGCACCGGGCATTGCAGCAAGGCCTGGTACTGCGCCGCGTACGGCGGCGCCGGGTACGCCAGGTCCGCGCGGCGAGGACGGAACGAAGGGCCCGCCATCTCCCGCGCCACGGCGATGAGGCTGGCGAACATCTCCTCGCACAGGAACGGCAGCACGTCCGGCTCGATGGTGGGGGTCTGCGCGACCACCACGACTTCGTCCTCCGTATCCGCGTCGAGCGACAGCATCATCAATGGCCCGGTGGCGCGCTGGTAGGTCAGGCCGATCTCGATCGCCTCGCCGAAATGACGCGCCGTCTTCATGGCCAGCCCAAGCAGGCCGAAGTTGCCCAGGTTCTGGCGCCGGCCCAGTTCCAGCCCGAGTTCGGGGAGATCGATCGAGGCCACTGCGCGACGCACGATGGTGATCGCATCGCGGTAGCTCACGCGCGCCAGCGGATCGCTCACATCCGCCAGGCGCAGACGGGTGCCGGCAAACCACGCGCTACCGTCGGTGTTGCGCTCCTGCGCCAGTTGCACCAGCCCAGAAAGAATGTGCGTAGGCAGATCGGCCGTGGTGAGTCGCTGATCGTCCATCCGGGGGGATTGCGCCATTGCCTGCTCGTCGCCTGTCCGCTTTGCCCCCCAAGTATGCCGCTCTTGCCCTCGATTAAGCCTTACGCACCGCACAAGACTTAGGACGGTATGTCCCAGCTGACGGGTGGAATGCCTGCCAACGCCAACATCCTTCCACCACCGCGCCAGAACGCTGGCTGGGCCAGCATTTGGCCTGCTCCCTCGAAACCAGGGGGCCTGGACGACCCGGAGCACAAGGCCGTGTCCGGACTTTCCCTGACGAAAGCGCGGGATTCCCAGCCCTTCCCGCGCCCGCCATTGCTACACCGGAGGCATTCCATGCGCATCACCGTGATCGTGCTGTCCGCCCTGGCGCTGGCCGCCTGCGGCAAGGAGGAGAAGGCCGCCCTGCCGCCGGCGGACGCCAGCTACGCCGCCACGCTGCAGCAGCAGCTGCTCGACGCCAAGCCCGGCAGCGTCATCACCATTCCCGCGGGTCGCTTCGCCTTCGAGCGCAGCCTTTCCCTGCGTGCCGACGGCGTCACCATCCGCGGTGCCGGCATGGACAAGAGCGTGCTGAGCTTCCGTGGCCAGAAGGCCGGCGCGGAAGGACTGCTCGTCAACGGCAACGATTTCACCATCGAGAACCTCACCATCGAGGATTCCAAAGGCGACGGGCTGAAGATCAGCGAGTCCGAGCGCGTCACCATCCGTGGCGTGAAGGTGCAATGGACCGACGGTCCCAGCACCAAGAACGGCGGCTACGGCATCTACCCGGTCAAGACGAAGAATGTGCTGATCGAAGACTGCGTGGCGATCGCGGCGTCCGACGCCGGCATCTACGTGGGGCAATCGCGCGATGTCGTGCTGCGGCGCAGCCACGCCGAGCGCAATGTTGCCGGCATCGAGATCGAGAACACCGTCAACGCGGACGTGTACGAGAACACCGCCGTCGACAACACGGGCGGCATTCTCGTGTTCAACATGCCGGCGCTGTCGCAGCAGGGCGGCGGCATCCGCGTGTTCAAGAACAAGGTGCAGCACAACAACACGGCCAACTTCGGCGCCAAGGGCACGCCGGTGGCCAGCGTCCCCGCCGGCTCCGGCGTCGTGATCAACTCCAACGACGATGTGGAAATTTTCGACAATGATATTTCCGACAACGCCACCGCCAACGTGATCGTCTCCAGCGTCTATTCCACCGGCTACAAGAACGACAGCATGTCCAAGGATTTTGATCCCTACCCCGAGCGCATCTTCGTCTACGGCAACCGCCTGAGCGGCGGTGGGGATTCGCCGGACGGTCTGGATCTCAAAGCCCTGAAGATCGCCGCGATGGGCATCGGCGGGCGCTTCCCGGATGTGCTCTGGGATGGCTACTTCAATGCCAATCGCCTCGTCGACGGCCAGGCGCGGGGGCCGGAGATCTGCCTTGCCGATGTGTCCGGCGTGATCAACGCCGATGGTCCCAATGGCTATGACAATCCCAACACGGACATGACCGCGTTCCGTTGCAGCCTGCCGAAACTGCCGGCCATCGACCTGGGCCGGGGCTGATCCGTGAAGGCAGTCGCCAGGGCGGTCGGGTTGTGGCTTTTCGTCATCCTGCTGGGCGGCTGCGGTGCCGAAGGGCCGGTGCAGTTCCATGCCGATGGCCTGCCGGCGCAACTGAGCCAGTGGAAGCTATTCCGCCATTCCGGCGGGCAGATGCGTCCGAACGAGGGCGTGGTGTCCTTCGACCTGAACACGCCACTCTTCAGCGACTACGCGCACAAGTGGCGCACCGTGTGGATGCCGGCCGGACAATCCGCGCGCTACAGCCCCGACAGCAGCTTCGACTTTCCCGTCGGCACCATCATCAGCAAGACCTTCTACTACCCACGCGGCAAGGCGCCTGGCCAGGTTGCGCGGACGGCGCCGGAAGCCACCGAGCTGGAGCGCGAAACGCTGCAGCTCGACCGCGTGCGCCTGGTCGAGACGCGCCTGCTGGTGCGGCGCCAGGAGGGCTGGCTGGCCCTGCCCTACGTGTGGAACGACGACCAGACCGAGGCCACGCTGCAACGCGTCGGCGCGCTGGTGCCACTGTCGCTGGTCGATGCGACAGGAACTGCGACCGAGCTGGCCTACCAGGTGCCCGACCAGAACCAGTGCGCCGGCTGCCACGCCACCGACAACCGCGCGCGCGCGCTGCAGCCGATCGGACCGAAGGCCCGCCACCTCAATCGCGAATTCGATTACGCCGGTGGCCGCGAGAACCAGCTGGCCAAGCTCAGCCGCGTGGGCTACCTTACGGGCGCGCCCGCCCCGCTGGCCGCACCACGCGCCGCCAACTGGCACGACAGCGCCACGCCGCTGGCGGCGCGCGCGCGCAGCTACCTGGACATCAACTGCGGCCACTGCCACAGCGCCACGGGCGCGGCCAACACCTCGGGCCTGTGGCTGGATGCGGCCGCCTCCCCCGACCTGCACATGGGCCTGTGCAAGCAGCCGGTGGCTGCCGGCAAGGGCACGGGCGACCGCCTCTATGACATCCACCCGGGCCAGGCACAGGCATCGGTGCTGGTCTATCGAATGGGTAGCAACGATCCGGCGGTGATGATGCCCGAGCTCGGCCGCTCGCTGGCGCACACCGAAGGGGTGCAGCTGATCAGCCAGTGGGTCGATTCGCTGGAGGGGACCTGCGGTCAATGACGACCGGCCGGCGCGGCCGGCCGGAACACCGACACAGCAACAGTCAGGAACGGGGAGCGGAGCATGAGGCTGATCGAACGGGGCCTGGTGGTGAGTATCCGGCGCGCGCTGCTGGCGGGTGGCATCCTGGCCGCCGCCGCGGCTGGTGCGGCCGAACCAGCCGGGGAGGCGGCGACGGAACTGGATCGTGTCGTGGTGACGGCGCAAAGCCGCGAGCAGGAGCTGCAGGACGTCCCCATCGCCATCCAGGTCGTCACCGACACGCTGATCGACGCCACCGCCTCCTACGACCTGCAGGACATCGACACCTTTGTTCCCGGCCTCTCCGTGACGGGACAGAAAACCCAGCCCTATTTCGCCATCCGCGGCATCAGCACCGGTGACTTCGGCATCGGCACCGATCCCGCCGTCGGCGTCTACGTCGACGGCGTCTATGCCGCGCGGTCCGGCGGCTCGGTCCTCGCCTTCAACGACGTCGAACGCATCGAAGTGCTCAAGGGGCCGCAGGGAACCCTGTTCGGCCGCAACAGCGCGGCCGGTGCCGTTTCCATCATCAGCAAGCTGCCGCAGGACGAACTCGAAGGCCGGGTGCGCACGCGCATCGGCGAAAACGGCGAGCGGTACGTCGATGGACTGCTCAACACTCCGCTGGGCGACACCACGGCGCTACGTATCAGCGCGCTGCGCAACCGCAGTGACGGCTGGCTCACGGACGCTGCCACCGGACAGGATCTCAATGGCGACGACAACTGGGCCACGCGCGCCGCGTTCCGCTGGAATATCAGCAACGACACGACGATGGTGTTCTCCTGGGACCACGAGGTGGTCGACCAGCTCGCACGGCCTGCCATCGGCATCGTCGCGCTTCCGGCCGCGCCGGAGCGCCCGCCCTCGCCGCCCGATCCGCGCCTGTTCCTGGATCCACGCCACGCACCGGTGCTCAACGACGTGGAGGGCAACGAGGAATCGCGCACCTTTGACGGCGCGACGCTGAGTTTCACCCACGCGGCAGATTGGGGCAGCTTCACCTCGACCACCGCCTGGCGCGAATTCGATACGGTCAATCGCGAGGACGAGGATGGCACCAACCGGCGCGACCTCTATCTGGACACGGCCAATATCGAGGACAACC
The DNA here is from genome assembly GCF_025398735.1 of Tahibacter amnicola. Classification (NCBI taxonomy): domain Bacteria; kingdom Pseudomonadati; phylum Pseudomonadota; class Gammaproteobacteria; order Lysobacterales; family Rhodanobacteraceae; genus Tahibacter; species Tahibacter amnicola. The sequence continues at coordinate 315,004 of NZ_CP104694.1, forward strand.
GCAGCCTGTACCAGGAGTTCAAGTTTTCCGGCAACACCGGCCGGGTGGACTGGGTCGCGGGCGCCAGCTACTACAACGAGCGCGCCGACCAGATTTCCCAGGTGAACGTGTATACCGACAGCCTCGACACGCTGATCCGCAATCGCGGCCTGGCCCCGACGCCCGACGGCACGCTGTTCGGATTCTTCAGCGACGTGCTGGCCGGCTACGGCGTGCCGCTGTCCCTGCGCGACCACGCCTGGCGCGAGGAGATGATCAACCACGCCGATTCCAGGGCCTATGCCCTTTTCGGCGATACGATCTGGAAGCTGACCGATCGCACCAACTTCACCGTCGGCCTGCGCTACACCCGCGACGAAAAGCGCTTCAGCTGGCTCAATGGCCCGCGCACGGCCGCCACGCTCGACGCGACGCTGGCGCAGATCCAGCCGCTGATCGAGCAGCTGCCACCGGACGTGCAGGAGCAGGCGATGATTGCGCTGGGCGTGGCCAGCGGCGATATCGTCTTCAATGCGGGCGCGCTGGAAGGCCAGGTGGTGCGTGACGAGGATTCCTGGAGCGACCTCAGCCCGCGCTTCGTGCTCGATTTCCACCTCGATCCGGACACCCTGCTGTTTGCGTCGCTGGCCAAGGGTTACAAGGCCGGCGGCTACAACAGCCTGGATATCGGCGCCCAGTTCGACAACGAAGACGTGTGGAACCTGGAGACCGGCATCAAGCAGGTGCTGCCGGGCGTCGGGCTGCAGTGGAATGCGTCCGTCTTCCGGTATGTGTATTCCGATCGCCAGGCCATCCGGCTCGATCCGGACAGCGCCGGCAGCGGCGTGCCGCGCTATCTCGTCGATACCAGCGATGAAGAGGCCTGGGGCGTCGACGCGGGCGTGCTGTGGCAACCCACCCGACAGTTCAGCCTGGACGCGAACATCGCCTTCATCGACGCCACCTACAAGGACAAGGTCGCGCCCAGCGGCGCCGATCTTTCCGGCGCGCCGACCGGCGAGCCCTACCTGTCGTTCGCCGTCGGCGGCCAGTATGCGTGGCAGCTGGGCGGCGGTGGCGAACTGGCCCTGTCGTTGCGCCATGCCTGGCGGGGCAAGAGCCGCTGCAATGCCGATTCGCAATTGCAGGGCGATTGCAGTGTCAGCCCGAACTTCGACGTGGGCCGTGCGCAGCAACGCACCGACCTGCGCCTGGGCTGGCGCAATGCCGACGGGCACCTGGGCATCGCCGCCTACGCGAACAATGTCTTCGACCAGCGCTACGTGCTGGGCGTGGGCAACTACACCACCGACGTGTTCGGCACCACCTACGCCACGATCAGCCCGCCGCGCCAGGTGGGCGTGGAGGTGGAAGTCCGCTTCTGAAAGAGCGCGTGCCGGCCTGCGCGGCGCTGGCGATTCCGGCGCCGCGGATGCCGCATCGGGGCATCCCGCGTAAGCTATGCGGTTCCGCCGGCCGGGCCGGCCCACTGACGTACCTTCCGTGAGCGAGTACCTCGTCGCCGCCCTGCTCGGCGTGATCGAAGGCATCACCGAGTTCCTGCCGATTTCGAGCACCGGCCACCTGCTGATCGCCGAGCACTGGCTGGGTGCGAAGTCGGATCTGTTCAATATTGCCATCCAGGCCGGCGCGATCCTCGCCGTCTGTCTGATCTACCGCACGCGCCTGTGGCAGCTCGTCACGTGCCTGCACCAGCCCGAACAGCGCGATTACGCCGCGAAACTGGGCGTCGCCTTTGCGATCACGGCGGTGCTCGGCCTGATCCTGGCCAAGGCCGGCTTCAAGCTGCCCACCGAGGTCACGCCGGTGGCCTGGGCGCTGGTCATCGGTGGCGTCTGGATGGTGCTGGCCGAGTGGCGTGTCGCCGATCGCGCGCCGGTCACGGCCATTGGATGGCACACGGCCGTACTGGTGGGCGTGATGCAGGTGGTGGCGGGGCTTTTTCCGGGTACCTCGCGTTCGGCCGCGACAATCTTCGTCGCCCTCCTCGCCGGAACGACGTGCCGCGCAGCGGCGACGGAGTTTGCGTTCCTGGTCGGTATTCCGACCATGTTCGCCGCGACGGGCTATGAACTGCTCAAGAGCGGCCGGCACGGCGCGCCGCACGAGGACTGGTCGCTGCTGGCGGTCGCCTTCGCCGTGTCCACGGTCACCGCCTTCGTCGCGGTGAAATGGCTGTTGCGCTATATCCGCACGCACCGGTTCTTCGCCTTCGCCGTCTACCGCATTGCGCTGGGCGTGGCCCTGCTTCTGGGCCTGCCGGCTGGCGCCTGAGCATCCGCTGCGACACGCACGATGCCGCGCAAGCTGCACGGCCGTCCCGGCGGCGATCGTGCAGATCGAATCTGCCGCCGCGGCGCCCGCGCCGCTAAATGCTTGTCCTCGCTTGTGCCCGTGCCGATGCCGGTGCTGGCACGCCTCCTGTAGCGCACTGCCTGCCTGACCGCTACATCGGTAGCGGTTGCAGGGCATTGAACGAGGAGGACTCTATGCGCAGGCATATTCTGACCCTGGCGACGGCCGTTGCCCTGGCTTGCGGTCTGGTCGCCCCCACCCAGGCGAATCAGGAAAAAGGAAAGTCAGTCGAGCAGACCTTGAGCGATGCCAACAAGGAAGGTCGCATCTGGGCCAGCTTCGCGCTCAATCGCCACCTGGACGCGTTCGATTTCGATATCGACGTCAACGGCGACACCGCCACCCTGGGCGGCACCGTCACCGAGCCGATCGACAAGGAGCTGGCCGAACAGGTCGCCCTGAGCGTGAGCGGCGTGAAGGACGTGGTCAACAACATCAAGGTGGACGCGAGCTACCAGCCCAAGCCGCGCACGCACAGTGAGCGCAGCGTCGCGCAGATGACCGAGGACGCCACCATCACCGCCCGGGTGAAGAGCAAGCTCCTGTGGAGCGAGCACACCGAGGGCATGGCGATCGACGTGGACACCAAGAACAATGTCGTCACGCTCAACGGCAAGGTCGATACCAATGCCAGCAAGGACCTGGCCGAACGCTATGCCGCCAATACCAGCGGCGTGCGCAAGGTCGTCAACGCCCTGGTGGTCGGCGGCGAGGCCGTAGCGCGGAAGGAACCTGCGTCGGACCAGCCCTTGTCGGACGCCTGGATCACCACCAAGGTGCGCTCGTCGCTGCTGTTCTCGCGTCCGCTGATGGACGATGACATCGACGTGAACACCAGCAACGGCGTGGTGACCCTCACCGGTGCCGTCGAAGGTGCGAAGGAACGTTCGCTGGCAATCGAGATCGCCGACAACATCCGCGGCACCAAGCGCGTGGATGCCAGCCATCTGTCAACCCGTCGCTGACCGATGCGTTGGCGAGGAAGCGACCATGACATCCACGTCGATGAGCGAGCCGGTGCAGGAAGCCCGGCGCAAGAACGGCGCAAAAGCCAAGGCGCCCGCCCGCGACAGCGCGCGCAAAACGGACCAGGCGTCACCCAGGCCGGCACCGCCCAGGCCACCACGCGAGCGGCGCCGCTGAGTTCACCGGCCCGTGCAGGACATGTGTGACCTTCGCCCCGGCCAATCCGCCGGGGCTCTTTTTATCGCAGGAGGCAGCCATGAGTGATGGCATCAAAGCACGCGTTGCCGCCGTGCACCGCGGCAATCAGCGTTCCTTCTTCGACCGCCTGGCCAACCGGGTGACGCGCGTGGTCGGCTCTTCGATAGCCTTCTCGCTGGCCAGTCTGTCGATATTCATCTGGGCGGTCAGCGGCCCGTTTTTCAACTATTCCCAGAACTGGCAGCTGCTGGTGAATACGACCACCACCATCGTCACCTTCCTGATGGTGTTCATCATCCAGCAGTCGCAGAACAAGGACAGCGTCGCCGTCCACCTCAAACTCAACGAACTGCTCGCTTCGCACAAAGGGGCAAGCAACCGACTCGTGGCGATTGAAGACCTGGACGAATCGGAGCTGGAAATTCTGCGCGAGTTCTACTGTCGCCTGGCCGAGCTGGCCGAGAAGCGTCGCGCCCTGGGCGAAACGCACTCGCTGGACGAAGCGCATGCGGCCGACGAGAAGAAGCACGGCGAGGCCGGCAAATCGGCCGATTGAACCCACCGCATGCAAAAATAGGGCCGCCTCCAGCGGGAGGCGGCCTTAGGCGGACGGACCGCCGGGTCAGTTCTGGCTGCGGTCCTTGCCCTTGCGGACGTCGTCCGAGGCTTCCTGGATCTCCTCACCGGCGCGCTCGATATCCTTTCCGGCGCCCTTGACGGTGTGGCAGGCGGTCAGCGGCGCAAGCGCGGCGACCAGCCCGAGCAGCAAAGCCGAAGTCTTGAATACGGTGTTCATGGCCATCCCTCTCTCGATGTCTGGTTCACAGTTCCCTTGAGAAATCACCCGTGTCAGCCGCCGCTGGCTTTCTCGACGTCGTCGGCGTCCTTGAGCAGCTGGTCCTTGCGCACGTCGGCCAGGCGAACGGCGGAGTCATAGTCGGCCTTCGCCTGGTTCTGGCAGGTGTCGCGCGCTTCGCCGGTCACCGCGTCACATTTCTCCTTGGCCACTTTGTAGGCGGCGTCGGCGTCGGCCTTGGCGACTTCATAGTCGGCCTTGGCCTTGGCGCGGATGGTATCGGCGCGTTCCTCGCCGACCTTTTCAATCGCATCGGCATTGGCGCCGCCGAGCGTCTTGTTGGCGTCGGCCACCTCTTCGGAATGGTCTTTGCGTGCTTCTGCCAGGTCCTTGCTGGCGTCCGCCTGGGCCTTGGCCAGGTCAGCCTGGGCGTCGGCCACCTTCTTGGTGGCGTCTGCCTGCGCTTCCTGCACCTTCTTGCTGGCGTCGGCCTGGGCCGCTGCGACGTCGGCGCGGGTCTTGGCAGGGTCCTCGGCCTTGTCGCAGGCAGACAGCGCCAGGCAGGCCGCTATACACGCAGTCAGAATCAATTTTCGTGTATCCATGATCAGCTCCATGCGGGGTCACTCCACGCGTTGATTCGCGTACACGCCTTGCATCAGCCTTTGTGCCATCGTGGTGAATTTCCGTAAGTTGCTGATTTGGCGAAAAAGGTTATGATCAAAATGGACCCGGGACCGTGCAGCCGGCCCGGCCGTCGACGGGCGGCCATGCAGCTTGCATCGAAGCAGGCTCGGCGGGATCACCGTCGACCTGCGCTCCGCGCGCGCTGCCGAGGAGAAGGGAACTAGGTGATGGACAACCCGCCCGGTGAACCCACCCCCGCACCGCAGTCGTCCAGTTGGGAAGGATGGCAGCGCTATTTGCTGCTCTCGGCGCTGGCGCTGCTCCTGCTTGGCGGCGTGGGCTGGACGGCGTTCTCGGCCAGCAATCAGTTGCGGCGCACACTCAACGAAGTCATCGCCTTGCAGGAAGCCACCAAGGAGCTGGCGCTCCTGCTGCAGCTGACGGTCGACCTGGAAGGCGGCCAGCGCGGCTACCTGCTGACCGGCGACGAAAGTTACCTGGCGCCGTACCAGAACGCGGAAGCGGCGGTGCAACGCCAGCTGGACGTCGTCAATGAAAGCCTGCAAGGGTATTCGGAAGCGGCGGAGGAACTGGCCGCGATCCGCCGCAGCCTGGCCATGCGACGGGCTGACCTGGCCACCAGCATCCGCCTGTACCGCGAGGAAGGTCCGAAGGCGGCGCTGGACCAGATGCGCCAGCACCTCGGCCGCGAAGCCATGGAAGACATCCGCGCCGCCATCCGGCGCGTCTCGGTCGATGCCCGCAGCATCATCGTGGAGAAGCAGGCGAGCATCGAGGACATCATCACCTCGCGCAATATCACCATTTTCTGGGCACTGGCGATGGCGGTGGCCGCCAGTCTCGCCGGGGTGGTCCTGCTGCGCCGCCACCTGCGCGCCCTGGCCGCCGAGGAGCGCCTGCGCGCCGAAAAGGACCGCTCCGACCGCGCCAGCCGTGAGAAGAGCATCTTCCTGGCCAACATGAGCCATGAAATCCGTACGCCGATGAATGCCATCTTCGGCTTCAGCCAGCTCCTGGCCGAACGGGTGACCGACCCGGAACAGCGCCGCTACGTCGACGCCATCGTCACCAGTGGTCGTTCGCTGCTGGCGCTGATCAACGACGTGCTGGACCTGTCCAAGATCGAGGCCGGCCGCCTGGACGTGAGAGCCGCGCCGATGAGCCTGCGCGAGACGATCGACAGCGTCGTGCTGGTGTTTTCACAGTTTGCCAATGAGAAAGGGCTGCGCCTGGCTGCCCGGGTCGATTCCAGCGTGCCCGAGGGGCTGGAACTGGACCAGGCGCGGCTGCGCCAGATGCTGTTCAACCTGGTCGGCAACGCGGTGAAGTACACCGACGAGGGCCATGTACTGGTGCGCGCCAGCGCCCTGCCGGACGGCGACGACGAGACCCGCCTGACCTGTCTTATCGAAATCGAGGATACGGGCATTGGAATCGACCCCTCCGATCACGAGCGCATCTTCGATCCGTTTGCCCAGGCCCAGACGAGCACTCCGCGCGAAGGCACGGGCCTGGGCCTTTCGATCACCCGGCGTCTGGCGCGCCTGATGAACGGCGAGGTCACCGTGGACAGCATTCCCGGCCGCGGCTCGTGTTTCCGGCTGCGCCTGGCCAAGGTGGCAATCGCCGTGCTGCCGTCGGCGCCCGGGCCGATTGCCACCGAGCTGGCGGAACTGCCGGCGGCGACTATCCTCGTTGTCGATGATGTCGCGCTCAATCGCCAGCTGATCGAGGCCATGTTCCGCGGGTCCGCCCACCGGTTGCTCGAAGCGGAGGGGGGCTTGCAAGCGGTCGAACTGGCACAAACCTACCGGCCGCAGATCATCCTGATGGACATTCGCATGCCTGACCTGGACGGCGTCGCCGCACTGGAGCAGATCCGCGCGATCCCCTCGCTGGCCGATACCCGCGTCGTGGCGGTGACGGCATCGAGCCTCCTGGGCGAGGAGGAACGCCTGCGCGAACGCTTTGACGGCTACGTGCGCAAACCCATCTCGCGCGAGGTGCTGTTCGCCGAACTGCGCCGGCTGTGGCCGCAGGGTGTTCATGTCGCGATGGATCCTGCGGCCCTCACCCGGCCGCAGGAGCTGCCGGGAGTGCTCGCAACGCTCGAGGGCCTTGAGCGCGAGACCTGGCCGGCGCTGCGGGCCAGCCTGGCAGTGCGTGAAACGGCACGGCTGGCCGATGAACTGGCCGAGCTGGCGCAGCGCTGCGGTTCACGCCGGCTCGATGAGTACGCCGACAGACTCAAGGCCGCGGCGGCCAGCTTTGATCCCGCGGCCCTGGACAGCGCGCTGTCGGAATTTCCCCAACAACGGGCCGCACTGGCGGCCTATGCAACGGATACCACTGATGCCGCTTAGTGCTCCCTCGCGCGAACCACTGGTTCTCGTCGTCGATGACCAACCGGCCAACATCCAGCTCCTCGGGCAGGTGCTGTCGGCAGCCGGTTACGAGGTCATGCCCGCCGCCTCGGGCGAGCAGGCGCTGGCCCGCGCGCAGGCGCGGCAGCCGGACCTGGTGCTGCTGGACATGATCATGCCCGGCATGGACGGCTTCGAAGTGTGCCGGCGCCTGCACAGCGAAGTCGCACTGGCCGAGGTGCCGGTGATCTTCCTCACCGCGGCCACAGAACGCGATTTCCTCGTGCGCGCCTTCGAGTTCGGCGCCGTCGACTACATCACCAAGCCCTTCTTCGCCGAGGAGCTGCTTGCGCGGGTGCGCACGCATGTGAATCTCAAGCGCGCCAACGACCACCTGCGCCGCATCGTGCGCGAGCGCGAGGACGTCACCGCCATCGTCGCGCACGACCTGAAGAACCCGATTTCCAACGTCCGCTTCGCCGCGCAGATGCTGCGCCGCGCCGGCAGCACGGCCGACCGCCAGGTCTCCCTGATCGAAGACATCGTCAGCTGCTGCGACGAAGCAATCGAATTCATCCAGCGCTTCCTGCAGCGGCGCGCCGAAATCGAGCGCCTGCGCTCGATGGTGCTGGCACCGGTCGACCTGGGCCAGCTGGTCGAACGCGCGATTGCCCGCCAGGCCGTCGCCGCCGAGGCCAAGAACCTCACGCTGTCGCGCAGCGGCGAACCCCTGGCGGCGCAGGCGGACATTGCCGCGTTGCGCAACGTGATGCAGAACCTGCTCTCCAACGCCATCCGGTATGCGCCGGTTGGCTCGGAAATCGAGACGCGCATCGATGCCGACCGGCCAGGCCACGCGCGCGTGTTTGTGATGGATCGGGGTCCGGGCATTCCCGAAAGCGAGCGCACCAAGCTGTTCCAGCGCTTCGTGCGCATCGCGCGTACCGACAGCACGGTTGACGATTCACTCTCCACGGGCCTGGGTCTGGCCATCGCCAAGGGCGATATCGAGCAGATGGGCGGCTACCTGTGGTACGAGCCGCGCCAGGGCGGCGGCAGCGTGTTCGCATTCGAATTGCCGCTGGCGCAGGCCATCACGGCCTGACATCCGCAAAAAGAAAGGCGGCGACGTGTTACGCGTCGCCGCCCTTGCTCGCACTGTTGCCCTTGGGAGGCTGTGCCGCATCGCTTCTCAGCGGTGCACGAACCGGTCTCGGTCCGGGGGAAGGGATAGCGTATCGACCGGTTCGCTTGGGGAACTGTCCGCCATTGCGGGTTTGCCGTCGCGGGAGCCGTTCCGTGGCTCCCGCGCCGCGCGGCGCTGCTACAGCGCCTGTTCGAACTTCCTCACTTCGCTCTCGGCCTGATCCTTGGCCCAGCCGTAGCGCTCCTGCAGCTTGCCGATCAAGTAGTCGCGATGTCCTTCCGCCACCCCGAGATCATCGTCCGTGAGCTTGTTCCACGTCGTCTTGACGCGGCCGGCGATCTGCTTCCATTTCCCCTCGATGATGTCGTTGTTCATTGTCGTACTCCTGATGTGCACGCGTGGTGACGGACATTGCCGTCGTGCAGTCCCTTGGCAGGCGCATTCCGTTCAAGGTTCGTGAATGTCTCAGGCCGCGAGGCGGCTCTTGAGATCGCGCATCTCGTCATGGGCGCGCTTGATCTCCGGGTAATGCCGTTCGGCGATATTGCGTACTTCCACGTTGTCACTCTTGGTCAGCTCATCGCGGAAGGCTTCCAGGATGCGATCTTCCGTCTGCTCCAGCTGGGCCACGTACACGGCTTCGGCGTCACGGCTCATGCTGGCGCGGATGTCCGTGTACAGCTGGCGCAGCGCACCGAACATGGTGCCGCCCGTCGGCGCTTTCTCGCCGTGCGAGCCGACCTGCGTGGACAGGTCATTGGCAATCGCCTGCTTCATGCGCGCCATTCGCGCGAACAGGTTGGCAAAGGCCGGCACCTTCACCTTCGTCGCTGCCTCGGTGTAGAACTTCTCACCGTCGTGCAGCAACTCGATCAGGTCTTTCAACTTTCCGGTGGTATCGCTCATGGAGATCTCCTAGGTGATTTCGGGCCCAGCCATCCTTGGCATGCCGCGCGCGGCGCGACCGATCCTTGCGAGCAGGCTCGTCAGACCCTTCTGCGGCCGGTCACCAGCGAAATCACGAAGAGTACGAGGAAGACGAAGAACAGGATCTTCGCGATTCCCGCAGCGGCCCCTGCGATTCCGCCAAACCCGAGCACGGCCGCAATAAGGGCGACGATCAAGAACACGACGGCGTAGTGCAACATGGAGAAACTCCTTTTCGTCGGATCGTTTGTCTTTCCGCGCTGCACGTCGGCCTTCGCGGTCGAAGGAATAGAGTCAATCGCCGTGCCAGTTGCGCGCACCGCGAATTTTCTTGATATTTCAGTCTGTTGGAGGAAGCGTTCCGGGCGCGTCTGGCGGCGGAATGCATCAAACCCGGTAATGCTCGTGCGAGCTGCACGAGACAGCGAAGGAGCGGCCGATGAGCGATGTCAGTTCCGTACCGCGCGAACGCGTACTGCTGATCGATGACGACAGCACCGTGTTGCGCAATTTCCGTCTGTGTCTGGAAGACGCCGGCTATCAGGTCAACACCGCGCACAACGCCAGTTCGGCGTTATCCGCGGTGGCACGCAGCGTCTTCGACGTGTGCGTGCTTGATCTGCATATCGGTGACGAATCGGGACTGGACCTGCTTCCGCAATTGCGCGCCGCAGCGCCATGGATGCGCGTGGTGATGGCCACGGCCGAATCCGATGCGTCGATCGCCGTGGCGACGATGCGCTCGGGCGCGGCGGACTACCTCATCAAGCCCTGCTCGCCCGAGCAGCTCCTGCATGCCATTGCCCGGCAGATCGATGCCCGACGCATGGAGCGGCGCATCGAGGAACTGGAAGACCGGCGCAACGAACCCGCGCTTGAAAGTGTAGAAAGCGCCAATCCGCTAATGGCAAGAATGCTGGAAATTGCACGACAGGCCGCCGAATCGGACGCGACCATTCTGATCCTCGGCGAAAGCGGCACCGGCAAGAACGTGCTGGCACGCGCCATTCACAACTGGAGCAATCGCCGCAAGGCGGCGTTCGCGACTGTCAATTGTCCGTCCCTGTCAGCGGAACTGCTGGAAAGCGAACTGTTCGGTCATGTCAAAGGCGCCTTTACCGGTGCCCACGACCATCGCCAGGGCCGTGTGCAGGTGGCCGAGGGCGGCACGCTCTTTCTCGATGAAATCGGCGAGTTTCCGCTGTCATTGCAGCCGAAGTTCCTGCGCTTCCTGCAGGATCGCGAATACGAACGGGTGGGCGATCCGCGCACACGCAAGGCCGACGTGCGCCTTATCGCCGCCACCAACCGCGACCTGGCCGCCTCGGTCGCCGAAGGCACCTTCCGCGGTGACCTCTACTACCGGCTAAACGTGATCAGTCTCACCGTGCCGGCACTGCGCGAACGACCGGAAGATGTCATGCCGCTGGCGCGCAATCTCCTGACCAGCCTGGTCGCGCGTTACCGGCGTCCGGCGCGGCGGTTTTCCGACTCGGCCACCAACGCGATGATGACCTACTCCTGGCCCGGCAATGTGCGTGAGCTGGCCAACGCGATCGAGCGCGCTGTCATTCTGTGTGCCGGCGAGGAAATCAGCTACGAGCACCTGCCGTTCGCCGCTGCCGGCATGACCGCTTCCATCGCCAGCGCCACGCCGCGTGCCGGCGACCCGGTGACGATCGAGCAGCTGGAGCGGGCGCACATCGAGGCCATTCTCGGCGCGACACCCACCCTCGACATCGCCGCCAAGACCCTGGGCATCGACGCCTCCACGCTGTACCGCAAGCGCAAGGCCTATGGCCTGGGCTGAACGACGCAGAACGACCAGGAAGGCGAGACCGTCGCGGGCTCGCCTTCCGATGTTCGCGCTGATGCTTTTCCTGGCGTAGCGCGGCTAGGCGGCGTCCGCCGCACCGTTGAAGTCGCCGATCACACCGACCAGATCGGTGATCGCCGCGCGTTCCACGTCGGTGAGATCCGGATGCCAGGTATCCAGGATCATCACCACACGCGTGCTGTCGCTGCGGTTCCAGGCTTCGTGTTCGTAGGTGTCGTCAAATACGACGACCTTGCCTTCCTGCCACGCGTGATCCAGTCCACCCACGCGCAGGGCGCAACCGGGCGGCACGATCAGCGGCAGGTGCACCACCAGGCGTGTATTGGTCACGCCGCAGTGCGGCAGGATGTGCGAACCCGGCGTGAGTACGGAAAACAGGGTTTCCGGTGCGTGACCACGGATACGCACGACCGGCAGCGAATCGAGCACGGCCATCGTGTGCGGCGCGCGCGCGGCGTTGGCGTCGTTGCGCGCACCGTGACGGTAGAAGAAGAACGCATTCCAGGCCGGGGTGCCGCGCTCGCCACGCAGGTAGGTTTCCGCCTGCGCCGGCGAATCGAAATGCAGAAAGGGTTCGAAGCCTTCGTCCTGTGCCAGCATCTGCGCCAGTTCCGCGCGGATGGCGCCCGTCTGTGCTTCCAGCGCATCGGCCCAGGCGAACCGTTCGCGCCCGTAGAACGGTTGCGAGGCGATACCGGGAAAAAGAAGAACGTCGGACGCTGCCGCGGATCCGGCGGTGCCATGCCCGTGTCGCCCAGGTACAGCGACAGGGCCGCATCGACCCGGCGCAGGTCGTCTGCGCCGTAACGCACACGCAACGGTTCGATGGCGGCACCGAACAGCGTGCGGCGACCGTCGTTGATCTGGCGGATCGCATGGGTGACCAGGGGGCGGATCGGCGCCGGCGTGGTCGCCGGATCAAGCCAGCGGCCATTGGCCTGGGCATCACGCACGGCCCGGAAATACTGCACCAGCGCGGCCGATGCATCGCCGGTCTGCTCCAGGCTGTTGGCCAGGTGCGCGCGCCCCAGGAAGAACTGGGGCGCCTGTGCGATCAGGGCCGTCAGCGGCGCCAGCGACGCGGCGAAGTCGCCCACGTGGCGCAGCGCGATGCCGAGATTCTTCAGCGTTTCCAGGTCATCCGGTGCAGCCGCATGCGCCTGACGCAGAAGCGACAAGGCCTCGTCCGATCCACCCGCCGACAAGGCCATCATCCCGACGTAGTTCAGTGCCTCGACGTCGTCGGGCACCTGGTCGAGCAGCTGGCGGAACGTGGCCACTGCCGCGGCGGCATGGCCGCCCCGGGCGGAATCGCGCGCCGTCTGGCGCAGATGCTCGTAGGCGGCGACGGTCATGATGTAGCCGCGGCGAGGGCGTTGAAGGCCGCGTGCAGATCCTGCTCGTAGGCTTTCCAGCGACCAGCCGGCAGACCAAGCGGCAACCCGCCCAGGCCGCGATGCGCCGATCCGGCGACCAGTCCGTCGCGCCCCAGCACCCGCGCCAGCGACGCGCCCGCGGTGGCGGGATCAGCCAGTATCGCGTCGGCGTCGACCCGTTCCACCTGCAGCCCATCGATGGACCGCGCCGCCGCCAGATGTGCAGTGGCCGTGGCCAGCCATCGTGCGGACATCAGCGGCTCGATGACCGGGAAGCCCGGCATCCAGCCATAGGCCAGCCAGTTGATCAGAAGATCCTGCGGCGCCCGGTCGACCACGATGAGCGTGGCATCCGGGAACGCTTCGCGCAGCAGTGGCAGGAAGCGGGCGTCCCAGCGCAGCAGCCAGTCGACGGTGACGGTGGCGGCGGGATCCTGGACCAGACGCTCCAGCTCCTGCGAATAGCGCGCACGGATTTCAGCGACCGCCTCGGGGGCGAGGCCGGCCAGATACCGGTCGAAGGTGGGCGCTGCGAAATCGTCCGCGCGCGGAGAAACCCCGAAGGCGCGGTCGCGCAGGACCTGCACGCCCGGCTGTTCCGACAGGAGCGCGGCGACACGCTCGACCATGCTGCCCGGCAAGCCGACCAGGAACACCCGGCGCGGACCCGCAGCATCGGCCCTGGCAACCGGACGGGCGAGCGCCGCGGCGAGATCGTCCGGTACCGCTTCGAGCGCATGCACGGCGGTCGGTGCGCTGGCCTGCGCGTCGATCCAGGCGCGAACTGCGGTAGCGGTGTCGCCGCGACTGTCGCTCACGACGCCGTAGAGGTGCGCCGCCTGCATCGCCTGGCCAGGTTGCAGGGACAGCTCATGCAGGCCATTGAGCAGGGAAAGTGCCGCCGCGGCATCGCCGTCGCGGTACGCCGCGCGGGCGCGCAGCAGGATGAGTTCGACGTCCTTGGGGAAAACCGACGTGATCTGCGACGCCAGTGCCTGTGCGTTGGCGTTGTCACCCAGGCGCTCGCACAACAGCGCCATGCGCAGGCGCGGGAAGGGATCGGTCGGCTGCTTCTGCGCGATGCGCGACCAGATCGCCAACGCTTCGGCATGGCGGCCCATCGCCATGTGGTGATCGGCCAGGCCCGCCATCACCGGCAGGCTTTCGGGGTAGTTGGCAAGGTAGTCGTGGTAGACCTTGAGTGCATCCGCATCGCGGCCCATGGCGCCCAGGCACCAGGCCATCGAGTGCACGGCGCGCGGCTGCGCCGGTTCCAGCGCCAATGCCCTCCCGTAGCGTTCCACGGCCAGTTCCAGGCGGCCGCTGGCCCGCGCGGCATCGGCCAGGCCGAAGGCGGCGATGGCGCGCTGACCAGGCGCCTCGGCCAGCACCGAGAGCACCGCCTCGCCTTCCTCGATGCGCTGGGTCTCGATCAGGATCTGGCCCAGCAGGTGCCGCGCCGGATGCAGCTCGGGCGCGAGGCTCAGGGCATTGCGGGCGGCCTGTTCGGCGAAGGTCGGATTCCCGTTCAGGTACAGGGCGCGCGCCAGGGCCAGCTGGATGGTCGGATCACGCGGCGACAGTTCGCCGGCGCGGGTGAGGTAAGACAGCGATTTCTGCAGGTCGCCGCGATCCATCAGCAGGCGCCCGAGGCCGGCGAGGGCCTGGGTATCCTCGTCGGACAGGCGCAGCGCGGTGCGGTAAAGCGATTCGGCGCGGGTGTCATCGCCGGACAGGCGCGTGACCTGGGCCAGCAGGGTATAGGCGCCCGCCTGGTTGGGGTCGAGCTTCACCGTCTGTTCGAGCAGGACGCGCGACCCGACGGTGTCGCCTTCCAGCAGCGAAATGCCGGCCAGTTCCAGCAGGATGTCGGTGCGGGTCGGCGCCAGTACGCGGGCGCGGTCGAGCAGCAGTCGCGCCTCGATCCGGTCATTGCGCTGGCGCCGCAGGACGCCCAGCAGGTGCAGCACGTCGACGTTTTCCGGCTGGCTGGACAACAGGGCGCGGTAGCCGGATTCGGCCTCGTCAAGACGGCCGTCGCGGTGAAGTTGGGCGAGTTCCTGGAACATGGGGCTTTCGACGTGGGACGGGCGCGGCGCCCGGAGCCGGCCATTATGCCGCAGCGGGCTGCGGGGCGCAGACGCTGCGCCGCCGGGCGGTCCCCGGGTGCCCCTGCCGGTGCGCCAATGTCCTGCAATAGCACTAAGATGCGCGCTCTATGTCGACCAGCCATGATGATCTCGTCACCCTCCTGCGCGCGGAAACGCCCCTGCTGGCCATCGAGACCAGCGAGGAATCGCGCGCCATCGACAGCTTTCGCCACGCGGTGGGCGACGTGTTGCTGCCGCTGTTCCGGTGGAGCATCACCGATGGGCTGAAGCGCCTGGATATGGATGACGATGACGAGCCGGCGCTGGCGCCGGATGCGTCCTACACGCTCCAGGCGATCCGGCAGAATCCGCGGCGCAGCATCTACCTGCTGCTCGATTTCAACCCGTACCTGCGTTATCCGATGGCACTGCGCCTGCTGCGCGAGATCGTGCAGCGCCAGGGCACCGCGCCGCATACGCTGGTGCTGATCGCGCCGAAGCTGGAGATTCCCGAAGATCTCACCGCCTACATCACGCGCATCGGCCTGAGCCTTCCGGATGCCAAGGCCGTCGCCGACGTGCTGCGCGCGGAAGCCTTCAATTATTCCCGCGAGACGGGCAAGCGCGTGGAAGTGGACGCCGCCGCCGCCAAGGTGATGGTGCGCAACCTGATCGGACTGAACCTGTCGGATGTGCGCCAGATCGTGCGCCAGCTGGTCTGGCGCGACGGTGCGTTGACTGCCGCTGACCTACCGGAATTGTCCAAGGCCAAGTTCGAACTGCTCAACCGCGACGGCCTGCTCCACTTTGAGTATCACACCGCCCAGTTCACCGACGTGGCCGGACTGCAACGGCTCAAGACCTGGGTCGGCCAGCGCCGCGCCGCATTCCTGGGCGCCACGATGCCGATCAAGCTTGATCCACCGCGCGGCGTGCTGCTGCTGGGCGTACAGGGCTGTGGCAAGAGCCTTGCCGCCAAGGCCATCGCCGGTGGCTTCGGGGTGCCGCTGGCGCGGCTGGATTTCGGCTCGCTGTACAACAAGTTTCACGGTGAAACCGAACGCAACCTGCGCGCCGCGCTCAAGAACGCCGAGCTGCTTTCGCCCTGCGTGTTGTGGATTGACGAGATCGAGAAGGGCCTTGCTGGCGGCAGCAACGACGATGGCGTCTCGCGCCGCGTGCTGGGTTACCTGTTGACCTGGATGGCCGAACGCAAGGTGCCGGTGTTCCTGGTGGCCACCGCCAACCAGGTGCACGACCTGCCCGCCGAATTGCTGCGCAAGGGGCGCTTCGACGAAATCTTCTTCGTCGACCTGCCCACCGAATCCGCCCGCATCGAGATCTTCCGCCTGCACCTGGCCAAGCGCGAAATCGACGCCTCTGGCTTCGACATCCCTTCCCTCGCCGCCGCCGCCGCCGGCTTCTCCGGCGCCGAGATCGAACAGGCTATCGTCGCCTCGCTCTATTCCGCCGCCGCCGAACGCCGCGCCCTCTCCCACGCCGACGTGCATCGTGAAATCGCCGCCACGCGCCCCTTGTCGGTGCTGATGGCCGAACAGGTGCAGGACCTGCGTGACTGGGCGAAGGAAAGGACTGTCAGCGCGGATTGAGTCGGGCTATGGCGTCACGCTTTTCCGCGTCGATGCGATCGATCAGCAGCTACGTCTTCTGTAGCGTCGGTTACCTGCCGGACTCACCGGGGCAGCGCCACGCCCACAGAGCCCTTGTAGGTTGGGCTGAGCGCCAGCGATGCCCGACACCGCCGGGCCTTCGGCAACGCCTAACGCTCGAAGGCCCGAGTCATTTCGTCGATGCCAGCTCCACTTTAAGCCGCGCGAATCCCGCGCGACGCTTTCTGTAGCCCGGGTTAACCCGCAGGGTTCACCCGGGGAAGGGCTGCGATCACGGTGGGCTGGCGGTTTGACACCCGAACACATCACGGCGCCTGGCAATGTCGGGCATCGCTGGCGCTCAGCCCAACCTGCAGAGATGCAAATGCGCCGTGACAAGGGTGGGGCGTCAGGGCGCCACGCGTCCGAACTTCACCGATATGTAGTCCTCTGTCCAGCTGCGCAGCGAAAAGTCGCGGATGAATCCGCAATGTCCGCCCGCAGGCGCGATCTCCAGCTCGGTGGATGCCGACAGCTTCAGATCGTGGAATCCTTCCACCGGAATGATCGGATCGTCCGCTGCGGTGAGGATTGTTGTCGGCACGGACAGATCGGCCAGCCGGTCGCCCGCGATGGAATAGCCATTGAGGTAAGCATCAAGCGAACCGAAATCGGTGTGGCGCTCGACCATCGTCGCGGTGAGTTCGCGCATCGAGACGTTGAGTTCCGATTCGGTGAAGCGCGCAGCCTCGGGAAACAGCGACTTCTTGCGCTTGAGCGAGTCGCGCCACTTGCGCATGAAATACGCGTGATAGAACCAGGGCGCCCGCTCGATGGCGTCGAGAATCGCCGGAGGGTGTACGGCGGGGCACACAGCCAGCGCGTAGCTCAACGGCAAACCCACCGCCGGCGCACGGAGCGCAATGCGCAGGGCGAAGTTTCCGCCGAGGGAAAATCCGGCGAGCACCAGCGGCCGCGACGGGAAGCGGCGCGCGACTTCCTGCACGGCACCGACCACTTCGTCCAGCCGACAGGAATGGAACAGCTCCGGATTCAGGTGGTGTGTATCACCGTGATCGCGGAAGTTCAGGCGGAAGACGTCCCATCCCTCGGACAGCAGCCGCGCGCCGGTGTGGAGCAGATAGCCCGATTGCACGCTGCCTTCCCAGCCGTGCAACAGGATCGCAAGGCCACGCGCCGTTTCGCGCACGGCCTGCGCGGAGTAGAAGCCCTGCAGGCGCACGCCGTCACCGCAGTCAAGGATGTGTTCGACGGAGCCGGTTTCCAGCGCCTGACGCCGGCGCCGGAACAGCCAGCGTCGTACGCCGCTGGAGGCGAGCACCGATTGCAGGTGGGCGTTGCGCAACAGGCGATGGGGCAGGAAATCGGAGGCGTGCATCGACATGGGCGTGGGCGGTGTCCGGTCAGTCCGACGGGTAAGACTCATCGCACATCCGTGGCGCACGCGATGAGACGGCATTGCCGGGCCGCCAGTGCACCGCCCGGCGGCAGCGCCATTATCCGCCCGGCGGCCGCCAAACGCGACGATCAGCGCACGGCGCTTACTCGGCGTGGCCGAGCGCGTCGACGATCCGCGAGCGCGCGGTTTCCGCGGTACGGCGGCGTCCGTCATCGCTGGACGACAAGGGCTCGCAAAAGTGTACTTCGGCGCTCATCGACCGCCCGCCCAGCACACGCAGGAAGTTGGCCAGGAAGCTCTCACCCGGGCCAAACGGCACGGCCGGATCCTGGCGGCCGTTGTCACCGTACAGCAGTGCCACCGGCTGCACCGGCACGCCGGCATCGACCGCGACCTGGAAAATGCGCGCGTGAAAGGTCCGCACGTGCTCGCCCGAACCGGTACCGCCCTCCGGAAAAACCCCTACCGGCAGCCCCGAACGCAACCGTTCGACCATCACTTCCATCACCGACGCCAGCGAATGCCCGCTGCCGCGCTGGTGATAGATCGTGCCCGCGCGGCCCGCCAGCCAGCCCACAAGGGGCCAGCGGCTGATTTCCGCCTTGGCCACGAAGCACAGGAAGGCCTGGCTGTGCAGCAGTTCGATGTCCAGCCAGGAGACATGATTGGCGACAAACAGGGCCGCACCCGGCACTGGCTGGCCAAAACGCTTGACCTTGAAACCAAAGCAGCGCACCAGCCAGCGCGACCACCAACACACCATCCAGTGATCCAGCCGGTGCGGGCCGACACGGATCCTGGCGCCCAGCGGATTGATCACCAGCAGCGCCAGCGGCAGCGCAATCAGCACGTGCACCAGCAAAAGGGGTGCGCGTACCAGATACCGCAACGGTCGCAGGCGATCAGGGCGTGATGCGGTGGTCGTGGTGTCTTCGGCGGCGGCATTCATCTGCCGAACTGTAACCAAGCGCGCCATTCCGCGCCACGGAATACGCCTGGCCCGCCGCTTTGCGGCGTGTTTTCATTCACTGTCGGTCATGCGCGCGGCGGCGTCCTGCAGGTCGTTGACGTGCTGCTCCCACCAGCGCGCTTCGCCGACGAAGGCAAACGCGGCCGGAAACGCCGGATCGTGCCAGCGCGCGGCGATCCAACCAGCCCAGTGGATCTGCCGCAGCAGCCGCAGCGGTTCGATCAAGGCGAGCTCTGCCGGGTCAAAATCCCGGAATTCGACGTAGCCCTCCAGCAGCAGGTCCAGGCTGCGCCGGTCGGCTGCGAGCATCCACAGATCCTGCACGGCCGGGCCCATGCGGGCATCGTCCAGGTCGACGAAATGCGGGCCATCGTCGGTCCACAGGACATTGCCGGGATGGCAATCGGCATGCAGCCGCAGCGTGCGCGGCTCCACCGCCGCGAAGACCGCGGCCAGCGGCGCCGCCAGCGCATTGATGACGCTCCGGTAACGCCGTTCCAGGCCAGGCGGCAGCAGTCCTGATCCTTCCACGGCCGCGGCCGCGTCGCGATGGAAGGTGTTCAAGTCGATCGCACCGCGATGGCGGAATGCACCGCGCGCACCGACGCTGTGGATTCGTGCGATCAGCCGGCCCATCCAGGCCAGGTGATCGGCCGACTCCAGCAGCGGCGCGCGTCCGCCCCTGCGCGGATACAGGGCCACCCGGAAGCCCTCGACGTGATGCAAGGTACGGCCTTCGATGGACAGTGGCGCGACGATCGGCAACTCCGCGGCGACCAGTTCCGCAGCGAAGGCATGCTCCTCGGCGATGGCCGAGTCGGTCCAGCGTCCGGGTCGATAGAACTTGGCGACAACGGGCGCGGCATCCTCGATGCCGACCTGGTACACGCGATTTTCAAAGCTGTTGAGCGCGAGCAGGCGGCCGTCGGTGAACAGGCCGAGGGCTTCCACCGCCGCCAGCACGCGTTGCGGGCTCAGCTGCTCATAGGGGGCCTCGACGCTCATCCCGCTGACTCGCGGCGGGCCACGACCGCCATCGTCAGGCGCGAGATGCACGACAGCTGGCCGGTATCGTCCACGATGCGGATCTCCCACACCTGTGTCGTGCGGCCCCGATGAAGCAGCCGCGCGGTGCCCGTGACCTGGCCCTGGTGAACCGGGCGCACGTGGTTGGCGTTGATTTCCAGACCCACGGCCAGCTCGCGCTGGCTGTCGACGGTGAGATTGGCCGCCAGGCTTCCCAGCGTCTCGGCCAGCAATACCGACGAGCCGCCATGCAGAAGACCGAAGGGCTGGCGGGTGCGGCCGTCGACCGGCATGGTGCCGGTGACGTGGTCCGGCCCGACCTCGGTGATGCGGATGCCCAGGGAAGCGGCCGCTGTGTCGCGGTTCCACCCGTTGATGGTGTCCAGGTCAGGCAGGTGGTGCCACAGCGTCATCAGGTCGGCCCGTCGGGAAAAGACGCATTACACCGGTTCGGCGGGCGTGGCGGAAGGGCGAGGGCCGCCGCCGCGCCCTTCATCCGCTGCCGACATTGGGCGACAATCGCCGGTCACCACAGCGGAAGTGCGCGTGCATACCGTCACCCTGCAGGCCAGCGGCAAGCGATTTGAAGTCCGCGCCGATGAAACCGTCCTGGAAGCCGCGCAGCGGGCCGGGCTGGCCCTGCCCTATTCGTGCCTGGCGGGCGTATGTGGCAGCTGCAAGGCGAGCCTCGTCGAAGGCGAGGTGTGCTATCCGCGCAACCCGCCCAGTGCGCTCAATGCCTCCGAGCAGGCACGTCACCAGGTATTGCTGTGCCAGGCCGTACCGCGCGGCGACCTGACCCTGCTCGCCCGGGAAGTCGCCTCGGTGGCGGATATCCCCAAGCGCATGCTGGCGCTGCGCCTGCAGCACAAGCAGCTGCTCGCTCCCGACGTCATGCAGCTGTTGCTGCAACCGGCGCGCGGCGAGCGCCTGACGCGGCTGCCGGGCCAGTACCTCGACGTCCTCCTGCCCGATGGCAAGCGCCGCGCCTTTTCCATCGCCAACGCGCCGCACACGGACGACCGGATCGAGCTGCACATCCGGCATGTCGCCGGGGGCGGATTCACCGGCCAGGTGTTCGAGTCGCTGGCGCCGGGCGCCGTGCTGCGCGTGGAGGGGCCGCTGGGCACCTTCGTGCCGCGCGAGGATTCCGAACGCCCGATGCTCTTCGTCGCGGGCGGCACCGGCTTTGCGCCGGTGAAAGCGCTGATCGAGCACTTCCTGCACCTGGGGACGCGCCGCACGATGACTCTCTACTGGGGGGCGCGCCATGCCGCGGATCTCTACCAGGCCGCCCTGCCCCGGCAGTGGGCTGCCGAGCATGCGAACTTCCACTACCACCCGGTGGTCTCCGATCCGCAGTTTGCGCACGGCCTGCGCAGCGGCCTGGTTCACGAGGCCGTGGCGGAGGATCTTCCCGATCTTTCCGCCTGCGATGTGTACATGAGCGGCCCGCCGGCCATGATTGACGCCGGACGACGCTGCTTCGTGGAAGCGGGCCTGCCGGAAGAGCGGCTCTACTACGACAGCTTTGACTACGCGCCGGATGTGCTGGCGGAAATCCTGCGCAACCGCGCCGGAATCCACGGACTGTAGCGACGCTTGCGGCATCGCCGGAACGTTCTTCCAGAACGGGTTGGCGTGTGGTGTGATCGGAAAGACGCTCTGGCAAGCCCCATCCGAATCGTTTTGACAGGAGTCCGGTCATGTTCCGCTGGTTGGTCCTTCCCGCCCTGCTCCTGGCCACCACGCCAGCGATGGCTTTGCGCTGCGGCAGCCGTATCGTGCAGGAGGGCGACCGCGACGGCTCGGTCCGCGAGCGCTGCGGCATGCCGTACTACGTGGATCGCTACTACAGCGTGGATGTGCACGGTGCTGACGGCCCGTACGAACGCCAGATCGAAAACCAGTACGACGCCTGGTACTACAACTTCGGTCCGCGCAAGCTGCTGGTGCGCCTGGTCTTCCACAACGGCCGGTTGCAGAGCGAGGAAACCCTCGGCTACGGAGTCAACCAGATCGGCGACAGCTGCCACCTCGACACCGCGCCCTCCGGCACCTCCGCCGGCGAAATCGTTGCCTGGTGCGGCGAGCCGGCCTCTCGCCGCAACCTGCGCGAAGCCGAGATCCGTCGCGACGGCCGCGGCAATGAGCGCTACCGGCCCATTCGCCTGGAAGAATGGACCTACGACTTCGGCGACGACCGCTTCCTGCGCATCCTCACCTTCCGCAATGGCAACCTGCAGGGCGTGAGCGTGGAGCGGCGCTAGGCGCTGGCCCGGCGAGTTTTTCAACGGCCTCATTGAAGCCGAGTACAGTGCTTTCGATTCTGTAGCCCGGGTAAGCGCAGCGCACCCGGGGTGAATCACGATTGCCGTCTACACATCGTCACCCACACGACGTGGCGCATCTTCTGACGTCGACGCACGTTCACCCCGGGTGAACCCTGCGGGTTGACCCGGGCTACAGCAGGCGTAGCGATGTCAGCTTCTTGCCGTTGCCGTTGCTTCTGCGCGCAGGATGCGCGCCGCTTCTAAATGGGGCCCCATTAGGGTTGGCGAGGCCCCGTAGGATAGCCGCCGGAGGCGGGCGCGCACAGGGATGTGCGCGAGTTTGGTGCAGGGCCAGGATGGCCCTTCACCAAACCCCGGAGGGGACTCGCGTAGTGCCTGGCCATGGATGGCCAGGCACCAACCCGCCTGGGGTGTGCTTTCTCTTGCTTACTTCTCTTTGCACAAGCAAAGAGAAGTAAGTCGGCTGGCCGAAGGACAGACGAAACGCTCTTGCCTTCTGATGCCCAAATACACCAATGCGCCCGGCGATGTCGGGCATCGCTGCAGCGAAGCCCAACCTACAGAAGACGCAGTGCGCCTGGCGCGGTGCCGACGACGTTACTCCGCCCGTCCCAGCCGATAGTCAATCTCAACCCACACCTGCCTGCCGTACGGGTTGTAGTTGCCGGTGAAGTAGAACGGCCAGCCACTGGTATCCACCGGCGGACGCGAATTGCGGATGTTGTTCACCGCCAGCTTGAGTGCGAGGTTCTTGTCGACCTGGTAGCCGACGCTGCCGTTGTAGCGCACCACCGGAGCGATACGGCCGGTGCCGTAGTTGTTCGAGATCGTTCCGTAGCGCAGCGCGTAGAGGTTGGCGTTCCATGCGCCGATACTCCAGCTGATGGTGCCGTCGACCTTGCTGCGCCAGTTGCTGGAGTTGAGCGAATTGCGGTAGTCGAAGTATTCGTCGGTGGAGAACTGGCGGTACTTGTGCGAGATGACGAAGGTGCCGCCCAGGCCGAAGCGGAATTTGCCGAGGTGGTCGGTTTCAAGGCGGTAGTTGGCCTTCACGTCGACGCCGGCGGTGCGTTCGGTTGCGGCATTGATCGGATTGATCAGTACGCGCTGCACGGCATTGGGATCGATGTTGGCGTCGGGTGGATTGCGCAGCACGCGTGCGAGTGCGTCCTGGCACAGCGCGGAATGGATGTCACGCGCTTCGCCGCCCAGCGTCTGGCCCATCCGGCAGTCGGCCTCGTCGCGCAGGATGCCGCTGGAGCTGAGGTTGGTCACCTGGTCGCTGAGGTCGATGTTGTAGTAGTCCGCAGAAAGGTCAAATTCCGCCGATGGCGACCAGACGGCGCCGAAGCCGAAGGATTCGCCGTTCTCCGATTTCAGGTCAGCCGTGCCGCGGCTGGTGTAGTTGATATTCAGGCCGTTGTAGTCGCAGTCGTCGTACGGCTGGTTGGCGAGGCGGCAGCGGTAGTAGTCGGTCATGCCAGGGTTATAGCCGCGGGTTTCCGGCGCGAAGATGTAGTTCATGTCCGGCGCGCGGAAGCTGGTGGCGTAGTTGCCGCGCAGCAGCACCGTGTCGTGCGGGCGGAACTCCAGGCCCAGGTTGTAGGTGAACTTGCCATCCTCGCGGCCGGCGAAGCGGTATTCGTCGTAACGTCCGGCGGTCGACACGGTCAGGCGCGACCACAGCGGCAGTTTCAGTTCCGCGCCTGCGGCAAAACGGTCGCGGCTGCCGTTCGCAATGATGCCCGCGCTGGTGTTCCAGAACGTGCCATTGCCCAGGCGCGGATCCGGTTCGTTGGCGAACGACTGCGTGCCCACTTCCGCCACCGCGGCAAATCCCGCGTTGCCGCCGGGAAGCGCGAACAGCTCGCCGTTGATGCTGGCCGAGACGTTCTGAGTCGACGAGTCGTTATGACTGGTGTAGTGCCCGGTCAGTGCCTTGTACTCGGCGGGCGTGAGCGCCGTGAACAGCCGCGCCGGATTCGGCGCGTAGACCGGGATGCCGTCGCGATCGCCCAGGCGCGGGCCGAGGAAGAATTCATCCAGCCCGGCCAGGAAGGTGCGCCGGCGCGTGGCGTTGGCGTACTCGGACCGGTTCGCGACGATCTCGTAGGCCCAATCGCCATCGGCCAGCGAACCGTTCACGCCAGTGCTGATATTCCAGGAGCGCTCGAAGTAGTGCGCATTGACCTGCTCGCGGCCGCCGATTTCCTCCGGCGCCAGGCGCCGGTACCATTTTTCATAGGTACTGGTTGTTTCGTTGTAGAAATAGTTGCCGGCGGACGTCCAGCTGGAGGGACGGGTGTTGTTGCGGATGCGGTCGACGCCGATCATCAGGTCGGCGAACCACTCAAGCTGGTCGTTAATGGGATAGCGCACGGCGCCGAAGGCGCTGACGTTGCGCTTGCCGGTCTGCACGGTCCAGTAGGTCGGCAGGGCCGTGGGCGAGCCGCAGTAGTACCCGTAGCGCGCGCTCTGCGCCCGCACCAGGGTGCCGTTGTAGAGATCGCCCAGGGCTTCGCAGGTACCTTCGCCCGGATCGAAGTAGCGGCCGGTGCGCGCATTGGAGCGGTAGAACGTCGCCGTCGGAAGCAGCACCGTATCCGGATTGGGATTGTCGAGGTAGGAGTCCATGAAATCGCGGTCCGTGCCCCAGATCGGCTGCCGGTCGGCCAGTTCGATCCCGAGCACCGCCTCCAGCGCGCCCCAGTGCTTGCCGCCGATCAGCTGCAGGCGCCGGTTCGCGCCGCCGCCCTCTTCCGTGCCGCCCAGACGCAGGTTGATGGCCAGCTCGTCGACGCGGCGCTTGAGGATGATATTGACCACGCCCGCGACCGCGTCCGAACCGTAGATCGCCGATGCGCCGCCACCCAGCACTTCGATGCGATCGATCATCGCGCTGGGGATATTGGCGAGGTTGACGAAGTTGACCGAGCCTTCGTATGCGATCGGATAGTCGGCGACGCGCCGGCCGTTGATCAGCACCAGCGAATGGTTCGGGCCCAGCCCGCGCAGGTTGATCGTGTTCGCGGCCGCCGTGAAGGTGTTGCCGAAGTCCTCGCCCTGCACCGTGCCGGTGTTCTGGCTGAGTGAACTGATGGCATCGTAGGCATTGCGGAATCCCTGGCGATCGATCGCGGCACCGTCGATCACGATGACCGGCGAGGGACCCTCCACGGTCGCGCGCGGAATGCGCGAACCGGTGACGATGACTTGCGGAAGAGATTCGGCGGACCGGGTGTCCGGCGTCGCGCTGGCGGCCGAGGGGGCAGCTGATGGGTTCGGCGCGGCGTCGGCCGCCTCCGCCGGTGCGTCAGCCAGGGCGCCCGCCAGGGGCAGGAAGAGCAGCACAACACTTGCGCCAAGCCGCGCGCGCGGCGAGGTCGGGATTCGCATGCGGGGTTTCTCCAGGAAGGGAATTCGTCAGCGTCGCGGCCATCAAGGCCAGCTCGGCGGGGCGTCGGAGCATGCCCCTGCATCCCACCGGCCGGGAAATGGCCTGGCTCTATGCGCTTATGACGCAGTGCAGCACAAACGACTCACGGGATACGTTCCTTGTCAGTGCTCTGGTCGAGAAGATCGCGATTACGAACGCTGCCATCCGGCCCGTGGGGCAACGCGGCGCCCACATCGCGGGGCCGGCGAGGCAGCGCAACCTGCCCGCGTCGACTATAGGGCAGCCCTTCGTGCCCGAGCCATGCGTCGCCGCCAATTTGGCCATGCTACCGGTGGCGGAGCGCGCGATCGGAACAGGCAGCGGGACGTTCACGCCGCCCATCCCGCTCATGTGCGCAAAGCGCGTCCGGCAGGTGTCAGCCGACGCTGCCGGGCAGGCGCGGAACACCGTGTTCGCTGCGTTCCTCACCGATCAGTGCGCGCGTGTCGGGGACAGCCCGCGGCAATACCTGGGCAAGGCCGGGTACGGGCTCGCCACGCGCGCTACGCAAGGCGTTGCGGTAGCACGCCGTCGCCAGGGTGGCATCGCCATCGCCGGCGACGCAGTCGGCTAGGGCTTCCCAGGCCAGGGCACTGTCGTGCAGGGCCAGCGCCCGTTCCAGGTATTCGCGTCCCTTGCCCCACACCTGTGCCGCCGCGCACAGGCGGCCGAGCGCGACCAGCAGGGCCGGCGAATGCGGGTGTGCCTTGAGCCAGGATTCCGCCGTACGCAACCGCGCGGCCGCATCGGCGCCGGGCAGTTCGGCGTAGGCCAGCACGACCGGGTCGGACCAGTCTTTGCGCAGGTAGGCCTCGATCTCGCTCATGCCGGCCAGCGGCTGGCCCAGCGCGGCAATCCGCGTCGCGTACGCGACGAGTGCCGGCACGATGCGCCGCTGCCCCCGCGACAACGAGGCCCACAAGGTATTGAGATCCTCGGCGTTCGTCTGCGCCGACAGGGCGGCGGCGATCACCCGTGCCTCGATCGCCTCCAGGCGCGTGTGCGACAACGACTGGGTACGCGCCAGCGGCGTCAACGCGGCGAAGGCGGCATCGGCGTTGCCGATCGCCAATGCCGCTTCGATGTATTCCACCCACGCGGCGGGAACCAGCGTATTGGTGCGCGCTTCGGGTGCGAGTAACTCGAAGGCCTGGGCGTGCTCACCCTGCTCGCGCTTGAGCCGCGCCCGCAGGGTGAGGGCTGCCGCCGGCGCGGCCGCCGCGGCTTCGCCCAGCACCGCATCCACACGTGCGCTCTCCCCTTGCGCCAGTGCGGCGCGGGCAGCCGCCAGCAGGGCCGGTGCGCGCAGTTCGTGATATTGCGTGGCTCGTGCCAGTTCCTTCTCGGCGCGCTGGTAGCGGCCTTCGGTCAGCGCCACCAGGCCCGCGGCGAGCCGTTCGCGGCTCTTCTTGCGCGCACGGCGCGACCACAGGCGCAGCGGCCAGCGCGCCAGACGCCACGCGAGGGTCAATGCCGCCCAGGACAACGCCAGCGCGACGATCGCCAGCACCAGTGTCGTCTCCAGCGCGGTGTTGCCGTAGCGGATCAGCACGTAGCCCGGATTGGCCGCCACCCATTGGTAGCCGTAGGCCGCTGCCAGCATGGCGGCGACGAGGAGGAGCCCGGAAATCCAGTATTTCACGTCGGCTCACCTTCCGTCGGCGCGCGCCGGCGCTCGGCGTTGGTGGCGCGCAGGCGCCGCAGTTCCGCCAGCGCGGCACCCAGTTCGGGAGGCGTCGCCGGCGTGGCGGCCTGCAGCTTCCCGAGCGCCGACAGCGCGTCTTTCACAGGCACCGCTTGCGCATCGAACGCGACGGACAGCTGCGCCTTGGCATTCTTGACCGCGACCTGCAGCGCCTGGGGATTGCGCTCGAGCAGGGCCAGCTCGGCGGCGCGCAGATCCAGTCCGATCAGGCCGCGCAGCAGCGTGACGTCGTGCGGCGATGCGCCGCCGGCGTCGACGCGGCTGACGCGCACGAACTGGCCCAGCACGCGCCACAGGCGCGAATCGCCCTGGGATGCACCCGTATCTACAGGGCTGGCCGGCGGCAGCGACGGCAACGCGGCGCGGATCCGTTCCAGCTCGGCGATGCCGGCGCTGGCCGGCGCCGCCTGCACGGCCTGCAGGGCACGCTGTTCGACCGCGACGGTTTCGCGCACGGCGGCAAACGCCGGATCGGTCACCGTCGCCAGCGCGGCGTCGGCGATCGCGTAGGCGCGCACCGCCGATGCCGCATCGTTGAAAAGTTCGAAGCGCTCCTTGGCAAGAAGGAGAACCGTCTCGGCCTCCTCCAGCATCATCGCGTCGTGGCCGGACAGATGCCGCTCGGTCACGTTGGCGATGGCATCCTCGAGCACGCGGGCACGCTCGCTGACGCCGAGCACTTCTTCGCGCAGAGATTTGTTGACGTTCTCCGCGTCGATCAATCGCTGGCGCAGCTGATCGCGTTCGCGCCGCTCGGTCTCGACGCTGCGACGCAGGCCCTCCACGTCGACGGTGATCAGTTCCAGCGACTTCACCGCCTGCTCCGCGCCGCGGTTGATCGATGCGGCGCGCCAGAGCGCCACACCCGAGACGGCAAGCGCCAGCGTGCCGATCAGGAGCGCAGCGGAGCCGCCGCGGGAACGCGGCGGCGGTGAAGGCATGGCAGGGCGCGGTTCCGTTGCGACCGCGGGCGACGACGCAGGTGTCGCGGTATCCGGGGTATCCATAGGCATAGTCCGCATCGTACCGAAGAATCCAGCTGACGTGGCGCGCAGGGCCTGGTGCCGTGGTACCGGTCACGGTTGCCTGGATAGACCACCGTCCGTGGCAGGCTACAGTCGTCTTCGCCGTCGCCTACAGGCGATGTCGCGCCAGCGCCTGCGCGGCCGCCGTGAGCATGTCGTCCGTGACGGCTGACTTCGCCACGTGCACGCGGCCGAAGCCGTGCTCCCGCGCCAGCTCGCACAGGCGGCCGCTGCTGACCACGACTTCCGCCTCGCGCAGGGCAAGGACCAGCCCGGCCGGTAGTCCGGTTGCCAGATTGGCCAGCGCCTGCGCGCTGGACAACAGCAGGATGCGCGGCCGCGGCGCGGTGTCGAGGGCGGCAAAATGACGCCGGGTCCAGCGCGGCGCAGCGCGGCGGTAGACATCCACCTGTGCCACGTGCGCACCGCGGCGGCGCAGGGCGCCGGGCATCAGGTCACGTCCGCCAGGTGCGCCGATCACGGCGACGGCCGCACCGCGGACCGAACGCATCGCCGGCAGGGCCAGCAGGCCTTCGCTGTCCTGGCTGGTGGCAGGCTCGACCACGCGGGCGACGCCGCGACGCCGCAGGGCGGCAGCCGTTGCGCGTCCGACGGCGGCGACCTGGGTGCGCGCCGGGAAATGCAGGTTCGGCGCGAGTTGCCAGGCAAAGCGGACAGCCATGGGACTGACGAAAACAGCGATATTGGAACGCGCCGCCAGGTGCAACGCGGCACGCGCGGCTTCCGGATCCTCCGGGCCGCGCAGGCTCAGTCCGGGCAGCGCGATGCCCTCGCCGCCCAGCGCGCGGATGCGCCGCAGCACGGCATCGGCGGAACCGCTCGGACGGGTCACGATGACGCCCGCGCCGGTCAGGTCGGGACCCCGTTCAGGGGATTGTGGATACGCCATGGAATGGTCCTTTCGGCCGGAAAACGGCTTGTGGGTCGACCGGCGGCATGGCACCGTGCGCGCCCCGCTTGCCTGTCGTCCCGTCTGTCATGAGTGCCGTTCTCGTCAACGCGCTGGAGCGCGAAATCCTCTCGGAGATCCCCCTGGCCCGCGCAATGGAGTTGCGCGTGGATCGCACTGCCGGTGACCGCATCGTACTGGCGGCGCCGCTCGGCCCCAACATCAATGACAAAGGCTGCGCCTTTGGCGGCAGTTTGGCCAGTGTGCTGACGCTGTCGGGCTGGGCCCTGATCGTGCTGCGGCTACGCGAGGCCGGCCACGATTGCGATGTATACGTGCAGGATTCGCAACTGCGTTACCTCGCGCCGGTGTGGGGCGAGATCCGCGCCGAGGCCCGGGTGGCCGACGGCGACAGCTGGGACAGTTTCCTGGGCATGATCAACGCCCGCGGCAAGGGGCGCCTGCGCGTCGTCGCCGTGGTCGCCGACGCAAACGGCCAGCCGGCAACCACCCTGGAAGCCCGCTTCGTGGCGCTGCGGCGTGAACCGGCGGTCCAGGCCGCGCGTGCCGGGGTTGGCTGAAAACCGCGCCCCAGTACGGCACAATCCGGCCGATCAACACCGCGGAGGTGGCTATGTCACGCTGGATCAAGGCGATGCTTGCGGCTGTGTTCGTGCTCTTGTCGCTCGCTGGCACCGCCCAGGCGCGCAGCAAGAAGGACAAAGCGCTCGACCAGACGCTCATGGACTACGCCGCCACGCTGCGCTGGAGCGGGTTCGAACAGGGCCTGGCCTTCATCGACCCGGCCTGGCTCAAGGAACACCCCATCTCCGGCGTGGACCTGGCGCGTTACCGCCACGTCCGGGTCAGCTACTACCACGCCCAGTCGCCCGTGCAGGTCAGCAAGACCGAAATCCGCCAGCTGGTCGAGATCGGCGTCATCAACCAGCACACCCAGTCCGAACGCTCGGTGATCGACCGCCAGACCTGGCGCTGGGACGAGAAGGGCAAGCGCTGGTGGCTGATGAGCGGTCCGCCGGACCTGACCCAGCGCAACTGACCGGCCTCCCCTGCCACGCCGCCGCTAGGCGGCCGGCGCGTCGTGGCCGATAATCGCCGGTCCCCGAGCCCGAACCGGTTTTGCGCAATGTCCGAGTTTCTGCAGCACCTGCCTGTCTTCATCCAGGCCCATCCGATCCTGTCGATGGCCTTCGTCGGCATCCTGTTCGCCCTGATCAGCCTGGAAGCCAGCCGGCTGTTCCGCGGCTACAAGGAAGTCACGCCGGCGCAGCTGACCCAGCTGATCAACAAGGAAAACGCCTTGCTGGTCGACGTCTCGCCCCAGGCGGATTTCGACAAGGGGCACATCCCGACTTCGCGCAACGTCGCGATGGCCCAGTTTGATCCGGAACACAAGGACCTGGCCAAGGTGAAGGAATTGCCCGTCGCGGTGGTCTGCCGCAACGGCCAGACCTCCTCGGGCGCCGCCTCGCGCCTGGTCAAGGCCGGCTTCAAGAAGGTCTACACCCTGGGCGGCGGCGTGGCCGCGTGGACCCAGGCCGACCTTCCGCTGGCCAAGCGCAAGTAGGCTAGCCGGGAGCCGCCTGCAACACGCGGCTCCAAAGCGGCAACGTCACACACGAGAGCAAGGTGCCGTAGCCGACGAGCGCGGCACCCAGCTCCGGCGCAAGACCCGCCATCGCGGCCAGCGCCGCCGCCGTGATCATCGGCGGCATCGCCGCTTCCAGCACCACGGCCGCGCGCACGGCCGGTGCCAGGTCCATCACCTGTGCCAGCGCCAGCGCGACCAGCGGCATCAGCAGCAGCTTTCCGGCCAGCCCGATCGCCAGCGGCAGCCGGTGTTCGCGCGGCAGCTTGAACTTCAACTGCATGCCCAGCGCCAGGCACACCAGCGGCAGCAGCGCGCCGGCGAGCGACTGCAGCATCAGGCGGATCGCCTCGGGCGGTTCGTCCGGCATGGCCACCAGGGCAGCAACCAGGGCCAGCACCGGGGAAATCCCGCCACGCGGCGCACGATCGCGCGCAGCCCCGGCCGCTCGCCGCCGGCGAAGTACGCGATGACCGACAGGCCCACGATCGACAGGATCAGAAAGCTGCCGAGCTGGTCGAACACCACCGCATAGCGCAATGCCTCGGCACCGGCCAGTACCGGCACCAGGGCAAAGCCCAGGAACGAGGTGTTGCCCAGCGGAACTTCCAGCAGCAGCAGCGCGGTCGCGTCCCGGCGCATCCGGGTGAGGCGCGCCAGCGCCACCACCATCACGGTGCTCACGCCCAGCAGCACCCACGGCACGGCGGCGACACCCAGAACGTCCAGACTCCAGGTCAGCTTCGAGGCATTGAGCAGGACCGATGCCGGCAGGCAGACGTAGAGCACGACCATGTTGAGCGCGTCCGGCGCGCTCTCGGGCACGAGGCGGCGCAGGGCGAGGTATTTGCCCAGGCCCAGCAGGATGAGGATGAAAGCGAAGGATGCGACCATGAAGTGCCCGGGACGTCCGCCCGCGCCAGTCTATTGCGTACCGGCGCGCTCACCCGGCGCGGGGCATTCGACTTCCTGTCGCACGATCATGCTGCGGTAAAGCGCATAGCGGACCTTGGTGTCGACCAGGGCCTTGAGCGGCTCGGCGATAAAGGCCAGGTGCTCGGTGGTGGCGGCCTTCAGCTCGACCGGAAGGTCCGGCAGGACGATCTGCGGATACGCCACGCAGGGATCGGGCGTTACCTGGCGCGCCGGACCCGGGGCAAAAATCATCGGGTCGACGTTTGCGTACAGCAAGCCGCGACGGGGATCCTTGCCCAGAATGGTCATGAGGCCGTAGTTGCTGCCTTTCCAGTTCATCTGCGGGTTGGAGAGGGAGCCCTCGAAGGTGCGCAGCACGACCAGCGCGCCGAGCTGGTGCTGCTGGAGCAGCGCATCGACCTGCTTGAGTGTCTTTTTCGTCGGGCCGCCGGTCCAGACGCGGTCGAAAGCCGTGCCGTCCGCCAGCTGCGCCGCGAAATCCGCGGGCAAGGTCACCGGCACGACGGTGTAGCCGGCCTCGCCCAGCGACTGCATCGCCGCCGCCGTGGCCGTCCCGGGGATATCCCAGTCGTTCGGCAGCTCGGTCTTGTAGGCGCCGAACACGGTGACGCCGGTGTGGACGTGCCAGGCCACCGGCGACATGACGTTGGCCACGCCGATGTTCGCGCCCTCGGGCGGCTGGACGATCAGGAAGCGCTTTGCCGAGGCGGCACCGGCCGCCAGGCACGCGGCGATCAGCACCGCCGCGCGCACCAGACCCCGCATCAGGCTTCGCCCAGGGCTTCGCGCACGTATTCGGGCAGCGCCAGCGCGGCCTTGTGGATGTCGACGTTGTAGTAGCGGGTCGGGAACTGCTTGCTGGCGGCGCCGCGTTCGCGGAAGCCCGCCAGGTCGGCACCCTTGCGCGACATGGTGCAGCTCCACCAGCCGGTCGGATAGCACGGCTGCGGGAAGCTCAGGGTCTTGGTCGCCTGGAAACCGGCGGTGCGCATGGCCACGCGCATGGACTGGATCAGCTCCAGGTGCGCCAGCGGCGATTCCGACTGCTGCACCAGGATGCCGCCATGACGCAGCGCCTTGTAGCAGGTGGCATAGAACGCGGCGTTGAACAGGCCCTCGGCCGGGCCGACCGGATCGGTCGAGTCGACGATGATCAGGTCGATCGACTCGGGCTCGGCTTCGGCCATGTACTTGATGCCGTCGATGAACAGCAGTTCGGCGCGCGGGTCGTTATTGGCTTCGCAAAGTTCCGGAAAGTACTTTTCCGCCAGGCGCGTGACACGCTCGTCGATCTCGACCTGGATGGCCTTCTCGACCTCGTCGTGGCGCAGCACTTCGCGCAGCGTGCCGCAGTCGCCACCGCCGATGATCACCACGCGCTTGGCACGGGCGTGGGTGAACAGCGCCGGGTGCGACATCATCTCGTGGTAGAGGAAGTTGTCGCGGGTGGTCAGCATCATGCAGCCGTCGATGACCATCACCTTGCCCCAGTCGGTCGAGTCATAGATCTCGATCGTCTGGAAATCGGATTTCTCCGAATGCAGCAGCTGCTTCACGCGAAATCCGATCGACGAGCCGGAATGCTCGTGCTGTTCGGTGAACCAGGTGGTATCGGACATGACGGTCTACTCGATGCTCGTGGGTATTCGGGGCGCGCGATTGTACCGGTAACAGCGGCACTTGGAACGCGCGGTACCGCGGCCGTGCGCATTCTTTACGCAACAGGCCGCCAGCCCCCCACCCCGGCCGGCGCGCCGCTACAATAGCCGGCCCCCAGGGCCCCGCGGCGTGCGAGGCTTCCGGCCCCGGGGGTCGCTTGACGTCCAGGCCCCGCCGCTGCGACGCGTCTCATCGTGATGACGGAGTTACTGTCGATGACTACGTGGAACGTGGAAAAGGCGCGCCAGCGCTACGCCGTGCCCTACTGGGGCGAAAACTACTTCGATGTCGATGCGCAGGGTCGCGTCGTGGCGCAGCCGCAGGGGCCGGAAGGCCCGCGCGTGTGCCTGGACGACATCGTCTCTGCAGCCACCGCGCGCGGCTCGCGCCTGCCGCTGCTGGTCCGCTTCTCGGACATCCTGCACCACCGCCGGTCGCGCCTGCAGGCGGCCTTCGCCAAGGTCATGGCCGACTGGGACTACACCGGCGGCTACACCGCCGTTTTCCCCATCAAGACCAACCAGCAGCGCGGCGTGGCCGGTGAACTGGCCTCGCAGGGCGACGCCGGTTTCGGCCTGGAGGCCGGGTCCAAGCCCGAGCTGATGGCGGTGCTGGCGCTGGCCCGCCCGGGCAGCACGGTGATCTGCAACGGCTACAAGGACCGCGAGTACATCCGCCTGGCCCTGATCGGCCGGCGCCTGGGCCTTGAGATCTACATCGTGATCGAGAAGCCCTCCGAACTCACCCATGTGATCGAGGAGTCGCGTGCCCTGGGCGTTGAGCCGCTGCTGGGCGTGCGCATGCGCCTGGCGACGCTGGGTGCCGGCAAGTGGCAGAACACCGGCGGCGACAAAGCCAAGTTCGGCCTCACGCCGCGCCAGGTGCTGGATCTGGTCGACCAGCTCAAGGCCACGGGGCTGGATCACACCCTCAAGCTGCTGCACTTCCACATGGGATCGCAGCTGTCGAACGTGCGCGACATCGCCGGCGGCGTGCGCGAGGCGGTGCGCTATTTTGTGGAACTGTCCAAGATGGGCCTGCCCATCTCCACCATGGACGTCGGCGGCGGCCTGGGCGTGGACTACGAAGGGTCGCGCTCGCGTTCCTTCTGTTCGATCAACTACGGGCTGGAGCAGTACGCCGCCACCATCGTGCAGCCGCTGGCCGAGGCCTGCGCCGAGCACGGCCTGCCCGCGCCACGCGTGATCACCGAGGCTGGCCGCGCCATGACCGCCCATCACGCGGTGCTCGTCGTCAATGTCAGCGAAGTGGAGAAGGCGCCCGAGGGCGCGATCCCGCCGTCGCGCCCCAACGAGCCGGCGGTGCTGCGCCACCTGCGTGACATCTACGCCGAACTGGACGAGCGGCCGGTGATGGAGCTCTACCAGGAAGCCCTGCACCACGTGGCCGAGGGCCAGACGCTCTACGCCCTGGGCCAGTTGTCGCTGGACGACCGGGCGCGCCTGGACGACCTGTTCTACGCCATCGTCAATGTCGTGCGCGGCCGCCTCAAGCCGGACGAGCGCGCGCATCGCCAGGCGATCGACGAACTCGACCTGCGCCTGGTCGACAAATACTTCGTCAATTTTTCCGTGTTCGAATCGATTCCGGACGTCTGGGCCATCGACCAGGTGTTTCCGATCGTCCCGATCACACGCCTGGACGAGGAACCCACGCGCCGCGGCGTCATCGGCGACCTGACCTGCGATTCCGACGGACGCATCGACCAGTATGTCGAGGAAGACGGCATCGACGTCAGCCTGCCGCTGCATGCCCTGCAGCCGGGCCAGCCCTATCGCCTCGGCATCTTCCTGGTCGGTGCATACCAGGAGACCCTGGGCGACATCCACAACCTGTTCGGCGACACCGACGCCCTCAGCGTGCGCCTGGATGCGCAGGGCAAGGCCGAGCTCACGGCCTTCAAGCGCGGTGACACCTGCGATGTGATGCTCGACTACGTCGGCTATGACCTGGCGGCACTGCGCGCGGCCTATCGCGACAAGATCGCGGCGTCGGGGCTGGATGCCAGCCAGGTCGCGCACTTCGAGGCTGCGCTGGAAACCGGCCTCACCGGCTACACCTACCTCGCCGAGAGCTAGATCCGCCCGCCGCCTGTCACTGGGGTTTTGTGGAAGCGGCGA
Source organism: Tahibacter amnicola (assembly GCF_025398735.1). Lineage (NCBI taxonomy): Bacteria > Pseudomonadati > Pseudomonadota > Gammaproteobacteria > Lysobacterales > Rhodanobacteraceae > Tahibacter > Tahibacter amnicola. The sequence continues at coordinate 350,448 of NZ_CP104694.1, forward strand.
CGGCGGCTGTCACGGCCGTCGTCGCCGGACCGGTTTCGTAGCGCACGGGTAGATCACGGTGGTGCGCACGCAGCCATTCGCCCCAGCGTTGTGCCAGTGGCACCAGCTTGCCGCGATAGATCGCGTTGAACCGGGGCGTGCGCGAGTGGTAGTTCGCCGCGCGCGTCCAGTAGTCCGGCTCCGCCGGGTCAGCCAGGTGCCGGTGCAGGATCCACGCCGCAAGCTCGGCGTTGTAGCACCCGCGCCAGGCCGCGTCTTCCTGCGCCACGACGGCCAGGTCGCCGCGCCAGTGAATGCTGTTGATCTGGAAGTGACCGATATCCTGCGTGCCGTTCTTGTTGGTCACGCGCTGGCCGTTCCTGCCCGATTCGATCGTCGCGATGGCCAGCAGAATATTGGCCGGCACGCGCTGGCGCCGCGCCGCCTCGATCACGCAGGCAACCGAGGCGGGCTTGTAGGCGTAGAAGTCATCGTCCCCCACCGACCCGCTGGCTGTCGCGGCGAGCAGCGCCAGGCTGCTCAGACCAGCCATCGTTCCTCCTTGAGCCACACCCAGAATGCCCCTTCGACGAACAGTTGCCCGTTGAGCACCTGCCAGGAGCGGTAGGAGCGCTTCATGCCGTGGGTCCAGCACACCAGCGCGAAGGCCAGCCAGTTCAGCGCCAGGATGACCGATGCGCCGGTTGCGACATAGTATAGAAATCCACACACGGTAAAGGCCGCGCCGGCAAAGCAGCAGCGTGACACCAGGCGGTGACGCCGGGCGATGTCCTTGCGTTCGTCCTGGTCAGTCGCCGCATACATCGTGCGCACCAGCTCATTGCGCCGGCCCTTCGCCGCTTCGCGCACCGCGGCGATGCCATTCCGGTCGGCCACGGTGAAGCGGCAGTTCTTGCACGACCAGGCGCCGTCCTCGCTGCCCACCGGTTCGAGCACAGCCTTCTGGCACTCCGGGCAGACGGGGTTGTGCAGGTTGCGCCAGAGCGAGGCGATCAGGGAATTATTGCGACGGATCTGCCCGGCACCCAGCACCTGCATAGGCAGGGATACCACCACGAACTTCGCCGCTTTGGCGATACCGCCGAACACACCCATGGCGTTTCCTCCCGATTGATGGCCCGGCGCCGTTCCGCACCGCCGTCTCTACCGCCGCACTACTGCTACGACCACCCCGTGCCGCCGCCATCGACCGTTTCCCGACGCGGCACGGACCCCGCCCGTGCCCGCGTCCCGGACGGCACGTCCACGCCGCCGAGGCGATCCCGCACGCTTTCGCAGCGTTCTTCCATCATCCACTTTTCTTCCAGGCTGTCGTACGGACGATCGCGGGCCGCCAGGTCCACGGCCAGCCAGCGGTCGCGCTCGACGATATCGCCGGGCACCGGAACCACCACGTCCGCCGGATCGTGCGCGCGGATCCAGCCGTCGCCGCCGGCCACGATGCCCGCCGACGCCGCCACGGTGACAATGCCGCTGGCCAGGCGCGCCAGCACCTCGTCCGCAGTGAGTTTCTGGGGGGACGGGGCCGGCGCTGCGGCGTTTTCCGTGCGCACCGCCGGAGGCGGGACCGGTGCGCCGGGCAGCGGTTTGGCACCGGCGAGGAACCAGCCCAGCGCCGCCTGCGCGGCCGACGCATCGGCCTGCGGCAGGCGCTCATCGGCCAGCCGGAACACACCGCGCAATCCCGTCAGTACATGGTCGGGGCGCAGCGCGGCGCGAACCGCACCCGGCAGGCTGCCATCGGTCAGCGCGGCGAGGATACCCTGGGCGATGCGCGCACCGCCGGGCAACTCATCCGCCTCGGGCTGCTCGATCGGTAGCAGGTCGTTGATGCGGATCTCGCGCGGCGCGGGGCCGGCCGTGTAGAAGCCCATGCCGCGGATCACGCGCACGCCGCCGCCCTGACCGTTCTTTTCCTTCTTGCCGATCAGGAAATGGAACTCGCCGTTCTCCTGCATGGCGAGGTCGTCGTAGTCCAGCCGGCTGCGCCGTTCGATGCCGATCGTGTCCTGTTGGCTGAGCCGGTCGCTGAATGCGCCGGACTTGCGGTCGAATCCCTGCACGACGGCTTCCTGCGTCTGTCCGGCAGCGCCTTCGATACGCCGCCAGGTCTCCGATTCCTGACCCGAGGTGATGCGGCCGATGGCGCGCAGGTTGGTGTTCTCCCAGGTCGCATCGGCCTCTTCGGCCGATGACTTCTTCAGCGAAGAGAAGTCCTGCGCCGCGAAGATCACCGAGAAACCGAGCGACCGCGCCTGCGCCGGTGCCACCGCAAAACCAAGCACGGCGTAGTAACCGTATTCATCGAGGATGCAGTAGAACGGCGTGGTCGCATTGGTCGGGCGCGAATCGATGATTTCGCGCACCGCGCCTTCCACGCGATTGCCCAGGCAGCCGGCCATCATCTGCTTGATGCTGCCCACGATCATCTTGCCCAGCATGCGCAGGCTGTCCGGCGCGCGTTCGAGCGCGGGCAGCAGGACGACGAGGATGCGACGGTTGAGCACCACGTCGTAGAAGTCGACGTCGCCGCCACCGCGCGTCTTGAAGATGTGGCCGTAGTTGAACGACAGGTCGTTGAAGATGCGCGTCAGCTGCATCACGATGAAGCCGTGCTGTTCCAGCGTCTTCTGCTCCTGCTTCTTGACCTTGCCGCGCTGGTAGCCCGGCAGGGTGAGAAGGTACGAGCGCAGCGGCGCAACGATCGCGTCGAAGCCCTCGCCGTAACGACCGTCGTGTTCCCACACCAGGGTTTCGATGACGTGCAGCTCGAAGTATTCGAGGTACTTGTCCGGCGAGAGGTTGATGAACCCCTTGTCACGCAGGAACACCAGCGGGCGCGTCAACGCCGCCACGAACATGATCGCGCGCCCCTTCCACATGCCGTCGCCGCCGGCGTCATCCATTAGCGACACGATCAGCTCGATCAGCATGCCCGACGACGTGTTCGCCATCAGGTTAAGGGTATTGGTGACCTTGTCCGGCTGCTTGTCGATGAAATCGCGGCCGCTGGTGATGAAGTTGACCAGGAGCAGATCGTCCTCGCGCCCGAGATAGCGCGCCAGGCGGAACATTTCCTTCTGCAGCTTGGGGTCGCCCTTGCCGTCGACGTAGATGCAGCCGGTGTTCTGCACCAGGGCATTGAAGACCAGTCCCAGCAGGAACTCGGTCTTGCCCGAGCCGGTGGTGCCGAGCACCAGCATATGCGTGCGCAGGTCCGAGTTGCCGGCGTAGATCTGGTCGCGGGTTTCCTGGTCAAAGCCGATGTAGGTGATGCCCTCGCCGAACGCCTTGCCGTCCTTGGCCGAACCGTCGCGCAGCCCGGCGTGCATCGGCGCGCGATAGGGGAAGTCGAAGGCGCGCCGGCGCGTGGAGATTGCCCGGCGGTAGAACAGCCAGGCAATCAGAAGGATCAGTTCGCCCGAAAAGGGCACCTTGATCAGGAGCACCGCGGCGATCGGCAGCGCGACCAGTCCAGCGACGATGCCGTCGGCGGAATCGAGAAAATCCCGGAACTTCTGGCCGAGCCGACGCGTGTCCCGTCGCCGCCGGCTGGCATTGACTTCATGGGCCCGTGACGCGCCTTTGTAATGGGGCATGGCGGACGATCCTGTGTCAGGCCGCTTCGTTCAGGCCACGCTGGTAGTAGGTTTCGATCAGCTCTTTGCCGATGCGCTCCACCAGCGATCCGGTCATGTCATCGTCCACGAAAGTCCCACTCTTGAATTGTTCGGTCTTGAGCCGTTCCACCATCGCCTTGCACGAGCCGCTGGGAAACTGCTCGGCCAGCAGGCGCCGCGCCACGGGCTTGGGCATGACGTCATAGAGCATGCTGCGTAAACGCCGGTCCTCGGCGGTGGTTGACAGCGCCCACAGGCGCATCGGCCCGGCGGTCATGGTGAACAGCTGGGTGAACGCGGCGCTCTTGGTCAGGAAGCGCGCGAGAAAGGTGGCGCCGTGGCGGCCTGCGCCGTGCACATAGCCCACCAGGGCGCGCTCCTCGACTTCGTTGAGGCCGATGTTCTTGCGCAGCCACTCACGGGTCTGCTCGGTGCCCGAGTCCATCATGAAGAAGGACGTCGCGATCTTGGTCAGCTCGCCGAAGTCCTCCATCAGCTGCGAGGCCAGCACCAGTTCGAGGTTCCACTTGCGCGCTTCGCGTCCGTCGGTGGTCAGTTGCAGCTTCAGGCCCGCATGTCCGCCGGTCTTGTGGAATTCGTCCATGCACATCACCTTGTATTCGTCGGTGATCTCGCCGATCAGCCGCTCGAAGTGGTGACGGTAGGCGCCGGTGAACGCGGGCAGGTCCTCCTTGGAATAGGCCACCTTCTTCATGAAGCTCTGCCGCGCGATCATGTACATGAGCGAGGTCTGCTTCTTGGCAGAGTCAGAGCCCTGCACGGCGACGTCCTGCAGGTCCAGCGCCATCACGCGGGACGGGCCGATGTCGAACTGCGTGTGCGAGGAGAAGATCGGGAAGTCACCGACCGCCTCGCGAATGCCGACCATGAACGCGTTGATGATCGACAGGCCGCCCTGGACGGTCATTTCGCCGTACTCGGAACGGATTTCCTCCGACGCCGCCGTCTGCACCAGGTCGTTGAGCACCGGCACCGCGTAGCGCTGGGCCACCTCGGCCTCGTAGTGCATGCCGGCGGCGAACAAGGCGTCGACCAGTTCCCAGTAAGTCGTCGCCGGGCGCACCTTGATCGGCAGCTGCGCCACGGCGGCATCGAGCATGCGGTCATGGCCGGGCTTGTAGGTTTCCGGCTGCGACTTTTCGTACGCATCGGACTTCTTGCGGTAAGTCACGTCAATGACGCGGCCAACGAAGTTGCTCATGCCCTCGTAGGGCAGGCCCTGGCGTTCGGGCGGCGTGACCAGGATGGTGACGAAGTTCTTGGCGAAATCGCGGTCGCGCTGCAGCGGTTCGCGCAGGCCCAGCGAGGTGTCCAGCGGATTGATCGCGTCACGCTGGGCATTCTGCAGGCGTTTGTAGATGGCCAGGTGTTTCTGGTCTTCGCGCAGCGAGTCCTTGACCAGGTCGATGAAGCCCGAGCTGGAAACACCGATGTCGATGATGCAGATGAAGGGCAGGCGCGTGGCGCCCGGCATGATGCACGACTCGAAATTGTTCGAGTTCATCAGCACCGACTTGCCCGAACCGGGCTTGCCGCTGATGAGGGTGATCCAGGTCGTCTGCTCGGACGAGAAGCGCTGGTAGCGCAGAATCTTGCCGTCCAGGCTGCGGTAGACCGTCGAACCACTGGCGAAGGGCGAGGCGGGGCGCGTCAGCGGCAGCAGCTTGATCGCATCGCCCAGCGGGGCAGGACACGGATCACCGATATGCTTGGTGGTCAGCCCCAGGCAGTTGCTCTGGAACGCCAGCATGGCGTCGCCGGTACGTTCGATCACGACCGGATTGCCCCAGCCTTCGATTGCGCGCCACAGCTTGTTCTTGCGTAGCGTCAGCTCCTTGACTTCGTCCGGGCTGATGCCCGACCAGGTCATCGCCGCGATGCGCAGCTTCACCACCTTGCCACCGTCGCGCCGGTACTCGTTGAGCTCGCGCGTGGCCAGGTTGATGTTGCGGTTGGATTCGCTGGTGAAGGCCAGGATGTTCGAGAAGATGCTCTTGAACATCATCACGCTCATGCCGTCGCCTTCGAGCATGAAGGAAATGCAGTACGGCACGGCACGCGTGACGCCGCGCTCGACCGTCTCCGCGCGGTTGAGCGCGTGGAACAGGTCGTTGAAGAATTCCGGTTCGCGCGGGGGAATGGCGACGACCAGCGGTGCATAGACGCGCGAGCCGACGCGGATGGTGCATGGGTCCGGCAGCAACGATCCCTTCTTGGCCTGGCCGATCTCGGCACCGGCCACCATGATTTGGTCCGGCAGCGAGGGATACAGTACTTCCGACAGGTCGGCCATGTCCTCGTTGGTCTTCCAGCGGAACGGAATCTTCGTGCCGGGAATCGCCGGGGTCCAGTCGGGATTGGTGATGTCCGGATAGGCGCAGTAGCGGATGCTGCGCAAGGCCGCCTCGACCGACAGCAGTTCCGCCGAGCAGCCGAATTCGGGCGTGCCCAGGTCGTCGCAGACCTTGGTGACGAACGCCAGGTGCCGGTCGCGCAGTTGCGCGATCGGCCGCAGCAGGTTCTGGCCGTTGGCCATCGCTGGCCAGTTCGATGCCTTGCGGAAGTCGTTGACGGCATCGCGCGACAGGCGGTGCTCGACCGGATCGAGCAGCGCGGGACGGGTCCAGCAGACGAGCCAACAGTCTTCGTCGTACACGTACGCGGAATATTTCTGCACGTTCTCGTCAATCAGGTCGTGTACCGAAAGACCCACGCGATCGGCGCTCTGGCGCTGCTGCAGCGCGATGCCCTCGAGCGTGGTGCGCGCATCCAGGTCGCGGCGGAAGACGACCTGCAGCTGGTGCCCGCGGTTGGCAAAGTACACCGACAGCGAGGTCTCCATCAGCTGGATCAGGCGCGTGTACTGGTCGCGTCCCAGCACGGACTTGGTGCCATGGAACTGGATGATCGAGGCCAGCGAGCCGTCGTTGGCCACGAGGCAGCGGCCACCGTCGATCGTTTCCAGGTCGCAGTAGTCGCGGATGCTGGTCTTTAGCTTTCCGATGACATGGAGGAGGACGGCTTCGAGCTTGCTGGTTGCACTCATGAATCAGGCCTTGTGCGGAGAATGGCGTGGCGCGTTGCGACAGTCAGGCCGCATCCCGGGGACGCAGCTCCGGCAGGGGCGCTCGCCACCGCCCGGTGCAGTACAGGGTTCACCCCAGCAGCTCGTGGAACGTCGAGAGCCATCGACCGGCGTGGAAGTGCGTCGGCAGGTGTCCGGCGTAGTAGGTCAGCTGCTCCGGTGGGAAGGCATTGGCAGTCGGAACCAGGCGCAGGGCGTCGAAGAGGTGCTCGCGTCGCGCGTAGACCGTGTCGGTGCAACTGGCCAGGGCCTGGGCGACGTCGTAGAGACTGGCGCCTGCGCCGAACACCGTGGCCAGCGTGTCAGGGCCGCGTGTCTCCAGCACGGCGTACAGCCCGCGCAGTTTCTCGCCCAGCGCGGCATCGCCCCGGTGCGGCGCGACGAACACGGCCCGTGCCAGGTGATTGATCTCGGTCTGGGTCAGTTCCGGAATGGCGGCAAGGAAGCCGCTGTCGGCCATCGCGGCAACACCCAGGTGATGCACCTGGTGACACAGCGGACAACACGTGACCAGGTTGTCCTCGTCCAGGTTGGTGTGATCGCCGTCCCGGTGATGGACCTCCTGGTAGCGATCGGCCTGGAAACCGCAGAAATGGCACACGCCGCCGTCCCGCGCCAGTACGCGGACGGCGGCGCTGCGGAAAGCGTCGACGCAATCCGGCGGCGTTTCACCATCGCTGCGCCACGCGCCACGCTTGATACCGAGTACGGGCTGCCGGCGCAGGCGTCCGGGAAGCCCGGACGCCTGCTCGCGCAGCGGTGTCGTCGCCACCGCTGCCATGGCTTACACGCCCGTGCCGAGCAGCTGGTTGCGCACCATCCACATCACGGTCGTCACGCCGGCCATCAGGCCGCCGACGATCAGGCCGACGATCGCGCCCTTCGGGGTTTCGCGCTCGTCCTTGCTCGCCTTGTACATCTTCCACAGGGAGATGGCGATCAGCACGAAACCCATGACAGCAAATACCGACAGGAACAGGGTGGCCAGCTCCCTGGTGGTCGAGTCGGCTTTGACGATGACGGTGCTGAGATCCTTGCCGTTGTTGGCATTAGGATCGAACTGGGTCAGCTGGGCGAACGCCGTGGACGACAGCGCGGTGGCGGCCAGGGTGGATGTCCACGCGCAGGCGGTCAGGTACTTTTGCCCAATGGCGTTCGACAGCGCTTTCAGGGGATTCATGGATGACTCCTTTGAGTTGGCAACGACGGTACGGCGAGCATCGGCGTTCAGGTTGGCAAGAACAGCCCGATGATTCTGAAACCCAGGGTGTTGTTGAGCATTTCGGCGAACCATTTGAAGTTCCAGCAGGCCACGCCGCCGATCATCCAGGCGCAGGCCTGGCCGACGCTGGCGTTCTGCTGGCCGTTGGCGCGCTGGTTCATGGTCATGAGCGCCTTGATCATCGCCACGAAGCCGACGATCTGCATGATCCCGTACAGGGCACTGGTGGCCAGGCGTGCGTTTTCCAGCAGCGTGCCGCCGCCACCGGGCGTGTAGGCCAGGAACTTGCTGTTGACGTAGTCGCCCGTGAACGTGCGGCTGAAGATGCCGACCATCTCCAGCGTGCCCAGCATCATCAGGAAGCTGCCGACGAGCAGCTGCGCCATCGCCGAGCCGACGGAAAAGCGGCTTTTTCCCGGAATATACTTCAGCGCACCGTCATTGCTGACGCCCCACATCTCGATCAGCGCGCCGGCGACCAGCCAGATGCCGATCACTCCCACCAGCGTCTGCAGGAGCGAGATCGTCGGCGGAATCACCACGCCGATGTTGATCAGGATGGTCATCAGGTCGGGCGAGCCTGAGTTCATGGTTCATGCTCCCGCTGGCGCGCTCAGTGACGGGCGCGCTGGGTGAAGACGGTCGTGCTTTCCGCATCCATGCCCATGACGCGACGGCCGGATCCCGGCAACGTCTCGCCCACGGTGACGCTCGTTTCCTGCTCGCCTTCCTTCACCCAGGCGCGATTACCGACAATCGCGACCGTCTTGCCGTCGGTGGGACTGGCGATATGCGCGCGGCGGGCAAGCTGCTGCGACACGGACACGCGCTGCGTGCTCTGCGGCCGCGTGGTCTGGGTCGATTCCAGCAGCGCAAGGCGCCGCTCCAGATCCTGGGCGTGCGTCGCCGCCTCGTTGAGCGACTGGGCAATGGCCACCTGGCCCGACTGGATGCCCTGCAGCAGGGCGCGCATTTCGCGTTGCTGCGCCTCGTCGCGGCTGCGGCGCTCGGATTCACGCAGTTGCGCCTCGACATCGACCCTGGGCGCGTCTTCCACCTTCGGGGAGACATAGGGCTTGGTCACCACCGCCGGCTTGCCGCCGCTGGCCATTTTCACGATCAACACGGCAAGGATCAGGAATCCTAGGAATCCGCCGAAAAAGATGCCGACGATCTTGCCGAACGATGCGCCTTTTTTCTTGGGCTGCTGCATGGGTGGTCCTCAATTGATTTTCTGTGCCAGCACATCGGCCAGGAAGTACACGCCAAGCCCCTTGTTGGCCGGGGTCCGGTAGGTCGGCGGACGATCGAAGCCCTTGGCGATTTCGCGTCCGGCATTGGTACCGACCTCGCCCAGCGCCATGCCGATGATCCGGCGGTCGTCGATCTCGTCGGCAGTCTGTATGACCTGGCCGTTGGGCAGGATGATCGTGGTGCCGGCCGTGGACTGCTGGTAGGCGCGCCCCACGCCGGTCAGCAGCGACGAGACGGCCAGCGCGGTGTAGCGGGAAAACGTGTGGTGATTCGTGTGCTCGGCGACGCCCTGCTTGGCGTCTTCCTCGCGCAGCGCAACGGCGTTGACGCGCAACACCGGGCGCTCGTCCTGCGGCGCGAGCGTGTGGAAATTGATACGGATGTTGTTCTGCGCTGTTTCGACCTGTCCGATCAGGCGCGAGCCGTCCCACACGCCGCCACGGATCGTTGCCAGCACATGACCGCCATCGTCGGTGTTCACTTCCGAATCGAGCGTGGCATAGAGGATGTTGCCGGTTTTGATGACCGGAACACCGCGCGCGCCGCCCACCGGAAGGGTTCCACCCGGCAAGCCGCCGGCAGCCATGGCAGCGGCGGCTGTCGCCGCCGGAGGGCCCATCGTGCCGGGCGCGGTGGGCAGTCCCGCCGGCGGCGTTCCGGCGGCGAGATTGCCCAGCATTGCCGGATCCTGGCCCAGCGGTACTCCCGCTGCGGTGGTGGCGCCGTTGGCTCCTGCTGCTGCCGCTGCCGCTGCGCGCCGCGGCGCGTAGCTCAAGGTGTGATAGCCACCGGTCTCGTTCACGCCGTTGCCGTTGGGTCCTTCCTTGCCGTCGCCAAACACCGCATTGACCTGGTTCATCACGCGCTCGGTGTGCGCGGCGATGTAGTCATCGCGGTCCGACTTCGCCTTCGCGATCGCCGCCTGCTGCTGTTCGTCGATCTGCACCTGCGCGCGAACGCGCCGCTGCGCCTGTACGTCGCCGCGCGCGATGCCGGATGTCGCCGGTGCGGCCGCTGCCGCCATCTCATCCAGCGTGGGTTGGGTGTCGCGCGTCTGCGCGGCGCCACCGGGTTGCAGCTCGCTGGCACTGGCCGAACCGAGGATGTCGAATTCCACGTTGCTGGCTTCGCGCTTTGCCTGGGCTTCCATCACCTTCGGATCGAACTGCGGCTGGTACGCCTTGCCCTGTGCGGCCGCTTCGGCGGCCTCGCGGTTGGACACTTCCGTCCGACGGGCGGCTTCCTTCTCGGAAATCGGCTCCAGGTTCACCGTCGGCCGGGGGCTTACTGCCACGTCGACCTTTGCCTTGTTCTCGACCTTTTCATCGCTGCGCAACTGGCGCAGCCCGACCGCACCCGCAACAGCCACGACGAGTGCGGCGCAGACCAGCGCTATGCGCCCGATGCCATGGCCGAAGACCGCCATGAAGTTGCGCTTCATCTCGTCGGTCTTGGATTGCTCCTCGCGCCGGCGACGTTGCGATGCGGTCTCGCCCTGGTCCTCGTCACCGGGATTCAGGCTCGGCAGTTCGTCCTGGGAAGCGGTGGGCTCCTGGCTCATGGTGCGTGGTCCTCGATGAACGCCGTGACCGCCTGGCCGCCGGTCAGGAAGGTGATGGCGTGGTGCCGTTCGGCGAAGCGGTAGACCGACAGGCCCGAGGTCGAGCGCGCCGCCGACAGATAGGCTGGAAACTGCGCATCGGCCTTGGTGCGCACGTAGAGGGAGTCACGATAAGCCCAGGCGTCAGTGCCGCTCAGGCCGGTGACGCGCAGGCGCCGCGCCTCCTGCGGCGGCACGCCGTCGAGGAATCCCGGCAGCGCGTCATCGATCTGCGGCATGGTGGAAATCGCGACATTGTCGATCGCGTTCGGGTTGCTGCCCGGTACCTTGGCGTCCACACGCATATCGACTTCGGCCTGTCCGGTGGTGAGGATGAAGATCACCGGCGTGGACAGGCCGCGCAGATTGACCGTGACATTGCCGTAGCTGGCCAGGGTCATCGGTTCGAGCGTGAGGATGTTGGTGTTCTGCGACTCCTCGCTCGCTTCCTTTCCGCCGCCGCCGCGCGCGTCGCGGAACTTGTCCAGATTGAGCGACACACTGTCGATGTACCAGGGATTGCCGGCGGTATCGCTGAAGACGATGGAGCTGAGCTGGCCGCGCGACAGGCGCACCACGGGCGGACTGACGCCCGGATCCAGGTTGACCATGAGCGTGCGCGTCACCGGATTGGGCGGCGTGACGTAGGGGGTCGCCCGCTCGCGTTGGCGCTGCTCGTTGAGACGCTTGAGCTTTTCCCATTGCTCGGGGGTGAGTTGCAGCTCTTCGATGGTGTTGAGGGTGTCTTCGGTGATCTCGCCGGGCGAGGGCCGCGGCAGGACGATTTCCGCGGGCGCGGCAACCTGCTGGCCCAGTCCGCCCGGCGGCGGCATGGGTGGTGCCGGTACGGCGGCGGCCGGCGGCGCCGCGGCCGGTGCCTGCGCGGGTGCAGCGCCGGCGGCTGCCGCGACGGGCACCAGGGGAACCGGGGTATCGGACGGCTGCGCGGACGCCGACAACACGACGCAACAGCCAAGGATCAGCGCGAGCGATTTCATTAGGATCCCGATAAGTTGGCCGACAGGACCGTCGACTCGGTAGCGATGCCTTTGACGTTCAGGGCGGACGGCGCTACCTGCACGACGGTGACCTGGGCCAGGAAGTCCTTGCGGACCTTGGTGTCTCTTTCCGAGCCGCTGTAGAACTCGATCGCGATCGGCACCGCAACGATCCAGAAGCGCTGCGCGCCGCGCCGGCCTTCCTGCTCGATCTGCGGCACCTTGGTGGCCATGGCGCGCAGGATGTAGCGGCCCTTGATGACGCGCTCGAGATTGCCTGACTGGTCCAGCGACGCCAGGTACTGCGCCCGCCCGTTCTCGGTGTAACGGCTGCTGGCGACGCGATTGATCGACTCGCGGTAATTGACGTAGTCGTAGGTATTGCTTTCCAGAACGGTATCTTTTGCAAAATCCGCAATGGTCGCTGGCGTCACGCGCGGTTCGGAGTCGGGGGTGATTTCGCAGACGGCCGTGGCATCGGTCGTGGCGATGTAGCGGTACTTGGGGAACAGCCAGATGCCGCCGGCGATGGTGACGGCGTTGAGTGCCGCGAGCGTGCCCACCGCCGCCCACACGCGCAGGTTGGTGCGCTTTAGGGTGCGGTTGTCCTCGTGCAGGCGATGCACTTCGCGCAGCACGGCCGCGCCTTCGCCGCTTTCGATCAGGATCCCCTCGTCGGGGGCGTCAGCGGTGGCCGGCGTTTCTGTGTCGTTACTCGACATTCCGTATCTGCCCCGTATTGCCGTCGTAGAAACAGACGTTGGTCGTTCCGTCCAGAACGATGCCGTTCTCGAAGTTGGTTCCCCACAGCACCTTCGCGACGCCGCCCACTGCCGTCACCAGCATGATGAAAACAGCGACTTCCCCGGCTCGCGCCGTCTTGGCCAGGAGGCGGTTGTAGCGTCGCAACGCACGTACGTCGGTTTCGTAGCGCGAGCTGCGACGTCCCCACGTGGTGTCCGAATCGATCACGTCCATCCCTTTCCCTCGCATTCTTTCGCAAGCGTCAGAATTCTGCAATAGCGAAATTCTGTCGTTTAGTGAAGGCGGATTGTAGACGAGCGCGCTTTGCGATGTCATTACGGGCGTGACGGGCAGCCCTACCGCGGCTATCTAGCGATTTATGCGATTGAAATCTCAATATTCGAGACTGTCGGAAGCGACCGTAGCGCGTCGCCGCAGTGACACTCCCTCTGCCCCAACCGGGCGCCACAATGGGTTGTTGTGGCCTTCACCGGGCCGCCGCACTGCCGTACCCCCGTCAACGCGGCTGCGGCCATTGCGTTGACCACGGCAGACGCCGTGACTGGCACAACACCTCGCCGCCGGGCGCTGTTCGACGTATAGCTATGAATTCGTTAATTATTCTTCAGGAGCGTGATGCGTGCGACGTTTTCGAAGAATTTTCGCACCACACTCGCATTGTTGTGATATTGTCGAGTTCTCAAAACTTTGTCGTCCTTCAAACCTGAGGACTTTATCGATGCGGGTATCAGTAGTCTTGGCGGCGACGGCACTGGCCCTGGGGGATGCGCCTCGCGTGCGCCGCGCCCGGCGGGCAACGACACCGAGGCCTTCGCCTCACGCCTGATCGCCGACCGGGTGGATATCGCCGCCCAGGCGCAGCGCGACTACGTCGCCTGGGTAGCCGAGGAAAAGCGCGATTCGCAGCACCGGTTCGAGTCGATCGACACCGACGCGATTGACGTCGACTACATCGGACGGCCGGTGGAGCTGCTGCGCGCCTTCGCGCGTCGCTACGGCCTGCGGTTCGTGACGCTGGGCCACGAAGACGACCTGCGCGTGGTGAATGTGCGGATGGGCAGCACCACGCCGATGGAAGTGATCCGCAACGTCAGTCGCCAGATCTCGCCCTATGCCGAGGTGATGGTGGATCGTGACGATCGCGTGCTGCGCCTGGTCTTCAAGGGTTGACGCCATGCCGGTCGACACCGCACTGATGACGCTGGCCGACGTGGAACGCCTGTACGAACGGCCGGGCTACGTCGAGATGATGGCCGAGTACAACGAGGCGCAGCAGGCGCGCCAGCGTGCCATTCGCGACACCGCGCTGGCCGCCGGCCTCAAGGCCGGACTGATCTGGCAATTGGGAAATGTGGAACGTTCCGTCGCACGCCGCGAGCGCGACTTCGACACGATCTACGATTTCGGCTACCTGCTGCTGCACAGCCGCGTGGTGCCGCCGGTCGTCACCGAGGCGCGCGACCTTTATCACCAGGAAGGCGAGCTGACCCTGCGCCTTTCCGGCATCAACTACACCATTCACCGCCAGGCGCGCTTCGCCTCGGCGGCGCCGACCTGGCGCGAGTACCTGTCGTTTCCCAAGCCCGGCAAGCCCACGCCGTCTTCCGGCGTGCGCCCGCGGACCAAATCCGAGAAGGCCGCCTGGCAGGCCGGCGCCCGCGCCGGCTGGGAACAGGGCGTGGAGCAGGCCAACGTGATGCTGCAGTACGCGCTGGATCGCCTCAACCGTGACTTCACCGGCATGCTGCGCTTCCATCACCTGGTGGCGGAGGGCCGCGTGACCATGCCCATCATCGCCAGCGACGACATCGCGCTTACGGGCGATGCGCGCAATCTCGTCCTGGACGAGACGATTCTACGCATCACCGTTCCGTCAGCCTTCGTCAGCGACATGACCCAGTGGCAGACCTGGATCCGCCCGACGGTCGGCAGCGCGACGGAAGCCGCAGCACCGGGCCCGTCCGGAGGCGTGCGTGATTGATCACGACGACGTCGCGCCGGCGACGCGGTTGCCAAAGCTCGAATGGGTCACGCGCTACCAGGATCCCTTCCGCTTCAACCACGCCGACAACTTCAAGGATCTGATCCTCGAAACGCAGGCGCACGGCGTCAGCGACGTCTTCATTTCGCCGAACCGGCCCATTGCCGTCCTCAAGAGCGGCGTGCTGCACGCCATCACGCACCGCATTCTCGACACGGGCGAGGTCGGCGCAATCCTCAAGTGGGCGGTCGGGCGCGATACGGCCGTGACGGATATCCTGGCCGGACGTCCGGCGAACGGACGTTACGAGGTCTACGACCCGGAGCGCATCGATTCCCGCGGCGCCCGCGTGCGCTACGGCTACCGCGTCAATGCCTCGCCGGTGCAGGCGTGGGGCGGTTCGTCGGCGCAGATCGTCCTGCGCGCGATTCCCTTCAACGTGCCGACCTACGACACGCTCGGTCTTACCGAGGAGATCGTGCGCGCCGCGACGCCACGCGACGGCATTGTCTACGTGGCCGGCGCGACCGGCTCGGGCAAGACGACCACCTTCGCCGCGATCATTCGCTACATTCTGGAAAACGACACGCCGATCAAGGGCAACCTGATCACGCACGAGGAGCCGATCGAGTTCACCTACGACGAGGTGCCGAGTGCCCATTCGATCATCGTGCAGTCGCAGATCCCGACGCATTTTTCCGATTTCTATTCGGCCAACCGCGAGGCGATGCGGCGCAAGCCCGGCCTGATCCTGATCGGCGAAATGCGCGACGAACAGACCATTCGCGCGGCGATCGAGGCCTCGCTGACCGGTCACCCGGTGTTCGGCACGGTGCACGCGATCAATGTCGCGGCGGTGATGCGGCGCCTGATCAGCCGCTTCCCCGAAACCGAGCGTGCGACGGCGATCTTCGACATCGTCGAGACAGCCCGTTTCATCATGGCGCAGAAGCTGGTGCGCTCGACCAGCGGCGGGCTGGTCGCCGCGCGCGAGTATCTCGTGCTCGATGCTTCGATGCGCGCCCAGCTGAGCGACCTGAACCAGATGGGCAAGGTCACCAGCGCCATCGAAGACCTGGTCGAAACGCGCGGCCACAGTTTCCGCCGCGAAGCGCGGCGCCTGCTCGAAGCGGGCCTCATCGACGAGGCCGTGGCACGCGAGCTGTCGCACCACTGACGATCCTGCCGGAGGACATGCATGTCACAAGGTCGTTATCACTGGAGCAACTGCGCCGTACCGGCGCGCTTCGTACGGATTCACGCCATCGGCTGCCTGCCGTGGCTGCTGTTGCTGGTCCGGGCCAGCTGGTACACGTTCTATTTTGCGATCGCCTTGACCGCGGCGCTGATCTACATCGAGATCATCAAGAAGATGACCCTCGGCGCGTTCTTCCGCTCGATCGTGGTCACCCTCACCGGCCGCGTGCGTCCGACCATCTCGCTGCACCGGGATTTGCCATGAGCGGCGCCCCGTCCGCGACCACACACAAACCCGCCAGCGGCGACGGTGCGCTGTGGGCGGCGATCGTCACGCCGGTCATCGCCTATTTCGGCGTCGGCATGCTGTGGGGTGGTTTCCACACGGCCATCGCGACAGCCTATGCCTATCTGCGCTACGCGGAACTGTGGCTGGTCTACGCCGCCGGCAAGTACCTGCCCTGGCCCGGGCTCCGGTCGGCGCACGACTGGGTCGACGCCCGCTGCGCGCCGGACGGGCTGGTCGGACCCTGCCAGCGCGATTTCTCGACGGTGCCCTGGGAAGAGATCAGCGCGTCGTCGCAGACGATGAATCTGATCCTTCTGGCGGTGCTGCTGGCGCTGTGCGTGCGCTGGTTCCTGCGCGCCAACCGCACCCATCCCAAGTTCACCCTGACCCGGCGCCATTCCGTCAGTTCGCTGGTCAAGGAAGTGTCAGGGCTGTACCCGCATCTGCGCCTGTTCGGCAAGCTCGATCTGGTGGAACAGCCGCTGGACCATCCGGTGTTTGGCATGTCGCTGACCTCGCGGCAGTTCGCTTTCCAGCATCGCCTTATCGCCGGCTGGCGTCTGCAGGGCAATGAACGCGTGCCCACGCTCGACCGCGTCCGCGCTGCCGCCGTGCTCCGCGAGCAACTGGGCGCGCTGTGGCGCGACACGCAGCGCCTGACGCCGGCCGAGACGCTGGTGCTGGCCATCGCCCTGCCGCGCGCCGCCGCGACCGACCCGAACATGGACGATGCGCAGTTCGAAACCGCCATTGCCGACAGCGACGCCCTGGTGCGCTGGTGCTGGGACCAGTTCCGTGCGCCGGAGAGCGAGGCAGACATGGCATCGGCCCTGCGGCCGGCCATCGACCTCACCGCTGCGCGGGCGTTGATCGAGAAGTACCGCCGTTCGCCCGCCGTGGCACCCCTGTTCCAGCGGCACGCCTACGTCCGCACGATCCTCTGCGCGGCGCTGACCCAGGCACGGCGGCTGGGCGTGCTGCCGCCGGCGGAGATGCGCTGGCTGCGCTTCTTTGATCGCCCGGTGTGGTACGTCGTCGAGAGTGTCGGCCGGCAGGCCAGTTTTGCCGAAGCCGCCGGGGTGCAGTGTCACTACTTCTACGAATCGCGCGCCCACGAGGCCCTGGTGCAGCCGCAACTGGGCAAGGCCGTTGATGCACTGGAGCACGCCATTTCCCACTATCGCTATTCGGCCACCGACCAGGCCGCCTATGGAGCGGCGCCATGAGTCCGGCCACGGACATCACGCGAGGCCGGCAACGCATCACGCGCCGGCTGCGCTGCCTGCTGGGCGCGCTCCTGGTCGGCGTCATCACCCTGCCCGCCGCCGCCGCGGAGAAGAAGCCGCCGGCCCCGGCGGCGCCTGCTACGGAAGACGTGGCTGCGCTGGTCGGCCGCTACGGCACGATCCTCGGCAAGGAGCCCGCCGGTGTCGGCGGCCTCACCGCATGGACCGTCTCCAAGAATGGCCAGCGCATGGTGCTGTATACAACGCCACCCTCGGACCAGCCGGTGGCGGTGATGGCCGGCATTCTGTGGGACGCGCGGACCGGCCGAAACATCTCGGATGACCTGGTCAAGCACAGCGCGGCGCTGAAGGAAACACCGCCAAGCGTCGCCAGCCTGTTCACCCCGCCCCTGCGACCGGTGCCGGCGATGGACGGCACGTACACGGGCGACATTCCCGAGTCGATGAAGACCGTCGAGTCACTGGCGGGCGTGAAGGAAGGCAAGGGCGCCGTCGGCGACCGCGTGTTCATCGTGGTCGACCCGCGCTGCCCCTACTGCCAGGAAACCTACCGCAAGACCCGCAAGCACGTGGCAGCGGGTGCATCGATCACCTGGATTCCCGTGCTGGCACTGGGTGATGCGGACAAGGGCCTGCCGCTGGCGGCCAGCCTGCTGCAGAGCAAGGACGCCGGCATCCTGGGCAAGGTTCTGGGCGAGAAGGCGGCGGTCAAGACCGAGGCGAGTGCCGCGACCATCGAGGAGTTGCGCCGCTCGCTCGCGTTCCTGTTTGCCGCCTTCGAACAGAACGGTTCGGGCAAGGCTGGCGTGCCCGCCGCCTTTTTCCTGGATCACCGCACCGGCAAGCCACGCATGCTGACCGGCCTGTCGGAAGACGCCGTGCTTGAAGATATTTTTGGAGCTATCCACTAATGGCCAAGAAGCGCTTTGTATTCGCCCCGCAGATCACGATCACCGGTTCGATCACGGCGATGATCGTCGCCTTCGACGCCGCATCCGACGATGACACCCGGAAGGAACCCCGCCTGGTGCGCGTGCCGTCCCAGTACCGGTCGCTGGCGGTGCGCTGCCGCGGCTTTGACACGGTTGCCCAGAGCAGCGGCCGCGTCGAAGGCACGATCGAGCTGCTGGTCCATCCGGAAGAAGGCGAGCCCCAGGAGCCGATCGTGCTGGCGGACGTTTCGCTGCCGGAGATGCCGGACCTGCGCGCCCAGGTCGAAGCGGGTACGACCCGGGCCTGGTCGCGCGCGCTGCAGGATTTCTGCCGCGGCCTGGGCAGCGGCGAAGCACCCGCCTACGCCGCCCTGCCGGCCGCCGTTCATGCGCGCGCCCTGCCACCGGTGGAGCCGCGGGGCTCGGGACTGAAGATGGCCGGCGTCACGGTGGCCGGCATTGTGGTCGCCATCGCGGCCATTGCCGCGGTGCGTAACCGCGCCCCGGAAGTACCACCCGGCCCGCCGGAGACCCTGGCTGCGCGCACCCTGCTCGCCGATCCGGCCACGCTCGACAGCTCGATTGCGCTGACCCAGCAGACCCTCAAGAGCATGGGCCTGGACCCCGGGACAGCGGCGGACATGGCGTGCCTGGCGGCGCCGCCTGTACCGAAACCCGAGTAATCCGTTACCCTTTTTGATGACAGTGGACCATTGCCGCGGGCGGAGCCTGCGGCGATGGTCCGTGCTTTCACGCCCTGCGGGGCAGGGGGCTTCCGCGGCAGTTCCCGCGGCTTCGGCCATTGGTGAGCCATCTATGGCTCCAATCGCGCTTTGACAATCGACGGGCATCGGGCTCGTGCGTCCCGCGCTGCATCACGTGGAAACAGCAAGAATCAGCCATGCGAACGGAAGCTGACAGCAGAAACACCAAGAAAATCGCCGAGTTCGCGCAATCGTGGCGGCTGCTGCGCCTGACGGCCATGCCGGCCCTGCAGACCGCCGTGGCCGCGCTCTACCAGCTCGTCCACGTCTCCAACAAGATCCTGCCGCTCAAGAGCTACTTCAATGTCGTGCAGGACATGCAGCGCGCCGCGGCCGGAACCTTCGCGCCCAACGCCGAAGGCATCTGCACCGAAGACGAATTCATCATCGCCTGCTCCTACCTCAAGGTGGAGATCGCCAAGCAGGGCGCCGTGCATTACCTCAAGGGCGAAAGCCCGGATCTGCGCCAGACCAAGAAGCACCGCACGCCCGTCGACCTGTCCGACGAAATCGTGCTGAAGAGTCTTTCGGCGGCCATGGCGCGTCCGGATGAGTCGCGCGGCTCGGTCGGCTTCGAGCAGATCGTCAGCGGCGTCAATCACCTGGCCCGTCTGATGCGCCTGCGCGCCATCATGCCTGACGCGGTACGCATGCACGGCAACTACTCCGAGAGTAGCAAGGCCGATGTCCGCCGCCATTTCGGACTGTCCAATACGGATTACGAGGCGATGATGGCGATGGCCCGGCGCGAGGGGCTGATCCAGTTCCGCAACCGGCGCCGGGCACCGGACAATCTTTTCAGTCTCAAAAGCGCGCTGTTCGCGAAGGTGTGCGAACGCGCCTCGGTGCTGGGCTATACGCCACAGCGCACGCTGAACCTGATCGTGGCCAATTTCTTCGAACTGGCCGAGAAGCACGAGCAGCAGGCGCGGCTCCAGGCGACAAGCGCGCCGCGGGCGGCGGGTGCGCGGGATGCATCCGGCGCGGGCGAAGAGGAATGACCATGGGACCGGATCTGTCACCCGGCGAACGCCTGGCACACCAGCTGGCCGCCTGTACGGGATTCCTGCGCTGGGCGGCGGCCTTTCCGGCCGAGTCGGTCCAGCGGCATCCCGAGCGTGACGGCGTGATGTGCCTGTCGCCGCTGCAGAGCAGCCGTTTCAGCTTCGCCTTGGCGGGCAGCACGCTGTATTGGGGCCTGCAGTCCTGCGAGGCGGAATGGGCGGCGTGGTTGCCGCTGGACCGGGCCTGGGTGACCGACCGGGTGTATCTGGCCGTCGCGGGAATCAACGGCATGGGCACGCGCCTGTCTCCGCTGACGATCAGCCTGTTCGTCGACGACCCGGATAAGCGCGCCCGCATGGCGCAGGCGTCGCAGCTGCAGCGGGTCCGCGTTGAGGCGCAGGCAGGCCGTATCGTCGCGACCGGACAGCGCATCGGTGCGCCGTGCCCCGTGACGGCCGCGCCGGCCGCGACGGACGTGCTGCGGGACGCGACGTCGGAACGGCCGGCAGCCCGCTTCCTGTAACCCGGAAGCGACCGCTCAGGCGGGCGTCGACCCACGCGGCGCCGGCGAATTCCACTCATCGGCCGCCGCCACGGCGGGTGCCGCACCGGCCGGCGCGCCGTCGAGCCATTGGCGATCCAGCCCGGCACCGTGGGAGATGTCCGCACTGACCCGCCCGCGCTGGTCCACGACCTGGGCGATCCCGCTGACGAGTTCGGCCGAGGCCGGTTCGCGCAGCAGTCGATCACCCAGCTCCGGCGGCAGCTGCGCCAGGGCCTCGCGCACTTCCTGCCCGTGATCGGCCAGTACCGCCTGCCGGGCGGCCAGGACCGGATTGTCCGGCGCGGTGCTGACGCTGGCGGTGAATCCGGCGAAGTGTTCCGGCGCGGGCATATCGCTCACGATGCGGGCTCGTCGCTGTGCGGCATCGGGTTCTTGATGAAGGGCGCGAGGCGTTCGGCCATGTAGCGTTCCATGTAGACCCGCTCGGCGTCCCGCAGCAGGCCCAGGGCAATCTCTTCGTTGCCGCACAGGCCGACCGCCTGGGTGCGCAGATTGCCCAGCCATTCGCGCCGCTCGTGGATGGAGCCGGGGGTTTCGTCGATGGCGCGGACGGCATCGATCAGGCGTTCGCGGATACGCTCGGTCGGCGGCGCGTCCGGACGCAGCTCGGCAAAGGCCAGCGTGGCCGAATGGACGGCCTTGAGGAAACGCACCTCGGCCTCCCGGCCCTGCATCACGCGCTCGGAGGTGCCGGTATGCAGGGGCGTATTGCGCAGCAGTCCTTCCTGCTGGTCGCCCAGGATCTGTAGCGCCTGGCGCAGACGGTCACCGGACTCGTCCGTGCGCAGGGCCGCATCGGCGACGTAGTCGAATGCGAGCGGTTTGCCGGCGTTTTCGGCGGTTTTCGCACGAAGCAGCTCGGCCGCGATCAGGAATCGGCTCACATCGCGGATGGAGAGTCGCATGGCGCCGTCATACCTCCAGAAAAGATATCCGGCCGAGCTGAGCCGAAAAGGCCGCTTATCGTAATAAAAATCCCGCCGGACGGAATACTTGCCGCCGGTGCGGCGGACGTGGCGGGGCCGGGAAACGCGACGGGCTTCATCCATGGCTAGCAGAGGTTGTTAAAATGATTGCACGATAAAAATTTGACTATCTGTTGGTTATTGCCGTCAAAAAGTAGCGTTATGATATCTTTACGCCTACCGACCTGACTAGCTGGGGATCGCCAATGACCATGCCGTTCTCGCCATGCCCGCCCACGGGCACATGCGAAGACAAGTCGTTCCAGCTACTCAATGATGTGTTCGGTGGCGCCGTGGCGGCGCTGGCGCAGGGCGCAGACCCCCATGGCGTCGACGCCAGCAGCAACATCCTGGCGATGATGTTTTCCTACTTCAATTCGGGCGTGCTGGTGATCGGCGCGCTGATCGTTTCCTATATCGCGTTCGTCGGCACCATCTCCACCGCCAATGACGGCGAGGCGATGGGCAAGAACTGGTCGTCGCTGTGGACCCCGCTGCGACTGGTCACCGGCGGCGCCTTCCTGCTGCCCACGGCCAGCGGGTATTCGTATGTGCAGCTGGTGGTCCTGATGATCTCCCTGTGGGGCGCGGGGCTCGCCAACGTGACCTACCGCGCCGGCATGGACCTTTCGGTGGTCTCGCCCAACGCGGCGGTCGCCGGCATCAACCAGCCCGGCCAGTTCTATGGCCTGCGCGACCTGGCGAAAAACCTGGTCACGGCCGAGTACTGCACGCTGGTGGCCAACAAGGTGTACGGCAATTCCGCGTTTGCCGCCGCCAATCCCGAAGTCGGCCTGATGGCCCAGGCGGAAAAGGTGACCAATGCGCCCGACATGCAGACGCGGTACTACTACTACCGCGATGCCAATTCGGCGTCGAACCTGGCCGGCCAGAACCCGATCTGCGGCACCTACAACCTGCACCTGCCGCGCACCATCGGCGCCAGCCCCGGCCCGGTGAGCAAGGACCGTGAGCTGGAGCTGGCCCTGGGCGCGCTGCGCAATTCCCTCTGGGACGACAAGACCGTCGTCATCCGTGGCATGCACTCGGCGCTGTTTGACTGGGTACGTCAGTGGCCGATTCCCACGGAGCCGGGGGCCGCGGGCGGCACGCCGGTCGATGCGCATCGCTTCAACCAGATCGTCAACGAGTACGAGCAGCAGCTGGTCACCCGTCTGGTTGCCACGGGCGAAGGCGCCAACGGTTCCACGACCAACACCATGGGCCAGTACCTGCAATCCCTGACCCGGGAAGGCTGGGCCTCCGCCGGCGGCTGGTGGCAGCGTTCGGGCCAGGTGCGCGGCCAGATCTACAATGAGATCCGGGAAAACCCGGTCACCGTCAGTGCGCCGTCGCTGGCCGGCTTGCCCAACGACGCGCGCGCGGCCGCATTTGTCGGCATCGTCAACGGCATGACCGAGAGTGTCTTTCGCAAGGCCGAATCTGCGCGTGGTTCGACCAACGCCTACGCCGATCCCCGCTCGGTCACGGACATGACCACCCTGCTACCCAAGGACGCCAACAGCGACGTCAACGTCGCCGCCCTGCGCGAAGACCTGGACGGCAAGCTCAAGAGCTATTCCACCAACATGATGAAAACGGTGGTGGACGTGGCCCTGGGCACCAACTCCTCGGGCGGCACCATGCCGGAATTCGTCTGCGGCACGGCCGGCACCATGGGCGGCGCGATGAACCGCATCAAGTGCATCGGCGACCTGATGACCACCGTCGACACCGCCCTGCAGACGGCGCTCTTCGCAATCAAGACATCCGCCACCGGCTTCCGCGTCGGCGCGGGTCTGCTTAGCGCATTCAAGGTGGCGGGGACGGGCGTGGAAGCGGACAAGGTCGCAACGCCCGTGTGGGACTTCGTGCTGCATGTCATCACGCCCATCCTGGAAGGAATGCGCCAGAAGACCACCTGGCTCGGCTTCTATTTCGGCGTGTTCCTGCCGTCGATGCCCTACGCGATCTTCATGATCGCGGTCATCGGCTGGCTGCTGACGGTAGCGCAGACCCTGATCGCAGCCCCGCTGTGGGTACTCACGCACATGACGCCGGACCGCTCGTTCATCGGCGGCCAGCGCCATGGCTACCTGCTGTTGCTGTCCCTGTTCGTGCGCCCGGTGCTGGCGATCCTCGGCCTGTTTGCCGCCATGCTGATCAGCACACCGGTGATCAATTTCATCGCGACGGGCTTTTTCAGCATGAAGTCTGCCCTGGTGACCTCGGGCGGCCACGCCGGTTCGCTCGCTGACTGGCAGGCCTTCTCCTGGTGGTTCAGCGCCTTCGGCGCCCTGCTGCTGCCGGTGCTGTACATGGTGTTCGGCCTGCCGCAGGTGCTGCCCGATGCCGTTCTCAAATGGATCGAAGCCGGCGCCGACAGCATGGGCACCGCCAACGCCGGCGGCGAGATGCGCGCCGGCATGACCGGCGCGGCGGCAGCGGCAGCCAGCAAGCAGATGAGCAAGGGGACGTCCGCCGCCGTGGACAAGCGGCTTGAGCGCAACAACGAGCGCCGCGCCGAGGAAAGACGCCGCGCGGCGGGCGACGGTGGCGGCGGTGGCGGTGGCCGCCACGAGCTGGTGAACGGCGCCAGCCAGGGCGCCGTCCCCGTGGCCGAAGACCGGCCGCCGTCCAGCATGGGCAGCAGGTCCGGTAGCGGGGGGTGGAGGTGGTGGAGGTGGTGGTGGATCCGGCTCGGGTTCATCGCCCGGCCCGCAGTCCACGCCGCCGACCGGCGCTCCCGCCGACAGTGGCCCCGGCCGTCGCCCCCCGGCACCGGTGGAGCGACGGCGGCGATGGCAGCGGGCGCTGCCGCCATGGCCGCCAGTGCCATTGCCAAGGCGAGGAATTCCGCGATGAACGTGGGCCCCCAGGGCCAGGCGCCGTCGAGCGCGTTCGAGGAGAGCGGTGATTCCGTGCTCAGCCAGCGGGACTCGGGGTCAACCTTCAGCGACCTGGAAAAGACCACGGGCGATTGAAGCATCGGCCCGCATCGACACCTGGCTCACACGCCGCTGAGCCAGGCTGTGGGAAACTCGCCAATTCCACCCCTGGAAAAAGGAACCCCATGAACGCCATCGCATGCGGCCTGCGCGCCGCACCGGTTCTCCTGGCTCTGGCCTTGTCGGCCTGCGGCGGCGGCAAGGACGCCGCGGCACCGACCGCCTCTTCGAACGCGAGCGCGCCAACCGGTGCATCCGTCGCCGCACCGGCCCCGACCGGCCTGCGCGCGCGCCGACTGGCCGATCTTCCGTCGGGTGCGGAAGGCGGCAACCTGCTGGCCAAGGAACTGTCGCCGGGCGAGATGACCCTGATCAACCAGTTCATGGGACGCGGCTCCTTCACGCCGGAAGAGCAGGCCTACACCGTGCAGCAGGCCCTGGACGACCAGGCTCGCCGCAACGGCGGCCAACCGGCGGACCCGGCAGCGATGCGCGACACCGCCGCCCGCTCGGTCAACTGACCCGTCGCGCGGATCAGGGCGCCATGGCCGGCTCGTCGTCGGCCATCGGCGTCACGCCCGCGACCAGCGGTCCAAGTCCCAGTGGATCCTGCAGCAGCGCCGCGGCGGCGGCGCCACCGGTCGCCAGGGCCCGCACCGCAATCGGCCGTTCGGCCAGCGCCTGGAACTGCTGGTGAAAGGTTTCCAGCACTGATTCCCATTGGGTGAACGGGTTCTGCTGCAGCTGGTGCATGGCCTGCAGACAAGTGGCCGTCAGCGTCATCTGCTGCGCATGGGCGCGGCGCAGGGCCGCCAGCTCGCGCTGAAGGGCTGACTGGCGTTGCTGCAGCTGGCCGACCTGCTGTTCCAGCCGTGTGTTGACTGCGACGTAGGCGGCGATCGCCGTGAGGTAACTGCGATCCGGTGCATCCATGGCAGCGGCGACGGCCAGATCCGTGTGCTGCCATTCGTCCACCTGAGCACGCAGGGCCGCGATCTGCTGCGCCTGCCCCTCCAGCTGGATGTGCAGCGCATCCCGCATCGCGGCCAGGCGCGCGCAATCTTCCCGGGCCTGCTCAAGCTGCAGCGTCCCCTCCGCGCGACCGCTTTCGAAGCCGCGCCTATATCCGGACTCGCTCTCTTCGGCGTAGCAGGCATCCGCGCGCCATTCCGTGGCGCCGCCGATTCCCCCCGGGCGCACGCCGGCATCATCACGCGTCGACATCTTCATCATCCTTCCCTGGAAAGGCGGGCCGCTCAGGCGCCCCGGGTGACGGGGGCTGGCAGGCCGAATGCCGCCAGCCGCCGGGTGGCCACGTCGACCCAGTCGGAGAAGCGCTCGTCCTCCAGCACGGCGCGCATGGCCAGCAGCGGCAAGCCGCGGGCCGGGTCGCCGTCGAGGTAGAACGCCACCCACCATTCCGGCACCAGCTGGACACGGCCATCGTGGGTTTCCACGGAGAAGGGCAGCGCGAGCACGCCCCCCATCGCACGGACGCGGTCGGAGCTCAGACTTTGCGACGCCCACAGCGCAACATGCGTGAGGGTGCCCGGCTCGACGAGCATCAACGCAACCACATTCCGTGACGCGGTGTTGAGGTAGATGCCGGGCTCCAGCGGCAGTGGTTCGCCGGCAATGACAGGGCGCTGCGGCAACCTGCCGAGCAGGTGTTCGAGCAGGGCATACATCTCGAAGGCGACCGGAATGTCCCGGCGCAGCGCGGACGATTTCGCCGACATGGCTGAAATAAATCCGTCTGACGCGGCAATGGCCTCGCAAATCATTGATGGCAGCGTGCTTTGTAGGCTATCCACGACTATAGATTTTGCCGCGTGTCAGGAGTAGACTGATGGTATCACAAAAAAACGGTATCTCGTTTTTATGACAAGCATCCTGCGGCGTGGCATCCTGGCGACCGCACTGGGCGCCCTCTCCTGTGCCGCTGGCGCACAGGACGTCATGGAGCTGGTGGTCAACAGACCCGACGGCTCGTCCTACACCTGCACCTTCGTCGCTGACGCCGAAGGATTCCGCATCGATCCGGTCACCGGACACTGGAAGGCCAACGGCACCAGTTTCGTCTGCCCGCCGCCCCCGGTACCCGGCGCACTGGCGCCGGCCGAGGCCCGCGCCGAAACAGCTGCCATCCCGGCGGCACCGGCACCACGGAGCCGCTGATGTCCGCCGACGTACCGCTTCCGGCATGGACCGCACACGGACCCCGCAAGGCAGCACTGCCCGGCGGCCGGTTCCCGTTGCAGTTCCTGCCTTTTTTGCCAGGCCGTTGCCCTGCCCGCGCGACGCGGGCGGGCGGCCTGGCTTCTCACCCGAGGAATGTGTTGCGATGAGCGATTCTTCTCTTTCTGCTGCCGCGAATACGCCACTCGGCCGGGGTGGTGAGGTATGAACACGGCAGTTCACGCATTGCAGGTCGTGCGGCTGGGCAAGCAGCACGCGGTGGAAATCCACCTGGTATCCGGCGGTTCGCTGCACGCGGACCGGCTGGCGGACTTCGTCAAGGATGGCCTGACCCACTTTTCCCGCTGGACCCTGCCCAGCGCGGCGACGGGACGCGTCTCGCGCCTGCTCGGTCCGCTGGTCAACACGGTCCGGGGTGCACTGGAGTCCGGTCGCCGCAGCGTGCAGCTCAACGAACTGAACGCGTGCGAGAAATTGACCAGTGCACGCGACATGGACGGCACGCTCGCCCGCTTCGCCGCGGATGAACTGGGTGAATGCGTCGTGTTCCGCGACGCCGACGGCACCCTGCCGGTGGCGGACATGGAAACCGACCTGAACGACGCGCTGGCGCGCCTGGATGTGCTGCTGGCACGGCTGGACATCACGTCCGTATCCGCCGACATCGACACGCAGGCGCCGGAACAGCGCTCGGTGCTCGCCGGGGCTCGCGCGCGTCGCGAAGCGCTGATCGCCGCCGAGGCCTGGCTGTCGAGCGATGAGGTCGGCCGCCAGCTGGGCGGCAACAACGCCAGTGCCGCCGCCATCAAACAGCGTCCGACTGACGCGCGCCGGCGCGGCAAGATCTTCGGCGTCTGGCACGACGGAAAGTTCTACCACCCGGTGTTCCAGTTCAACCAGGCGACGGGCACGCCGGTGGCGCAGATGGGCGCGATCCTGCGCGCGCTGCCCAAGGATCGCACGGGCTGGACCCAGGCCCTGTGGTTCTTCCGCAGCCGCGCTGACCTGGACGGTCGCCGTCCGGCCGACCTGATGCCTTCGGAGATCGACCGGGTTCTCGCCATGGCCCGCGCCGAGGGCAAGACCGAAGCCATCGCGCGCTGATCCGGCCGTCTCACATGTCCTTTTGGAAGGGGGCGCGCACCGCCCCCGGCTCAGGACGTCGCGCCGGACGGATTTCCGGCGGGCACGAGGCCGACGACGTCACGCAGAAAGGCCAGGCTCGCCTGGAACACCTCCTCGGCGCAGTCCGAACGCCAGGGCGATGCGATCACGTGCGCGCCGTTGGGGAAACAATCCATGCGCTTGTGCGCAGCGGGCGTCACCAGCGCGTCGAACATGGCCAGCATGGCTGAAACCCGCGCGGACGGATCCTGGTTGGCTTCGTCGCGGTAGTAGCAGGCCATGTAGTACGGCGCGATGACCCGCCGGAACAGCGCCGGCTGCATGACCTCGTCGAACAGCGCCGCCAGGCTCCGGTAACCATCGCGGTGAATGCGCAGCGACCAGTACTGGTTCTGGTGCGCAATGCGCGTGGCGGCATCGTGCTCGACAACCCCGCCCGGCAGGCACAGCTGCCGCATCAAGGGTTCGTTGAACGCCTTTACACCCGGCGACCACGCCAGGACGGCTGCCACGTGTTCAGGCCAGGTGCCCGCGAGCGCCGTGCACAGCGACGCCCCCATCGACGTGCCGACCAGGACAACACGCCGCCCCAGGGTCAGTCCCATCGCCAGCGCTTCGGCGGCCCGCGCCAGCAGGGCCGGCGCCGACAGTCCCTGCATGGCGTCGCCGTGATCGAAGCCGTGGCCGGGAAACCGGTTCAGCACCAGATTCGCGCCGAATGCCACGGCCAGGCGCCGGTGCTGTGGTTCCCCCTCGCCCTGGCTGGCGCTGAAGCCGTGCAGGTAGACCACGGCAAGCTCGGTCTGGCGGGGATGATCCGGATCTGCAAAGACGATACGTGCGGCGTTGTCCGGCTTGAGGCGGCGGAACAGGGCTTCGCGCCGCGCCAGCTCCGCCGCCAGGCGAACCGGGTCACGCGACACCGCCGGCAAGGGCGACGGTGTTGTTGCCGGCGAAGCGCCGACATCCCGGGCTGGCTGCAGCATCTGGCAGGCGTCCGTATCTGGAAGGGTGGAACACGCTGGCAGCGTTTACGCCTGCCGGCGGCGAATACGCTCCGCCTATGCCTTTGCGAGCACGGGATAGGCGAACAGGAAAAAGTGCACCAGGTTGAGCGTAGCATGCGCCAGCACGGCCCCTTCCAGGCCAGCCCGGCGATAGGCCAGGCCATAACCGACGCCGGCCAGGGTCGTGACACCCATGTACGCCCAGCCGCCGCCCAGATGGGTGATGCCAAAAAGCAGGGACGATACCGCGATGCCCGCCCAGGGCGCCCAGGATCGCCCGCCGGCCAGCCGTTCGACGCCTTCCTGCACATAGCCGCGGAAGAGAACCTCTTCGGTCAGGCAGACCAGCAGCAGGTTGTTGAGCATCCACAACGCCGTCGCGGGCGGCCAATGGGGATCCCAGCGGGTCAGGCCCGCCAGCGAGGCAACGGCGAGGCAGGCCGCCGCGGTGGCCAGGCCCAGCCCCACCCCGATCGGCACCCCCTGGCGCAGGGGCCCCCGTTCCCAGGCGACGTGGCGCCAGGCCCAGATCGCCCAGACCACGACCAGTGTCTTGTCCAGGTTGAGATAGAGCTTGAACGGAACGGTGTCCGGGCTGAAGACGCCATTCATGACCAGCGGGTTATTGAACCCCGGCACCGTGTGCAGGCGCAGGGCGATGGCGGCGAGGATGAAGAGCGCATGGCCCGGCACCACCAGCAGCAGGCGTCGACCCGGCTGCACCGCGTAGGCGCAGAACCCCATCAGGGCAAATGCCGGCACCGCGCGCCAGTCCAGCTGGCCGACCGCAAACGCCGCGGCGAATGCGAGCGCAAACAGCGGAAGCGCCGCCGCCCGCCAGGGCCGTATCCACACCACCACGCAGGCACTGAAGAGGAACAGCCACGGCACCAGACCGGCCGCCGACAGGGGGTAGAGCGTCATACCAGCATCCATTGCCATTAGTTCGTTTCCGCCGCAGTCGACCGCAGCGGCTCCAGGCGGTGCCGCCACTGCCATGCCGCCCATTGCAGCCAGAGCAGGATCGCCAGCACCAGAGTCTTCTGCACCAGCCCCCGCGGCAGGCCGGCTCCCAGCTGCATCACCACGTAGGTGGCCAGCGCCAGCCCCGCCAGGGCGATTCCAATGTCAGGACGGTGCGTCCTGTCGCGCTCCATCCCCCACAACGTCGTCTGCACCCCGATTCCGGCGACCAGGCACAGGAAGGTCGTCTGCGCGGCCAATCCGTGGATCAGCCGGGTCAGATCCGCACCCGGTGCAGTGTCACCGACTGCCAGGGCGGTGAAGGTTACCGGCAGCAAGGCCAGTCCGGCTGTGCCGAACAGCATGACTGGCAACGCGCAGTGTCGGCGGCGTCGCGGATCGCCCAGGCCGAGCAGGCCGGCCAGGGGAATACAGAACGCCATCACGCAGTAGGCCGCACGCAGCGCGGCGCCACCGGGGCCGGTCAGATAGGCGCTCATGGGGGCCTGCCAGGGCACCAGGTCCGGACGCTGGAGATGCGCGCCCAGGGTGGCCAGGAGAAACAGCAGCGGCGCCGTTGCCAGCGCGCCACACAGGCCGCGCTGCAACCGTTCGTGATGGGACATGGGCACTCGCTCGGAAACGCCGGGGACCGGCTCAGGACGGCTCGGTGGCCGGAAGATATTCCGGCTCCGTCAGGATGGCCGCCTGTGCGGCGGCGGCCTCGGCCGCCAGGACGGCAAACGCGGCCGCCAGATCGCCGCCACGGCGCTGCACCTCGGAAAACTGTTCGCAGGCTGATACGCCGGCGGCGAAATCGATGCTGACGAACTCGTTCTTGAGCGCGTGCACGGCGTCGATCGTGCCGAAGCCGTCGCCGGCATCGAGTGCGGCGCGCAGACTGTCCACTCCCTGGCCGAGGCTGGCATGCACCACCTGCAGGAACTGCCGGACGGCGGCGGGCGTGGTGATCTCACGCATCACGCGCAGGGGGAGCTGGCATCCGTCCGGATGCCCGGCACTGCACCGGGCGCCGGGCGCGACTGCGCCACCTGCTCGAGCGTTTCCAGCAGTTTCTGCGTCGCGATCGGCTTGGTGAGGTAGGCTGCCGCGCCCTGCTCGACGGCCAGGCCCTGCGCGGCCGGGTGCGAGTGGGCGCTGATCACCACCACTGGTACGGGCCCATCGGCCGTCAGCTGCTGCAGCTCGGCAAGGACGGACCAGCCCGACATCCCGGGCATGTGCAGATCGAGGAAGACGAGGTCGAACGGCGCCGCGCGGGCGGCGGCGAGGGCCGTCGGACCGTCCTCGGCGAAGGTGGCCGCGTGCCCTGCCCGTTCCAGGATGCGGGCGAAGATTTCCCGGTTTGCCGCGCTGTCGTCGACCACCAGGCAGCGCATCGGTGCGATGCGCCGGCGATGGCTCTCGAGCGCCTCGAGTACCGTCTGGCGCCGGGGAACCTCGCGCCGAGGTGCCAACGGCAGGCGGAATCGCCAGGTGAACACGGTGCCGCCGGCCGGGTTGTCCTGGACGGAAAGCTGGCCGCCCATCTGGTCCGAGACGTTCTTGACGATATACAGGCCCAGTCCCACCCCACCGTGCCGGCGCGTATCGCCCGTGCTGGTCTGGTGGAAGGCATCGAAAACGCGCTTCTTGTCCGCGTCGGCGATGCCGGGGCCGGTGTCGGTCACCGTGCAGATCACCGTCTGGTGACCGGGTGAGGCGGTGTTCTCGCGCCACACTGCGACATCCACCGTGCCGCCGGCCGGGGTGAACTTCACTGCATTGGTGACCAGGTTGCTGAGCACCTGCTCGATCCGGCCGGCGTCACCCAGGAGTTCATCGCCCAGCGAGCGGTCGACGTCGAACCGCAACGCCAGCGCCTTCTCATCCGCCAGGGGCTGGCAGATGTCGCTGACCGTCTGCACCACATCCGCCATGAAGAACGGCGCGGGGACCAGGCGCAGCCGGTTGCCGTCGATCGCGGCGACGTCCAGCACCTCGGTGACCCTGTGGTGCAGCGCGTTGGCGTTGGAGGCCACCAGCTCCAGCAGCCGCCGCTGGTCGCCGTCGAGCCCGCGCGTGTCGATCAGCGCGGCACCGGCGACGATGGAATTGAGCGGCGTGCGCAGCTCGTGCGACATGGTCGCGATGAACCGGCTTTGCGCCTGGCCGGCGACGATGGCCTGGATCGAGGCTTCCCGCAGGGCCGAGAGGATCCGATTGACGATCAGCGGCAAGACGAAGGTAAAGATGAAGGCATACAGGGCATAGGCCGGGCGGCTGATCCAGTAGCCCGGCGGGGCGGTGATCCAGGTGATGAAGACCGATGCCAGGGTTGCGGCCCAGAACGCGCCGCGGTGGTAGCGCACGCCCACTGCGACGGCGATCAGCGGGAGGAAGGAATTGAGCGAGATCAGCAGGATGAAGGCGCGGTCCAGCAGGATGCCGATGCCGGCGAAACTGGCGACGATGCCAATCGCGTCTGCCCACTCGGGCGGTTCCAGCCGGAAGAGGCGGAGGACGAGCATCCACCCTGCACTGGCGGCGAACAGCGCCAGCGCCCAGGGAAAGACCGCCACCGCGTCGCGGACCAGCACCTCCTGGTAGCCCACGCGGGTCTTCCAGTACCACACCCAGGCGAGAATCAGCCCGAACACCACGGTCCGCGTGACCGACATCTGGCGTTCGCTGACCATCGCCACCAGGCGGCTGATCTGTTCGTTGCGCAACTGCTTGGCGACTTCCGCCAGTGCCATCGCTGAACGGCGCGGTGGCGCGGCGCCGTCTTCCACCATCACCGGTCGGGACATGTCGCTCTCGTGTTCGCGCCAGGGGCAGCCGCGCCGACGTCCCCGCACGGATCCACCGGCAGGTGTCCTCCGAAGCGGCGTCGGTGCCAAAAACAAAGCCGCCTATGACAGCCGGCGGCGCGGGGCCAGTCTGCCCCAAAGGCTCCGGAGGGGGAGCCTACAGATTGTCTAGCACTGGCGCTGCTGCTGGTGTCGCCAGTGGGCCAGGAACTGTTCTTCCGCTGCCCATTTGGCTTCCAGCGAGGCGAAGGGTGCGCCGCGGCGCTCCACTTCAGCGGCCAGCCACCGGTGACGCACGATGGCGGGAATCTCATCGCCCTCGTCGCTACCGTCGTCGTCAAGTGACCGCATCCGGGCGGTTCCTCGCCAGGATGCGGCCGTCGAGGCGCCCGTCGACACCGCGCCATCCCCCGAGCCCAACACCTCGGGAGTTTCGCGGGTGCGCTCGCCCGCGTCCGCCAAGACCAACCTCATGTTCAACCCCGTCCCTTCGAGTAGAGAATGCGATTCCGCTACTCCGCTACTACACGCCGGCGGCCCTGGCTCCGGCGTCCCTGAACGCCGAAGAGCCTACGTGAAACAGCGGATTGTCCCCCCCGAAGAACCCAAGAGTATTGGCGTTCTGGCTATGGAGCGCGCGAGCGTTCCGAGTAGCGCCGTCAGACTCTAGAGTTTCTGAACAACGCCTGTCAACAAACGTGACTTTACTTGACAGCGACAGCGGGTACGGCCGGTGCGTCCTGCTCCGACGGTACCGCCAGCGATTGCCGCGTGAAGGATTCATAACGGGCGCAATAGTCGCCCAGGATTCGCGTGGTCAGATCGAAAACCGATTCATCGCGCGATACGGCGATCGTCTTGACCTTGGCCCACAGGTCGCGGCTGACGCGCAGGGTGGCCTGCTCGTCCTGCGGCACGATGACACCGTCATCCTCGGCCACCGGCGCCGGCGCCCGCGCGCTGGCCGAGCGGTACAGCTCGCAGAATTCGCCCAGCTGCTCGGCCGTCAGCTCGTGCAGCGCAATGCCGCGCTGGTGCGCGATCAACTTGAGCTTGGCGCGGATTTCCTTGGGCACGCGCAGGGTCTTGTCGCCTTCCTGCGAGGCCCTCGGCGGGGCCGTGGGTACCGCTCGAAGTGTTCGACGCAGGTCACTCATCGGTCGTTCCTTATCAAAAAGCGGGTTCAACCGCCCTGGCGATCGAGTTCGGCACGCAGGTCGCCAATCCGCATCTGGAAATCCATCCGGATACGGTCGAGTACCGCAAACACCCCTTCAGGCGTACTGCCGTCATCGCGATCCCGAATCGCCGACAGCCAGATATCCGGTCGCGGCAGGTTCTCGATGGCGAGCTGGTAGGCGGTGATCTTGTCGCGGATGGACACGCTCAGTTCGTGCGAACTCATGTCCCGACTCGTTTCGCTTCCGGTCTCATCGCGTCCGGCGCCGCTGGGACGCTACTATTAGCGGAATCGCGGAGTACCGGGTGGGCGGCCAAGCATACGCCGCGGCAACAATTGGGCGCAACAATGCAGACTCCTGAATCTTTTGCACTGGGTTCGTCGTGGTTGTGGCCAATGCCGGATGGAGAGGCCACGGGCGAACGCAACTACAACCTCAGCCGCATCGTCGCCGGCACCCTGATCGGGGTGAGTTTTCTGCTGGTATCGCTCCTGCGGCCGGGCAACCCCGCTGCGCTTCAGGTAGCAGCCGTGTGTGCCGCCGGCGTGCTGGCAGCGGCGATGACGCTGGGACACGTCTTCGCCTTCCCGGCCCCTTCGGCCTGGCGCCGCAGCGTGGCCGTGATCGGCGACACCGCCTTCGTCGGAGGCATCGTCGCCCTGGGCGGCGAGAACGCCATTCCGCTGCTTGTGCTGCTTCCCGCCATCGCGGTCGACGCGGGCCGGCGCTTTGGCCTGGGCTATCTGGCCGCCGCGTCGGCGTCGGGGACGGTGCTGTTCGCACTCGCCGCGATCGCGACGGACTACTGGGCCCAACGTCCCCTGGTGGTGATGGCACTCATCTTTGCCCAGTTCCTGATCACGGCCTTCGCCGGATTGTTCCTGGCCCAGCTCAATCGGGCGCGGCGGGAGGTGGTGCGGCTGTCGGGCGAGAAAGACCGCTTCATCACGATGATGGGCAACGAGATCCGCAACCCGCTCAACGCCATCGTCGGCAATGCCGACCTGCTGTTGCACGAGGCACTGCCCCCGGAGCAGCGCGAGAGCGTGCAGGTGATCCGTAGCCAGTCCGACCGGCTGCGCATGCTGGCGACCAACCTGCTGGGTTACTTCGACGCCAGCTCCACGGTGCCACGGCAGGCCGTGGAGTTTGATCTCACGGAGCTGCTCGACAGCGTCCGCGAAGGACTCCTGCCCCTGGCGTTCGAACGGCGCATCCGGCTGGATATCCACGAGGAGGCCGGCTGTCCCTGGCGGGTGACCGGCGATCCGCAGATTCTGCGCCAGATCGTCGGCAATATCCTGGCGCACGCGCTGGGAGTGACCGATCACGGACGCGTGGAGATGATCGTCCACGCCCTCGACGAGGGCGATGCAGCCCGCGGCATCCTCCGGCTGAGCGTCAGCGACACGGCGCCGGCCTTGTCGCCGGCCGCGTGCGCCGCGCTGTTCGAGCCGTTTGGTCTGCAGGGTCATACCACCCTGGGCAATCCGCCGGGTACGGGGCTGAACCTGTGCAATGCGCGCCGGCTCGCCACCGCCCTGGGCGGCAGCGTGGATTTCACCTCCTACACCGGTGGCGGTGGGCGCTACCGCATCGTCATTCCGGCCCAGGTACTGGATACGCTCGCCAGCCGCCCGGCGCGCACGGGCCCGGCCGCGGCCGTGGTGCGTATCGACGACCTGTATGTGCGCCACCGCGCCCGGGTGCGGCCGCAGCGCATCCTCGTCGCCGAAGACCAGCCCAGCAACCAGCAGATGCTCAGCAGTGTGCTGGACAAGGCCGGCCATCACGTCTTTCTCGCCAAGACCGGCGACCAGGCAATGGAACGGCTGGCGCGCGAGCGCTTCGACGTGGTGCTGGTGGATCTGCGGCTGCCCGGCACCAACGGTCTGGATGTGATGAAGCTGGTGCGGTTCTCCCACGCGGACCGCTACGCCAACGTGCCGTTCCTGGTGCTCACCGGCGAGGCCTCGGAGCGCACGCGGCAGGCCTGCATGGCCGCCGGCGCGGCAGCGTTCCTGATCAAGCCGGCTTCGCCCCACGCCCTGCTCGATGCCCTGTCGCAGGCGGTGGAGGGCGCGCGCCGGCAGGCCGGCAGCCGCGTTGCCACGACCGGCGACACCGGCCCGATCCGCGGCGCGGTCGCGCGTTCCACGATGGGCGGCGCCGCCCCGCGCGTCATGACCGAAGCCCTGCGCGACGCATTGCGTTACGTCGAACGCAGCGAAACCGCGGCCCGCGCGGGCAACTGGAAATTGCTGCGCGACCTCGCCAGCGCGATCCGCGGTGCGGTGGATCCCCTCGGCGCGGTGCGCGTGATCGCCGTTTGCGGGCGGATCATCGAGGCCAAGGACATCACCCTCGAAGACCTCTGGCCGCAGTACCTGGACGAGCTCAACGCCGGCCTGAACGAGGCGAGCGACGCGCTGGCCCGATTGTTCCGGCGCACCGAGACAGCCGGCTGATTGACCACCCTGAACATCGCGATGGGGTGTCATCCAATTTGAGGATCGTTCGTTAAATCAACAGGCTGCGCGCCTGCCAACCATGCTTTCGTATGGAAAAACCGGGCGATGTGGTAAATTTTTGTCGTTGCCAATTTTTGGCGCTGCGTCCGGTGGCTTTCCATGTCCTCAAGAGCGATTGCGCTGGCGTTCGCCCTGTTTCCGCTGGCCTCGGCGGCCATCACCACCACGTTCGGTGACGAAAAGGCGATCACTCTCTCGGGTTTCAGCTATCGCGCGGGCGTCGTTCGCGCCACCGTGTCCCAGGGGTTTCTGCTGTGTGCCAACACCGCCTGGTGGGTGAACAGCCCGACGCCCAATACGACGGGCCTGGCGGTTCAGCACGTGGATCCGGCCACCAGTACGGCGCGGTTCTTCTTCGGCGACCAGCGCCTCAATACCCTGCCCCTGGTACCGAACGATCTGCGCAGCATGACCGGCAGCGGTCCCGACACCAAGCTGTCCGGCGTCAACGGCAGCGGCACGGGCACCCTCGCCTGCTACGCGGTGGACGCCACCGGCCGCCGCATCGGCGCCTATGCCGGCCTGTTCGCCGATACCTTCGAACCGGCGCCGGCGCGCCAGTGCCCGCGCGTGCCGGCGGCCGGCCCCTGCCTGACGGTCCGGGTGGCCAGCATCGAGCCCAGCAACGGGGTCTATCTCTACACCTACTTCATCGACTACCAGCTGCCCGCTGCGGTCGGCCGGTACGTGATTCGCGACGGATTCGACCCGCGCCTGTTCAGCGAGACCACCGAGTGGTGCGCCGGCATGGTGGGCTCCAACGATTGCGTCGGCCTGAGCGGCACCTCGCACACGGTCGATTACCTGGCTTTTGGTTCCAGCGGTGAACCACAGCTGGGCCGCGTCATCGTCCGTCGCTTTACGCGCCTGGGCGTGGGCCCGGCCGACCTTGCCGCCTCGGCATCGCCGCCGGTGATCGCCGCGCTGTTCCCCGAAGCGTCGATCCTCCAGGCCGAGCGCCAGATTGACGACAACGTCGCCGTCGGCCGGGGCCTGGTCTCCGCGCCGGACGCGCTCGACCCTGCCATGGACTCCGCCGAATGATCCTCACCGCCACCTTCCTGATTGCTGCCGCCAGCTCGGGCGCAACGCCGCCGCCGGCGCCGGAAACCGTCCTCGCCACGTTTGTCAGTTGTGAGCGCAAGAAGGCGCGCCGGGAAGATTTCGAGGCCGCGATCGGCCACGCCGGCGGCAAGGCAATGATCCAGACTCATCCGGAAGCCGGCGAAGGCGAATACAGCGTGCCGCGACCGGTCGACGTGTTCGGCTTTCCGTCGCGGCGCCTGGCCGTCCAGGAAGAGATCAGCGATGCCGGCCTGTCAGCCGTGACCTACCTCGCCCAGCTGGACCGCACGCACGTGGCCGATGTCGCGCGCATCGCCGGCGTCGACAAGAACACCGTGGGTGAATACCGCAAGCCGATCGAGAAATTCGGCACCCTGCATCTCACCCAGATGGGCGAGGACGTCATCGTGGCCTGCGTTCACGACTGACCGCGCACGGGCGCCGCTGCGAGAGCGCTGCCAGGCGCGACGCAGCGTTTCAGAAGGGACGGCGCCGGTCAGCCGTGCGCCGCCATGAAGGACGCGACCCGTTCGTGCACGTGTAGGGCGTTGCCCGCCTGGGCCTGCGCCTGCCCGATCGCCCATTCCAGCACCGCCGTATCGGCGACGAACCCGGGACCGGCCTGGCCGGCGGCCTGCGCCAGGAACCATAGCGCGCGTCCGACGAACAACGGATCGGTTTCGATGCGCGGATCCAGCTGGGCGCGACAGTGGGCGATCAGATCCGCCAGCGCGCGCTGCAGGCCCGTCTGCTCGACCCATTCGCGCAGGTTTCCCCGCGGCACGGGATGCAGTGCGGGATGAATCGCCACCGGCGTGACCCGCTCGATATCCATAGCATCCCAGTAGGTCACGCCGTCCTTGCCGACCAGGACCAGCTTGCGCCCCCCGGACAGGTCATCGACCTCCAGGTAGCTGCCGGCGACGTAGCGGGTGGTCTTGGTCATGCGCTCTCCGAATGGCTGCTGTCTCAATACGTATTCCAGGGACCTTTCACCGCATGCGGCCAACCGACCGATGCGCCATCCTGGCGCCAGCCCCTGCACGCATCGCCTAGCTGGGACGATACGCGTTGAATCACGGCTCCTTGTTACCCGATTCCAGTGCGCCCGCCGGCCCCGTGGACCGCCGCGCGGCGGCGAGGATACCGGCATTGACCGACCGGTTCACGCCGCCGGATCAGCCCTCCGCGTCGCCCGCCCGCCTGCCGCCGCTGATCCCCGCCGGGGCGTCCGCGAATGTGATGCCGGCCGGATCGAAATCCGGCCGGAGCGTCCGCGCGGCGGCCGCAAACAGGTGCGTCACGTCGTAATGACCGTCCTCGAGATAACGCTCGAATGTCTCCAACACGAACGGCGCGACCTCGACGAACGCCCGTGCCTGCACCTGGACCGCACGCAACGGAAACACCGGGCTGGGTTCATCGGCCCACTCGAAGCGGTACCCGATGGCGCCGAATCCGAGCCGGCGCGCCAGGTCATCGGCCAGGCACAGCAGCGACGGCAGGACGATGTCGACGACATCCTCGGCGGTCAACATGCCGCCGTCGTAGGTCAGCCGCCGGCCGTCCCGGATCGCCTGGTCGGCAACGCCATGGATCAGCCGGCCCAGTTGCGCGTGCGTGTTGCTGTGAATCATCCGTTCCTCGCGCGGTTGTCGCGGTCGTGGCCGGCGACAACGCCTCCACCAGGCAGACACGGCCGCATCATCGCAGAGCCCCGCCCGGCGCGGTCAGGGTCGGCTGAGCGCATTTTGCATCGCAACATACATCGTTCACATTGCCATTTTTGCTATTACTACACAATGGACGGCGCCTCGAGCGCCCGCAGCGCCGCCAGGATCATGGCCAGGCCGCCGCACATGGCCAGGAACCCGACCCCCACCCGTGCCAGGCGGGCATCACCGTCCAGCTCGCCGGGTCGCAACCAGACCGCGCGCACCAGCAGAAATCCGGCGAACTGGATCAACGCCGGCGCCAGCACGATGTAGGCCCAGCCTGCGTACAGCAGCACCCATTCCAGCGGAGTGGCCGCCGTGTCGGCGAGGACCCAGGGCAGCGCCCAGAGCCATAACGCCCCCAGCATGGCCAGTCCGAACGCGGCCTGCGTCGCTGCGCTGAATCCGCGCGAACGCAGGAACTGTGCAATCGTCATCGGCGCCTCCGTGAAAGCCGCGGCGGGCCCCGGGAACGAGCCCGACCGATTTCGCCACGATCATCAGGGCGACGGCATTTCGTTCTCGGCCACGTTTCGACCGTTGCGGAACATGGCACCGATTTGCGCCGCCATTTCCCTGACGCGCTCGATGATACGCTCCATCGCTTCGTTGAAGCGTTCGCCGTGGGGAGCCTCAAGACCACCGATCGGCTTGGCAAATGCGGGCACGCCGGCCGTGCGTTCCTGCATCAGGTCGCGCGCCTGGGTCAGGCGCGCACCCATGGCGTCGTAGGCCGGCCCGACGGCGTCCGGATTGAGCTGTTCTTCCTGTGCGACGCCGTACTGGCGCGCAAACGAATCCAGCGCCTTGTCCATCGCGCGCTTGCAGGTCTGGGCTTCGGGAGACTGCACCACCGCCTGGGCGAAGCGCTCACCCAGCTGCGCCAATTCGCCGCCGGGCGCCGTCTTGGCCACGATGTCGACAATGCTCAGGCCACTGGTGCGGGCGCGTTCCTCGATCTCGTGGCGCAGCGACTGCAGGGTCGTGCTCGCCAGCCAGAGCCGGGCCTGGGCATCGCCATAGGCGTGAACGTGTTTCTCCACCTGGCTGACGCGGTACATCCCCAGGCGCGGCAGCACGGTGGCGCCGCGCAGCTGGGCAAACGCATCGGAGGTGATTGCGCCGACGGCGCGCACGGCCCCGGCCGGCGCGATGCCGGGCGCAGCCCCGGACGACGGCTCCGCAGCGGACGCGCGGCCGTCAGCCGGATTCCGGCCCAGATCGGCCATGCGCTGGAGCAGCGGCGAGGACAGTTCGGCGGGCCCGAGCTGGGCCCCTCGCAGGACGGCCGACACGGCGGCCATCAGTTCTTCGAATTCGGCGCGGGTGACCACGTCTGAAGGGGGCGGGGCAACTGGCGCGACGGGCGGCGGGGTCGAGATGCGCGGCACCGGGGGCGCCGCAGGATCAGCATGCTGGTGATCTTTCGCCACCGGCGGCGGGGTCGCGATCGGATGCGCAACGGTCACCGGCGCCACTGGCGCGACCACCGGCCGTGCCGCGGCCGGCTTCATCAGGTCGGCGACAACGGCCATCAACGCCGCGTCGACGCTGGGATCGGTGCCCGGCACGGGCCGCGCGCTGGTGGACACGCCCGGCGCGGCCGCTACCGGGTCTGTCGGGGATGAAGAGGATTTATTGGATGACATTGCCGATCGCCTGCCGCCGTGCCAGCTCGTTCGAAACCTGTGCGCGACGACGATATGCCTCGAGCCGCTGCGCGGTATAGGTCGCCAATAATGCCTCGACGCGTTCACGGCGTTTGTAGATTGCATGCGCCAGCGCATTCGAAACGCCGATCGAACGCACGAAATCCACCCACAGCGCGCGCTCGGAAAGCTGGGTCAGGTCCTGGTTCCAGCTGTCGCCGGAAAACCGTCGCGTCGCCTCGGAACTGAGCATCTCGTTGGCCGACATCGTCTCATAAAGACCGAACGGGGGGCTCGGGGGCGTACCGAAGCCTTCGCCGTCCTGCAGGAATTTTTCCGGCGTGGTGCCGGCGTTGCCCGCAATACGCGCATCCGCGTTGGCCGACGCCACCTGTGCCGGTTCCGCATCGTTGCTGGACGTGCCGCCCGGCGGCGGCGTGCCGCCGAACAGGATCGCGTGCTGCGCCTTGGTGTCGGCGCCCAGGATCGCCACGTGCTCCGGGTGGCCGTCGCGGATCGGAAAGGTCTGGCAGAAGTACGGTGCCGGATCCGTATTCCAGCCGAAACCCGGCTTGGCGCTCAGATTGGAACGCAGCTGGGCCGGATTGAAGGGGCCGAGCTGGGCGCGCGAGGAGAACTGCCGCACGCGGGCGTCTTCGGGGCGCGACGTGCCGTATTCGAAATGCAGATGCTTGGCCATACGCGGCCCGACGGGCGTGTTGCCGGAAAGACCGAGCACGTCGCCGGCGCGCACCTGGCTGCCTTCGCGCAGCCCAGGCGCAAAACTCTGCAGATGGAAATACGCAACAATATCGTTATTGGCGCGTTTGATCAGAATCAGGTTGCCGGCGGACGAACTGGTCCCGATGCGGGTGATCACACCGTCCGTCGTCGCCTTGAGCGGCTGCGAGGCGTTGTTGGTGCTGAAATCCAGGCCACGGTGCATATGTGGCCGTGTGTTGGCCGAACCGT
The DNA here is from genome assembly GCF_025398735.1 of Tahibacter amnicola. Classification (NCBI taxonomy): domain Bacteria; kingdom Pseudomonadati; phylum Pseudomonadota; class Gammaproteobacteria; order Lysobacterales; family Rhodanobacteraceae; genus Tahibacter; species Tahibacter amnicola. Next base: position 392,126 of record NZ_CP104694.1, read on the forward strand.
GGTTGCCCGCGCCGCCGTCGCGCTGCTTGCCGTAGCGGCCGCTGACGATCTCGGCGGCGGTGGGCGAAACCATGCAGGTCTGCGCCGCGGCGTCGAACACCACGAGAAGACCGGCCAGGGCGATTGCGGCACGAATGATCACTGGATGCTCCGGCTCATGTTCTGCCGCCGCGCCGCCTCGGCGGCCTGGGCGGCACGCACGTCGGCGCCGCTGCGACGCGCCTCCAGCGCGACCAGGGCGGCCAGCTGGGCTTCCATGCGCTCGTACTGGCGGTACTGGCGTTCCTGGATGGCCAGGTCCAGCGCCTTCACCTTGAGCAGTTCGATCAGCACGCCGCGCTGCTTCTGCGCGCCCAGCACGCGGACCCAGTTGTCGTACTCCTGCGAATCACCGGCGTAGCGCTTGACCTGCGCCTCGAACTGCACGCTCAGCGGCGTGCTGGCGCCGCCGTGCGAGGTGCGTACGCCGGAGTTGTCGAGCTGGATTTCCTTGAAACTGGCCAGCGCGGGCGAGAGGATCGCATCCTTCTGCGCCTTGGCCAGCGCGTAGGCATCACTGGAAACCTGCTTCTCGGCGCCCGCCGGAAGCGGCTGGTCCGGCAATCCGACGACATTGTTCACGAAGTTCACTTTTGCCTTGTACAGCGTTTCCTCTTCCATGGTCGGCTCGAACAGCGTTGCCACGGTGAGGTCTGCGCCGGGAAATTCACCCACGCGGGCGCACAGGCCGGACGCCACTTCGTCGGGCGTGCAGAAATCCGCATGGTCGCGGATCAACTGCTGCTGCGCCTGGAGCCGATCGCCGTAACGGCCCGGAGCGGCCATCACTTCCGATTGCACGCGCAGCCGGCGTTCCTCGGCCAGGGCCGAGTCACGGTTGGTGATCATCATGCGCTCGGGCTGCACCTTGCAGGGCCGGAAGCCCTGGCCGAACCAGTCGCTGTATTCCAGGCGGGCCTGCTTGGTGCGGGCGTATCCCTGAAGGCCCTTGATCGCCGAGGCGGTACTCTGCGTGGCATTGGCCACGGCCTGGACCATCTGGTTGGCGCCGACCGCCTTCTGGCTGGCCAGCACGGCGATCGCACTGATCAGGCGCGAGCTGTTCCATTCCAGCGAGGCCTGGAACGCCGCGTCCATCGCCTGGATCGAGGCGGTGATCGTAGTCTGCGAAGCGGTGAACGCCGCCTGCACCGGCGGCACGATGTAGGGTGGGCAGTAGGCGGCACTGGCCGTGGAAAGCTGGCCCGCCAGCGCCAGTCCGGCAATAACGAATGCTGCGCTGCGCATGGCTTATTGCACCTTCCGGGAGAGGGCCTCGCGCTGGGCGCGCTGCGCGGCAGCCTGGGTGGTTTCGTCAAGGCCGGCACTGGCTGCCACCAGCAGCGCGGCGAGATTGGCCTCCATGCGCTGGTTCTGCTGGTACTGCTGGTAGCGCAGCCACGTCTCCAGGCCCGCCACCTTGGTCGCTTCCAGCACCAGGCCGCGGTCTGCCATGCGCGCCAGCTGGCCCGACCAGGCTTCGGCCTCCTTGCCGCCGAAGTACTGGTTGATGCGCAGGCGCAGCACTTCATTGGGCGACTTGTCGCTCATCGTCGCATCGCGCGTGTTCGCAGCGGCGATGCGCGCCAGGCTGTAGGCCGGCACTGACAGCAGGGCGCTCTTGCGGTTCTTGTCGATCAGGAAGCTCTGGCCGGCGGGCGTGTTGCCGGCCGCCTGCGGCAGTGCGCCGTCCGGTTCGCCCAGGACGTGCTGGATATAGGCTTCGCGCGCCTTGGCCGCCAGCGAATCGGGTTTTGCCCCCTCGAACAGCAGGGCGGCATTGGTGTCGCCGCCGGGCAATTCGCTCAATGTGCACAATCCCGCATCGGCTTCCGCCTTGGTACAGAACAGGCGCCGGTGCTCCTTGAGTCGGTTCTGCATCGCCTCGGCCGTCGACGCCACCAGACGCCCCGGTGCCATGTCGTTGCTGCCGACGGTGGCCTTGGCCCGGTCGTGGACGCGGCCGAATGCCATGTCCATCGTCTTGTTCTTGAGCGAGGTGCCGCAGGGATCAAAGCCCTGGCCGGTGACCGGATGGAAATCCAGCACGTTCTTCTGGACCTCGTCGGCCTCCTGCAGCGCCTTGATCGCGCTGGCCAGGGTCTGCTCGGAGTTGGCCACCGCATCGACGACTTGCTTGGTCGCGATCGATTCCTGCGCGGTGGCGCCACCGACGGCAGATACCACGTCGTCAAACTTGAGCCGCATCTGGTTGACGAAGGTGGTGGTGAAGGTCGTCAGCTGCGTCTCGACGTTGGCCGTAAGCATCTCGATCTGCGTGATCGTCCAGCCCTCGGCCGCGCCGCCGCACATGTAGGCGAACACCGCGGTGCTGGAGACGGACAGCGCGAAGGCAGCCAGGAGTCGGCGGCGCAGAGGCATTTTCCGCGTACGCATGGTCATTGGTTTCCTGTCAGTACGGGGACGCGCCGCTCGGTCGCCTGTGACACGATGGACGCCGCCGCCATGGAGGCCTGCGCGGTCGCGCCCAGCTGCTGCAACGAAGCGGCGGCGCAATCGGGTGTCATGCAGTCGATGATGGCGTCGGCGCGCTGGTCGGCCAGCATGCTGGCGTAGGCGTAGGCGGCCAGCTCGCCTTCCGGCGCGAGGGTCGGTCCGGAGAATGCACCGGCATAGTCGACGTCCCAGGACTGCATGCCGTTGGGCGAGAGCGTGCACAGCCCCTGTTCCGCCTCGTCGAGCGAGCAGTACACCTGGCGGTGCATGGACCAGATCTGTGCCTCGCCCTCCATCGCCGAGCCCACGCGGGTGGTGGAGAAGGTGGCCAGCAGCCGTGACGCGTCGATTTCGGCCTGTGCCTGGCTTTCGACGATGAAGGTGTGCTCCATCTGCGAGGTGCACTTGACCGAGGCCGGCTGGCCGACCGTCGGATGGAAGTCCAGCGCCGCGCGCAGCGTGCGTTCGTAGCCGTCCAGCGCCTTGATCGAGTTCGCCAGCATCTGCTGCGAGTTCACGAAGATGTCGGTCTTCTGCTTGGCCGAAATGGCCGTCTGCATCGCGCTGCCGGCCCAGGCCGCCGCCTCGGACATGAGATTGCGGATCATGGCCAGGATCGACTGCCAGCTGGCGTGCGCCGTCGTCGTCGTCAGCACGACGGCGACGAACACGAACAGCTGCGCGGGCCAGCGGCGCCGTCTCATTGCTCGAAGATCCGGCTCATGCGGCCCATCAGGCCGTCATCCTTCGGCTTGGCCGGCGCTTGCTGCGCCGGAGCACCCTGCGCCGGCTGGGCGGGGTGCACCAGCTTGCCATTGACCACCGGCGGCACCGGCGGCGGCGGGATCACCCATTGCACGGGCGGCGCCGCGTTGTCGAACTTGATCGCATCGGCGACGAAGGGATTGGTCTTCACGGTGTAGCGGATCGGCTGGTCGGCCGCCACTTCGCTGGTCATCGACGAATAGTCGAACAGGTTCTGCCGGGCCAGTCCCGTGGACATGCCGTTGAGGTAGTCGAACTCGGCGCCGAGGTTCTGCAGCTCGTTGTTCACATCGTCCACGGCGTTGTTGATCATGCCGGCGACCTGATTGACCGCCTGGCAGACCTTGCCCTGCACGTAGCTCTGGATCGCCTGCATGATCGCCTGCCGCACCGCGGCCCAGGTCAGGCTTCCCAGGGCACCGATCGCACCGGAGATATCCCACAGCTGGCGCAGGCTGGCCACGCAGTCGGCCTGGAACAGGGGTTCCACGTCCGGCCCTTTCATGGCGATCTTCACGTGCAGGGTCATCGCTCCCTTGACGGCGCCGCCGATGGTGTTGGGCGCGGCGCGATTGCAGTCCTCGCCCTGGCTGCGGATCTCGTCGGCCACGACGGAAATTTCGCCGGAGATCAGCTCGCTCTTCTTCATCGTCAGAATGTTGTCGAAGGCGACCGCCGGGCCGGCGGCGGCAACGGCGCTCACACCGACGACGGCGAGCGCGGCCAGTCGGCGACGCGTCAGCAGGTCAGACATCGCGGTAACTCCCCATGATCCGAGTGATTCGCTCCAGCCGGTCGGGCGCGAAGATCTGCCCGAGGCGCTGCGCGCGGACGAGGGCTTCGTCCTGGTCCGGCGCCGGCGGGGCGTGGCGGTCCAGCGTGGAAGCCAGTTGTTGGAAGAAGGTGGCATCGCTTCGGGCGATGGCGCGCATCAGTTCGATGCAGCGCGCCGGCGCCAGCGCGCGCAGGTGGCCGGACAGGGCGGGGGCGTGCGACAGCGCCTGCGCGGTCTCGTCGCGCAGCGCGGACACGGGCGCAAGGAGGTCCGTATCGTCGGGCTGCGCGGCGGAGACGATCCGCGCCAGGAGCTGCGGCAGGCGCGCGAGTGCGGCATAGCCGAGCACCGCGCCCGCCTGAAGGTCGAGCGCAGCTGTCGGGCCACTGCCAACGCTGCTGTCTGCCATACCGATTCCGCCTGTTGGACGCGCTGCGAGTGTGGCCTAAAAAAAATGGCATTTCAAGAATTTGTCGATATTCGGCATTATCCTTGCTATTGTTGCTTTTTACGATGATCTACGTAGTTCCAATAACGTTGTCGTTCAGTCGTTTATGTCACACTTTTTGGGCAGATAGTTGTACCGATAGCAATGTCTTTGGCGCCGTCTGTCAGCCGGACCGGCCTGGCTGCGTTAGGCACCGCCCATTGGTGCGGCGGGCGGGCTCGCACGCGGTGCCAGACAGGCGCCGGCACCGCTATGATCGCGATCTATTTACCCAGGCTCGAGGCAATAGCGATGAAGGTTTTGGTTACCGGCGGCGGCGGATTCCTGGGCAAGGCCATCTGCAAGCAGCTGGTCGCGGGCGGGCATTCGGTACGCGCGCTCAACCGGCATTCGTATCCCGAGCTGGATGCCCTCGGCGTGGAACAGTGCGTGGGTGACCTGCGCGAACTCGACACGGTCAGCCGCGCCGTCGAGGGCTGCGACGCGGTCATCCACACGGCCGCCAAGGCCGGCGCGTGGGGTCCGCTGGTCGAGTACTACGAGATCAATGTGCGCGGCACGGACAACATTCTCGCCGCCTGCGAGATCCACCGCGTCAACAAGCTTGTCTATACGTCCAGCCCGAGCGTCGTGCACAACGGGCCGGACCTGAACGGGGTGAATGAGTCCGTTCCCTACGCCACCCACTTCCTGGCCCACTATCCGCAGACCAAGGCGATGGCCGAGCAGCGCGTGCTGGCCGCCAATTCCCCCGCCCTGGCCACCGTCGCGCTGCGGCCGCACCTGATCTGGGGACCGGGCGACCCGCACCTCCTGCCGCGCATCCTCGACCGGGTCAAGAAGGGCCGCCTTCGCTTCATCGGCGATACGCCGAAGAAGATCGACACCGTGTATGTCGACAATGCGGCCGAGGCCCACGTGCTGGCGCTGCAGCGCCTGGAACCCGGCTCGCCGATCGCGGGCAAGGTCTATTTCATTACCCAGGGTGAGCCGATCACGACGGAGGCCATGGTCAACAGCCTGCTCAAGGCCGCCGGGCTGCCCGCGGAATCGCGGCGCATTTCCCTGGATTTCGCGCGCTTTCTCGGACGCAATCTGGAGCGGATCTGGAAGCTCCTGCGCCTGCGGTCCGAGCCGCCGCTGACGCGCTTCATCGTCGAGCAGCTGGCCAGCGCACACTGGTTCAACATCGCCAGTGCGCGGCGTGACCTCGGCTACGCACCGCGGGTGAGCACCAATGAAGGACTGGCGCGGGTTTCCGAGCACCTGGCGCGAGCGCGCATGAGCCAGCGCAAGGGCTAGCGGGCGTCGGCTCGTCTAGCCGCGCCAGCCGGCGAAGCCGGTCCATGCCGCCGCCACGACCAGCACCATCCCGGCGCCGCGCATCAAGCCCAGCGCCGCGGCGGGTCGCGCCGCCAGCCAGCGACGCGAGCCCGCAGCGCCCCAGGCCAGCGGTCCGTACACGCCGACCTGGGTGACCGCAATGATCGCGCCCATCGCCACGCACTGCAGCCAGACCGGCCCGTAGTCGGGCGAGACGAACTGCGGAAAGATCGCGAACATGAACAGGTAGGCCTTGGGATTGAGCAGGCAGGTCACCAGGCCGCGCCGGAACGTGGTCGCACCGGAAACGATGTCGGCAGGTGCCTGGAACGCCGGTCCCCCCGGCTGCGCAACAGCGACAGGCCGATCCAGGCCATGTAGGTCGCGCCAGCCAGCAGCACCGCATTGAACACCCCTGGCACCAGTTTGAGCAGCAGGCCCACGCCCAGCGCCGCCGCCGCGACGTGAATCACGCCACCGATCACGATGCCCGCGACCGCCAGCAGGCCATGGCGCCGGCCGCCGACCAGACCGCTGGCCATCACATAGGCCATGTCCATGCCGGGCAGCACGATCACGGCGAACACCACCAGGAAGAACAGCCACAGGTGCATCAGGTGTTGCATGGGGTATCTCCAGCGCAGGTACAGGATGCGTGCGGCCACGCCGCGGGCCGAGGTCCGCGGCACGCCGTCCCGGCGGAGCCACTGCAGGGCCGCCCGGGTTCGGCGCACACCCTAGCGATCAATCAGGGCGCCTTCCGCCCTGATGATGCGTATGCTGTACCGCATGAGCCATCCCGCATCCCGTGTATTGGCGGTACTGGAGCTGCTGCAGGCGCATGGCCGCCTGCCTGGCAGCGAGTTGGCGCGCCGCATGGGCGTGGACGTCCGCACCCTGCGCCGCTACATCCGCACCCTGGAAGACATCGGCATCCCGGTCACCGCCGAGCGTGGTCGCTACGGCGCCTATTCGCTGGTGGCCGGCTTCAAGCTGCCGCCGCTGATGTTCACCGACGATGAGGTGCTGGCGGTCGCGGTGGGGCTCCTGGCCGCGCGCGGACTCGGCCTGGCCGATGCGGCACCGGCAGCGGCCAGCGCGCAGGCCAAGCTCGAACGCGTCATGCCGCCCGCCCTGCGCGCCCGGGTGCGGGCGATCGACGAGACCGTCACGCTCGACATCCGCGGCGGCGATCCGGTGGGCGGAAACAATGCTGCGTTGTTGCAGTTGAGCAGTTCTGCGCAACTGCAGCGGCGCGTGGAGTTGCACTATTGTTCCTCCGCCGGCGATACCACGGCACGGGATTTCGATCCCTACGGTCTCACCTGGCGCAGCGGGCGCTGGTATGCCGTGGGCTATTGCCACCTGCGCCACGGCTTGCGCTCCTTCCGGCTCGACCGTGTGCTGGAGGTACGGCCGCGCCCGGTCAGCTTCGGCCGGCCCGCGGGCTTCGACGCGGCGGCATACCTGGCACTGAGCATCGCCTCGCTGCCACGCGCCATCGCCGTGGAGGTGCTGCTGGAGACCGATCTGGCGGGCGCCCAGCGCGAGTTCTTCGGCAACATCGGCGTGTTTGAAGCCGTCGAAGCGGGAGTGCTGCTGCGCACGCGCACCGACGACCTGGACTGGTTCGCCTGCCAGCTCGCCCGCCTGTCCTTCGGCTTCCACGTGCAGTCGCCGGATGCGTTGCGCGAAGCCATCGTGACCCATGCGCAACGTCTGCTCGATCGCCACGGCCGCGCAGTGGCGCCGGCGCAGCCCGGCGACCCGTCGTCGCACGCCCCGGGCGATCCATCCGCGCCTGCTAGAATCGACGGGTCATGAATGCCTCTCATACCCCCAATCCCGTGCTCAGCGTGCTGGGCCAGCTGCTCGAACGCGTGCTCAACCGTGTCGTGCGCCTGGACAGCGAAACCCTCACTCGCCTGGATGCGCTGGACGGCCGCGCCGTCACCGTCGAGTTCCGCGGAACGCCCCTGGCCCTGCGCGTGTGCGTGCAAGGCACCGAGCTACGGATTGGACCGGCCGCCGGCGGCGACAGCGCGCTGCGCGTGCTGACCTCGCCGGGAAGCCTGCTGGCAATGGCGTTGCGCCGCGGCAGCGGCGAAGCCGGCGTCGCGCCGGGCACGGTGGAGATCGCCGGCGATGCCGACCTCGCGCGCCGGCTCGAACAGATCGCTTCGCGCTATCGACCCGATATCGAGGAGGCATTCACGCGCACCTTCGGCGACGTGCTCGGTGTTCCGCTCGCGACCGGATTTTCCAATGCCCTGCGCTACGCCCGCGAACGCGGCGAACGCCTGGTGCAGGACACCGCCGAATACCTGCGCGAGGAATCCCGGGATCTGGTCGCGCCGGGTGAAATGGATGAATTCCTGGACGCGGTGGATCGGCTGCGCGAACGGGGTGAGCGCCTCGAAGCCCGTCTGAACCGGCTTGCCGCCGCGCGGGTACCCCGCGCATGACGCCGCTGACCAGCGTGCCGCGCCTGGTCGGCATCGCACGCGTCCTGCTGCGTTACCGTCTGGACGAACTGGTCGAAGCCACTCACCTGTTCCGTCCGCTCAAGTGGATCCGCCCCCTGTTCGGGCGGCCGCCGGCGCAGCTTCATGCGCTGTCGCGCGGGGCACGCCTGCGGCTGGCGCTGGCGGAGCTGGGGCCGATCTTCGTCAAGTTCGGGCAGATTCTCTCCACCCGCCGCGACCTGCTGGCGGCCGACATTGCCGACGAGTTGAGCCTGCTGCAGGACCAGGTCCCCCCTTCTCCGGCGAGGTCGCGCGCGAGGCCGTCGAACGCGCGCTGGGCGCGCCGGTTGGCCAGCTGTACGCTCATTTCGCCGAAACGCCGCTGGCATCCGCATCGATTGCCCAGGTGCACGCCGCCGCGCTCAAGGACGGCCGCGAGGTCGTGGTAAAGGTGCTGCGCCCCGGCGTCGGCGACCGCATCGCGCGTGACCTCGCTCTGCTGCGCGATTTTGCGCGGCTGGCCGAGCGATTCCATCCGAATGCCGACAAGATCCGTCCCCGCGAAGTCGTGGCGGAAATCGAATCGACCCTGATCAACGAACTGGATCTGCAGCGCGAGGGCGCCAACGCCAGCCTCCTGCGGCGCAATTTCAAGGACTCGCAGGACCTCTACGTTCCCGAGGTGTTCTGGTCGCACACCAAGGCCCAGGTGCTGACCATGGAGCGCGTGCGCGGCATCCCCGTCGACGATGTCGCGGCACTGGATGCGGCCGGCATCGATCGCTCGCGCCTGGCACAGAAGGGCGTGCAGATCTTCTATACGCAGGTCTTCCGCGACAACTTCTTCCACGCCGATGCGCATGCGGGAAATATCTGGGTCGATCCCTCGCGCCCCGACGAACCGCGCTTCATCGCGCTGGATTTCGGCATCATGGGCTCGCTGCCCGAAGCCGACCAGTACTGGCTCGCCGAGAACTTCATTGCCCTGTTCAACCAGGACTACGCGAAGATCGCACGCCTGCACGTGCAGGCCGGATGGATTCCCTCCACCGCGCGGCTGGATGAGCTGGAAGCGGCCACGCGCGCCGTGTGCGAGCCCTATTTCACGCGCCCCTTGAGCGAGATCTCGCTGGCCGAGGTCGTCGTGAAACTGTTCCAGACGGCCCGGCGCTACGAGCTGATCCTGCAACCGCAGTTGATCCTGCTGCAGAAGACACTGCTGAACATCGAAGGCATCGGGCGCCAGCTCGATCCGACGATCGACATCTGGGCGGTCGCAAAGCCCGTGCTCGAGCACGTCTGGCGCGAGCGCACGGGCCCGCGCGCGATCCTGCGTACGTTGCGCCAGCGCGTGCCCGAATGGCTGGCGGCCGCACCGGACATGCCGCACCTGCTCCACGACTACCTCAAGAAAGCCGGCAGCGGCGGCATCGAGATGCGGGTGCACTCGGAAGACCTGAAAAATCTGCATGTCGATGCGCGCGCCGGTCGCGCGCAGATCGTTCCGCTGGCCCTGGGCGCCACCCTGATTCTCTCCGCGGTGCTGCTGTACGCGCTGGATGCCCAGGCGGCGCGCGTCGCGGGCGTGCCGATAACAGCGTGGCTGGCGGCCATCGGCGGCAGTGTCTGCTTCTGGGTCGCCAACCGGCGCTCCTGATTCGCGTCCGCGTCGGCCGCGGCCGCTCTGGGGGTTTCGCCCTGTGCGCTTTGTACCCCCGCCGGCGTTACGCTAGACGGGCACCGGAACGGCGACAGCGGTTCGGGTGCGCCTTCGGGCAGGCACGGTCGCTTTGCGGGGGAAGCAATGGACAACCATGACGTCACGGCGCGAATCGCGGCAATGAACGCCGGACCGGAGCAGCGCCAGCAGGCGCTGAGCCTGGTGTACGAGGATCTGGTCCACATTGCGCGCGCGGAACTGGCACGCCACCGGCGCGGCGAGACGCTCAACACGCGCGCACTGGTCAACGAAACCTACCTGAAGCTGTTCGACGGCGATGCGGGGCACTTCGAGAACCGCAAGCACTTTTTCGCCACTGCCGCCAAGGCCATGCGCCAGGTAGTGATCGACTATGCCCGCAGCCGGCTCGCGGACCGCCGCGGCGCGGGCGCGGAACACGTCGCGCTGGATGCCCTGGACAACCAGCCCATCGCCATCGACGCGCAGGCCGAGGAACTGGTCGGCATGGACAAGGCGCTGGAGAAACTCGCCCAGCTCGACGAGCGCCTGGTGAGCATCGTCGAATTGCGGTTCTTCGCGGGATTGCCGGTGAAGGAGATCGCCGACCTCCTGGGTGTCTCCGAGCCCACCGTCAAGCGCGACACGCGCGCCGCGCGTGCTTTCCTGCACAAGGAACTCCAGGCCCACCTGGCGTCGTGAAGGATGTGGGCGGGTGCCCGGTTTGCGCGGCGCGGATGTACTAGCGTTCTCAACCAGGCTTCAACCGATATTCAGCACACCGGGGCGATACCTGGCCTGGGCCCCCAGGGAGAACGATCATGCGTCGCAGCGGAATTCTTGCTCTTGTCCTGGCCGGGCTGTTCGCCGCGCACACCGCAGCGGCCGACAGCTATGCCTTCGGGTTCAATCCTGACACCGGCGATGCGTGGCTCGACGCGCATCTTGGCGATATAAACGTCTATGCGGATGGCCATCTTGATGGCTATATCGACCAGGTCTGCATCCAGACCGGAGCGCCCCGTTACTACATCGAAACGCTGGTCATCGAAGAACGCTATCCACCGGCCGACGTGTGGATGATCGCGCAGACGGCCCAGGTCAGCGGCCAGCCGATCGAAACCGTCCGCACGCACTTCGACCGGAATCGCGGACGTGGCTGGGGCGTGATCGCAAAAGAGATGGGCATCAAACCGGGGTCAGCCCAGTTCCACGCTCTCAAGAACGGTGCGAAGCAGTGGCCGCCCTCGTCCCGTCGCACAGCGTCTGCCGCGGAAGGCGAACCGGCAAAACCGAAGAAGTCCCAAGGCCACTCCGGCAAAGGCCCGCCGTCCGGCCATCCGCACGGCAAGGACAAGGATCACGGAAAAGGCCATGGCAACAAGCACAAGTAGACATATCCGCTGGGTCGCGGTCGCGTTGGCGACGCTGGCGTGCAGCACCATCGTCACTGCTGAAAAACCGGCCGATATCGCGGCAATTCACGGTCGGATCCAGTTCGTCACTTCGTTTCCCGATTACACGGTGAAGGTCGTCGACGCGTTTGCCGACTTGCATGTGAAGGTGGTCGAGTCCTTTCCCGACGGCCCGGGGAAATGGCAGATCGTCGAGAGCTTTCCCGACTACCGCATCCAGTTCGTCGACAGCTTCCCGGATTTCACCATCCGCTACGTCGAGAGTTTTCCCGGCGTTCCATGAGACGCCGCGGCGGGCCGAACCGGCGTCCGCTAGAATGGGCGGTTTCCATGAGCTGATGCGCCGTGCAGTCCACTGACGCCTCTCCACCGGACGCCACGGCGGCCGGGTTGCCCCTGCTCTACTGCGATGACGACCTGCTCGTGGTCAACAAACCCCCGGCGTTGGCGGCGCATCGCAGCAACCTGGTGGGCGATGACGACGATTACCTGATCGACCGGCTGCGGCGGCAGGTTGGTGGGTCGCTGTACCTGGCGCACCGGCTCGACCGCGCCACCAGCGGCGCGCTGGTCGTGGCGCGAAGTACCGCGGTTGCCACCGAGATCGGCCGGCAGCTGATGGACCGCTCGGTCGAGAAGGCCTACCTCGCCGTTGTGCGCGGCTGGCCTGACGAAACCGGCACGATCGATCACCCGCTCACCGGCTCCAGCCTCAAGGGCGCGCCCAAACCGGCGGTGACGCATTGGCGCCGGCTGGCACGCGTAGAGCTGCCCATTCCGATGGGCCGGTATCCGCAGCAACGCTATTCGCTGCTGGAAGTGCAACCGCAGACCGGTCGTTACCAGCAGATTCGCCGCCATTTCGCGCACATCTCCCATCATCTGGTCGGCGACACCACGCACGGCCGCGGTGACCACAACCGCCTGTTTCGCATCCACTGGGCCATGCATCGGCTGCTGCTGCACGCCTGGCGCGTGGGATTCACCCACCCGGTCAGCGGCCAGCGCGTGGCCGTCAGCGCACCACTGGATGCCAGCTGGAACCGCATCCTCGACACCTTCGGCTGGCAGTCGGCGATTGCAGGGGCCGCCCCCAAAACCGACCCGCACGGATAGAATCGACCGCATGCCTTCCTTCGATATCGTCTCCAAGCTCGACCGGCACGAGGTCACCAACGCCGTCGACCAGGCCAATCGCGAACTCGACAAGCGCTTTGATTTCAAGGGCGCGAACGCGACGTTCGAACTGGCCGAACTCATCGTCACGCTCAAGGCCGACGCGGAATTCCGCCTCAAGCAGATGCAGGAAATCCTGATGCAGCGCCTGGTCGCGCGCGGGATCGACATCCGCTGCGCCGAGATCGACGAGCCGGAAACCAACCTCGCCGCCGCGCGCCAGAAGATCACCCTCAAGCAGGGCATCGATCAGACGCTGGCCAAGAAGATCGTCAAGATGATCAAGGATTCGGGCCTGAAAGTGCAGGCGCAGATCCAGGGCGACCAGTTGCGTGTCACCGGCAAGAAACGCGACGACCTGCAGCTGGCGATCGCCTTCCTGCGCAAGAGCGACATCGAAATGCCGCTGCAGTACGAAAATTTCCGCGACTGACCATGCTCGAAGTAAACGCCCAGATCCAGATTCCCGACGAGGAACTGCAGGAGAGTTTCGTGCGCTCCTCCGGTCCCGGCGGCCAGAACGTCAACAAGGTCGCCAGTGCGGTAGAGCTGCGCTTCGACGTGGTGAATTCGCGCGCCCTGCCCGAGCCGGTGCGTGCACGCCTGCTGGCACGGCGCGATCGTCGCCTCACCACCGAAGGCGTGCTGGTGATCGAGGCCAATCGGTTCCGCGACCAGGCCAAGAACCGCGACGATGCGCGGGCCCGCCTGGCCGACATCATCCGTGCCGCCCTGTTCGTGCCGAAGAAGCGCATCGCCACCAAGCCGACCCGCGCCTCGCAGGAACGCCGGATCAAGGAAAAGAAGGCCCGCTCGGAGCACAAACGCGGTCGATCCAAATCCTGGAAAGACGAATGAACCCCGGCCACCTGCCGCTTCCGCCTCCTGCTGTTCCGCAGTCGCCACAAACTCCGTTCCGTCGCTTCATCGCCTGGCTGCTGGCGCGGTTTGGCTGGCGTCTGGTGGGTGAATTTCCCAATATTCCCAAAGTGGTTTTTATCGCGGCACCCCATTCGTCGTGGTGGGACGGCGTCCTGGGGCTGATGTTCAAGGTCGCCGTAGGCCTGGACGCCTCGTTCATGGCCAAGCGTGAGCTCTTCTGGGGTCCGCTGGGATGGCTGCTGCGTCGGCTGGGCGGTATTCCGATCGAGCGCAGCACCTCGCACGGCGTGGTGGAACAGATGGTCGAGCGCTTCCAGACGCGCGAGCGGCTGTGGCTGGGTATCGCGCCGGAAGGTACGCGCCAGTCCGTAAGAAAGTGGAAATCGGGATTCTGGCACATTGCACATGACGCAGGCGTGCCGGTGTGGACGATCTATTTCCACTATCCGGAAAAGACCGTCGGGCTCGGACCGGTGTTCGAGCTCACCGACGACGCCGCGGCGGACATCGCCCGTATCCGGGAGTTCTACCGCCCCTGGCAGGGCAAGCACCGCGGCGCCTAGAGCGGGCGAGCCGGTTGTCGCCGGGCTGTAACAGCGGCCGGCAACAATTCCAGGCATGAGTGCCGCCCTTCTCCTCATCCTGTCGTGCCTGGCCCTGGCTGCCTTCGCCTGCGCAGCGGTGTGGAGCAGTGCGGTACCCGGTCACGCCCGCCGATGGGACGCCGCCTTCGCGCTGGCCCTGGGTTTCGCCGCGCTGGAACTGGTCGTACTGGGCAGTCCACTGGCGATGTGGTTTCCCGTCGCGGCAGTGATCGGCGCTCCCTTTCCGTTGATCGCACCCGTGGTGTGGCGGCGCGGACGTTCCTTGCAGCCCTGGTCCAGTGCGCGCTGGGCACGGCATCTCATGCCGGCTGGCGTCGTCGTGCTGGTGCTCGCCGTCATCCACGCCCTCGCCGGGCTGGACGCGATCTGGCCGCACGCGGCGCCGGTTCTGGTACTGGTCAGCGCCGTTGCCGGCGTGGCGCATGCGATCCCCCGGCGCCAGCGCCAAGCGGAATGGACAGCATTCAGGCCGTATCCGTACTGACCGGAATCCGCACTTCCAGGGCGTGGCCGCCGCCCTCGGCCGGTCCCACCCGCACGGTGCCGCCGAGCAGGCTGATCCGCTCGCGCATGCCCTTGAGACCATTGCCTTCGCGAATCTCGCCACCCCGGCCGTTGTCGCGCACGGTCAGCACGATGTGGTTTCCGTCCAGGTGCAGTCCCACGCGCACCTCGCTCGCCTGGGCGTGGCGCACGGCATTGGTCAGCCCTTCCTGCGCCGCCCGCACCAGCGCCTCGGCCTGGTGCACGTGACGGACGCGGGCGTCATCGGCGAGATCGAGCACGATGCGCGGGCGGGGAATGGGCGCAGCCAGCTGTTCGATTGCTCCGCGAAGATCCATGCCGTCGTGCTGGCGCATCTGTGCGACCACGCCGCGCAGATCGTCCAGGAGCTCGCCGGCCAGCTGGGTGGCGGTTCGCAACGTCGCGGCCGTGTCCACGTTCGGGTCGCGTTCGAGCAGGGCGAGGTTGAGTTTGAGCGCCGTGAGCTTGTGCCCGGCGACATCGTGCAGCTCACGCGCCAGGCGCACGCGTTCCTGTCCGCGGGCACTTTCCTCCAGTAGCGAGCGCGTTGCCAGCAGCTGGGCGTTGACCTGGGTGAGCCGCTCGGCATTCGCCTCGGCGCGTCGCGCGTAGACCGCGGTGAGGATGGCGAAGAGCTGGAAGCCGCCATAGATGGTGCCGACCAGCCACGGCTTGGTGCCGCTCCAGTTGAGCAGGAACACGGCCATCACGCCGGCGTTGAGCACCAGTCCGACCAGGCACAGAGCCAGCCCCGGCAGGATCATGGCCCACTGCCCCATCACGATCACGACGAGCACCGGTGCCGTGGTGCTGCGCGACAGCGCGATCACGGCAAGGGCCAGGATGGACTGCGCGGCAAAACAGGCGTACTCGGCCCGGCGCATTGCCGCCCCGGCGGGTAAGAAGTGCGGCGTCACGAACGCCACGAGGAACGCCACCATCAGTCCGACCAGCGACGGCGGTGCCGCGGCGCCAGGCTCCACCTCCTCCAGCAGCGCCATCAACACGGCCGCCCAGGTGGCGTAGGCGGCAAGGTTCAGCGGCTGGATCAACTCAGCGATGGTCGTGCGCAACGGCTTCACGGTGGACTCCGCGGGATCTATCCGGCGTAGTAGACCATGTGCGAGGCGCGCACCGTGCCGGTTGCGCGCAGAGCGGTCAGACGTCGCCGTCCGCCAACCAACCCTCGCCGGTACCACGCTGGAATACGGAATCGGTCGCCAGCACGTCGCCCGCCGGGAACGACGGTGCTTCGCGCAAACGGGCGTAGATCGGGGTGAAATCCGGCCGCGTGGCGTCCATCAGCTGTTCATAGCTGTCGATGACGAAATAGGTCTTCTGGTAGGTATCGATCCGGTAGCGCGTGCGCATGACGCGTTCCAGGTCAAAGCCGATCCGGTTGGGCGCCGGCGATTCCAGGCTGTAGATCGACTCCCCCTTGGAACTGACGATACCGGCGCCGTAGATGCGCAGTCCTTCGGAGGTGCGGATCAGGCCGAATTCCACCGTGTACCAGTACAGACGCGTGAGATTGACCAGCGCTTCCGGGCCGATACCGGCCGCCTTCACCCCGCCGCAGCCGTAGGCCTGCATGTAGTCTGCGAAGACCGGGTTGAGCAGCAGCGGCACGTGGCCGAAGAGGTCATGGAAGAGGTCCGGCTCGGCCAGGTAATCCAGCTGCTCCGGACGACGGATCCACCAGGTCACCGGAAAGCGCCGGTTGGCCAGGTGTTCAAAGAAGGTCAGTTCCGGAAGCAGCCCCTCGACACCGATTAGCTCCCAGCCGGTCGCCTGCCGGAGCACCCGGTTCAGCTCGTCGAACCTGGGAATGCGATCGGCCGACATGCCGAAGCGCTCCTGGTTCTCGACGAACTCCTTCGCCGCGCGGCCGACCAGCAGTTCGCGCTGGCGCTGGAACAGCGTGGCCCAGGTCGCGTGGTCGGTTTCCGTATAGGTCGACCAGGGCTGTTCGATGACGGCCGTGGTGTACACGGGCACGTAGCCCTTGTCAGTCATCTGGTGTTCGACGCGGCTGGGAGTATCCATCACGATTCCTTGGGGGCGTTGCGCCCTGCGTGCTGCGCTCAGTTTAGGCCGCCGCGGGCGCAATAGGCTTGCGTTGTTGCGCAGGTCCGCGCTTTCTGCGCAATAATCGGTCTTCCATAACTCGTTTTGCGCAACGATGTCCGAAAGCACGCTCGATCGTACCGATCGCCGCATCCTGGAGGTCCTGCAGGAGGCCGGCCGCATTACCAACGCAGACCTGGCCGAACAGGTGAATCTCTCCGCCTCGGCCTGCCTGCGGCGCGTCCAGCGGCTGGAGGAGTCGCGCGTGATCACCGGCTACGCGGCGCAGGTCGACCCGGCCGCCGTCGGGCTGGGGCTGCAGGCCTTCGTGCGCGTCCAGCTGGCCCGGCACGACGCGCCGTCGATCGCCCACTTCGTGCAGCGCGTGCAGGATTCCCGCGAGGTCGTCGCCTGCCATGCGCTGACCGGCGACATGGACTACCTGCTCCACGTCGTGGTCGAGGACCTCGACCATTTCTCCCGCTTCCTGCTCGATCGCCTGCTGAACGAATCCGGCGTCGCCGACGTCAATTCCAGCTTCGTGCTGCGCACGGTCAAACGCACGCACGCACTGCCGCTGGCCGAATAGTGGCGGCCTGGCGCCCGGCACACACCCGTTCGGTATAGGCCGGCCCTAGTGCAACGATTCACCGTCGTCGCGGCGACGCCTCACGGGAAAGTGAATCACCACGCCGCGCGGTGTCTCGGTGCGGTGCCAGATCACCGGTACGTGGTCCGGGCGCGGCGGTTCGTAGGTCTCGTCCGGGGCGGTGGCATTTTCCTCCTCCAGTTCCCAGCTCGGCTTCGGCTCCGCCGCGGCCGGATCCAGCCGTTGCCAGAAGAAGGCGGCCAGGATGCCAGCGAACGCGCCGCCCAGATGCGCCTCCCAGGAGACACCGGCCTCCCGCGGCAGGATGGTCACCACCATGCTGCCGTAGAGGAAGAACACGACCATGGCGATCACGGTGGCGCCACGATCGCGCCGCAGCAGGCCCATGCCGAACAGGAAGAACATCAGGCCGTGGGTGAGCCCACTGGCGCCGATGTGCCAGGAAGCCCGGCCAATCACCCACAGCCCAAGCCCACCGACCAGCCAGATCCACGGAATCGCCCGGCGGCTGCCGCGCGGGTACTGGAACAACGCCAGCGTCAACAGCACGAACAGCGGCATGCTGTTCATAAAGAGGTGTTCGAACGAGCCATGCACCAGCGGCGCAGTCAGTACGCCCAGCAGGCCTTCCCATTCGCGTGGCCGCACGCCAAGCCAGCTGAACGAGCCGGTGCTGCCGAGCTCGATGAACTTGATCAGCCACAACAGGGCGACAAAACCGAAGGCGATCCAGGCCGCGCGCTTGAGCTGCGGCGTGTCGCGAAGTGGGGCGGCGGCGGTGTCCATCGTCGCGAGGTTGGGGCGTAGCGCCGGCATGCAAGAGGTCGCTCATCCGTCGGCCCGGTTTCCGCGTCACCGCAAACGAATCACACACGCCACGGCCTCGTCGGGTCCGCTACGCTGGCAACCTGCCCAGGAGACTTCTATGCGACTGCGACCGCTGCGCTCCCTCTGCCTCGTACTGGCCTTCACCCTTGGTGCCCCGGCGCTCGCCGACGAGGCGACGGATCGCGCCTTCAAGGATCTGTACCAACGCGAGTGGACCTGGCGGCTGAAGCAGTACCCGACGATGGCCACCGCCGTTGGCGTGCACGACTACGACGACCAGCTCGGCCATGTCAGCGCGAAGCACCAGGCAGAACGCCTGAGGGATGTCGAAGCCTTCCGCAAGGAACTGGCGGCGATCGACCCGGCCCGGCTGAGCGAGGCGGAGCAGACCAACTACGCCATCTTCCGCACCCAGCTCGACAACTTCATCGAGTCGGTCCAGGTGAAGGCCTACCTGATGCCGATCAACTCCGACTCGAGCTTCTACGCCGACCTGCCGATGATGGCCGAGTCACACCCGTTCGCATCGGTGGCCGACTACGAGCACTACATCAAGCGCCTGTATGCCGTCGCACCGCTGTTTGACGAGTACATCGGGCTGCTGCGCGAAGGCGTGAAGTCAGGCATGACCGTGCCGCGGGTGGTGCTCGAGGGCCGCGACGGGCCGATCCGCACCATCGCCGAGCAGAAGTCCCCGGCCGAGGGCCCGTTCTACGCGCCGTTCAACAAGATCCCCGCATCGATCAGCAAGGCCGATGCCGAGCGCCTGCGCCGCGAGGGCGAGAAGGCGATCGCCACGGCGGTGCGCCCGGCCTTCGCCAAGCTGCTCAAGTACTTCACTGCAGAGTATCTGCCGAAAGCCCGCAAGACCCTCGGCGCCTATGACCTGCCCAACGGCAAGGCCTACTACCAGCTGATGATCCGCGACTTCACCACGCTGGACATGAGCCCGGAGCAGATCCACCAGATCGGCCTTGCGGAAGTCGCGCGCATCCGCAGCGAAATGGAAAAAGTGATGCGCGAGGCCAAGTTCGAGGGCGACTTCGCCGCTTTCCTGCATTTCCTGCGCACCGATCCGCAGTTCTACGCAAAGACACCGCGCGAGCTGCTGATGCACGCCAGCTATTACGCCAAGCGCATCGACGGCGAGCTGCCCAAGTATTTCAGCGTGCTGCCGCGCCTGCCCTACGGCATCGCGCCGGTACCCGAGACGATTGCCCCCTACTACACCGGCGGCCGCTACAGCCCCGCGCCCGAAGGCGGCCGCGGCGCCGGCTTCTACTGGGTCAACACCTACAAGCTCGACTCGCGCCCGCTCTACATTCTGCCTGCCCTGACGCTCCACGAGTCGGTCCCCGGGCACCACCTGCAGGGGGCGCTGGCGATGGAGCAGGGCGAGCAGCCGCCGTTCCGGCGCTACAACTACATTTCCGCCTATGGCGAAGGCTGGGCGTTGTATGCCGAGCACCTGGGCGTGGAGATGGGCATCTACGAAACCCCCTACGAGCACTTCGGCCGCCTGACCTACGAGATGTGGCGCGCCTGCCGCCTGGTGATCGACACCGGCATCCACGCCAAGGGCTGGACCCGCGAACAGGCCCAGGCCCTGCTGCGCGACAACACCGCCCTGTCCGAGCACGAACTGACGACCGAGGTCGACCGCTACATCAGCTGGCCCGGTCAGGCGCTCAGCTACAAGCTCGGCGAGATCAAGATCCGCGAGCTGCGTGCCAAGGCCGAGAAGGCACTCGGCGCGGCCTTCGACCTGCGCACCTTCCACGACACGCTGCTGGCCCTCGGCTCGGTTCCCCTGCCGGTGCTCGAGAAGCGCATCGACCAGTACATCGCCCAGAACCAGGCGCGCCGGTAGGCGTCGCCGGGCCCCATGACGTACCCGCCCGGCCCGGCGGGTACAATGGGCGGATGAAACACGCCGCCGAAACCAACCCCGCCGTCCAGCTCAAGATCGAGCGCCGCTCAAACCACCCCTGGATCTTCCAGAAGATGGTGGAGAAGCCGCCGACCAAGCCCAAACCGGGCACGATCGTGGACATCTTCGACCGCGATGGCGCTTTTGCCGGCCGCGGCTTCTACAACGGCCACTCGCGCATCGCCCTGCGCGTGCTGACGGAAAACCCCGACGAAGCCGTCGACGCCGCCTTCTTCGAGCGCAAGATCGCCCAGGCGGTCGAGCTGCGCCGCACGGTGCTCAAGCTCGATGCGACGACCGATGCCTACCGCGTCATCCATTCCGAAGGCGACGGCCTTTCCGGCCTGGTCGTCGATCGTTTCGCCGATACGCTGGTGATCGAGTTCTTCTCGGCCGGCATGTTCAAACAACGCGACCTGATCCGCCGCTGCCTGCTTGAGCATTTCCCCGACAGCCAGGTCTACGCCTTTGCCGAGGAGCACGTGCAGAAGCAGGAAAGTTTCGACTGCTCCACGCCGCCCACGCCAAAGCCAACCGTCATTACCGAGCACGGCGTGCGCTTTCACGCAGCGCCGGGCACCAAGCACAAGACCGGATTCTTCGCCGACCAGCGCGACAACCGCCGTTACCTGGCCGAGTTCTGCGCCGACAAGCGCGTGCTTGACCTGTGCTGCAATTCCGGCGGCTTCGCCATCTACGCCAAGACCCTGGGTGGCGCGTCGGAAGTGGTCGGGGTTGACCTCGACGAAGAGATCCTCGAGATCGCCGAGCAGAACGCCCGTCTGAACAAGGCCAAGGTGCGCTTCGTCCAGGCCGACATCTTCCACTGGCTGCGCGACGTCGCCGCCGGTCGCGCGGACAAGTTCGACGTGGTCGTACTCGACCCCGCCAAGATGACGCGCGACCGCGACCAGGTCATCCCGGCGCTCAAGAAGTACCTGGACATGAACAAGCTCGCGCTGGGTGCGGTCAAGCCCGGCGGCATCTTCGTCACCTGTTCCTGCACGGGCCTGGTGAGCGAAGAGCAGTTCCTCGACATGCTGCGCCGCGCGGCGTTCTACGCCAATCGCACCGTACAGATCATCAAGGTGACAGGCGCGGGCGCCGATCACCCCTACCTCGCCCACGTGCCGGAAAGCCGCTACCTCAAGGCAGTGTTCTGCAGGGTTGAGTAATCGCACTTTCCGGTGCGGCCACAAGGCCGCACCGGCGATTCAATCGGCACCGATCGCCTTCCAGTAGGCCTTGAAGCCGCGCTCCGGCGTATCGGCAAAGGTTTCGCCCGGCACCTGGCAGTCACTGATGCGGTCGAGCCGGAAGCTGCGGAATCCCTGGCGCAGGCGGCACCAGCCACCGAAGGTCCAGGCGCCGCCCCAGAAGGACAGCGCCAGCGGCTCGACCTCGCGCCGCGAGACCTGGCCGCTTTCATCGGCGTAGCAGATCGCCAGCACCTGCTGCGCGACAATGGCCGCGTGCACGCTGTCAAAATGCGCCTTCAACGATGCGTGCTGGCCAAAATCCGGTGCGAACACACGCGAGCGTTCGCTGCGTTCGCGCAGCGCCTCCGGCAGCACGGCCTGGATCTTCAACAGCGCCGCATCGGCCGAGCGCGACAGGCGCTGGCCCGCAAAGGCCTGGACGAAACGCGTGCCTGCCACCAGCGCTTCGAGTTCTTCGGCAGTGAACATCAGCGGCGGGATATCGCTGCCCTTGCGCAGCACATACCCCACGCCAGCCTCCCCCTCGATCGGCACGCCCGAGCGCTGCAGGTCCGCCACGTCGCGGTAGATCGTGCGCAGTGAAACGCCCAAGGTGGCCGCCACATCCCGCGCAGGCAGTGCCGTCCGGCGGCCTCGCAGGGCGTGGATGATCAGGAACAGGCGGTCGGCGCGGCGCATGGTCAGAGGGCGATGGGATTGACCTAGTCTTGCGCCCTGTCCGCCAGCGCGGAAGTCGTCCGCCACTGCGTCACTGCCGACTGCACCCGCGCAAAGACGATCACCAGTTGCGCCCAGGCTTCGCGCGACAGGCCCGCCGGGCGACGGATGGCGCCGCTGCGGCGCGTACGCAGGGCGGGCCCGGCGAAGACGATGCGATTGCCGTGATGGGCATCTTCGAGGGTGACCAGGACATCATCAAAGCTCTGGCGCAGGCGCGCGAGCATCAGCGGGGCGGATATGTCGTCAACGTTGAGATTGGCCACCAGCGTGCCCTGCGGCGTGAGCGCGGCGCGGCAGGCGTCGAAGAAGGCCTGCGATTTCAGGCGCGCGGGAACACCGGTCGGGTCGTAGGCGTCGAGCAGCAGCGCGTCAAAGCACGCCGGCGCGGTGTGGACGAAATCGGCGCCATCGCCGTGGTGCACCGCCAGCCGGTCGTCATCCGGCGGAACCAGGAACTGCTCGCGCAGGGCGATGACGTGGGGATTGTTCTCTATCACCGTGATGCGCGACTGCGGCAGGTGCCGGTGACAGAACTTCGCCAGCGAGCCGCCGCCCAGGCCCACCATGCCGATGTGGCCGGGTCGGTGCTGGAAATAGAGAAACCCCATCATCGTCCGCGTGTATTCCAGCTGCAGCGTGTCCGGCTCGCGGATCAGCATGCAGCTTTGCATCTCGTCGGCGGTGAAATGCAGCGCGCGAAGCTTGGCCGTCTGGCGGATGTAGGGGACGGCGTGGCGGGAAGGCTTGTCGCTCATCCGGAAAGACCATGGCGCACAGGGTGCGCAGGATGCCGGCGGCGTGACGCGGCGGCAAGCGGCGCACCGGGGGATTCGCGGAGGAATCCGCCCGGTACGCCGTTGCCGTCGCGTTCAATTCACGACGGAATTACGGTTCGAAACCGTTGGCGAAGATGCCGTCGTTCTGCGACGAGCAGGACTGCACGCGGATGTCGTCCACGTACCAGCCGTGCGGCGTGAAGCCGACCGAACCGTCGGTCGAGGTGCGGAAGCGCAGGCGCACCGTCTGGCCGGCGTAGCTGTTGAGATCAACCACGGCCTTCTTGTACGGACGCGTACCGCACCACACCTGCTTGCCCGAGGCCGGACCGTCGTTGGCCGCACCCGTGTACGGGTCGGTCAGCATGGCGGTGTTCGGCACCTGGGTCCAGGTGCTGCCGTCGTTGGTGGAGATCTCCAGGTAGCCGCCGTCCCAGCAACCGCCGGACGAGCGCGGTTCGAGATTCAGGTCGCTCTGGAAGCTCAGGGTCAGCGGGCTCTGGCCGGTCGGCAGCGTGATCGCCGGCGAGGTCAGCAGCTGGTCCGTGGTGTCTTCCTCGTCGACAGCCAGCCAGGACTTCGTGCCACCGAACGGACGTGCCGTGCTGACGCTCCAGTTGGCCGTGCCGGTCGCCGCGCTGGTGGTCCAGCCCGTCGTCGCACCTTCCACGTTCTCGGTGAACACCGCGTTGGTCGTCTGACCGACGGCGCAGTCACCCGGCAAGGTCAGCGTGCGGAAGCTGAAGACCTCGGAGTTGGTGCTGGTGCCACAGATGTTCTGGCTGCGCACACGCCAGTAGTACTGCGTGCTGCCGGCCAGGCCGTTGACCGTGACGCTGGTACCGCCGGTCACGTTCTGGGTCGCCACGATCGTGCTGAAGTTCGGGTCCGTCGACACTTCGACGATGTAGGACTTGGCCTGCGTGCTGGCCGTCCAGGTCAGGACCGGCGACACCGCAACGTTGGTCGCGTTGTTTGCCGGCACCGTCAGGGTCGGCACGGTGGGCGACTGGGTCGAGACGGCGACGCTGGCGTTGAGGAAGCGGGTGGTCGCACCCGACGTGCCGTTCACGCCGATCGTATAGGCACCCGCAGCCGCGCTCTGCGCCACCGACATTGCCAGCGTGCTGGTGCCCGGCGGCGTCACCGTCGCCGGTGTGAAGTCACCGCTGAAACCAGGCGGCAGGGTGTTGGCAAAGCTCATCGCGACCGGGTCGGAGAAGCCCATGGTCGAACCGACCGACACGCTGATCGGCGACAGCGCCGCCGGTCCGCTCGCGGTGCAGACTTCCTGGGTGAGGTTGTTGCCGCTGACCGTGAAGGTCGGCGAACCGCAGGCGTCAAAGCGGAACGAGCTGATGCGCGTGCCCTTGCTGTTCGTGGGCATGTACAGGCCGGTGAACCAGAAGGTGCAGTTGTCGACCGGATCGACGTTGAGCTGGAAGTAGTCGCCCCAGCGCTCGTTCGAGTGGTTGCCGGTGCCGGCCACCAGGGTGGTTTCCGGCGTGGTCATCGTGCCGAGCGGATCATCGCTGCGACGTCCGACGTAGCGCAGGCTGGGGAACACCGCCGGCGACTGGCGCACCGCGCTGTAGGCCATGGCGATGTTGCCCGAGGAGTCCTGCGCAATGCCGGCCATCCAGCGATCGGTACCGTCCTGCGGCTGCGCGTTACCGGCGTAGGTGCCTTCCTGGTACAGCGTCCAGGGCTGGTTGATACCGCCCGTGCGGCGCAGCTCGAACCAGCGGATGCCGCCCGTGTCGTTGCCGTCGATGTCGGTCACCAGGTTGCCGACCAGACTCTCGTGCGTACCGAAATTGCGGTAGGCCAGGCGATTCATGATCGGCTCGCGCAGCGGATCGAGCAGCTGACCGCTCGGCTGCGGGAAGGCTTCGAACGCCGTCAGGCCGTTGAGGTTGGAGCTGAACTCGGCGACCGGAATCGAGACCGGGCCGGTCAGAACCGTATTGGCCGGCGTCGTGAAATCCGGCTTGAGGTGCCACAGTTCCAGGAAGTCCTGGTTCGGGTTGTTCGAACCGGCGTTGTGCGACTCGTCGTCGCGATGACGCAGGAAGATACCCGGCGCGCCGGCGGGCGGAGCGTCGATGCCGTCGTGATCCGCCGGCGTGGTCATCTGGAAGCCGAAGCCGCTCAGGTTCGGGACCGTCACGCGCTGGAACGTTGCCGGCTCGCCGGCCAGCATCTTGGCGCGATCCATCACGTAGAACGGACGCTGGCCGGAGGTGCCGCCTTCGTTCGCACCCACGTAGTAGGCGTCGGGCCACACGCCGTACTTCGGGTAGTCCGGGAACGCAGGCATCGTGAAGGTGTAGCGATGCCAGGTGACGCTGGGCGCTTCCAGGTCGTCGGTGCTGCTCACATACACGCACAGCGAACGGCCGGCCTGGGTGGAGAATTCGGTCAGCACCCAGCGGTTGGCCAGCTGGTCGAACAGGACGATCGGATCACCCAGGCCGCTGGCGCAGGCGCCCGTACCGCCGAGCGAGGTCATGGTGATGCTGTTGACCAGGCTGCCGTCAGACTTGCGGTAGATACGCACCTGCGAACCGCCGGCCGCATTGACGGCCTGCACGAAATGACGCGTGCCCACGTCGCCCGAGGGATCCGGCGGCGACGCCTGCGAAGTGCTGCCGTCGATGTTGATGATCGGCGTGGTGAAGCCGCCGCTTCCGCGCAGCGCCTGCTCGAACTGCAGCGGCACCAGCGGATCGGCGGAAGAGACCGGATTGACCGGCTCGGGGATGACATTGGACACCTCTTCCCAATGCCGGCGTGGAATCTCGACCAGCGAATCGCCCGGCTGCCATTCACGGACAGTCGGCAATTCGGCCATGTTCACGGTAAAGGTTTCGGGCGTTGACACGCCCAGCAATTGCGCGCCGCGGCGCTCCTTGATTCCCTGGCTGTTGACCGATTCGACCGGCTTATACGGTGCATCGGCTGCCTGCGCACCGGCGAATACACCGGCCAACGCCACCCACATCATCGTTCTTGCGACTTTCACTAGACGACCCCGCCCACGTTCGATCCGCGTCCCACAGTCCTTGCAGTCGCGCAAACTTACGACGCCACCATCCGGATGGCGGCGCTACTGATTTCCCCTGACTGGCCGCCGGAGACGACGGCGAACCACCGCATGGGCCTGGCCGACGCGGTGGATTGGCGTTCATACCACAGTCAGGGGCTTTTGGAACGAGTTATGGTCCGCTTTTAGGCGGATTGGGCCCAGTCTTGGCGACGAGTGGTCTAACTTCGGGGGTGTAGTCGTACGGAGCCAGGTGGATATCACCGCTCTGACTGTCCAACTGGATGTGCTGGGAACCACGACCGGCCTTGAAATGCCCTTCGGTGCGGCCATCCGGCGCCTGGCGCATTTCCAGCGACACCGGACCGGTGAAGCGGCCCCTGGTGCGGGCTACCAGATCGATATCACCACGCACCGGCACTTCCATCACAATGTTGCCGGTGCGGGTTGCGCCGCGCAGCGGCCGTTGCCATTTGGCCGTAACCGGGAAAAGGCTGAGTTGGCCGCTATCGGTTTGCACATCCATGGAGCCGGCACCGGCCGCCACGAGGCTGCCCTCGCGCGTGCGGGCGACCAGCTCGTTGTTGACCCGGCGCACCTGGACGTCGCCGTAGGTCGTGGTCACGTGCAGCTCCGGCCCTGCCGGCACGAAGACGCCCAGGTCCACACGGCCTTTGCGGAATCCCTTGACCAGCCGATCCGCGCCGCCGTTTCGGTCGGAGGCATACGCCACCCTCAGGACTGCCTCGTCACCCTCGACCGCCAGGTGGATCTGGGGTTCTTCGGGTTTCTCGCCGATCCGCTGAATCGTTTCATAGACGCCCAGCACCGGTTTCTCCACCGGCTTGATCGTCACGCTGCCGTGCGGATTGTCGATGCGGATCCGCACGACGCCAGCCGGCACCGCCAGATCACGCCGGACATGCTCGACGGTATAGGGCGGTACCGGCGCGTCGGCCGGTGCGGGTTCCCGCCGGGTCGCCGGCGGCGAACAGGCAGTCAGGAAAATCGCGAAGAGCGCCGGAATGCAACCGGCGTAGCGGATGGAGCGGTTCTGCATGGGGATTCTGCCGAGGTACCTGCTTCCTGTGATGGTAACCCGCCACCGCCATCGGACGGAGCAGCCCCCGCCATAGACGCGCGCGGGGACGAGCGGGACAATGGCGAATTCGCCTTTCGTCGCCGAGCCGCCATGTCCGAAACGTCCCCGATCTCCCTGACGCGTTTTCTGATCGAAGAACAGCGCGCCCACCAGCACCTGAACGCCGACCTGCGCCTGCTGATCGAGGTGGTGGCGCGCGCCTGCAAGTCGATCTCCATCGCCGTGGGCAAGGGCGACCTGGGTGGCGTTCTGGGTGATGCGGGCACCGGCAACGTGCAGGGCGAGGCGCAGAAGAAGCTCGACGTGCTGTCCAACGAAATTCTCCTGGAAGCCAACGCCTGGGGCGGCCACCTGGCCGGTTGCGCATCGGAAGAGATGGACGATCCGCATCCCATTCCGGATGCGTATCCGAAGGGCAATTTCCTCTTGCTGTTCGATCCGCTGGACGGTTCGTCGAACATCGACGTGAACATCTCGGTCGGCACGATTTTCTCGGTGCTCAAATGCCCGGATGGCGTGACCAATCCCAGCGCCGAGCATTTCCTGCAACCCGGAACGATGCAGGTCGCGGCAGGCTATACGGTCTATGGTCCGAGCACCCTGCTCGTGCTGACCCTGGGCCACGGCACGCACGTCTTTACCCTCGACCGCGAGCTGGGCAGCTTCACGCTGACGCGCCGCAATGTGCAGATTCCCCCTGACACCCGGGAATTTGCGATCAACATGTCGAACCAGCGCCACTGGGAAGCGCCGATGCAGGGCTATGTGGAAGAGCTCCTGGCCGGCAAGACCGGTCCGCGTGGCAAGGATTTCAACATGCGCTGGGTCGCCTCGATGGTGGCCGACGTGCACCGTATCCTGACCCGCGGCGGTATCTTCATTTATCCCTGGGACAAGAAGGATGCCGGCAAACCGGGCAAGTTGCGCCTCATGTACGAGGCCAATCCGATGGCGTTCATCGTCGAACAGGCCGGCGGCGCCGCCACCACCGGGCGTGACCGCATCATGGAAGTCGGCCCGACCGCGCTGCACCAGCGGGTGCCGGTATTCCTGGGCTCGCGCAACGAAGTGGCCTACGTCACCGAGTTCCACCGCAACCACGACCGCAAGGCCTGAGGTCACCGCCAGGAACGCCCATGCATCCGGATTTCATCGAGGTGTACGACAAGGTGCTGGATCCGGCGATCTGCCGGACGCTTATCCAGCGCTTCGAATCCAGCGGCCAGGCCCAGCGCGGCGAAACCGGCAGCGGCCTCAACCTGGAGATGAAGGACAGCTGGGATATCCGCATCAGCGAGCGGCCCGAGTGGAACGACGTCAATCAGCGCCTCAACCAGACGGTACTGACGGGCTTCAAGAGCTACCTGCGCAAGTACGCGCACGCCGCGCTCGCGCCGCTGCAGCTGAAGATGCCGGACCCGGCAACCGGCCAGCTCGTATCCATCGACGCCGCCGCCATTGCCGCGATGGACGACCGCACACTGGGCGCGATCGTGATGAAGATCTTCCGCCCCGGAAGTATCAATATCCAGAAATACAATTCCGACCAGGGCGGCTATCCCTATTGGCATTGCGAGCTGTATCCCAAGGCCGACAACGGCGAAACACTGCACCGCGTGGTATTGTGGACGATCTACCTCAACGACGCATTCGAAGAGGGCGAGACCGAGTTCCTCTACCAGGAACGCAAGATCAAGCCCACCACCGGCTCGCTGCTGATCGCGCCCACCGCCTTCACCCACACCCACCGCGGCAACCGCCCCAAAGGCGGCGACAAATACATCGCGACCAGCTGGATCCTGTTCAATCGCGCTGAAGTCTTGTACGGCGCACCGCCAGCGCGGTAAGACCGTCGCAGCCCAGCCCCGTTGCGCGCCTGCAGTTGCCTCTGCGCGCAGGATGCGCGCCGCTCTTGCCGGCGCCCCATGCGGGTCGGCAATCCCGTGGAGGACCAGCCGCCGAAGGCGGTCACGCACACGGATGTGCGCAAGTTTGATGCAGGGCCAGGATGCCCTTTCGTCAAACCCCGGAACGCGATTGCGCAGTTTTCGGCCAACGGATGGCCGAAAGCCGACCAGCCTGGGGTGTACTTTCTTCCGCTCTTCTTTATACACGTAAAGAAACGTAAGCCGACTGGCCGCGGGACAGGCGAAACGCTCTTGCTCTTCGAGAACCGCCTACCTATCGACGTTACAGAATCAATAGCGCCCGCCTGGCACCCCCAGGCCTACCTGAACGTCACCACTTTCTCAAACCCCAACCGCTCGATCGGCGGCACCCGGCAATCGTCCTCCGGATAGCCCACCACCATCAGCAGGTATGGCATCTCGTTCCTGGGCCGGTCCAGCAGTTCATTCAAGAAGCCCATCGGGCTGGGCGTATGCGTCAACGTTGCGAGCCCCGCGTGATGCAACGCGGCGATGAGTAGACCGCAGGCGATGCCGACGGACTCCAGCGGGTAGTAGCGCTTGGCCTTGTTGCCGCATTCGTCGAATCCGAACCGCTCGTAGAAGACGGCGATCAACCAGGGCGCCGTTTCCAGGAAGGGTTTTTCGGCGTTGGTGGCCAGGGGCTCCAGCGCGCGTTTCCATTCGTCCGGGGCACGATGGCCGTAGAACTCGCGTTCCTCGGCTTCGGCGGCATCGCGGATCTGGCGCTTGAGCGCCGGATCGGAAACCGCGACAAATCGCCAGGGTTGCTGGTTGGCGCCGCTCGGCGCCGAAACCGCGGCGCGAAGACACTGCGCGATGATCTCCTGCGGAACAGGACGCGGTGAGAAATCACGCATCGTGCGACGCCGTGCGGCTTCGGCGGCAAATTCTTCCGCCCGGCGCAGCATTTCGTCCTCGGGATAGGAGCGATAGTCGGACCACGGGACGTACGACGGGTGTGACATTGCGGCCCTCGATCCTGGCAACTGGCGACGCTCAACAATAACCGAGCCCTCCCAGGGGCGATACAGCCCCAACACGTCAGAAGAGCTCCCCCTGTGCCGATGGCGGCCGCGGCGGTGAGAAGGCGGTGGTGTCCAGATCACCGACGGCGCGCGCGCCGATTCCGTAGCGCCGGCACGCCAGGTAGAACCGCTGGCGGATCAGTTCCGCAAACGTGCCTTCGCCGCGCATGCGGAATCCAAAACGCGGCTCGTTGAGCTCACCGCCGCGGATCTGGCGGAGGATACCCAGCACGTGTGCCGCCCGGTCCGGCTGGTGCGTCGCCAGCCATTCCTCGAAGAGCTGCTTGAGCTCATAGGGAAGGCGAAGCAGCGTGTAGCCGGCCGTTGGCGCACCGGCCTGCGCGGCCCGCTCGAGGATGCCCTCGATGTCGTGATCGGTCAGCGCCGGAATGATCGGCGCTACCAGGACACTGCAGGGAACGCCCGCGGCGTTGAGTGTGGCGATTGCCCCCAGCCGCCTGTGCGGCGCGCTGGCGCGCGGCTCCAGCCGGCTCGACAGGCGATTGTCGAGCGAGGTGACGGAAATGAACACATGTACCAGGCGTTGCGCAGCCATCGGCGCGAGCAGGTCGATATCGCGCTCGACCAGCGCGTTCTTGGTGATGATGGTGCAGGGATGGCGATGCGCCAGCAGCACCTCGAGCACTGCACGCGTGATGCGGTAGCGTCGCTCGATCGGCTGGTAGGGATCGGTGTTGGCCCCCAGGTTGATCGGCGTGCAGCGGTAATTCTTCCTGGCCAGCTCCACGCGCAGCACGTCGGCGGCATTGGTCTTGGCGAACAGGCGGGTTTCGAAATCCAGCCCCGGCGACAGGTTGAGGTAGGCGTGGGACGGCCGCGCGTAGCAGTAGGCGCACCCGTGCTCGCAGCCGCGGTAGGCGTTGAGCGAGGCGGTGAACGGGACGTCCGGCGACTGGTTCCGCGTGATCACGTGGCGCGCGCGTTCCTCGGTCACTACGGTGGCCGGCGGCGACGCGGGTTCGCCGTCGCGGTACCAGCCGTCGTCTTCCGCCTCGCGCCGGGTGGTTTCGAAGCGCCCCTCGGGACGACTGCTGCTGCCACGGCCCTTGATGCGGATCGGTGGCACGGTGGGATCAGGCATGACGGGCACAGGGACGGTGCGATCGGGCGCGGCGCGCCACCATGCTACTGCGGCGTCGCAATGGCTGCGACGGCACGTGGGGCCACGCGCCGAGCGGTATCAGTCCGGGGTGTCGCGGTGGACCGGACAAGCGGTCGTGCATGCCGCGCCTGGCGCCGGAAGCCTGCGCTATGATGCCGGCGTGTCGTCGGCCTGGGTGCCAGGGCGGAGGTAAGCCATGCGTTTCGTCTGGTTGGTTGTTTCAGTGTTGGCGTTTATTTTTTGCTATGCGGCTTCCACACCGGGACTGCTCGCCATTGGCCTCCTGGTCGGATTCGGCAGCATGTTCTGTGCGGTGCTGGCATTCGCTGCCGCACGTATCGAGTCAACGTCGCGTCCGGATTCGGCGCTGCTGACGCCCGAAGTCCTGGCCGAAGCCACCGAGCGCGCCAAGCGCCAGCGCGCCGCTGCACAGCCAGTACCGGTGGCCCGTCCGGTGATTCCGCAGCAGCCGCGCGAGCAACCCTGATCGCCTCTCTGGTGGAACGGGACTCCACCGGCCGCGGTCCTGATCGTTGCTCTGATCGAAGATCGCCGTTGATTCCGGACCTGCCACGCCATGCCCGTTGAAGCGCTGCTCATCACCGTTCTTGTCGGTATCGCCAGCGGCTGGCTGGTTACGCGCTATCGCCGCGGTCGCGGCTTCGGCCTGCTCGGCAATATCGTCGCCGGTATTCTCGGTGCTTTTGCCGGCGGTTACGGCCTGCGGCGACTGGGCCTGGGCATCGCCGACAGCCTGGCCGGCGCGGGCGCCGAGGCCGCCATCGGCGCCCTGCTCGTCGCCGTACTGGCCGGCCTGGTGAAGCGGCCGACGCGCCCGCTCAGTTGAGGTCGGCGTCGCGCGTATCGCGCAGGAACAGGCCACCGATGATCACGGTCGCCACCGCCACCACGATCGGATACCACAGCCCCGCGTAGGGGTCGCCTGTCAACGCCACCAGGGCGAATGCCGTGGTCGGCAGGAAGCCGCCGAACCAGCCGTTGCCGATGTGATACGGCAGGCTCATCGAGGTGTAGCGGATCCGTGTCGGGAACAGTTCCACCAGCCATGCGGCGATCGGCCCGTAGACCATCGTCACATACAGCACCAGCAGCGTGAGCAACGCGAGTACGGCGCCACGGTTGATCCGCGCCGGATCGGCCTGGGCCGGATACCCGGCCGCCGCCACGGCGGTGGTGACGGCCGTGTTGAGCCGTTCGAGCCGCGGCGCCAGCGCCTCGGGCGCCAGCTGGCGGCCGTCAAAACTGTCGATCTGCGCCGATCCCACGCGGATCACCGCGCCACTGCCCGGCGCGCCGGCGATCGTGCGGTACGGCAGGTTGCGGCCAGCCAGCGCGGTCTTGGCGATATCGCAGGCGCTGCGGAAGGCCACATGCGATTTCAGCTCGCTCGGCACGAACTGGAACGCGCATTCGGAAACATCCGCCGTGAGCGTGATCGGCGCTGTTGCACTCGCCGCCTCCAGCTGCGGATTGGCGTAGTGCGTCAGGCCGCGGAAGATCGGGAAATAGGTCAGCGCCGCGATGAGGCAACCGGCCAGCACGATCGGCTTGCGGCCGACCCGGTCCGACAGCCAGCCGAACAGTACGAAGAAGGGCGTGGCCAGGATCAACGCGCCGGCCATCAGCAGATTGGCGAGGGTCAGATCGACCTTGAGCGTGTGGGTCAGGAAGAACAGCGCATAGAACTGCCCGCAGTACCAGACGACGGCCTGGCCGGCGGTGGCGCCGAGCAGCGCCAGGAGGGCGACGCGGCCATTGCGCGAAAAGAAGCTCTCGCGGATGGGCGACTGGCTGACCCGACCGCTGCGCTGCATCTGCTGGAACAACGGCGATTCGGCCAGCTGCAGGCGGATCCACACGGAAACGCCCAGCAGCACGATCGACAGGAGGAACGGAATGCGCCAGCCCCAGCGGGCGAAGCTGTCGGCATCCATGGCGCCGCGGCAGGCCAGGATCACCACCAGCGACAGCAGCAGGCCGAGCGTGGCCGTGGTCTGGATGAAGCTGGTGTAAAACCCGCGCCGCCCCGGTGGGGCGTGTTCGGCAACGTAGGTCGCTGCGCCGCCGTACTCGCCACCCAGCGCCAGGCCCTGCAGCAGGCGCAACACGATCAGGATGATCGGCGCGGCGATGCCGATCGAGGCATAGCCCGGCAAGATGCCGACCAGGCACGTCGAGACACCCATCAGCACGATCGTCACCAGGAAGGTGTGCTTGCGACCGACCTTGTCCCCCAGGCGCCCGAACACCAGCGCGCCGAAGGGGCGCACCGCGAATCCGGCCGCAAAGGCCAGCAGGGCAAAGATGAAGCCACTGGTCGCATCCAGTGCGGTGAAGAACTGCCTGGCGATGATGCCGGCCAGGGCGCCATACAGGTAGAAGTCGTACCACTCGAACACGGTACCCAGGCTCGACGCCAGGATCAGCCGGCGGTGCTCGCGCGTCATGCCGCCGTCGGCACGGGATACGGCTTCAACGGGAACAGTCGCCATGCGCCGCGCCTCTGGAGGGATGATCAGAAACCCACGCCTGAAACGTCGAGCCGGGCGCTTGCGTCCGTGGCCACGTGCATGGAGGACGCCTATGGTCCAGCCTGGCTCGTCGCCCCGGATCTTGCCGGCCCCGTCCCTCCGCTCGCAGGCCGGGCCCTGTCTCATGCCAATCGGTGATTAGGGCCGTCCGCGCCGTTTCGCAAACGTATGTTCGTCCGGCGCAGGGTGCGCCGGTGCGGCAACCACGCCTATTGGCTATTGGTCGATGCGCGATCGTCATTCGACTAAAGTTGAACTGGCGTCCATTGAATGCGTCTGCGTAAGTCATGCTCGCCCTGCCTGGAACAGTGCCCGCAAGCGGGCAACGGGGTTGTGAAGACAACGTCGGGTGGGGACCGTCCCCCATCCGGACAGACGCACGTCGGATCCGTCGAGCGACGGCGCCCTCACCGGCCCGCGCGGCCACAAGTACACATGGAGAGAATGTATGTCCGGAAAAGTCTATCCGGTCGACCCGGCCTTTGCCGAGCGGACCCGCATCAATGCCGACACCTACGAAGCCCTCTACGCACGCTCGGTGGCCGACCCGGAGGGCTTCTGGTCCGAGATCGCCCGGCGCCTCGACTGGATCACGCCGTTCAGCCGGGTCAAGGACGTGTCTTTTGATCCGAATAACCTCCACATCCGCTGGTTCGACGACGGACGCCTCAACGTCTCCGCCAATTGCCTGGACCGGCACCTGGCCAGCCGCGGCGACAAGACCGCGATCGTGTTCGAGGGCGACAACCCGGACGAATCGCGCCGGATCAGCTACCGGGAACTGTACGAGGAGGTCTGCCGCGCCGCGAACCTGCTGCGCAACCTGGGCGTGAAGAAGGGCGACCGCGTCGCCATCTACCTGCCGATGATTCCCGAGGCGGCGGTCGCCATGCTCGCCTGCGCCCGTATCGGCGCCGTGCACTCGGTGGTCTTCGGCGGCTTCTCGCCCGATTCGCTCGCCGGCCGCATTGCCGACAGCCAGTGCAAGCTGGTCATCACCGCCGACGAGGGCCTGCGCGGCGGCAAGAAGGTGCCGCTCAAGGCCAACGTCGATGAAGCACTGACCCGGCCGGGCACCACGTCGGTGGAAACGGTGCTGGTGGTACGCCGCACGGGCGCCCCGGTGCCGATGCAGGTGCCGCGTGATCGCTGGTGGGCGCCGCTGGTGGCCATGCAGGCGACCGAGTGCGCGCCCGAGCCGATGGGCGCGGAAGATCCATTGTTTATTTTGTATACATCCGGCTCCACCGGAAAGCCCAAGGGCGTGCTGCACACGACGGGCGGGTATCTGGTGTACGTGAGCTACACGCACGAGTGCGTGTTCGATCTGCGCGAGGATGACGTGTACTGGTGTACGGCTGACGTGGGCTGGGTGACCGGGCATTCGTACGTGCTGTACGGCCCGCTCGCCAATGGCGCCACCACGCTGATGTTCGAAGGCGTGCCGAGCTGGCCGGACGTGAGCCGTTTCTGGCGCGTGGTGGACAAGCACAAGGTCACCCTCTTCTACACCGCGCCGACCGCCATCCGCGCGCTGATGCGCGATGGCGACGCGCCGGTGAAGCAGGCCTCGCGCCAGTCACTGCGGCTGCTCGGAACCGTCGGTGAGCCGATCAATCCCGAAGCCTGGGAGTGGTACCACAAGGTCGTTGGCGACGGACGCTGCCCCATCGTGGACACCTGGTGGCAGACCGAAACCGGCGGCATCCTGATCTCCCCCCTGCCCGGCGCCACGGCCACCAAGCCCGGTTCCGCCACGCGGCCGTTCTTCGGCGTGAAGCCGGCGGTGGTCGATGCCGCAGGCCAGGTGCTGGACGGCGCCTGCGAGGGCAATCTCGTCCTCACCGATTCCTGGCCCGGCCAGATGCGCACGGTGTACGGCGATCACGCGCGTTTTGTCGAAACCTATTTCACTGCCTATCCCGGCAGCTACTTCACCGGCGATGGTGTGCGCCGCGACGAGGACGGCTACTACTGGATCACCGGCCGCGTGGACGATGTGATCAATGTCTCGGGTCATCGCATCGGCACGGCGGAAGTCGAGAGTGCGCTGGTGGCGCATCCGAAAGTCGCCGAGGCGGCAGTGGTCGGGTGCCCCCACGACATCAAGGGCCAGGGCATCTACGCCTACGTGACGCTCAACGCAGGTGAACCGGGCAGCGACGAACTGCGCCGCGAACTGATCGGCTGGGTGCGCAAGGAAATCGGGCCGATCGCCTCGCCGGACTACCTGCAGTGGGCGCCGGGACTGCCGAAGACGCGCTCGGGCAAGATCATGCGCCGCATCCTGCGCAAGATTGCCGAGAATGCGCCGGAGCAGCTGGGCGACACCTCCACCCTGGCCGATCCGTCGGTGGTGCACAACCTCGTGGAGGAACGCCTCGTCCGCTGACACGGCAATCATTGCGCACTCGCCGATGCATGACCTTGGCGGCATTGCGGGAGCATTGCCGTCGATGCCATGCTGGTCGCCATGTCCGAATTCCTGATAGCCGACGATCATCCGTTGTATCGCGACGCATTGCGCCGCGCGATCACCCAGGCCGCGCCCGACGCGCGGTTGTTCGAGGCCGATACCGTCCCGGCGTTGTTCAGCCTGGTGGAGGCACACCCGGACGCCGAGCTGTTGCTGCTGGACCTGCACATGCCCGGCGCCCGCGGTTTTTCCGCTTTGGCACATTTGCGCGGCCAGCACCCGGGGTTGCCGGTGATCGTGGTCTCCGCCCACGAGGAAGCCACGGTGGCGCGTCGCGCCCTCGCGCACGGCGCGGCCGGCTATATTCCCAAGTCCAGTTCGGCCGACACGATCGTCGCGGCGATCCGGCAGGTGCTTGACGGCGAGATCTGGCTGCCGCCACAGCATGCCGCGGGGGCTGCCGAACTGCGCAGCGACGAAGCCCAGGTGGCCGCACGCGTGGCCGAGCTCACGCCACAGCAGTTCCGCGTGCTGGCGATGATTGCCGAGGGCTTGCTCAACAAGCAGATCGCCTACGAGCTGGGTGTCTCCGAAGCCACGGTCAAGGCGCACATGACCGCGATCATGCGCAAGCTCGGCTGCAACAACCGCACTCAGGTGGCCTTGGCGGCCAGCCAGCTCGCGCTCGAACCGGTGACGCCGCCGGCGCCCTCCATCGACGACGATCAATAGCGTCGCTGCCAGGCCGGCGCCCGCCCGCCGGAGGGGGAGATCGGCACCGGCGCTCGTTCCAGGGAAAGCCCTCCCGCCACGCCCGCTCCATCGGCCGGACGACGCCGGCCGGCACCGCGCCGCACGCGCGGTGTTACCGCGGTGCTAGTCTTGCCAACGCGCGCGGGTCGGTCCGCCCGTGACCGCACAGACAGGCATACCGTGGCAGAAGACGACATCACCGCACTCCTCAAGCAAGCGCACGCGGGTGACGGCGACGCTCTGGAAACCGTGCTCGAGCGGGTCTACGAGCGCCTGCGCCAGCTGGCACGCCGGCAGCTGGCCGGTGACCGCCACCAGACGCTCTGCACGACGGCCCTGGTCCATGAAACCTTCATGGGACTGGTGGAGCGCGGCCAGCTGGATTTCGACGACCGCGGACGCTTCTTCGCCTACGCCGCCACGGCGATGCGCAATGCCCTGATCGACCGTATCCGCCGGCGCGGCACGCGCGACCGCTACGCCGCGGCCGTGGCCCTGGAAGACGACACCGGCGGAACCGATCGCGCGCTGGACCTCGCTGCCCTCGACCAGGCGTTTGCCAGGTTGACCCAGGTGGATCCCCGCCTTGCCCGCGTGGCCGAGCTACGTCTGGCGGCCGGTCTGAGCTCCCCGGAAATCGGCGCGGTCCTGGGCGTGACCGACCGCACCGTCGAGCGCGAATGGCTCAAGGCGCGCGCCTTCCTGGTGGCCTGCCTCGACGGGGCGTGATGAAGCTGTCGCTGGACCAGCGCTGGGCGGAGCTGGCGCCGCTCCTGGATGAACTGCTGCCAATGCCGCCGCAGGCGCGCGCGGCCTGGCTGGCCAGTCAGCCCATCGATGATGACCTGCGCGAACTCGCGCGGCGCCTGGCAGAGGCCGACAGTCGCGCCGGTGATGCCCTGGAAGCCTCCTGCGACACCGAGCGTGATATCCCGCTGGAGGAACCATCGTCCTTTGTCGCGCCGGAAATCGCCGGCTACCGCGTGATCCGTTTCGTCGGCGCGGGCGGTATGGCCAGTGTGTTCCTGGCCGAACGCCGTCTTGCCGACACCGTGCAGGCGGTTGCACTGAAGTTGCTTCGTCTCAATGTGCACAATCCGGAAGAGCGTCGTTTGTTCCGACGGGAACAGGCGGCCCTGGCGCGACTGGAACATCGCAACATCGCCCGCCTGATCGACGCCGGTTTCGCCGCCGACGGCACGCCCTGGCTGGCCGTGGAGTATGTCGAAGGTGAATCGCTGCTGGCCTGGTGCGACAGCCGGTGCGTCGATCTGCGCCAGCGCGCAATCGTTTTCCTGGAGATCTGCCAGGCCGTATCAGCGGCGCACCAGGCCCTGATCGTTCACCGCGACCTCAAGCCCGCCAATGTGCTGGTACGCACGGATGGCACGGTGAAGCTCGTCGATTTCGGCATCGCCAAACTGCTGGAAGCCGACGGTGACGCCACGCGGACCGAGATGCGCCGCCTGACCCCGGGCTATGCCGCGCCCGAACAGTTCCACGGCGACGCCGTGGGCACCGGGGCCGACATCTATGCGCTGGGCGTGATCCTGACCGAGTTGATGACGGGCACGCGCCCGGAACCGCATGCGGACGGATCCGTCGCGCGGCTGTCGACGCAGCGGATCGACCTTGCCTGCGCGCAGGCCCGCGGCACCGACGTGGCCAGTCTGCGCCGGCTCGTACGCGGCGACCTGGAAGCGATCGTCGGCCGCGCCCTGCGGCCCGACCCACGCCAGCGCTATGCCTCGGTCGAGGCCCTTGCCGCCGATGTCGACGCCTGGCTGCAGAACCGGCCTGTCGCAGCACGGCGCGGCACGCGGCGCTACCGGCTGGGTTGTTTTCTGCGTCGCCACACGATGGCGCTGGCCGCCAGCACGATCGCCGTCGTGGCGTTGCTGGCCGCGACGGGCATCAGCCTGCGCCTGGCGCAGCGCGCCGACCAGGCAGCGGCGCTGGCGCGGGAAGAAGCGCAGCGCGCGCGACGGGTGCAGGACTTCGTCGTCGGCATGTTCCGCGTGGGCGAGAACGGCATTCCCAAGGGCCGTGCGACGTCCGCCGAGGAGCTGGTCGACCGCGCCCTCGCCGTGGCACGCCGCGAATTTCGCAACCAGCCCGAATCGCTGGTTCCGCTGCTGGGCGCCCTGGGTGAACTGCACCGCGGACTGGGTCACCTGGATACCTCGCTGGCCGTGCTGGCCGAAGCGGCGGATATCGGCCAGTCGCGCCTGGGCGCCGGGGACTCGCGCACCCTCGGAGCCGAAGCGGAACTGGCACACACGCGGTTTCGTGCCGGCGACTACGGCCCGGCCGCGGAGCGCCTGCGCGCCGCCATGGCCCGCTACCACACCGCCGGGGGCGCGCCGAGCGAGGCGGTTTCCGCGGCCCTTGGCCGGCTGGGCATGCTGGAACTGCAGCTGGACGAGCCCGGTACCGCACTGGCGCACCTGGCCGAATCCGTGGAGATCGGCCGGCGCGTCTTCGCCGGCGACCACCCTGCCCTGCAACGCACGATCGAGGTCTACGGTGGAGCACTCGCCGATGCCGGCCAGCCCGCCCACGCCGCCGCCGTGCTGGGCGAAAACCTCGCGATGGCGCGCCGCCTGTATGGCAACGACCACATCGTTGTTGCCAGTGCGCTGGAATCCATTGCGGTCCTTGAAGCCAGCCGCGGCCGGCTGGCGCCGGCCGCAACGGCGATCGAAGAAGCTCATGCCACTATCCGTCGCGTAGCACCGGGCCCCAGCACGATCGGTGCCTACGTGGCCAATACCCGCGGCATCGTACAACTGCGGCGCAGCGATGCACTCGCCGCTCGCGCCTCCTTCGAGGAGGCCATGCAGATGTATGCCGCCCTCAATCCGGCGGAGCATCCGATGGCCGCCGCCACCCAGGGCAACCTCGGGCTGGCGGCGATGGAGCTGGAGGACTATCCCGCCGCCGCCACGCACTATCGCCGGGCGCGCGACATCAGCCGCATCGTCCGCCCCGCCGGCGATGAGCGCATCGCCAGCTTTGCCTGCCTCATGGCGGCTGCCCTGCAGCATGCCCGCGATCCCTCCGTCACGGCCGAGATCGACGCGGCGCTGGCGATCTTCGGCTCACCACGCGCCGCGCTGTCACTCACGCATGCGGAGTGCCTGGCGCTGGCGGCGCTGGCCGCGCTGGAAAACGGCGATGCGGCGCGGGCTGTGCTGCTGGCCGATCCGGTGCTCGCGCACGGTCCGCGACTGGGCGGCGACGGCACGCCGGTACTGGTGGCCAGCGTGGTGCGGGCGCGGGTCGCGCTCGCCGCCGGCGACAAGGCAGCCGCGATGCGCGTTCTGGCGGCATCGACGACCGCGTCAACGATCATCCTCACGCCGCGGCGCGCTGCCACAGCCTGGTCCGAGCTGGCCGGACTGGCACGTCAAATCGGCAACGAGGAACTGGCGCGCACCGCCACCGCCCGCGCGGAAGCGCTACGTCTTTAGCAGCATGCTTGCACTGCGGCTGCCGGGTCGCTCCCGGGTCGCCGCGACAACGTGCGCGGCGACCTCCACTCACATGTTCTAGCCGAACTGTACGACGCTGAACCAGCGTCCAGAGCTGGACTCCACAAGCGCGTCCATCGCCTCGTTCCACGAATACCAGCCCCCGTTTTCATCCCGCGCCCACCGCAGCCATTCACGCCGCCTCGGCTCGCATTCGGGATTTCGGGGTTCCTGGAAGACGCGCAGTTCCCGTTCCACACCCTCGGAATCGCGAACGACCAGCCTGCCCTTGCCTGCGAACATGTCCATACGAGTGTTACCTCCGCCAGCTATGCTCACGGGAGCAGTGCTCCCGATGCAGATGCAGCAGAAGATGTGCCAGCGCGCGCGATGTCGCAGAAATCATCGCGACCGCGGCGGACCCGGCCATTTTGATCGAGCAGTTCACAGTTTTCCGTGGGTCCGCCGCGCACAACGCCCGACTGGACCGTCGCTTTGCCGCAATGCGTCAGCGTGCAATGGCACAGGCGGACATTTTTCGCGCAATGCCGGGGGTTTCCGTGCCACGCCGTGCGCGCGTCCGGGCACTTCGAGTGCGCGGTGGCGGGGTGGTTCCTAGCCCGGCATCTGCACGTCCAGCGGCTGCGCCGCAAGCGCCATGAGGGCGTCGCCGCTGACGCGCTGCACCGTCCATTCGTCCATGGGTACGGCGCCGAGGCTGCGATAGAAGGCGATGGAGGGCGCGTTCCAGTCCAGCACCCACCACTCGAATCGGCCACAGCCACGTGCGACCGCCAGCTTCGCCAGGTACACCATCAGCGCCTTGCCGTAGCCTTTGCCGCGATAGGCCGGGCGCACGAACAGGTCTTCCAGGTACAGGCCGCGGCGTCCGACAAAGGTCGAGAAATTGTGGAAGAAGAGCGCGAATCCGACGCAGGCGTCCGATTCGTAGGCCAGAATCACTTCGGCGACCGGCCGGTCTCCGAAGAGCTGGTCGCGCAGGATCGCTTCGGTGGTGACGACCTGGTCCAGCATCTTTTCGTAGTCGGCCAGTTCACGGATCAGGGCGAGGATCTCCGGGGTGTCCTCGGCGGTGGCGAAACGCAGCGTCAGTGACATGGCGGACTCGTTCGGAAGGGGCACGGCAGTATGCCATTGCGACGGAGCGCCACCGTCACGCGGCGGGCGTCTGCGTGACGCGGTGATGCCAGCCGCGCGCGGCGCTGTGGCCGCGCATTGCCGGGCCTGGCCGCGCCCTGCTCAGCCTGCGGCGCTATCCAACCTATCCGCTACGTACTCCGTAGCTTATGCGCGAGTAGCGTCCTTGACGCCGCGACCCAGCGCGGAAAGCAGGGCGCGCAGCGCGGCAGGCTTGATCGGCTTGTGCAGCAGCGCGTAGCCGCGCAGGCGCGCGCGCTGCTTCAGCTCGGGGCTGTAGTCGGCCGTGATCAGCGCCGCCGGCGGCGGCGGGCGCAGGGTGCGCTGGATTTCCGAGAGCGCATCCAGGCCATCCTGCAGCGTGCCGAGGTGGAAATCGGCCAGGATCAGGTCCGGCCGGCGCGCGCGCACCGCCGCGCGCGCCTCGTCGACATTGGCTGCGAGGTCGCAGCTCAGGCCCCAGCGTGTCAGGAGCGCGCTCATGCCTTCCAGGATCGCCGGCTCATTATCCAGGCACAGCACGTGCAGCGGCGGCAGTGCCGCGCCGGCGGCCACCGGCCGGCCGATGCCGCGGGGTTCGTGCGCCGCGCGGCGCGCCACCACGGGCACGCGCACGGCGAAGCAGCTGCCACGCCCGGGAATCGACCGCACGCTCAGTCGATGGCCCAGGATGCGCGCCATGCGCTCGCAGATCGCCAGGCCCAGGCCCAGTCCCTGCTCGCCCCAGGGCGAGGACTGCCCGGAGCGCTGGAATTCGTCGAAGATGCGATTCTGCTGTTCGGGCGGAATGCCCGGGCCCGTATCCCAGACCTCGATCACCGCGTCGGTGCCCTGGCGGCGTACACCGACCACCACCCGGCCCTGCGAGGTATAGCGCAAGGCGTTGGAGACGAAGTTCTGCAGGATGCGCTGCAGCAGGTGTGCATCCGTGCGCAGCACGACGCGGCTGGGCCGCGTGCGCAGCGACAGGCCGCGGCGCTCGGCGACGACGGAGAATTGCTGGCGCAGCGGCTCGACGATATCGGCATAGGCCACGTTGGCGATATCCGGGCGGTATTTGCCGGCATCCAGGCGCGAGGCTTCCAGCAACGCATCCAGTAGCGTCTCGGCGGCGCGGAAGGCCGTATCGATGCGCTCGGCCAGCTGCGCCGACTCGGCGTCCAGCCCCGGCTGGTGGCGCAATGCCGAAGTGAACAGCTTGGCGGCGTTCAGTGGCTGCAGCAGGTCGTGGCTGGCGGCGGCGAGAAAGCGGGACTTGGACTGGTTGGCCGATTCGGCCTCGAACTTGGCGCGTTCCTGCGCCGCCAGCGCGGCGGTCAGCTGCGCCGTGCGCTGGGAAACGCGCTGTTCCAGCGTCTCGTTGGCTTCGCGCAGGGCCAGCTCCGCGCGCTTGTAGTCCGTCACGTCCGTAAACGTGGTGACAAATCCGCCGCCGGGCAGCGACTGGCCGCGCATCTCCAGCACCGTGCCGTCGGCACGGACGCGCTGGTAGACATGCGCGGTACCCGCCCGCATGTGCTTGAGCCGCTTGTTGACGTGCGTATCGACATTCCCTGGCCCGCATTCGCCGCGCTCGGCGTTGTAGCGGATCAGGTCCGCAATGGGCCTGCCGACGTACACCAGTCCTTCGGGATAGCCGAACATTTCCAGGTAGCGCCGATTCCAGGCGACCAGGCGCATATCCGCGTCGACGACACTGATGCCCTGGGAAATGTTCTCCATCGTGGTCGACAGAAGCTCGCGGTTGAAGCGCAGTTCCTGCGAGGCCTCGTCCAGCAGGGCCACGGCCTCGCTGAAATCAAGGCCGGTACCGCGCAACGCCGTGGTCAGCATGCGCCGGGCCGACGCCGAGCCGATCGCCGAGGCGAGCAGGCGTTCGGTGTGCTGCAGCAAGGTACGGTCGGCCGATTGCTGGTCAGCCAGTGGCTTGCCGCTGGTGGCGGCGTAGTCGTCGAACGCACGCGCCGCATTGCGCTCGCCGATGATGCGACCGACGATGACGCGCAGGTCGCCGACGCTGATCCGGCCACGCCATTCGCTGAACATCGGACTGGCGCGCTCGCCGGTCGGATCCAGGAAGCTTGCCGCGCGCAGGCGTTCCTCCACCCGCGGCCGGTAGCGCAGCGACAGGAAGACGCAACAGGCCACGTTCACCAGCAGTGACCAGAACACGCCGTGGGTCAGCGGGTGCCAGCCGGAGAGCTGGAACAGGGCCTCGGGCTTGAGCCAGGCCAGCCCCAGCGGTCCTTCGCGCACCCAGGCGTCGTCGAACCAGCCCGCCGCGGCAAGGCTGGGCAGCAGGAGGGTGTAGATCCAGACCAGGAAGCCCATGCTCATGCCCACCTGGATCGCCACGCGGCTGGCGCTGCGCCAGTAGAGCGCGAACAGCAGCGCCGGCGCGAACTGCGCCACCGCGGCAAAGGCGAGCAGACCGATCGACGCCAGCCCCTGCGACTGCGAGATCGTCCGGTGGTAGGCATAGGCCAGGAGGGCCAGCACCAGGATGGACACCCGGCGCACGCCCAGCACGACACCGGAGAGATCCTTGTGCTGCTCCAGTCGCAGCGCACGCACGCGCAGCAGCGCGGGCATCACCAGGTCGTTGGAGATCATCGTCGACAGGGCCACCGCCGCGACGATCACCATGCCCGTCGCGGCCGAGAACCCGCCGACATAGGCC
This sequence comes from Tahibacter amnicola, assembly GCF_025398735.1. Classification (NCBI taxonomy): domain Bacteria; kingdom Pseudomonadati; phylum Pseudomonadota; class Gammaproteobacteria; order Lysobacterales; family Rhodanobacteraceae; genus Tahibacter; species Tahibacter amnicola. Next base: position 436,089 of record NZ_CP104694.1, read on the forward strand.
AGGATCGCCAGGCCGCGCTCGCCGTTCACCAGGGGCAGCCAGAGCACCCACGCATCCGGGCTGAGGCTGGCACTGCCGATCGCGGCGGCGCCGGCCGCGGCGATCGTGGGCACGAAGGCGCAGATCAGGAGCAGGTAGAGCGTGAACATCCAGCGTGCGCGGCGAACGTCGCCGGGCTGTTCGCACTCGACCACGCCGACGTGGAACTGGCGCGGCAGGCAGATCATCGCCGTGAACGCGATCAGCGTCTGCGCGATGAACCCTGGCGGCAGGCCCTGCTCGCGCAGGTCGGCCACCACGTTGGCGGCAGCGGTGAGCTCGCCCTGGGGCAGGGTCGCAGCGTAGAGGCCCACCGCGACGAAGGCGACGAGCTTGACCACCGACTCGGCCGCGATCGCCAGCATCATGCCGTGGTGGTGCTCCGTCGCGTCCACCTTGCGCGTGCCGAAGAGAATGGCGAACAGCGCCAGCAGCAGCGCCACGTAGAGGGCGGAGTCTTCGAAGATTTCCACCTGCTCGCGCGCCACGCCCAGGCTCAGCACGTCGATGCTCAGGGCAACAGCCTTGTACTGCAGCGCGATGTAGGGAACGGCCGCCGTGATTGCGATCAGCGTGACCAGCGCACCCAGCGCATGGGATTTGCCGAAGCGTGAGCCGATGAAGTCGGCGATCGAGGTGACGTTGTTGGCCTTGGCGATCCGCGTCAGGCGCTCGAGCATGCCGCTGGAGAGGGCAAACAGCAGTATCGGGCCTAGGTAGATCGGCAGGTAAGACGGCGCCGAGTGCGCGGCGCTCCCGACCGCGCCGTAGAAGGTCCAGGACGAGCAGTACACCGCCAGCGCCAGCGAGTACACCCAGGGACGCAGCGAGGCTCGGCTCGGATACAAGGGGCGTGCGTCGCCGACATAGGCCAGTGCGAAGAGGATCGCCACGTAGCACAGCGAAACGAGCAACAGCACCCAGCCGGCAATCACAGGCAATACTCCCCGAGGCGTGGGTGGATTTTAGGGAAGCCGGCTCCGCTTTGCGTGATGGCGTGCCTCGCCCCGCGGCTTGACCGGCCCCTCGGCGCCGACAAGCATAGCCGGATGATCACTGCCTCTGCTTTCCAGCCCGTCGACACCGTGCAGCCGGCGACCGGTGATATTCATTTGTATATGTGTGAATTCGCCCACAGTTCTGCGATGCAATGCCGGCAGGCGATGCGGTCGCGGCTGTACGCTGTGCTTTCCGGCTGGTGCGGGCGTACCGTGAGTGCGGATGACCTGCATCGCAGCGAGCACGGCAAGCCCACGCTGCGGAATGGCGGACCGCTGCATTTCAGCCTCAGCCACAGCGGTTCGCTCGGGTTGATCGCAGTGGCCTGGGATACGGAACTGGGCGTTGACGTGGAGCAACCGGGCAAGCCGCGCGCCGTGGCGGCACTGGCACGGCGCTACTTCACGGCCACGGAGGCGGATTGGCTGGCTCGCTGCGACGAGTCGGTCCGCCAGGATGCCTTCCTGACGTTGTGGACCGCCAAGGAGGCCGTGGCCAAGGCGATCGGCCGCGGCCTTGCCTACGGCCTGGACCGGATCGGTTTCGTCGCGCAGTCCGGCGACGGGCGCTGGCGCCTGGACGCCGTGCAGGGCGAGGCGGGGCCGGCGGCGAGGTGGCAATGCCATCCGCTGCAACCCGGCCGCGCCTGCCACGGGGCCGTGGCGTGGCGGGGTACGCCGCGGCCGATCCAGGCGTTCCGTTTTTTCCGTTGACGGCCGCCGCGGATGGCAGTCCGCCGGAGGCTGAAGGCCCTGTTGTGGTACCACCATGAACGGGCTAAGTTTCCTTTGAACGCGACGCCAGGGCCTGGTCAGAATTTCTCCATGTGGAAGCTGCTGCGCAATCTGCTGCTGACGGCGTTGTTGCTGGTCGGCGGAGCCAAGCTCGCGCTGTGGGCCGCGGCCTACCAGCAGGCGGGCGTCATGGCGCAGTTGCTGCAGCCGTGGGGAACGCTGAACTGGTCCAGCGCGAGCGGCCGCTTGAATGGCAGCATCCGCCTGACCGGTGTTCGCTTTGTGCCAAAGGCACCGCTGCCGACCGCACCGATCGATGCCGCGGCCGTGGTGGTGCAGACGCCCGGCCCTTTCTGGCTGCTGCGCCGCGCGGTCATGCGCGACGTGAGCCCGCCCGAGGAGCTGGCGGTCAGCCTGGAGCAGAGCCGCGTACCGTTCCTCCACGGAGCCGATGGCAAGGGGGTGGCCGAGTGGATCGGCGATGTCAGCCTGCTGCCGTTCGAGGCCATGGGCTGCGGCTCGGTGACCCGGATGAGCGAGGCCGACTTCAAGACCATGGGCGTCACCTACCGCCTGCCGACCTTCACCGTCGACTACCGCTACGATTCCAACGCCCGCTCGCTGGTCATGGGTCTGTCGGGCACCAACGAGGCCTTCGGCAGCGTGCGGATCAAGGCCGATCTGTCCGAGTTTTCACCCCAGATCGCCACCAACAAGACCGCCCGCGACGCCGTTCGCATCGGTGCCATCACCCTGCGCTACCAGGATCACGGTTACCTCGCCAAGCGCAACCAGTTCTGCGCCGGCCGCCGCGGCGATTCGAACGAGTCCTTCATCGAGGCGCACATCGGAGCCGTGCAGGATTTCCTCAAGGAACGCCATGTAGTGCCAGCCGAAGGCGTGATCGAGCTGTATCGCGCGTTGCTGGTGCACGGTGGTTCGGTAGAGCTGCTGAGCCTGCCCAATGTGGAAGTCGCGCCGGCCCAGTACGCCCGCTACGACCCGGAGGAAGTACTGCGCTGGTTGAACCTCACGCTGCGTCACAACGATGCGCCGCCCGTGCTGTTCAAGCTCTTCTTCCTGGCGACCGAGCCGACCGAAGCCCTGGCCGGCATCGACAAGGCCTTGATGCACGATCCATTGGCCGAGCCGGCGCCCGAACCGGAGAAGCCGCCGCCGGCAGAGCCGCCGGTCACGCCGCCCCCGGCAACAACCAGCCCCCTGTCGCCCGTGACGACAGCGACTGCCGCCGTCACGCCGCCGCCTCCCGTGGCGCCGGCCACACCGGCCCGCCCGCCCGTCGCACCGGCCACGGCGCCGCGACCACCAACGGTCACGACCGTGACGGCGCCCCCGGCCAGCTCTACGGCTTCCACTGCGACGACGACTCCGCCACCGGTAACGTCCCCGCGCCCGACAGCGACGCCGCCCCGTCCAGCGGCCACCGCGAGCGCCACGCAGACTGCTCCCACCTTGCGGGTCACCGCGCCGCGCGAGGATCCGCGCGTGGCCGGGCGCAGCTCCGCACCGCCGCCGCCGCCGGGATCCACTGCCGCCCTGGTCTGGCAAGGCGCCGGAATTGACCGCCTGCCCACTGACCTGGATCCCGTCGAGAAGCCCTATACGGTGATCGCCTACGCCAACGCGGGACAGTACGCGGGCGCTTTCGTCACCCTGATCACCTCCGGCGGCAAGGAGATCGAAGGGCGCATCACCTCCGTGGACGACGAAGGAATCGCCTTGTCGGTGCAGAAGGGTGGCGGCCAGGCGCGCTTTTTCGTCGAACGCTCGCGCATTCTGGAGATCCGCCTGCTGCGCAAACGCGCATGAGCCTGCGACGGTCACGCGCACCAGCGCGTCTGCGGTAGACGCATGATGACGACTCGAACCGACGACAAATCCGGCTTTGCCCAGGACATCGATCCGCTCACCCTCGCCCGCGCCCGCCGCGGCGACGTGGGGGCTCATGGCCAGATCTACCGCACCTACTCGCGCGCCTGCTACACCCTGGCCCTGCGCGTGGTCGGCAATACCGCTGCCGCGGAAGACATCGTGCAGGACGTGTTCCTGAAGATGATGGACGCCATCCGGCACTTCCGCGGCGATGCGCCGTTCGGGTCCTGGCTCAAGCGCATGACGGTGAACGCGGCGATCGACCAGCTGCGCTCGCAGCGCCATTTCGATCCGGATGATCCGGAGCGGCTGTTCGCCAACGTGGCGGAAAATGTCGCGGGTACGCCGGACGACAGCCATGACGCCATGACCTTGCTGCAACGCCTTCCCGCGCGGGCCCGTCTTATCCTCGTGCTGCATGAGCTGGAAGGCTACACGCACAAGGAGCTGGCTGAACTTTTTGGCCAAACGGAAAGTTACTCAAAATCCATTTTGTCGCGTTCTTTGAAACGGCTGCAGGAATGGCTCGACGCGACCAAACCCGTTGTGGAGTTGCAGCCGTGGCCGACCCGGAGCTGAGCTTGAAATCGCTATCCCTGGGCGCGCTGCCCGAATTCGATCCGCCGCCGGATCTGTGGACGAAGATCCAGGCCGAACGAACCCGCCGCATCCGCCGTCGCGGGCAGTGGCGCTGGGGCAGCGGCATTGCCGCGGCGCTGGTACTGGGCGTCGCCGGATGGGTGGGTTTGCCTGCCGGTCCAGGTAATGATCCGCTGGTGCTGCTGGAGCAGGAATCGCACCAGCTGGAGCTGGCCTACGCGGCGCTGGATCACTCGGGCCTGCCGCTGGAGAGCGCGGCCGAACTGCGCGCCGTCGAGCAGGCGCTGCAGCAGGCCTACGATCGCGGTGCGGGCCATGCGGAGCTGACGCCGCTGTGGCGCCAGCGCAATGAAGTACTGAGCAGCCTGATCGCCCTGTCGGCGGCCGGTGCGCAGCTGACCCGAATTTGAAGTGGAGATTGGCAATGCCTATGCGTTTGAAATCCTTCACCATCCTGCCCGCCGTCCTGGCATCGGCCCTGGCTGCGGCGCAGACCGACACGGTCGAGCAGCAGGTTCGTGACGAGATGCAGCTGGTGTTGGTGCGGATGATCGAATCGGGCGCCTTTGCCGGCAAATCCGCCGATCAGATCGCTTTCACGCTGGACGAGCCGGAGCGGCGCGTGACCAACCTTGGCCTGGTGGTGGATTCGGCCAGTGGTGAGCGGGCGCATGACGGACTCCGGGTACTGGCGGTTTCGCCGCGCAGCTCCGCGCAGAAGATGGGCATCCGCACCGGCGATACGCTCACCGCCGTCAACGGCACCCCGCTGGCGCGGCTGGGCGCGGATGCGAACGGTCATGCGCGGGCCGCCAGCGTGTTACGCGAGGTCGTGGATGCCAGCGCCGAGACGGCCAGCCTGAGCTTCGCACTGCGCCGCAACGGGCAGGACATGACCGTCTCCGGAGCACTGGCCAGCGTCACGCTGCCGCCGATTCATCTGAAGGTGGGCCGCGGCGAGCTGTTGGCCGACGCCGGCTCCAGCCGCAACCGGCGACGCCAGGAAGAAACGAGTTTCCAGGGGTGCGGCCACCTGAGTGTCTTCGACGTCGCACCGCGCGGCCAACGAATCTATGGTGTGAAGCTCCTGTCGATCGACGGCGAAGTGGCGGGCCCGGGCAACAGCCCGCAGTTCCGCGTGGCAGCCGGGCCGCACACCCTGGAAATCGCCGAACTGATCGATCCGGAACAGTTGTCCTTCAACAGCCGCCAGCGCGGCGACAATGCCCGCAAGACACTCAACGTCACGGTGCAGGCCAACACGACCTATTACCTCGGCGCCAAGCTCGATCCATCGCGCCGCTCCGAGTGGAAGGACGGCGCCTACTGGGAGCCGGTGGTCTGGAAGGAAGCGCCCGGCGACTGTCGCTGAGGGACCGCAACCGCCTGTTGCTCCGGTAAAGCGCCAAGCGCGGTGATGTCGCGCGTCTGTGACGCGGCATCACCGTATTCTGACGTCGAGGCGCTATGCTTGCGTTTCGATGTCGATCCTATCTCTTCTTTGTCGTGCCACTGCGCTAGTGCTGGCCGGGCTGTCTGCAGCATTGGCCGAAGACGGCCCACCAACCTTGCCGCCCGCCGTCCACCAGGCGCTCGAACGGGGCACGGCCACCGGCGTGTGGCCGGCCGTCATCCTGGTACAGGTCCGCGATGGCGCGGTGTCCGCGTTTCCGTTCGGCCGCGTCGATGGAGAAGGCAGTGCCGTTCCGTCAGAGAACCACCGGTTCCAGCTCGACGGCGTCAACGCGGTCTTCAACGGGTTGTTGCTGGCGGACCTTGCGTCCCGCGGCGTCGTGCGTCTGGATGATCCGATCAGCCGGTTTCTCCCCCCGGCGCCGGTTGCGCCGACGAGCGGGTGTGCGCGATCACCCTCGCCCAGCTGGCCAGCCAGCGCTCCGGCTTGCCGCCGGTGCCCTTCAACCTCTTTCCATCGGATACCCGCGACCCGTACCGGGACTACACCGAATCGGACCTGCTCCAGTTCCTGCAGCAGTTTCGGGCAGCAGCCGACAGCGACGGCGGCGATTCGGAACTCGCCAGCGGCCTGCTCGGGTGGGCGCTGTCCCGCGCGTCGGAACAGATGCTTTCAGACGCCCTCGCCGGCCGGGTGATCGGCCCGCTGTCGCTCGGCGCAACCGACACGACAGACCGGGAGCTGTTGCCGGGATTCGAGGGGGCATTGGCAGCCGTCCCGCAGCATTTTGACGGCATCGCAGGCGCAGGCGCACTGCGCTCGACGGCGGCGGACATGGCGCGGCTGCTGCAGGCTCTGCTCAAGCCCGGCGATTCGCCGCTGCGACCGGCCCTGGTGATGGCCCGCCAGGTGCGCGGTGACGGGGCGTCGGCGCGGGGATTGGGATGGCGTGTGCAGTGGGTCGGCGCCGATGGCCAGGACTGGCCGGTTCTGTGGCAGCAGGGGCGCAGCGGCGGGCATTCGGTTTTCGTCGGCTTTCGCGTCGACCGCCAGCAGGCGGTCGTGCTGATGGGCAACCAGGCCAGTTCCCTGGCCGGCATCGGGCTTGCGCTGCTGACCGACTCGGCGCCGCCGCCGTTGCCGCCGGCGCCGCGCAGTGCCCCTGTGCCGGACGACGTTTCGGCGTACGCAGGCCTGTACGAATTCGCGGCGGGCCAGGAGCTGGTGCTGCGTGCGGTCGGCTCGACACTGACGGCCCAGACCACCGGTCGGCTCGCGGTGCCGCTGCACCCGGTGGAACCGGACCAGTTCGCCTATCCGCAGCTGCCGGTGCTGCTGACCTTCACGCGCGATGCCGGCGACCGGATTGAATCCTTGCGCTGGACCGAAGGCGGCGTGGTGGTGCCGGTGCGACGCCTGAGCGCGCGTGCACCGCGCATTGCCCGTACCGCGCGCACCCTCACCGCCGAGGCGCTGGCGCCGTATCGCGGTGACTATCAACTTGATAGCAACGTCCTGGCGCGGGTGGATGTCCGCGATGGCGTTCCCGGCATACAGCTGACCGGCACGGCGCGCCGCCCGTTGATCGCCTACGCCGACGACCGCTTCGCGACCGAGGACGGCGAACTGGAAGTCGAGGCTGTCCGCGACGCGAGCGGACGCGCCACCCGCTTGCATCTGCATCTGCTCGGCGGCAAGGTCACCCTGCAACGCGTAGAGCCTGTGCGGGCCATTTCCGGACCGGTGCCGGAGGCAGCGGCTCCGCCAACGAAACCCCGGCCGACCCGGAAGTCACCCGGCAAGGATTCCGCCCCGGCGCCCCCGCCGCCGACAGGGCACTGACACGATGACAGCAAGGGCCCCATGACCGTCCTGAGCGTGAACCTCAACAAGATCGCCGTGCTGCGTAACTCCCGTGGCGATGACGAACCCGATATCCGCAAGGCGTGTGAGACGGTGATCGCCGCCGGGGCCGGCGGAATCACGGTGCACCCGCGACCGGACCAGCGCCATGTGCGTCCGGGCGACGTGGACGCACTGGTGGAGCAGATCGGCGGTCGCGTCGAGTTCAACATTGAAGGCAACGGATTCGCCGGTCCCCGGGGCAGTTATCCCGGATTGGTGGCCCTGGTGGCGAAGGCGCGGCCGGCGCAGTGCACCCTGGTGCCTGATTCGGATGCGCAGATCACCTCCGATCACGGTTTCGACCTGGCGGCTGACGCGGCGCGGCTGCGACCGCTGATTGCGGAACTCAAAGCCCAGGGGGCGCGCGTGAGCCTCTTCGTGGACGCCGACTGCCCCGACGTGGAGCGCGCGGCCGAGCTGGGTGCGGACCGCATCGAGATCTATACCGGACCCTATGCCAAAGCCTTCGCGCGCGGCGACCACGGCGCCGCGCTCGCAGACTGCGTGCGCGTTGCCGAACGCGCCCACGCGGCGGGACTGGGCGTCAACGCGGGCCACGACCTGAACCAGGCCAACCTGGGTACGCTGCGCCAGGCGATTCCGCAACTGGCCGAGGTCTCCATCGGTCACGCGCTGATCGGTGAAGCGTTGTATGACGGCCTTTCGACGACCGTCGCCCGGTACCTGGCGATCCTTTCCGGAAATGGCACGCTGAATATCTCCGATGCCCTTCGACCACGCCCTTGATCGCGCGCCGGCGCGTCCTGCGGGGGTGCGCTACCTGCCAGTCCGATCGCATGAGCCGTTGGGGCGGATGGACCTGATGCCGGCCGTTGGCGTCCTCGCCGCGCTGGTGGCGCTGTTTGCCGCCAGTGCGATCAGGACGCCGCGCCACGTGATCGCGATGCCAGCGCACGGTGGCTGCGGCAACATCGCAGATGTATCGCACCTTCCCCACGACGACATTCTGGTTACCCCCGAAGGGGTTGTTCGCCTGAATGATCGCGCGGTGGACGCCGCGGCGCTGGACGAGGCATTGAAGACGATCAGACGTACCGGTGGGTTCGTCGATGTCTTTCCACACGCTGCTGCCCGCTATGACGATGTTGCACAGCTTGTCGGCACGCTCCGCGCGCACGGCGTTTCCTTTGCGCTGACGAGTGCGCCGAGCGGTTCGCCGTCGTATCGCATCTATTGAATATCTATAAACGTACCGATGTGGTGCTCGCCAGCGGTCAGTTCTTCGCAGATCTGGTCGATCGCCTGGTACTGCGTCGCGTAGGCCTGGCGAAATGCGGCGTAGTGCGATTCGGACTGCCAGCGATCAATCGTGAAATAGCGGCCCGGTGCGTCGGTGTTCCGTAGAAGGGACGTACCCAGATGCCCCTCGCCCCGGCGAAACAGAGCGGCCCAGGTGCCGTTCGGCCCGTAATGTTTCTCGAAGGCTTCGCGGTGTTCCTCCGGCACCTGGAATTCCCAGATAGTGATGTGGATTTCCCCGTCGGCGCTCATCGCGGCGTCTCGATTGCGATCTGCTCCAGGCCCGCCTGCCGGATCAGGCTCAAGGTCGCGACCACATGCTGGTGCGAGGTGGCCGCCGCAGGCCGCAGCTGCACGACGACCGGCTTGCCCGAGCCGGCCAGCATGACCAGGTCGGCCTCCAGCTCTGCGGCGGTCAGCGCCCTGCCGTCGCGCAGGACCTGCCCTTCGGTACCGAGTGTCAGTTCCACGGTTTGTGGCGGGGCGCCGGCTTCCGGGCGGCCACCGAGCGGCAGCGGCAATTTTCCGCTGAGGACCGGCGTCGCGAGCATGAAGATCAGCAGCAGGGCCAGCATCACGTCAATCAGCGGCGTGATGTTGATCTCGGCGATGCTTTGCGAATGGACGCGCTGTGCAGAGGCGAAAGCCATGGCGGAACCCCCATTGCCCGCGAGTGGGCGTTTTCAGGATAGGTCCGCTGCCACGGCCAGAGCCAGCGCGTTGGCGTCAGCGGTATTGCGGCGGCTGAGCGTTCAGGCCGGCCGACACGCAAGCGAGCGCTCGCTGCAACGTCGTCGCCCTGGACGCTGATCGGTGAACGTCACCGGATCGCGTGAAGCCGGGCCCCGGCGCCCTCCACACCAGCGCACGTGCGGTTCCGTATTCGGCGGTTCGCGTTTGACGCTGGAACGGGCCGCGTCCGCCGGTGCTGCGCTTGCGTATCCCTTCTTCGCTCAGACCAGCGCGTCGCAACCGTTACGGTCGACGAGTGGGGTGCTTGGCCTGCCGCCATGACAGACAGCGCAGCCGCCGACGCCGCCAGCCGTCGATCTCCTCCCACAGTTTGCGGCTCTCGCTCAGCGCGACGTAGCTGCCCATCGCAGCAACGGATTCAACCGTCCCGGCGTGCCGCACAGGCTTCGTCGGCATCCCTGACGGGACAGCTCGCGGGCACGTCCCTGTAGCCGCATCACGCGTTCATGGGCTTCCGCCAACTCGTCCCCATGGCGGACGACCAGCGGACTTTCATCCCAAGGCAGGTGCGCCCTGCCGGGCGCACCAATAAAAAAGCGCCTCGGTTTCCCGAGGCGCTTATCCGGCTCGCACCGGCAGGGTAGCGTTGGCGAGCTTGCGTTTCTTGCTGTGTTACTGACGGGCCGGCGTCGTCACGAAGCCGATTTTCACCATGCCCTGGTTCTTCGCGTCCGACATCACCTTGGCGACGATTTCGTAGCGGGTGTTCTTGTCCGCACGAATCTGCAGCTCCGGCTGCGGCGTCTTCTGGGCCGTAACGGCGAGCTGGGCCTTGAGCTCCATGTCACTCAGCAGCTGGTCGTTCCAGAAGAAGCTACCGTCTTCCTTGATAGCCAGATCCACCGGTTCAACGGGGTTCTGTTCCGACGGCTGGTTGGTCGCCTGGGGAAGGTCGATGCGGATTTTGTGCTGCATCAACGGTGCCGTGATCATGAAGATGATCAGCAGCACCAACATGACGTCGACGAGCGGCGTCACGTTGATTTCCGCCATCGGGGCGCCACCGCCACCGCTGTTAGCGCTGAATGCCATGGCTTACTTCCTTGCGGCAGGGGCCGCCGTCTGACCAGGACGCGCCGGGGCGACCGGGGCGCCGGCTTCCACGCGCGAACCCGTGGCGAAGAAGTCGTGCAGGTCGTGCGCGAATTCATCGAAGCGGGCCAGGATGACGCGGTTGGAGCGCACGAAGAAGTTGTACGCGAGCACCGCCGGGATAGCGACGAACAGACCGAAGGCGGTCATGATCAGCGCTTCACCGACCGGGCCGGCCACGGCGTCGATCGAGGCATTGCCCGAAGCACCGATGCGGATCAGGGCGTGATAGATACCCCACACCGTACCGAGCAGACCCACGAACGGGCCGGTCGAGCCGACGGTCGCGAGGACGGTCAGGCCGGCTTCCAGGCGGCCGCTTTCGCGGGCAACGGCCTGGCGCAGGGCGCGGTCGATGAACTCGGAGCGGTTCAGCGCTTCCACCAGGCGGCTGCCTTCGTGACGCTGGTGATGGGCGGCGGCCGAGGCGCAGTCCAGGGCGATCTTCGAGAAGGGCTCGGACTTGGGCTGTTCTTCCATGAAGCGGATGGCTTCCTGCGCCGACGGGGTTTCCCAGAAGGTGCGCATGACGGTGTTCATCCGCGCGCGGATAGCCGTGTTGCGGATGGCGTTGAGCACGATCCAGTAGATCGACAGCAACGAGAACAGCACCAGCGTCACGAAGACGATGAGGCCGACCAGGTCGAAGTTCTCGGAGGCCGGGTTGTAGTTCTGGATCAGGTGGCCGAAACCCATTTCTTTGAGGGCGCCGGCGTTGCCGCCATGCAGTGCGGCAGCGGCCGCCTCAGCAGGAGGAGCTGCCGGGGGAACGGATCCGGCTGCGGTCGAGGTGTCTTGGAACATGACGCTACCCTTCGTAAGTGGAACTTAATGGAATTTACAGATCGTTGAGGCTGAAACGGAACGGAACCAGCGCCCAGCCCTCAACCGCCGCACCGTTTTTCTGACCCGGATTGAACACCCAGGTCTGCGCGGCATCAATCGCCGCACGATCCAATTCGCGAAAACCCGAAGATTTTTCGACTTGAATGTCCTTGGGCTTTCCGTCGACACCAACCAGCACGCGCAGAACGACTTCGCCTTCGTGGCGTTGACGAACCGCTTGCGGCGGGTACCTCGGCGGACGCGCCTTGCGATAACTGATGTTTTCGCTCGGTGCGATTTCCGAGGGTGGTGCCGGGGGCGCCGGAGGCGCCGGAGGCGGAGCCGGGATCGACATCGGCGTCGCCTCTTCCGTCACGATCGGCGGCGGAGGTTCCGGCGGCGGCGTCGGCGGCGGCTTGACCTTTTCAATGATCTTCGGCGGCGGCTTCTTCGGCGGTTCCGGCGGCGGCGGCGGTGGAGGCGGCGGCGGCGGTGGAGGCGGCGGCGGCGGCGGCGGTTCGACGAATTCGACCGACACTATCTTCTCTTTTCCTTCTGCTTCGCCTGCGGCGGAGCCACGGGCGCAATCATCAGCAGGAAGGCAAACCCGTGCACGGCCATGGCGGCGGCCAGCGCGGATGTGCGCCTCCAACTGTACGTTTCGCGCTGGTCTTCTCTCGTCAACGCCATTGCTTTGAACCAAGGTTCGCTAGTGAAAAACGGTGGACTGGATCACGCGTTGTGCCGGACAGCGGTCGCAGTTCCGGCGGGGGCAGGCACCGTACACGAGGCCCGCCCTCCGCTCAAGCGTTCATTGCCGGATTCTTATCTTAACCCGGCCTGAAGCCTGGCGGATATCGCTCAAGATGCAGGGAATGCGGTCTGGATATTATTTTTTCTTCGGTGCGCCGGTATTGCCCTTGATCATCTTCAACCAGGTTTCGGACATCTTGCGGGTTTCTTCGTACCCGTGCGCCTTTTCCATGGCGGCGATCGCGGCAGACTTGTTACCGAGTTCGTTCTCGGCATTGCCGAGCAGCACGTAGGCCGCACCCTGGCGCTTGACACCGCGCTGCAGGGCCTTGGTCATCGAATCCTTGGCCTCGGCCCAGCGCTGGGCGTTCACCAGCATCTGGCCGCGCAGGAAATCGGCTTCGCCGTCTTTGGCGAGCGGCGAGGCCTTGCCGTAGGCTTCAATGGCTTTGTCTTCGTTATCAGCCAGGGCGTAGGAATCGCCCAGGAGCTTGTACATTTCGTAGGTGGGCTGGACGGCGCCCTTCTGGAAGCCTTCTTCCAGGAGCGCGGCGCCCTCGGCCGGCTTGTCGGCCTGGCCGTACAGCTGGGCGAGCAGCTTGTAATCGTCGGAGGTGGTGATCAGGCCACGTCCCTTGGCGTCGGACAGCAGCTTGAGCGCCTTCTCGGGGGTGTCCCCGTTGACGTAGACCGAGGCCAGTTGCTGGATCAGCTTCTTGTCAGACGGATTCTTGGCCAGCTGGGCCTCGATGATCTTGGCCGCTTCGCCATACTGGTTCGATTCGTAGTACGAGGCCATCAGGATCTGCGACCAGCTTTCCTGCGGCTTGTCCGAAGCGGCAACGGCCTGCTTCATGACTTCGATGGCTTCGTTGTACTTTTCCATGCGATAGAGGGCGTTGCCCTTGATCGCCAGCGCCTCGGGCTTGTTGTCGCCGCTCTGCGCGATGTACTTGTCGATCGACGCGATTGATTCGCTGTACTTCTCTTCCTGCAACTGGAACTGCGCCAGGGTGTAGATCGCCGGGAAGTGATTGGCGTTGGGCAGCGCGTCCAGCTCGATGGCCTTGGCGAGGTCCTCGATCGCACCGGCGCCGTCTTCCTTGTCCCACTTGATGTTGGAGCGCAGGTAGAGGGCGAATGCGTGGGCGTACGGGGTGAGCTTCTTGTCGTCCAGGACGTCGTCGATGATCGGGAGGGCGTCGTCACCCTTTCCGTCGGCGACCAGGTCATTGACCTTGTTCAGCTTGGTGCCCAGGCCCGACGGCATCGACGTCTTCGGATCGACGCGGTTGGCATGCGGGTAGGCATTGGCCTGTTCGGCGCCCTTCTTCGAGGCACTGCGGCTGGGCTCCGAGCCCGGCCGGCGGTCGGCCTGCGCGGCGGTCGTGGCGAGTCCCAGCGCGATGCCCAGACAAAGCACGATCTTCTTGGCGGTGATGGCCTGCATTTTTTTTGCCTCGAGTGGTCAGTTCGATACGGCAATCGCCGTAGCCGGAAAAGGGGCCCGAGAGGTTAATCCGCGTGCTTGCAAACTACAAGCGGAGCAAAACGCCCAATCGTTAGGCTTGTGTTAAAGGCAGCGCTTGTATCCCTTCCGCGATGCAATTTGTTGTTACGGATTGCGCTTTGATGCGACGAAGGTCTAATAAAAACAGGGGTTTTTGGCGATCTGCGCAACGTCGGGAAATAATCCCGGACGCTGATTAAGTCGCCAAATACACTATTCCAGTTGGGAAAATCCGGGCGGTGCGGACCTTCGCGCCGCCCGGAATCGTTCAGACGTCGAGATTTGCGACACGCAAGGCGTTCGATTCGATGAACTCGCGGCGCGGTTCGACCACGTCTCCCATGAGGGTCGAGAAGATCTGGTCGGCCGCCACGGCGTCTTCGATGCTCACCTGCAGCAGTCGGCGCGTTTCCGGATTGACCGTGGTCTCCCACAACTGGTCCGGATTCATTTCACCCAGGCCCTTGAAGCGCTGGATAGTCCGGCCCTTCTTGGCCTCGTCCATCAGCCACTGGCGGGCCCGCCCGAACGATTCGATCGGGTGCGCGGCGTTGCCGCGGCGGATCTCCGCGCCGGCCTGGATCAGTCCGGACAAATCCCTGGCGACCGTCTGGATGGGCGCCATCTCCGGGCTGGCGATAAATGCGGCCGGCAGGAACTGGGTATGCGTCAGGCCGTGCTGGTCGCGTTCGATCACCAGGGCTGCCGGATGATCCGGCGTGGCCGGCTGGGAACGGATCCGATAATTCGGCCGCCCCAGGCCGACGTTGTTCAGGCGTCCGGTGAGTCCGGCGATCCAGCTGTCCAGGCGCGGGGTGTCGTCCCAGATGGCCTCATCCAGCGGCGCGATTTCGAGCATCGCCGTCAGTACCGTGGCGTCGCAGCGGTGGCTCAGACGGTCGATCTGGTCGAGCGCCAGCTGGTAGTGCACCAGGAGCCGTTCCAGTGCTACGCCGGTGACACCCGGGGCCCCACCGCCCGGCCGCAGTTCCGCATTTTCGACGGCGTTGTTGATCAGGTACTGATTGAGCGCCGTATCGTCCTTGAGATACAGCTCCTGCTTGCCCTGCTTGAGCTTATAGAGCGGCGGCAGGCCGATGTAGACGTAGCCACGCTCGATCAGCTCCGGCATCTGCCGGTAGAAGAAGGTGAGCAGGAGGGTGCGGATGTGCGAACCGTCCACGTCCGCGTCAGTCATGATGATGATGCGGTGGTAGCGCAGCTTGTCCGGGTTGTATTCGTCTTTGCCGATACCGCAACCGAGTGCGGTGATCAGTGTGCCGACTTCCGCGGACGAGAGCATCTTGTCGAAGCGCGCGCGCTCGACATTGAGGATCTTGCCCTTGAGTGGCAGCACGGCCTGTGTCTTGCGGTTTCTGCCCTGCTTGGCCGAGCCACCGGCCGAGTCACCCTCGACGATGAACAGTTCGGACAGCGCCGGATCCTTTTCCTGGCAGTCGGCGAGCTTGCCCGGCAGTCCGGCGATATCGAGTGCGCCCTTTCGGCGCGTCATCTCGCGTGCCTTGCGGGCGGCCTCACGGGCGCGCGCGGCATCGACGACCTTGCTGGCAATCGCACGTGCCTCGGCGGGGTTTTCGAGCAGGAACTCCTCGAGCTTGGCGTTGACCACCTGCTCGACGACCCCCTTCACTTCCGATGAGACCAGCTTGTCCTTGGTCTGAGATGAGAATTTGGGGTCCGGAACCTTGACCGAGAGAACCGCAATCATTCCCTCGCGCATGTCGTCGCCCGACAGCGCCACCTTGGCGTTCTTGGCGACGCCAGAGTTCTCGATGTAGTTCGTCAGGGTTCGGGTCAGCGCGGCTCGAAAGCCGGTCAGATGGGTACCGCCATCTCTCTGGGGAATGTTGTTGGTGAAGCAGAAACACGTTTCCTGGTACGCATCCGTCCACTGCAGGGCGGCTTCGACCGTGATGCCGTCCTGCGCGGCGTCGAAGGTGACGACATTCGTGTGGAGCGGTGTCTTCAGCTGAGCGAGGTGCTGCACGAAGGAGCGGATGCCGCCCTCGTACTGAAAGATGTCGTGCTTGTCGTTTCGCTCATCCAGGATCTCGATCTTTACACCCGAATTGAGGAAGGACAGTTCGCGCAGCCGCTTGGCGAGAATGTCGTAGTGAAACTCGGTGTTCGAGAACGTCGCAGGGCTGGGCTTGAAGCGGACCGTGGTTCCACGCCGGTTGGTCGGTGGGCCCTTCTTTACCGCGTAGAGCGGTTCGCCCAGCGAGTATTCCTGAACATGCTCATGACCATCGCGATAGATGGTTAGCCAGAGATGGTCGGATAGCGCGTTGACGACGGATACGCCGACGCCATGGAGGCCGCCCGAGACCTTGTAGGAATTGTCGTCGAACTTGCCACCGGCGTGGAGCACCGTCATCACGACTTCCGCCGTGGACCTGCCCTCTTCCGGATGGACGTCCACCGGAATACCGCGACCGTTGTCCGAGACGCTGACGGATCCATCCTGATGGATCGTTACGTGCACGTGGTCGCAATAGCCCGCGAGCGCCTCGTCGATGGAGTTGTCGACGACTTCGAAGACCATGTGATGCAGGCCCGTGCCGTCATCGGTATCTCCGATGTACATGCCGGGGCGCTTGCGGACGGCTTCGAGGCCTTTGAGGACTTTGATGTTACTGCTGTCGTACTGTTCGCTCATGCGGGTCGCCAGGGCGTGGCTGCGGCGGGGCGCAGCGGGATCGGAGAACGATCAATTATAGCAGCGCGGAGAATTGACCTTGTTCCACGTGGAACGTCATTCGCTCCATGTCGTCGGGCAATGCTGAGCGCGGCGCGTCGGTACCCGTAAGAAGGATCTGCGCTCCCTGCGCCCGTAGCCAACTGAGCACCGCAGCCTCGTGCACTGCATCCAGTTCGGACGACAAATCATCCAGGCAGATCACTGGCCACTCACCGGTCTGCGTTGCAAACAGGCGGGCCTGCGCGAGAATGCACGCCATCGCGCAAAGCTTCTCCTGCCCCCGGGATAGATGCTCGCGGTCCGGGGCCTCCTGAAACGAGATCGACCAATCCGCCCTGTGCGGCCCTGCCCCGGTATGCCCCCGTACCTGGTCGCGTTCCCGACGCTCGAGCAACACATCGCACAGCCGCGCTCCGGCGGCCCAGCCACTGGATAGGCGAAGCGAGCAGGCGCCCAGCTCCGGCAGAAACTGCCTACATAGCGTCTCGACCTCCGGAAACCACGCTGCGACGTAGCGTTCCCGCTGTGCCTGCCAAGCCTCACCGGCGTCAGCGAGCGCGGCGTCCCACGGATCCAGGTCCCGGCCAGATACGCCACGACGCAGTAGGGAATTCCGCTGTTTCAGCGCGCGACGGTACCGTCGTGCCACGTCCATGAATTCCTGTTCCACGTGGAACAAGGCCCAATCCAGAAAGCGTCGTCGCTCCTCACCCGGCCCGCCGATCAGGCCATGCGACCCCGGCTCGAAACACACCACGGCAATCTCACGCAACAGTTCTACCAGACCCTCGGTGTTACGCCCATCGACCCGGCCGACCCACTTGTCCGCGTCCCGCCGCAAGCCGACCCGTCGTTCTCCCCGCGAACCAGACTCCACCACCGCAAATACGCTCAAGCTCTCGGCGCCCCGCCGAACCAGCGACTCCCTCTTCCCACTTCGAAAGGAACGGGCATGCGACAGCAGGAACGCTGCCTCCAACAAACTCGTCTTTCCAGCGCCGTTGGCGCCCAGGAAAAGATTCAGACCCGGCCCCAGCGACACCGAGGCCGACGAAATATTCCGAAGGTTCTCAACACGCAACTCGCGGATACGCATTCATCCACCCATAAAAAAACCCGCGGTACTTCATTCCCGCGGGTTCTCGTTTCCATCCGGAAGACTTCTCAGAGTCGCAGCGGCATCACCACGTGCCGGGATTGCTCCGACTCTGGCGTACGAAGCAGGCACGACGACTGGCCGTCCCGCAAGCACAACAGCACTTCCTCGCCCTGCAGCGCGCCGAGCGCATCCAGCAGGTAATTCACATTGAAGCCTACGCTCAGATCGCTGACAGGCGTCTCCGCCTCCAGTTCTTCGTGTGCCTCTTCCTGTTCCGGATTGTGCGCCACGATACCCAGCTTGTTCGGGCTCACGTCCAACTTCACACCGCGGTACTTCTCGTTGGAGAGAATCGCCGCGCGTTGCAGAGCCGCCCGGAGAGAGTCCCTGCCGATCCGGACCTCCTTGTCTGCACCAATCGGAATGACGGCCTCGTAGTCCGGAAAACGGCCGTCGATCAGCTTCGAGGTGAACTGCACGTCTCCACGGCGAACGCGGAGATGGTTCTTCCCAAACTCCAGATCAACCGTGCCATCGCCGTTCTCGAACAGACCCTGCAGTTCCAGCACACCCTTACGCGGAATAATGATCTGGCGGCGCGTGGAGACCTTTGCCTCTACAGCCGTCTCACTCAGCGCCAGTCGGTGTCCGTCCGTCGCTACGCAGCGCAGCGCGTTCTCACGTAGATCCACCAGCATCCCGTTCAAGTAATAGCGGACATCCTGATGCGCCATGGCAAAGGCGGTTCTATCCATCAGGTTCTTGAGCGTGGCTTCGGGCAGCGTGACCTTCTCCACCAGCTCAATATTGTCCACGACGGGGAACTCGGTGGCAGGCAGCGTCGCCAGCGTGAAGCGGCTGCGACCAGCGCTGACGGTGACCCGATCGCCCGACAGCTTCACATCCACCTTCACGCCATCAGGGAGCGCGCGACAGATATCAAAGAGCTTCTTCGCCGGAATGGTGATGTCGCCCGCTTCTGTGTCATTCGCATCTGTCGTGGCAACCATTTCCACTTCCAGATCGGTACCCGTGAACGAGACGCGTCCTCCACTCACGTTCACCAACAGGTTGGCCAGTACGGGAAGGGTCTGGCGCCGTTCGACCACGCCGACCACTTGTTGCAGCGGTTTTAGGAGAGCTTCGCGTTGGATGCTGAATCGCATGGTCAAGAATCCCGGTTCGAAAACAAAACGTTTTTTTTCTTTTAAGAGGGTGACGGTGGTTGTAGAGCACCGCGAAATCTGGGGACTTCGCCGTTTTCATTTTATTTTTCAATCAGTTGTGTGATTGGAAAACTCCCCGGAACCCGCTTGGCCGCCTGTCGATCATCTGTGGATAACTATTGCCCCCAGCGCCGACCACTGTTTATCCACAGGCAATCACCCGGTCAAGATACGCACCAGCTTTTCCCAGTCCTGGCGCAGCTTTCCATCCGTTTCCGTAAGATCGCGGATGGTGCGGCAGGCGTGCAGCACCGTCGTATGGTCACGGCCCCCGAACGCCTCGCCAATCTCCGGCAAGCTGTGCTCGGTCAATTCCTTCGAAAGGGCCATCGCCATCTGCCGCGGACGCGCCAGTGAGCGCGAACGGCGCTTGGACAACAGGTCCTGCAGCCTCAGCTGGTAGAAGTCGGCTACCGTCTTCTGGATGTTCGGAACCGTGATCGCCTGGGCATGGACCGTCAGGAGGTCACGCAGCGTCTCCTGGGCAAATTCCAGCGTGATCGATCGACCCAGGAAGTTCGCCCGGGCGGCCAGCGTGTTCAGGGCGCCCTCGAGGTCGCGCACATTCGAACGCATCCGCTTGGCGATCAGCAGCGCCACATCCTCCGGCAGGCTCATTCCCTTCGCCTGCGCCTTGGAGAGCAGGATCGCCGCGCGCGTCTCGAAATCCGGTGGCTCGATGGCCACCGACAACCCCCAGCCCAGTCGCGACTTCAGGCGCGGCTCGAGATTGTCCACTTCCTTCGGATAACGGTCGCAGGTCAGGATGATCTGCTGCTTGCCCTCGAACAGCGCGTTGAAGGTATGGAAAAACTCCTCCTGCGTCGTGTTCTTGCCGGCGAAGAACTGGATGTCGTCGATCAGCAGCGCATCCACCTCGCGGAAGCGCCGCTTGAATTCATCCATGTTCTTGTTGCGCAGGGCATCGATCATGGCCGACACGAACTGCTCCGAACGCAGGTACAGCACCTTGGTTCGCGGATTGTTCGCGCGCATCAGGTTGCCGGCCGCATGCATCAAGTGCGTCTTGCCAAGACCGGTGCCGCCGTAGAGCAGCAACGGGTTGTAGGCGCGGCCCGGGTTGGTCGCAACCTGTATCGCGGCCGCCTTGCCCAGCTGGTTCGACTTGCCCTCGACGAAACTGTCGAAGGTGTAGTTCGGATCCAGATTGCCGTCGAACTCGACGACAGGCTCGACCACCGGAACAGGGGGGCGGCGGACGCCGGCATGGGGCGCGTCGCGGGCGAGGCTTTCGCGGCCGGCGGACGCCGGGCGCTCAGCGTGCCCACTTCCAGGCGCACGGGCACCTGGTGACCCTGCAGGTGCGACAGCACCACGCGGATCCGCGGCAGGAATTCCGTCTCGATCCGCTCCAGCGTGTAAGCGTTCGGGGCAAGCAGACGTAGACCGTCGTCGCCTTCGGCTGGCTGTAGCGGTTTGAGATAAGTATGTATATCTTCGGCGCCGAACTCGCCTTCCAGGCGTTCCAGACAGCGCCGCCAGAGTTCGCTCATTACGTCCTCGTCGACTGGCGGTCCGGGGTCTAAACCCCGGAGTGGGCGCGGAAGTCTACGCCGTTGCTGGGTTTTTAGCCACGCGCACCTTGACACTGCCGTCCTCGGCGAACTATTCTCCCGCCCCTTTTTCCATCCCCACTTTTTTCGGAGACGACGCCATGAAGCGTACGTACCAGCCGAGCCGCTTGAAGCGCGCCCGCGACCATGGCTTCCGCAGCCGCATGAAGACCAAGAACGGCCGCAAGGTCATCAACGCCCGCCGCGCCAAGGGCCGCAAGCGCCTGGCCGTCTGACGACCGTCGGACCGGCGCCATGGAAGCGTTTCGCTTCCCGCGCGCCGCGCGGCTACTGACCGTTGCGGATTTCAACGGGCTGCGCCAAGGCAGCCAACGTGTCACCAGCCGCTACTTCCAAGCGCAATATCGTATTACCGATGGCACCGCCGCCCGCATGGGGCTGGCGGTGTCTCGTCGCGTCTCGAAACTGGCGGTCGAGCGCAACCGGCTAAAACGCCTCACCCGCGAGAGTTTCCGGCGACACCGGCAGCATCTGGTGCCGCTCGACATCCTCATTATTCCCCGATCGTCGGCCGTGCCGGTGTCATCGCGGGAACTCCTCGACGATCTCGCACTGCTCTGGCACAAATTGCCGCCATTGAAGCCGCAACACGCCGCCGGCACAATGCGCGACTGACTCGCGATCTGCCGAGCGCGCCTTGATCGCGTCCCCGGCCGTCCCCACCCCGCTGCGGATACCTCTCCGCCGCACGATTCTGCCTACGCCATGAATAATCCGCGTTCTTTCCTGCTGCTCGCCCTAGCACTGGTTTCCTTCATGATCTGGAACCAATGGCAGCAGGATTTCAGCCAACCGCCGGTCGCCGTGACCGCCGCGGAAAACACCGGCGTGCCGGCAGCCGCCACCGGGACCACCCCGGCACCGGGAACGATTCCGTCCGCCGACACCCCTGCACCGGCTACCGCCAGCGGCAGCACGGCTGCCAGCGTTCCAGCCGCCACGGCCGCCGCGGGCGACCTGATTGAGGTCAAGAGCGACGTCCTGAAGCTGGCGATCGACACCCGCGGTGGCACCATCGTCCGCGCAGACCTGCTGGCGTACCCGCGCGAACCGAAAGACTTCGCCAACCCCGTCCGGCTGCTGGACGACAACGCCGCCACGTTCTTCATTGCCCAGACGGGCCTGGTTAGCGCCCAGGGCAGTGCTGCCGCGCCCGACCACATGGCGACGTTCACCGCCGAGCAGAAGTCCTACGCGCTGGCCGACGGACAGGACAGCCTGGAGATCCCCCTGACCTGGCAGGACGCGCAGTCCGGCCTTACGGTTCGCAAGGTCTTCGTCATCAAGCGCGGCAGCTACGTCGTCGATAGCCGCCAGGAAATCGCCAACAACGGCACTGCACCGTGGACGGGCAACGCCTACCGCCAGCTGCAGCGTGTCAGTCCGCCGGCGGCAAAATCCACCTTCGGCATCACCAATCCCGAGGCCTACAGCTTCACCGGCGCCGCGTGGTATTCGCCGTCGGACAAATTCAAGAAGCTCGCCTTCGACAAGTTCGCCAAGTCGCCCCTGGTCGATACCACCGTGACGGGCGGCTGGATCGCAATGCTGCAGCACCACTTCGTCACCGCGTGGATTCCGCCCGCCGACGAAGCCGACGTGTATTCCACCAGCGAAATCACCACGGCTACGCCGCCCCGCTACATCGTCCGCGCGAAAAGCCCGCTGCTCACTGTCGCACCCGGCGCGACGCAGACGACCCAGGCGCGTCTCTTCGTGGGTCCCAAGCTGCCTTCCGCGATGACGGCGACGGCCCCCGGCCTGCATCTGGCCGTCGATTTCGGCATGCTCACCTTCATCTCCGAGCCGCTCTACTGGGTGCTGTCGAAGCTGCACGGCCTGGTGAACAACTGGGGCTTCGCGATCATCCTGCTGGTTCTTCTGATCAAGATCGTCTTCTACAAGCTGTCCGAGGCCCAATACCGCTCGGCCGCCAAGATGCGCAAGCTGCAGCCGCGCGTGCAGGCCCTCAAGGACCGCTATGGCGATGATCGCCAGAAGATGGGCCAGGCCATGATGGAGCTGTACCAGAAGGAAAAGATCAATCCGCTCGGCGGCTGCCTGCCGATGCTGGTGCAGATCCCCGTCTTCTTCGCGCTCTACTGCGTGCTGCTCGAAAGCGTCGAGCTGCGCCACGCGCCGTTCATCCTGTGGATCCAGAACCTCACGGCGCCCGATCCGTACTTCGTGCTGCCCATCCTCAACGCCGCGGCCATGATCGCCACCCAGCATCTGACGCCGACCACGGGCATGGATCCGGTGCAGGCTCGCATGATGAAGGCGATGCCGGTGGTGTTCTCGATCCTGTTCGCGTTCTTCCCGGCCGGACTGGTGCTGTACTGGACGGTCAACGGCATCGCCTCGCTCGCCCAGCAGTGGTTCGTCACGCGCCGCGTCGAGGCCAGCGACAAGGCCTGATGCCGTGACCCCCGCCACCGATACCATCGCCGCGATCGCCACTGCGCCCGGCGCCGGTGGTATCGGTGTGCTGCGCATCAGCGGTCCGGGCGCCCGCGCCATTGGCGCCGCCTTCCTGGATCGCAACCCGCGCCCGCGCCACGCCCACTACACCGCGCTGCGCGACAGCGAAGGCGCCCTGATCGATCGCGCCATCCTTCTCTACTTCGCCGGCCCCTACTCGTTCACCGGCGAAGACGTGGTCGAACTCCAGACCCACGGCGCGCCGGTCGTCCTCAACATGCTGCTGCGACGCGTCTGCGAGATGGGTGCACGTCCGGCCCGTGCCGGTGAGTTTTCCGAGCGCGCGTTCCTCAACGGCAAGCTGGACCTGGCGCAGGCCGAAGCCATCGCCGACCTCATCGCGAGCCAGTCCGAGGCGGCGGCCCGCGCGGCGATGCGCTCCCTGGAGGGCGCCTTTTCCGACCGGGTCAACGCGCTGCTCGCGCTACTGATCGAGTTGCGCGTATACATCGAGGCAGCGATTGATTTTCCCGAGGAAGAGATCGATTTCCTCGATACCCAGGAACTGCGCGACCGCCTGGATGCCGTGCGCCTGACAACCTCCCAGCTGCTGACGCAAACCCGTCGCGGCGTGCGTCTCACCGACGGACTCCACGTGGTGATCACGGGCCGGCCAAACGCCGGCAAGTCGAGTCTCCTCAATGCGCTGGCGGCGCAGGATCGCGCCATCGTCACGCCAATCCCGGGCACTACGCGCGATGTGCTGCGCGAGAGCATCGAACTCGATGGCGTCATCCTGACCCTGGTCGACACCGCCGGCCTGCGCGAATCGGGCGACGTGGTCGAGCTGGAGGGCATCCGCCGCGCCCGTCGCGAACTGGAACGGGCCGACGTCGCCCTGCTGGTCACCGACCAGGATCACATCGCGGCCGACCTCGCCCTGCTCGGTCCGCCCCAGTCAGGCCAGACGCGCCTTCTGATCTGCAACAAGATCGACCTCTCCGGCGAACTGCCCGCGGTCGCGGAAACGCCGGCTGGCCTGCGGATCGACCTGTCCGCCAAGACCCACATCGGCCTTGATCTCCTGCGCACCGCGCTGCGCCGTCTCGCCGCCGGCGGCGACAGCATCAACGGCGCCTTCACCGCGCGCACGCGCCACGTCGTGGCCCTCGAACAGGTCGCTGCCCGACTGGCCGCGGCAGAACTGGCACTGGTTCACCGCCGCGCCGGCGAACTGGCCGCCGAAGAACTGCGCCACGCCCAGCGCGCCCTGGGCGAACTCACCGGTGAATTCTCCAGTGACGATCTGCTCGGGGCGATCTTTTCCAGTTTTTGCATCGGGAAGTAGTTTTGTTTCCTGGCGGATCCCTGGACCGTCCTCGGAATGTTCTCACCATATCGCGCGACACTTTCGCGCTCGTTCCTCGAATAGCTCCGCCAGCTCGCGCTCGAAAGGTTGAGCACGTCGCAGAAGGTCTGCCATCAGAGCCCGGAGTTCGTTGGCCAAAGCGCGCTCTTTCGAGGCCGCAGCCAACCATGTGCCTTGAGAAAACACGGCATGGCTTTCACGCGATCAGCGGTGTCACAACGCCCGGGTTCGCGCAGCTGGTTGTCTATACGGAATGGCGTGCTGCGTGCGATAGCTTCGATTGCCACAAGCATTGCATACGATGAAGCGCGTTCCCGAAGCGGATCAAACAGTAGTGCGCATTCGCCGCCGCTTCGATCGCCTGAGTCGCGCAGTCGGAGGATCGGCAGACTTGCGCAATCTGTTGCCGGGCAAGAGCTCCCTTGTTCCCGTGACGTACCTGCGTGACCAGGACACCGAGAGACGTTTCGATCGTCTCAAGGAAGCGAAGCTGGTAAGTCGGGAGGCGGCCATCGCGCGCTCTCCATCGCGGCCACATCCAGGAGGGGCTGCTCTCACGCACGCCGCCGCACCACGGGCCAGATCCGTGCGCTTCGGCTTCTGACTATCGACTTGGCGGTCCTCGCATAGGCTGACAAGACAGACGATAGCCACTCGGCAGTCCCTGGTTGCCGACGTCCCCTCCTGGCTCGACACCGACGGCTCCGACGACCCGCCGCACCGCGATACCGGACAGCCCGTTACCCTAATGCACACGCCCGGTTTGGCACGGCTATGCGCCGGGATGCATTCTTGTGTACATGACGCCAGCCCCGGAAACCGCTCTAATCGGGGCTTGGCTGCGGAGTCCCTTATGCGCACGATGCTGTTTACCGGCCTGATGGCCCTTTCCCTGCCCGCGATGTCCGAAAAACTCACTATTGAACGATTGCTGGATGACCCCGCGCTGCTCGGCACCACGCCGCGCGGGCTGAAGATTTCGCCGGACGGCAGTCGCGTGAGCTTCCTGCGCGGCAAGGAAAGTGACCAGAACACCATGGACCTGTGGGAGTACAACCTCGCCGACAACACCACGCGGCTGCTGGTGGATTCGCGCGCGGTGCAGCCGCAGGAAGAGGAACTCTCCGACGCCGAAAAGGCCACCCGCGAGCGCATGCGCATCGCCAGTCTCAAGGGCATCGTCAGCTATCGCTGGTCGCCGGACGGTCGCCAGCTGCTGTTTCCGCTCGGCGGGCAACTCTACCTGTACGATCTTGGCGCCAAGGCCGACCAGGCCGTGCGCTCGCTCACCCCCAAGGATGCTGAGGTGATGGATCCGCAGGTGGCGCCGTCCGGGCGCTACGTGTCCTACGTGAGCAAGCAGAATCTGTGGGTCGTCGACGTCAAGAGCGGCGAAAATCGCGCGCTCACCACCGATGGCAAGGATTCGGTCCACAACGGCGAGGCGGAATTCGTCGCGCAGGAGGAAATGGAGCGCTTCACCGGCTACTGGTGGTCGCCGACGGGCGACTGGATCGCCTTCGAACGCTACGATGAAATCGACGTGCCGATCGTCCAGCGCTTCGAGATCAACGCCGACCGCACCAATATCACCGAGCAGCGCTATCCGACCACGGGCAAGGCCAACGTGCGCGTGAAGCTCGGGCTCATCCGCCCGGACGCCCCCGCCAACACGGCGCCCACGTGGATCGACCTGGGTCCCGAAGAAGATATCTACCTGACCCGCGTGAACTGGACGCCGGATGGAAAGTCCGTGACCTTCCAGCGCCAGAGCCGCGACCAGAAGACCCTGGATCTGGTGCGGGTCGACGTGCAGACACTCAAGCAGCAGGTGCTGCTGACCGAGACCAGCAAGACCTGGATCAACCTCCACGACGACCTGAAATTCCTCAAGGACGACGCCGGATTCATCTGGGCTTCCGAGCGCAGCGGGCAGAAACATCTATACCTTTACGGAATGGACGGAAAGGAAAAAGTGCCGTTGACGCGCGGCGACTGGCATGTCGATCGCGTGCTGGCAGTGGACGAGGCGCAGGGACGTGTGTATTTCGCCGGCAACAAGGACCATCCCCTCGACAAGCAGGTGTACGCGGTCAAGCTCGACGGCAGCGATGCGGCCGCACCACAGCGCATCACGCGCGAAGACGGCTGGCACGAAGCCACCTTTGCCGCGGACGATTCCGGCAAGGGCGTGAAACTGTTCGTTGACAGCTGGAGCGATCCGAAGACGCCGAGCCAGGTGAGCGTGCGCGCCCCGGACGGAAAGCACCTGGCGTGGATCGCCGAGAACAAGGTCGACGACAAGCATCCGTACGGGCCGTATCGGGCAGCACATATCACGCCGGAGTTCGGCACGCTCACCGCCAAGGATGGCCAGACGCTCTGGTATCGCCTGCTCAAGCCCAGCGGATTCGACCCGTCCAGGCGCTACCCGGTCGTCTCGCACTTCTACGGCGGACCGACGGCGCAGCTGGCAACGCGCGGCTTTCCCGATGTCTTCGATGAATATCTCGCGCAGCACGGCTACGTCGTGATCACGCTCGACAACCGCGGCATGGCACGTCGTGGTCGTGCGTTCTCCGACGCGATCTATCGCCAGACGGGTGCGGCGGAAGTGGAAGACCAGCGCGTCGCCATCGAGTGGCTGGCCAGGCAGCCCTGGGTCGACGGCAAGCGCATTGGTGTGTTCGGCTGGAGCTACGGCGGCTACATGGCGCTGATGATGCTGGCCAAGGCGTCGGATGTGGTGGCCGCGGGTGTTTCGGTCGCGCCGGTTACCGACTTCTCGCTCTACGACACGCATTACACGGAGCGTTACCTCGGCACGCCGCAACAGAACCCGGAAGGCTACACCAAGAGCAGCATCTTCCCGTGGCTCGACGGCATGACCTCGCCGCTGCTGCTGATTCACGGCATGGCCGACGACAATGTGCTCTTTACCAATTCGACCCAGCTCATGGCGGAACTGCAGAACCGGGGCAAGGCGTTCGACCTGATGACCTACCCCGGCGGCAAGCACGGCATGTCGACACCGGCGATGAAGAAGCACGTCTACAACACCATCGTGCGCTGGCTCGACCGGCAGTTGAAGAACGATGCCGCTGCTCCGGCGGCGGGAAAGAAGAGCTAGTGCACGCCACAGCGGTCGCCGTCGGCGTGACGGCGACCGCTGGCTCCTATGGTCGCCCGTCCGCGATCAGAACCGGCCGGCCTGGAAGTCGCGCACGGCCTGGGTGATTTCCTCGGCAGTGTTCATCACGAAGGGACCGTAGCGGGCCACGGGTTCTTCCAGTGGACGGCCGGCAACCAGGATCAGGCGAGCCCCCTCGTCGGTCGATGCAGCAAGTTCCACTCCGCCACTTTTTGACAGTACCGCGAGTTCGCCGCGTGAAATGTCCGCGGCCGCACTGCCGACTGCGACCTGGCCAGCGTACACGTAGGCGAAGGCCGTATGGCCCTGCGGCAACGGGACTTCGCAGCGCGCTCCGGCAGCCAGGCGCACGTCCAGGTAGACCGGGTCGGTCGCGACGGCATTGACCGGTCCGACCGCGCCGCCGAATTCACCGGCGATGACGCGCACGCTCACGCCCTCGCCGGGACTCACTTCGGGAATCGCCTGTGGCGCGATGTCCTGGTAGCGCGGCGCCGTCATCTTCTGCGCTGCCGGCAGGTTCACCCACAGCTGGAATCCCCACAGCAGCCCGTCCTCCTGCGCCGGCATCTCCGAGTGGACGATGCCGCGCCCGGCCGTCATCCATTGCACGCTGCCGGCACCCAGATCACCCCGGTTGCCCTGGTTGTCCGCATGACGCATGTGGCCGGCCAGCATGTACGTGACCGTTTCGAAGCCCCGGTGTGGATGGCTCGGAAAGCCGGCGAGGTAGTCCGTCGCCTCGTCGGAGCGGAACTCGTCGAGCAACAGGAAGGGATCGAGGCTGTCGAGGGCCGGCTGGCCAATGACGCGCGTCAGGCGGACGCCGGCACCGTCGGAGGTCGGACGGCCGCGGACGGTGTGCAACACGTGACGTGATTCAAGCAAGGACATGGCGATCTCCCGGTGAGAAACCACCCAGATGGCGCCGCGCGGCCGCGGTACCAGTGCGCCTTTCGTGGAAAGGCTGGTACCACGGCGGAAACAATCACGGGCGCGCGGCCGGAGTCAGTGCACCCAGCGACCACCGCGGCGCCGCGGCGGGTCGCGGAATTCCGAAGAAGAAGCGCCACTGCCCGCCTTCTCGCGCTCGGTGGCGGGATGCACGCGCCAGTACTGCGCCACGTGTGCCACGACCGCCGGTATCTGCGCCAGACACTCGTCGTATTCCTGCTCGGTGAGGCGCTCAAATTCCGTGTCCGCCTGCAGGATGCCCTCGTCGACCGCCAGTGCCATGACGGGCCCGAGCATTTCCATGAGCTGGGCGTCCTCGCTCAGGCGGGATTCCCAGGCGTTGGCGCGCAGGTCGATCGCCCGGCTCACGCCTTCGCACCAGCCGGCGGCTGACAGGGCGATGCCACCGTCTTCCAGGTCGACTTCGCCGAGTATGGGTTCGTAGGTCTCGGCCTCGATCTCGGGCAGGATCGAATCATTCAGCTTGGCCAGGAGGGCCAGGATGCGTTCGCCCTCTTCCTCATCTTCGAACGGGGCGTGCAGGATTTCCGGCAGCCATTCGTCCGGCAGGGCCGGATCAGGGCCAATGGCGAGCACGGTCAACAGTCCGTGCACGCCGTCGAGGAGGAGATCCGGTTCGTCCTCGCGCGCATGGGCGCGCAGGAACTGGTCGAGTTCCTCCAGCTCGTGGTCCTCCAGGGAAACAGCGTTCTCGCGTTCGGTCATGCGCTCAGTTCCAGCAGTACCGGCGCGTGGTCGGAAGGCCGTTCCAGGCGCCGGGGGTGATATCGATGCTCGCGCCGCTCATGCGCGGGCGCAAGGCGTGGCTGGCCAGGATCAGGTCGATGCGCAGGCCGAGGTTGCGGCGGAAGGCGGCCTGGCGGTAATCCCACCAGCTGAAGTGCCCGCCAGCGGATTCAAATTCACGGAAACTGTCGATGAGGCCGATGTCCAGCAGGCGCTTGAGCGCGTCGCGTTCAGGCGTGGAGCACAGGATCTGTTCATGCCAGGCGACTGGATCGTGCACGTCGCGGTCGTCGGGCGCGATGTTGAAATCGCCCAGGACGATCAGGTTCGGGTGCCGCTGGATTTCCTGCGCGAGGTAGTCGGTCAGGTGCTGCAGCCAGGACAGCTTGTAGGTGTACTTTTCACTGCCGACCGCCTGGCCGTTCACCACATAGAGATTGGCGATCCGCAGGTCGCCGACCGTGGCGACCAGGATGCGCCGCTGCGGGTCGCTGAATCCGGGTACGTCGGTGACGATGTCCGTGGGCATCTGGCGCGCCAGGATGGCCACGCCGTTGTAGGTTTTCTGGCCGGAGAAGACGCAGCGGTATCCGAGTGCGGCAATATCCGTATCGGGAAATTTAGCATCTTCCAGTTTGGTTTCCTGCAGCGCGACGATGTCGGGCTGCGCCTGCCCCAGCCATTCCTTGAGGTGCGGCAGGCGGATGTTGAGCGAGTTGACGTTCCACGAGGCGATCTTCATCGGCCCAGTTTACCGTAACGCGCCGGCCGGCCGCCGGCCGGCGCTACGCCGGGGCGAGCGAACCGGCCGGCCGCCAGGCAAGCGCTCAGGCCAGGCCGTAGCTGCGCAGCAGGGCCGTCGAATCCGGTTCGCGGCCGCGGAAGGCAATGAAGCTCTCCAGCGCGGGCCGCGATCCGCCCACGGCCAGCACCTCGCGCCGGAACGCATCGCCCGTCTGCCGGTTGAACACCCCTTCTTCTTCGAAACGCCCGAATGCATCCGCCGACAGCACTTCGGCCCACAGGTAGCTGTAATAGCCGGCGCTGTAGCCGCCCGAAAAGATGTGCGTGAAACCGTGCGCAAAGCGCTGCCAGGCGGGGGGCTGCACGACCGCGACTTCGGCGCGGACCTCCTGCAGCAACTCCACGGTGCGGGCGCCGCGCGCCGGGTCAAACTCCCGGTGCAGGCGGAAGTCGAACAAGGCGAACTCCAGCTGGCGCACCAGGAACATGCCGGCCTGGAAATAGCGCGCGGCCTGCATGCGCTCGAACAGGGTCTGTGGCAGCACCTCGCCGGTCTGGAAATGGCGCGCGAACAGGTCCAGCGATTCGCGCTGCCAGCCGAAGTTCTCAAGGAACTGGCTGGGCAGTTCGACGGCATCCCACTCCACGCCGCTGATGCCCGAAACGCTGGGGTAATCGACCTCGGTCAACAGGTGGTGCAGGCCATGACCGAACTCGTGGAACAGGGTGAGCACGTCGTCGTGGGTGAGCAATGACGGTGCGGCGGCCGTGGGCGGAGCGAAGTTGCAGGTGAGGTAGGCGATCGGCCGGTGCAGATCGCCGCCGTTGCGGAAACGGGAACGGCACACGTCCATCCAGGCGCCCCCGCGCTTGCCGCTGCGGGCGAAGAGATCGACATAGGCTCCGGCAATGCGTTCGCCCTGTGCGTCGTACACATCGTAGTACCGCACATCGGGATTCCATACGTCGACATCGTCGCGCAGCTGCAGGCGCACGCCGAAGACGCGCTCGGTGATCGCGAACAGGCCGTTGAGGACGGCGTCGAGCGGAAAGTAGGGCTTGAGCTCCTCTTCATTGAGCTGGTAGCGCACCTCGCGCAGCTTCTCCGAGGCGTAGCCCACATCCCAGGCCTGCAGGTCCGCGATGCCCAGCGCATTGGCGGCGAACTCGCGCAGCTGGGCCAGCTCCTTCTCGGCGACGGGCTTGGCCTTCTTCACCAGGTCGTGGAGGAAGGCCAGCACCTTTTCCGTCGAGGGCGCCATCTTGGTGGCGAGCGATTCCTCCGCGGCATTGGCGAAGCCGAGCAATTGCGCCGCCTCGTGGCGCAGCGCCAGGATGTCATTTATACGTTGGGAATTATCGAATTTTCCGGCGTTCGGGCCCTGGTCGGAGGCGCGGGTGGAGTAGGCCGCATAGACACGCTCGCGCAGGCGGCGGTCATCGGCGTAGGAAAGGACCGCCTGCACGCTGGGCTGGCGCAGGGTGATCAGCCAGCCGTCGAGGCCCTTCTCGCGGGCGTACTCGCGCAGTACCGCGCGGCCGGATTCGGGAATTCCCGCCAGCTGGGCCTCGTCGGTGAGGTGCTCGGTCCAGGCTTCGGTGGCGTCGAGCACTGCTTCCTCGAATTCGGTGCCCAGGCGCGACAGCTCGTTGGCGATCGCCTTGAAGCGCGAACGTGCCGGTTCTTCCAGGGCGACGCCCGACAGCCGGAAATCGCGCAGGGCGTGCTCGATCAGGGTGCGCGCCGGCCGTTCCAGCCCGGCATAGCCGCCGCCGTGGGTGATCGCTTCCACCGCCGCGTAGAGTTCACGGTTCTGGCCCAGTTCCGTAGCATGTTCGGTAATTGCTTCGAGCGCGGTCGAGTAGGCTTTGCGCAGCTCATCCGAATCTTTCACCGAATGCAGGTGAGACACCGGCGACCACGCGCGGCCCAGGCGTTCCTCGAGCGATTCCTGCGGGAGCACGGTGTTGGCGAAGGTGCGCGGCTGGGACTCGGCCGTCAGCCGTTCGATCGCCTGCCGATAGTCGGCCAGGATCGCGTGGATTGCCGGTTCGACATGTTCGGGCCGGATCTGCGAGAAAGCCGGAAGTTCAGCGTCGACGAGTAGCGGATTGGTCGCGTCCATGGCGTGGGTCTCACAGAAGGGGCTGGGGAGAATGAGCAAGGTGCGTCGGGCCGGGGACAAATTCAAGCCGTGCCGGCAGCGGCCCCGGCGTAGCATAGACGCATGACCGACGCGCTGCGCCTGCCCGTATCCGACGTGCGCCAGATCCTGCGCGAGGCGCCCTTGTTCCAGCACCTGGACGAGGCCGAGCTCGACCAGCTCGAACAGGTGCTGGAGTGGTCCGTCCTGCCCGGCGGCGCCACGCTGTTCGAGGAAGGGGATATCTCGGATGCGCTGTACGTCCTGCGTTCGGGCAGCCTTGGGGCATTCCGCGTACCGCGCAGCGGTGGTGTCGCGCGGCTGATCGGGCTGATCGCCGCCGGCGAAAGCGTGGGCGAACTCGGTCTGATCGTCGACCAGCCGCGCTCGGCCACGGTGCGTGCCCTGCGTGACTCGGAACTGCTGCGCCTGTCACGCGCGGGTTTCGATGCGCTCGTGCAGCGCCAGCCGCGGGCCATGCTGCAGGCCGCGCGCATCGCGGTGGAACGCCTGCTGGTGCGACGCACCGGCGAGCCCCTGTCGGTGGCGCGCACCTTCGCGGTGATCCCGCACGATCCCGGCGTCGACATCACCGGTTTCAGCCGGGCCCTGCAGGCTGCTTTGCGCGACTATGGAAGCTGCTCCCTGCTCGATGCCGTCACGGGCGCCGGCCACACCAGCGCCTGGTATTCGGCGCAGGAAGCCCAGGCGCGCTTCGTGCTCTACCAGGCGGGCCCGACCCTGGATGCCTGGCACGAGCTGTGCGTGCGCCAGGCGGATGCGCTGATCTTCGTGGCCAACGCCGTCGACCAGCCGGCAGCGTGGACCGACCCGTCCTGTACCGGCGCCGAAGAGGCGCTGCACCGGCCGCGGCACCTCGTGCTGTGGCATGCGCGCGGCGAGATCCAGCTGGGCCGCGGCGCGGCGTGGCTGGCCCAGGTGAAGGGGGCGCGACTGCACCACTGGTGCGGGCCGGCGGATGTCGAGCGCATTGCCCGCCTGATCGCCGGACGCAGCCTGGGCCTGGTGCTTTCCGGCGGGGGCGCGCGGGGATTTGCCCATATCGGCGTGATCAAGGCGGTGCGCGAGGCGGGGCTGCGCATCGATTCGGTCGGCGGCACCAGCATCGGAGCGATCATCGCCGCCGGCGTGGCCGCGGGCTGGAGCGACGAGGAAATGCTGCAACGCTACCGGCGCGCCTTCGTCGACGGGCGCCCGCTCAAGGACTACACCTGGCCCTTCCTGGCGATGACGACCGGACGGCGGGTCTCGCGCCTGCTGCGCGAAGCGTTCGGCGAGCGGCATATCGAAGACCTCGCGCTGCCCTATTTCGCCGTCTCCGCCAATCTCACCAGTGGCGATGCGGTAACGCACCGCACGGGCCTGCTGTGGTACTGGCTGCGCGCGAGTTCCGCGATTCCGGGCGTCTTGCCGCCGGTGTTTCACCAGGGCCAGGTACTGGTGGACGGCGCGGTGATCAACAACCTCCCGACGGACGTGATGCGCGACATGGCGGTGGGCGATGTGATCGGCGTGGATATCGGTGCCGATGACGTCCTGCGGGCGGAGGTCGAGGAGGTGGCGTCGCCGTCCGCCTGGCAGCTGTTCTGGGAGCAGCGCCGTCCGGCACGGCCGGGCCTGGTGAGCATTCTGCTGCGTGCGGGAATGGTCAATTCCAAGGCAGCGAACGCGGATCGCCGGCAGAAGGCCAGTCTTCTGCTCACACCGCCCGTGACTGGCGTGGGGCTGCTGGACTGGCAGTCGTACGAACGGGCGATCGAACTGGGCTATCAGTACGCGCTGCGGGTGATCGGCGGCCAGAAGGATGCGCTGGCCGACGACACGCCGCTGCTGTAATCGCCGGAAAGCCGGCGGCGTGGCTGTGCGCCCCGGCACAACACGGCGTTTCGGGGTGGCGTACATCTGGCATGGCCTGCCGTTCTGGTCATAGCCAGTTGTTCGGAGGGGAACCTCGTGCGCGTCGGACTGCTGTTAGTGCTTCTGCCGTGGCTGGCGCTGGCCCAGCCGGCCATCGACTACGACATCGTCTACGTGCGCCAGGCGCGCCATGGCGACCAGACCAATACGATCTGGCCGGAGGTGTTTCACCCGGCGCGCCTGGATCCCGGCGCCGACCTCATGCTGCGCCATCCTAATGGCAGCGAGGAGGTACTCGTTGCCGGCGGCACGGGGGGCGTGACGGATCCGTTCGTTTCCTTTGACGCGCAGTGGGTCTATTACAGCTATTTCCCGGACCTGCGTGCGGAATCGCTCAACAACCAGCGCGACGACCTGCCCGAGGCCGGCGCGGATATCTATCGCATCCACGTGGCCACGCGGCAGGTCCAGCGCCTGACGTTCGGCGAATTCACGCCCAACACCGGTGCCGGCCAATGGGACGAATCCAACCCGCTCGATCCGCCCGCCCCGTACAACCGGCTCGGCTACGGCATCCTCAATCTGGCGCCGTGCCCGTTGCCGGGCGGCCGCGTGGTGTTCACCAGCAACCGTAACGGTTTCGAACCGCCCAAGGGCTATACGGCGCCCACCCTGCAGCTCTTCGTGATGGACCAGGATGGCCGCAACGTCACGCCCATCGCGCCAATGAGCATCTCCAGCGCATTGCACCCGACCATCCTTCGCGACGGCCGCTTGATGTTCTCCTCGCACGAAGACCAGGGGCTGCGCGACACGCGCAACTGGGGCATCTGGTCGATCCAGCCCGATGGCCGGGGATGGAAGCCGGTGGTCAGCGCCTTTCGCGAAGGACAGGCCTTTCACTTCATGACGCAGCTGGGCAACGAAGACCTGGTCGTGGAGGACTACTACAATTTAAACAATAACGGCTTTGGCGCGTTGTACCGAATGCCATATCGGCCGCCGGCGGGTCAGCCGTCCTTCCACAGCGCCCTGATCGCCCAGAATCCGGAGATCGCCCGGACGATGAGCGACGGCACGGTCTACCCTTTCCGGATGCCGTTCACGCCGCGCGGCCTGTACTCCATCACGCCCTTCACCACGGCAGACGACGAGGCCGCGCCGCCGGGTGCGGGGGGAACCCGCGTGGGCAAGTTCACCCATCCGTCGGCGGCGCCAGGCAATCACCTGTTGGTGGTGTGGTCGCCGGGACCGGCCAACGACCTGGATCGCCCCACGCCCGTGCCGCGCTATGACGCCGGCCTGTACCTGGTTCCCGACGGCGGAATCGTCACCGCGCCCCAGCAGCTGGTGCTGATAAAGAACGACCCGGCGTACAACGAAGCCTGGCCGCGGGCGCTGGTGCCCTATCGCGCCGTGCATGGTGTCGACCAGCCCGACGAGCTGGCCTGGTTGCCCAACGACGGCAGCGCGGATGCGCGCCTGCCGGCCGGCACGCCGCTGGGAATGGTGGGCACGTCGAGTTTTTATAAAAGGGAGAGTTTTCCCGGGTGGGTGACGCCCTGGGCCAACACCTTCGACGGACTCGATGCGTTCAACACCGCGGAGAACGGCCAGAGCAGCAACTGGGTGACGCAGGGGTCGGATGCGGGCAAGTACAGCAACAGCGACATCTGGGCCGTGCGCATCGTCGGCATGGAACCGCATACCCATCGCAGCTACGGACCGAACCAAGGACGCCAGTTCTACAGTCATGCGCAGGAGCGCCTGCGCATACTCGGTGAGATTCCGCTGCGCAAGACCAGCAGCGGTGCGCCGGTGCTCGATGTGGAGGGCAATCCCGACACGAGCTTTCTGGCCAGGCTCACTGCGGATGCCCCCTTCACCTTCCAGACCATCGATCGCAACGGCATGGCGCTCAACGTGGCGCAGACCTGGCATCAGGTTCGCCCCGGCGAGAAGCGCGTCGACTGCGGCGGTTGCCATGCGCACAGCCAGGCACCGCTGGCCTTCGAGCAGACCGCCGCAGCGCAACCGGGATTTTCCACCTATGACCTTTCGCGCCAGACGCCACTGCTGACCCGGTCCGCGCCGGGCGGCGACCCGTCGCTGCGGGTGGAGGCCACAGCGATGCACACGGTGGAATTCATCCGCGACATCCGGCCGTTGCTGCAGCGCAGCTGTGCAGGTTGCCACCAGGGCGCCAGCCCGGCCGGGAATCTTGACCTTGCGGATACGGGCGACAGTAACGGCCTGCCGGGCGACTATCGGCGGCTGGCCGCCGACGCCGACGCGCAATATGGCTATCCGCCGCTGATCGGTCGCTGGCGCCAGACCAACGCGAGCCGCTATATCCGCATGTTCCAGAGCCGGCGGAGCCTGTTGATCTGGAAGCTGTTCGGCCAGCGGCTGGATGGCTGGAGCAACGCCTCGCATCCGACCGAAGCGGTGCCGGGCAACGTCGCCACGCTGCCGGCAGGTGCCGACCCGAACGCCGCCGACCTGGACTACACCGGCACGGCGATGCCGCCACCGGGAAGCCCCGTCACGCCATTGAGCGAAGAAGAGAAACTGCGCTTCGTCCGCTGGATCGATCTGGGCTGCCCGATCGATACGGGCAACGCAGCCCTCGGCTGGTTCCTGGACGACCTGCGTCCGGCGCTGACGGTGAGCCTGCCGCGACCGGGCTTCAATGCCCTGCCGGTCACGCAGCTGCGCCTGGGGATCTCCGACGCCAACAGCGGCATCGCGGCAGGCACGCTGTCCGTGCGGGCCAGCTTCATGGTGGCCGGGCGTGCACCCGGTTCCGAACTGGCGGACCTGGCGGCCCCGGTCGACGCGGATATCCGCGCCATTGCACTGGGACAGCCCCTGCCGCCGATGACCGACGCCTGGTTGCGCGCGTCGGTGCGCGACAACCAGGGAAATATCACCCGGGTGGAACAGCGGTTCAGTACCAGCGACCGCCTCTTTGCCGATGGCTTCAACTAGCGCGTCAGGAAGCGCGTCATGAAGTCGGCCAGCCCCTTGTACGGCGGCCGCAGCAGGGCCAGGCTCGACCAGCGGAACTGGTGGAACACCGGCATCTGCTTGGAGAAGGTCACGAAGCCGTGATGGCCGTGGTAATGCCCCATGCCGGACGGACCGACGCCACCGAACGGCAGCTCGCCCTGCGCGTTGTGCAGGAGGCAGTCGTTCACGCTGACGCCGCCGGCCACGCAGTGGTCGAGCACATGGCGGGTGCGCCGACGGTCGTTGTCGAAGTGGTAGAGCGCCAGCGGCCGCGGCCGGCGGTTGATGTAGGCGACGGCGGCCTCGACCGAATCGACCACGACCACGGGCAGGATCGGACCGAAGATCTCGGTTTCCATGACGCGACTGTCATCCGGTGCGCCGACGACCACGGTCGGCGCAAACACGCGTTCGGCGGGATTGTGGGCCGCATCGTCGGGAAGGGTGACCACGCGGGCGCCGC
Organism: Tahibacter amnicola; assembly: GCF_025398735.1. Classification (NCBI taxonomy): domain Bacteria; kingdom Pseudomonadati; phylum Pseudomonadota; class Gammaproteobacteria; order Lysobacterales; family Rhodanobacteraceae; genus Tahibacter; species Tahibacter amnicola. The sequence continues at coordinate 473,391 of NZ_CP104694.1, forward strand.
GGGCGCGGGCTTCGTCGACCAGGCCCTGCAACCGGGCATACTGGCGGTCGTTGATGATGCTGGTGTAGTCCGGCGATTCGCGTAGCGCCGGATAGTGGCGGCCCATGTAGTCGCGCAGCGCGCCGACGAACTGTTCCGGGTCGCGTCCCACCAGCAGCACGTAGTCGGGGGCGATGCAGGTCTGCCCGGCGTTGAGCAGCTTGCCGGCGGCGATACGGGCCGCCGCGACATCCAGTGGATAATCCGGCGCCACGACGGCGGGCGATTTGCCGCCCAGCTCCAGCGTCACCGGCGTGAGGTTCGGTGCCGCCGCAGCCATGACCTTGCGTCCGACCTCGGTCGAACCGGTAAACAGCAGATGATCCAGCGGCAGTGACGCAAAGGCCGAGGCCACTTCGGCGCCGCCCTGTACCGTGGCCACGCGATCTGCCGGAAACACCTCGGCAATCAGTTCCGCCAGCGCCTCGGCCGTGCGCGGCGTGTATTCGGACGGCTTGAGCATCACGTGATTGCCGGCGCCGATGGCGCTCACCAGCGGAATCAGGGCCAGGTTGACCGGGTAATTCCAGGGCGCAATCACACCGACCACGCCCAGCGGCTGGTAGCGGATCTCGGCGCGGGCGGGCAGGAAGATCCAGTCCACCGCACGGCGCGACGGGCGCATCCAGCGGCGCAGGTGCGCGCGCACCTGGTCGATCTCGTGCAGTACGGTCATGCCGTCGGTCAGCAATGACTCGTGGCGCGAACGGCGGCCGAAGTCGGCGGCCATGGCGTCCACCAGGCCGCCCAGCCGGCGCTTGAACGCCTCGCGCAAGCGCGCGAGATCGTCCATGCGCTGGGCGTAGTCCGGGCGTTTGGCATCCCAGGCCGCGCGCAGGCGCGCGAGCGTGGCGTTGAGTTCGGCCGTGCTGATGTGGGTATCCATACGGTGCAGACTAGCGCGCACCGTCGCCGACCGCGAGAGGGCGCAGCGGTCGGCCGGTGGCCGCACCGCCTGCCTTCCCGTCGGTCGCGTCGCGGGCTACTCTCTTTCGTCTGACTTTCGCGCGCTGTGCCGCATCGAGTATTGCCATGACCTTGCGAACCTATCGCGGAATCCACCCGGTGGTGGCCGATTCCGCCTATGTCGATCCGGCCGCCACCGTGATCGGCGACGTGGAGATCGGCCCGGATTCCTCAGTCTGGCCGGGGACCGTGATCCGCGGCGACGTGCACCGGATCCGCATCGGCGCCCGTACCAATGTGCAGGATGGCACCATTGTCCATGTGACCCACGATGGTCCCTACACGCCGGGCGGTTTCGCCACGCATATCGGCAGCGACGTCACCATCGGCCATGCCGCGGTGGTGCATGCCTGCACGATCGAGGACGCCTGCCTGATCGGCATGCATGCGACCGTGCTCGACGGTGCCACCGTGCGCAAGCACGGTTTCGTCGGTGCCGGCGCCGTGGTGGCGCCGGGCAAGGTCGTCGGCGAGGCGGAACTGTGGCTGGGCAACCCGGCCCGTTTCGTCCGCCGCCTGAGCGATGAGGAGATCGAGCGTCTGTACTACTCGGCGAAGAAGTACGTCGAGCTCAAGAACGACTATCTCTAGTACCTGTTGCGGCACGCATATCACCAACAGGCAGGAAGTGGATAAGCGCTCCGCAGTGGGGCGCCTATCGCAACACCGTAGGTGATGAATGCGAAAATCAACACCGGATGGCGAGCATGACGACTGCTTGCTTTCGCGCTCCTGGCGGGCGCTGCCTCTTCGTGTGCCACGTCAGCAAAGAGGCCACATGCCTGGTGTGAGGTGCCAATTGATGAGTGGACGCTAGGATCAAGCGTGCCAGCCAATCAGCAGCAATTGCGCGCGATGGCCGGAGCAACGGACTCAAACGCGGACCGGGACGAGTTCTGGTGTGAGTCAAATGATGGCCGGTTCCTGCTCTGCACGGCACCACGCCTTGGCCGCCGAACGTAAGTGCTTTGCACCGCAATACTTCTCCTCGCGATGGCTCTTCGAGCAGCGCAATGGCGCACGGCAGCCTTCCGAGAACGACTCGATCACGTTATGTGGGTATCACTAACGCGGCTACCGGGAGCAGCCGCCCCGCGCGGCGAGTTCGTCTCGCGTCCATTTGTCGATTAGCAACGCTACTCTCGGTGACATACGCAAGTGCACTAATCGCCATGCCGTGTACATTTATCTACACGGCGATCGCCTTGTGCCAGCCGCCGGATGACAGGGAATCGGTAGGACCCTTAGGAGTTAACGTGAACAAGATAGTTGCTCGGCCGTCTCGCTTCGTCCTGGCCGCGTTCATGGCGGCTGGCGTTGTTCTTCCAATCGCCCCGACATTGGCCGCTGAAGTCGTCCAGCAAGACGTCGTCAGGACGATCAAGGTCGAGTTGCGCGATGGAACCAAGGAAAACGCGGACGCCTACAAATGGCTTGCGGCCCGGATGGCGGAAAGCCGTGCGCTAGACACAATGAAGGCACCGACTGCGGGTGACATCGAGGTCACGTATACGTGGCATGGGCAAGCGAGGGGGGATGACCCGTCCTCAAACCCACCTTTCAATCTTCCGATACATGGACAGAACGGCGACGTTGTTCGGTTTACCCGCCAACGGGCGTGCACTGATGGTGGCGGCTCAATGGCGTGGATCTATGCGTGGAAAAGCACGGGTGACGCAGGCGGCTGGGTGCTCCGTGATTATCGCTTTGACAACAGTGACAATAGTTGCAGCAACGGATGATTAGCCGCGGCTTACATTGAACCACTCGCAGTGGCAGTACCGGAGCCCCGCCCCGTGCGGGGCTCTGCAATTTCAGCTATTCGTCTAACGTCTGTCGTAGCGGGTGCGCACAAGACCGAGGCGGTGCGTAGTTGGTTCGCTCAGCGTCCGCGCTACCACCTGCACTTCACCCCGACAATCGGCTTCATGGCTCAACCGCGTCGAGCGCGTCTTCTCCACCTTGACCACGCGCTGGCTCAAGCGTGGCGCACCCGTGAGCGCCGGCCTCGAACGCTCCATCCGTGAATACCTGCGCCAACACAACCAAGATCCAAAGCCGTTCACTTGGCGACGCACTGCCGGCCAGATCATCGCCAGTGTCGGTCGGTTGGCGCGCGCAATTGGTTCGATTGCTACCACGGTAACTCGGTGCCGTCGTAGCTGATAAAACGGCCGGCGTCGCCGGGTGTGAGGTCCAGCATGCGCGGCAGCAGCTGGGCGACCGACTCGGCGGCCGACAGCGGCGCCTTCGCGCCGCCCATGTCCGTATGCACCCATCCCGGGTGGAAAGCGCCGACGCTGATGCCACGCGGCGCCAGTTCCGCCGCCAGCAGGCGCGTGGCCATGTTGAGCGCGGCCTTGCTCATGGCATAGCTGGGCGTGCGGAACGCCGTCGTCTGCGCCAGCGAGGCGATCTGGCTGGAAATATTGGCAATGCGCGCATTTGCCGCCTTTTCCAGAAAAGGCATCAACGCCTGGACCAGGAGCAGCGGCGCGGCAGCATTGGTGACGAAGCTGTCGGTCAATGACTGTGCATCGACCTGGCCCAGCCGTTCGCCGGCCTTGAGCACACCGGCATTGTTGATCAAGAGATCCACATGGCCGCACACCAGGCCCAGCTCGTGGACGAAGGCCTGGATGGATTTCTCGCGTGCCACGTCCAGCGCCAGCGCATGCAGGTGGCCCGGATGCGCGCCGGCCAGGGCCGTCAGCGTGAGGGCGCCGGCGGGTTTGCGACAGGCGGCGACCACGCGCCAGCGACGCGCCAGCAGCTGGTGCACGAATTCCAGTCCGAGGCCCCGATTGGCCCCGGTGACGACGGCGATACCCATACCGGTTCCTCCGCGCTTCTATCGCGAGTGTAGCTGCTGCGTCGCCGGCAGCGCGCAGCCGGGGGAACCCCGGCGGCCGGTCGTGGTCGCTAGCGTTGCGTCCGGCCACACGGCTCGCTAGCCTCGCCCGGTTGCATTGCCCATCTCCTGGAGAGCCCCATGCGCAATACGCTTGCGTTCGCCATCGGTGCGGTGTTGTCGATCGCCACGGCGTTCGCCGCCCCCACCGACACCATCGACATCCCGTTCGAGAAATTCGAGCTGCCCAACGGTCTGACGGTCGTCGTGCACGAAGACCGCAAGGCGCCGGTGGTGGCCGTGTCCGTGTGGTACCACGTCGGTTCCAAGGACGAAAAGGCCGGCAAGACGGGTTTTGCGCACCTGTTCGAGCACCTGATGTTCCAGGCGTCGGAAAACCACAAGGACGAGTACTTCCGTCCGTTCGAACTGGTCGGCGCCACCGACATGAACGGTACGACCTGGCTGGACCGCACCAACTATTTCCAGACAGTGCCGACCACCGCGGTCGACATGGCGTTGTGGATGGAGTCGGACCGCATGGGACACCTGCTGGGCGCGGTCGACCAGAAGACGCTCGACGAGCAGCGTGGCGTGGTGCAGAACGAAAAGCGCCAGGGCGAGAACGAACCGTATGGCCGCGTGTGGGAACGCCTGCAGATGGCCAGCTTCCCCGAAGGCCATCCCTATCGCTGGGAAACCATCGGCTCGATGGAAGACCTGAACGCGGCAAGCCTGGATGACGTCAAGCAGTGGTTCCGCGACTACTACGGCGCGGCCAACACCACGATCGTGCTCGCCGGCGACATTGACGCGAAGACCGCGCGCGAAAAAATGCAGAAGTATTTCGGCGATATCCCGGCCGGCCCGCCAATCGCACGGCGCAAGGCCTGGGTGGCTGCGCGCACGGAATCGACCCGCGACCACATGCTCGACCAGGTGGCGCAGACCCGCATCTACCGGAGCTGGAATGTTCCCCAGCGCGGCACAGCCGAGCTGACGCACCTGCAGCTGGCTGCCGCGGTGCTCGGCGGCAGCAAGACCTCACGCCTGTACGAGCGGCTGGTCTTCAAGGATCGCATCGCCGATACGGTCGACGTCAGCGTCGAACCGTTCGAACTGGCCAGCCTCTTTGGCCTCCAGGTGGACGTGAAGTCCGGTGTGGAGCCCCAGCGGGTCGAACAGGTCATCGCGGAGGAATGGCAGCGTTTCCTCGACAAGGGCCCGACCCAGGAAGAACTCGATCGCGTGCGCACGGCCGCGCGGGCCGGTTTCGTGCGGGCGCTGGAGAAAGTCGGCGGGTCGGGCAAGGCGCAGGTATTGGCCGAATCGCAGGTGTACCTGGACGACCCGGCGGCCTTCAAGCGGGCCTTGGCGCGCATGGACGCCGCCACCATCCAGGATGTTCATGCCGCCGCACGCCAGTGGATCAGCAAGGGTGACTACACGCTCCAGGTCGATCCCTACCCGGCGCACCAGACAACGCCCTCGACGGTTGACCGCAGCAAGGGCGTCCCGCGGGTCACGGAATTTCCGGACCTGGCCTTCCCGGCGATCGAGCGCGGCAAGCTCAAGAACGGCATCGAGGTGGTGTTGGCGCGCCGTGCCACCGTGCCGATCGTGCAGCTGAGCATGCAGTTCCACGGTGGCTACGCCAGTGACAAGGGGCGCAAGCTGGGCACCTCCAGCTTCACCATGGGCATGCTCGACGAAGGCACCAAGACCCTGGGGGCGCTCGACATCGCGCGCCGCCAGGAAGAACTGGGTGCGGCTATCGGCGCCGGCGCCGGATTGGACAATGCAGCCGTTTCACTCAATGCGCTCAAATCCCAATTGAAACCATCGCTGGCGCTGTTTGCCGACGTGGTGCGCAATCCGGGCTTCAAGGAGGCGGACCTGGAGCGCCTGCGTGGCCAGTGGCTGGCCGGCATTGCGCAGGAGAAGACCGAGCCGCAGTCGCTCGCCCTGCGCGTGTTGCCGCCGCTGGTCTACGGCGAGGGCCATCCCTACGCGATTCCCCTGACCGGCTCGGGCACCGAAGCATCGGTCAAGGCGCTGACGCGGGCCGACCTGGAGTCCTGGCATCGCGAGTACCTGCGTCCGGAAAACGCACGCATCCTGGTGGCCGGCGATACCACGCTGGAGGAGATCACGCGCGAACTCGACGTGGTGTTCGGCGACTGGACCGTCCCGGGCACGCCGGCGAGCAAGAATGTGATCGATACGGTTTCGCTGCAGCCCAGGCCGCGCGTCTATCTGATGGACAAGCCGGGTGCGCAGCAGTCGATGATTCTCGCCGGCGAGGCGGCGCCGTCGTCGCGGGCGCCGAACTATCTGGAAATCGGCACGATGAATTCCGCCTTCGGCGGCAGCTTCACCTCCCGTCTGAACATGAACCTGCGCGAGGACAAGCACTGGGCCTATGGCGCCGGCAGCTTCCTGGGCACGGCCGAAGGACAGCGCCTGTTCATCCTGTACGCCCCGGTGCAGACCGACAAGACCGCCGAGTCCGTCGCCGAAATGCAACGCGAAGTGCGCGAGGTCGTGGGCAAGCGGCCGCTGACGAAGGAAGAGATCGAGAAGATCAAGGTCAGCGATACGCGCGAACTGCCCGGGCGCTTTGAAACGATTGGCGCGGTACTGGGCGCCGTCACGGATATCGTGCGGTTCAATCGGCCGGACGACTACGTGCAGACGCTGAAAGCCCGCGTGGAAGCCCAGGATGAGGCCGCCATCCACGCGGCCACGCGCGAGGTGATCAAGCCCGACGCCCTGACCTGGGTGATCGTCGGCGACCTCAGCAAGATCGAGGCACCAGTGCGTGCGCTCAATATCGGCGAGGTGAAGGTGATTGACGCCGAAGGTAAGGTCCAGCGATAGGCATGACATACAGGTAGGGCCGGTTACCCTGGCCCTGCTGGCGGCGGGCGGCCCATGTCGCCCGCCGCGGCAGCGGCTTACGGCCCCGAAGTGGAGAACGATGATGAAACGGATGATATGTGTCGGCCTGGCGGCAATGCTCGCGTCCGGCTGTACCTGGGTGAAGCTGGACGAAGCCGGCTCGCAGGTGCGCGTGGCCTATGACGGTCGCGTCGACGGCTGCAAATCGGTGGGCGAGATCAGCGTGTCGGTGAAAGACAAGGTCGGCTTTTACGAGCGCAACAACCTCAAGGTGAAGGACGAGCTGGAAACCCTGGCGCGTAACGAGGCGTTCGGCATGAAAGCGGACACCATCGCGGCAATGGGGGAACCGCGCGACGGCGAGCAGCGTTTCCGCGCCTTTGCGTGTGGCCGCACCCAGGCCTTCCGCGACACGCCGGCGACGCCGTCCCGGCGCGATGACAACGCGGTGGAGACCTTCCCGGTCAAGGACCACTGACCCGGGCAACCCCGAAACCAGAGCGCCCGCCATCCGGCGGGCGCCTCGTTTTCACGGTGACGGGCAGGCGCCCGTCCCGGCCGGACGCGTCAGGCGCGTCAGCGGCAATGTCTGCGGCGCCTGCCCGCTCACGCGCAGGACGGCGTTGCCCGCGTCACACCCCAGCCGCAGCGACAGCGACACGCGATCCGTCAGATGGGTGATGGCGGCTGCAGAGAACGCGTCGCCAAAGTGCGTTCCCACCGGAACCACCATCGGGACTTCCACGCCCTGCGCGAGGGATCCTTCCGCGACCCCGACCGCCCATCCGCTGAAAGGACTGGAGCCCTGCGCGCCGTAATACATGACCAGTGCGTGCGTGGCGTCGAGCTGTTCGACGTGGAAACCCGAACCATTGTGCGCCGGGTCGTACCAGGACCCGCTGGCCTGCGCCGGCGCGCCACTGACCGGTGCGTCGCAGGACAGGCCCTGCAGTCCGGTCAGGCGCGTCAGTGGGACACTCCGGGCCCCCCAGCCGGCCGGGCCTTCCCAGCGCATCGAGCCCGTGCGGCAGTCGGTGAAGCTGATCCACAGGCGACCCCAATGCTGCAGCGGCGCCTGCGCGGCGCCCGGCACGTCGGGGCGGTGATTCATGAAATCGATGGCGACGCCACCCGGCACGATGGTGCCCGCGCCGATCATCCAGGCCTGCGCCATCGGGCTGCCAGTCGGCGGATACGTAAAGAAGTAGGCCAGTGCCCGGTGTTCGTCGAGGATCTCCAGTGCGATGCCCTCGCCGTTGCGCGACGGATCAAACCAGTTGCCGCTGAAGCGGCCGTCGATGACCGGCGTGACCGGCGGGCGCGGCGTGACGACGCTGTCCATCGCCGGCGGCACGATGCTGTCGTCATAACGGCATTCGCCCGTCATCGGCACCGTCAGGCAGCCACTCTGGAGGCTCGCCACGGTCGGTTTCGCCCCGCCATCCTTCCAGCGTCGCAGGGCTTCCCAGGCCGCGGCGCCTTCGCGATCGCTGAATCCGCAATGGCTCGGCGTCGTTTCCCGCACGATCGCGCTGACCAGCTGATCGGCTCCGACGCGCCGCCGCAGCTCGTGCTGGTGCGCCGGTACGACCAGCTGGTCGTCGCTGGTGTGCAGCGAGAGGATCCTGGCGGTACCCACATCGCCGCGGAAATCCGAGCGCCAGCGGAACTCCACCGCCGCCAGCGGATCGGCATCCACGCGGCGGATGCGCAGGTTCATATCCGCATCGCCGTAGTGCGCGCCGGTATTGCCGAAGGGATTGCGCCCGCCCATCTTGTCCGGAGCGCGCAGGACATCGCTCAGTACAAAGGTGGAATAGGCGATATTGGTCATCAGGAACTTTTCATCCGTGATGCCGGTGAACTGCTGCAGGCGCGACAGCCGCTGGCGCATGCCGTTGGTGCGGATCGACTCGGGCAGGGTGATGCCGGTGCAGACCGTCACGTTGTACAGCGCACGCCGGACGTCCGGATCAAATTCCAGGTAGTCCAGGTTCTGCGGGATGTCGTTGAGGTTGTACGCCCAGGGATAGGGCGGAGCACCTTCCTTGAGCTCGCCGGCGTTCACGCCGTCACAGACCACGTCATAGGCCAGGCGAAGATCCAGGCCCGAATCCCAGGCGCGCGAGGCAGCCACCACGGGACACAGGGCGAGCGCGCCTTTCACCAGGGGCTTGAAATCCGGTTCCTCGGCCAGTTTCAACGCCACCAATCCCCCCATCGATCCGCCGAAGGGAACCAGTTCGCCCGGGTCGCCGACCTGGGTGCGGAAGATCTGCAGCAGTTCGCGGTTGTCATCGATGGCGCGGAACAGGGCCCAGCCACGCTGGCTGAAGCCGGAGGCGGCAATCGCATAGCCCTGGGCCAGGGCGATGTCCTCCAGGGGACCCAGCGAAGGGTCATCGTCGATCGCGAAGTTCAATCCATGCTGGTACAGCACCAGCGGTCCGCCCGCGCGCCAGTCGTCCGGAACGGCGATCCGCCAGGCGGCTCCCGACGGTGAGGTGCCCGAATACTCGCGCACCGCGTGGGCCGGTGAACCCAGCGCGATCCCCAGCGCCAGGATGAAGAAGATGATGCACTGTCTCATTGCCTGTCCTTTGCCGTCCTGCCACCGTCCGCCCCGTCGCGTCAGCGTATAACCTGTTTACTGAACCGCCTCTGCCCGCTGTCCAGCGCTCGCATAGAATCAAGCCAGCAACGGGGGGAAGACGGTGGCGATCCCGCGGGGGGCGAGGACCAGTCGGCCAATGCGCCGCATCGCGGCAGCCTGCCTCTTTGTCTTCTCGCTGGCCCTGGGCAACGCCGTTTGTGCACGTCCGGCCATCCTTGCCGCCTTTCCCGCTCACTGGTCCGCGCCACTGGCCGACAGCGTGGGCTACCTGCTGCACGCGGCCGGCGAGACGGACTCGGCCGCAGACTGGTGGGCCTACTGCGTCGAAATCGCGGCTCCCGCCGGTGCCGTCGAGCGCGAACTGGGTTGCCTGGGCCGCGCCGCGGCCGCGGCGGCGGCGGCCGGCCAGGTCGCGCAGGCGGGAGCGCTGCAGCAGCGGCGATTGGCAATGGCGCGAACGCGGGCGCCTGCCCATGCCGCCGATGCCCTGATCCAGCTGGCGATGCTGGCGCGCCGCGCCGGCGACCTGCCGCAGGCCGAAAGCCACTACCGGTCGGCGATTGAACTGGCGCGTGCCGCGGGCCGGGTGCTCGACCAGGCGCGGGCCTTGTCCGGCCTGTCCCACGTCCGCAAGAACCAGGGCGACTACTACGAGGCGCTGGAAGCGGAAACGGCCGCACTGGCCCTGCTGCGCGGTCGTGACCGGCCGCAGCAGCTCTATACCTCCTATCTGCACCTGGCGGCCCTGTACGAACAACTGGAGGACATGGACCGCGCGCGCGATTTCCAGGCCCGCGCGCTGGCTGCCGCCGGTGTCTCGCCCGATCCGCTCGACCGCGCCACCGCGGGCGTTTCCATGGCCGGTCTGCTCAATGACAGCGGCAGTCTTTATGCGGCGACTGCCGAGGCCCTGGCCGCCGACGCCGAACGGACCTTCGCCCGCCTGGGGCACCGCCCCGGGATGCTCGATGCCCGCTTCCACCAGGCCCGCGCGCGGCTCCTCCAGGGGCGCCTGGACGCCGCGGAGGCGATCCTGGTGCCGCTGCTGGCGGATGCCGAGGCGCTGGGCCAGCGCGCCAGCCGGGCCCATATCCTTTTCCGGTTGGCCGAACTCAAGCACGAGCGCGGCCGTCTTCCCGAGGCCATTGCCGACGCCCGCGCCGCGCTGGCGATCTACCAGCAGATCGATAACCCGCATCGCCAGGCCAAGACTCACGCCCTGCTGCAGCGCCTCCACACCGCGGCGGCCGATCCGGCCGCCGCGCAGCGGCACGAGCTGGCGCGCCTGCGTCTGCGGGAAAACCTGTTCGACGCCTCGACCATGCGCCGTGTCGGCGCCTTGTTCGAACAGCTGCGCGCCCAGCGGGAAGCCGGCCAGCGCCAGCTGCAGGACCGGGACAACCGCCTGGCGGCCGTGGGCTACGAACGCGATGTATACCTGCGCAGCTTCTACGCACTGGTGGCCATATGCCTGGGGTTGGCCCTGGTGCTGGTGACGCTGCGTTATCGCGCCAGCCTGGCCCGCAACCGTGACCTGAGCGAACGCGAGCGGGCCGGCCGTGGCGAGCGCGCCCGGTTGGAAGAGATCAACGCCCGCCTCTACACCAGCGCGACGACCGACCCCCTCACGGGCCTGGCCAATCGCGCGCACGGCCTGGAGCGGCTGCAGCAGTCCCTCGCACACGCGGCGCAGGGCGAGGTGATCGCCATTGGCCTGGTCGACGTCGATCACTTCAAGCGCATCAACGACACCCACGGACATCTGGCCGGTGACGCGGTCCTGCGCCTGGTCGCCCGGACGCTCGCGCTGCATCTGTCGGACGCGGTCGTGGTGGCCCGGCTGGGCGGCGAGGAGTTCCTGATCGTGCTCGATGGCGAGGTCGCGGACGCCCCTGCCGCGCGACTGGACGAGGTGCGGCGCGCCATCGCGGCGGCGACCCAGAAATCGACCTACCTGGTCACCGCCAGCATCGGCTGGTGTGTACAACGTGGCCCGCGCGGCGACATCGACCTGCTGCTGGCCGCGGCGGACGCGGCGCTCTACCGGGCCAAGGCGATGGGCCGCAACCGCGTGGAGGGCAGCGCCGAGGCGGTGGAATTCTGAGCCGGCGGGCCGCGGATCGCGCCGAACCGTCCCGCCCGGCAGGCCCGGATTAGTTTGTGCCAGCGGGCCGAAGCGGCTAGCCTTGCCGCCTTTCCCGACGATTCCGCCAGCCATGCTCTTCAAGCACGTCGCCATCGCCAGCGTCGCTCATATTGACGCGCCCGTACGTCTTACGTCGTCAGAACTGGTCGAACGGCTGAAACCGACGATGCAGCGGCTGGGTATCCGGGACAACGTGCTCGAAGAAGTCGCCGGCATCCACGCGCGGCGCATCTGGGAAAAGGATACGCAGCCCTCCGAGGCCGCTACCGCGGCGGCGCAGAAAGCGCTGGCCGAGTCGGGTGTACCGCACGAGAAGATCGGCCTGCTGATTAACACCTCGGTCTGCCGCGACTACCTGGAGCCGTCGACCGCCAGCATCATCCACGGCAACCTGGGCCTGGCGGATACCTGCCAGAACTTCGACGTCGGCAATGCCTGCCTGGCGTTCCTCAACGGCATGGACATCGCCGCACGGATGATCGAACGCGGTGATATCGAGTACGCGCTGATCGTCGACGGCGAGACGTCCAATCTCATCACCGAGAAAACCATCGAGCGCATGCTCGACCCGAACATCGGCGAGCGCGAATTCCGCAGCGAGTTCGCCTCGCTCACGCTGGGTTCCGGCGCCGCGGCGATGGTGCTGGGCCGACGCGAGCTGCTGCCCAACGGACACCAGTTTCTGGGTTCTGTCACGCGCGCGGCGACCGAGTTCTCGCACCTGTGCCGCGGCAACTTTGATCGCATGATCACCGACACGCGCACGCTTCTGACCGAGGGCCTCAAGCTCGCCGCGAAAACCTTCCAGGCCGCCCGGGCTGCCCTGGGCTGGGCCATCGACGAACTCGACGAATTCGTCATCCACCAGATCAGCCGTGTCCACACGGAAGAATTCTGCAAACTCCTGGGCATCGATCCGACCAAGGTCCTCGCCATTTTCCAGGAACACGGCAACATCGGCCCGGCATCGGTGCCGATCGTCCTTTCCAAGCTCAAGGAAATGGGCCGCCTGGAAAAGGGCAAGCGGGTCGCTCTCCTGGGCATCGGCTCCGGCCTGAACTGTTCGATGGCCGAAGTCGTCTGGTAAGACGCGCCGCGCCCTTCACGGCGCGGCTTCCGCTGTTGTCCCCACTGCATGACGCGCATGGCACCCCTACCCGACTATCCGTTCAACGGCCGGCGTTTCACCCACGCCAGCGGCCTGGTCCAACACTATCTGGACGAAGGTCCGCGCACGGCACCGCCGGTCCTGATGCTGCACGGCAATCCATCCTGGTCGTACTACTGGCGCCGCCTGGTGCTGGCACTGCGCGGCGATTTCCGCTGCATCGTGCCCGACCACATCGGCATGGGCCTGTCGGACAAACCCGACGACGGCCGCTACCAGTTCACGCTGCAATCGCGCGTGGACGATCTGGATGCGCTGATCGAACACCTCATCGCCAACGAAGGTGCGCCGGCCAGCGGCTGGACCCTGGTGCTGCACGACTGGGGCGGCATGATCGGCATGGCCTGGGCCTGCCGCCGGCCCGACCGCGTGGCGCGCCTGATCGTGACCAACACCGCCGCGTTTCCCAACCCCAGGGACCAGAAACTGCCGGTCGCCCTGCGGCTGGGGCGCGATTCAAAACTCGGCGAATGGCTCATCCTCGGCCACAACGCGTTTGCCCGCGGTGCCGCCCGCTGGGGCGTGACGCGCAAGCTCGACGCGCCGGTGCGCGATGCGCTGGTGTCTCCCTACGACACCCCCGCCAACCGCCTGTCGACCTTGCGCTTCGTGCAGGACATCCCGCTCTCGCCGGCCGACCGCGCCTGGCCGCTGGTCGAATCGACCGGCAAGGCCCTGGCGCAGTTCGACGACCGGCCGATGCTGCTGGGCTGGGGCATGCGTGACTTCGTCTTCGACCCGCTCTTCCTGGCCGAATGGCAGCGCCGTTTCCCCAAGGCCGAAGTGCAGGCCTACGCCGATGCCGGGCACTATGTGCTGGAAGATGCGCACGAACGACTGGTGCCCGCCGTGCAGGGATTTCTCGCCCGCACGGCCTAGGACCGGTCGTTCTCCTGCGGCGGTTGCCGCGACAACGACAATCAGGTGAGCCATGAGCGGCTTTTCCGATGGCTGGCGATGGAGCGAACTGGCGGGACTGGCCGCACTGACCCTGGTGCTGCTGGTCGCCTGGCAGATTCCCTATTTCGGTCTGGTGGTCTACCCGTTCCGCCTGTTCGGCACCTTCGTGCACGAACTGTCGCACGGCATGGCGGCGCTGGTGACCGGCGGGCACTTCGAACGCTTCACTGTCAGTCCGGATCTCTCCGGACTGGCCTGGTCCGCCGGTGGTATCCGATTCATCATTTCCAGTGCCGGCTATGTCGGCAGCGCCGTATTCGGCGGCATTCTGATCCTGCTGGCCGCGCGCGGCGTGACGGCGCGCGTGCTGCTGACGGCACTGGGACTGCTGCTCGGCGTGCTCTGCCTGCTCTTCGTGCGCAATCTGTTCGGCATCACCACGGGGCTGGCGCTGTCAGCGGCGATGGTGCTGGGCGGGCTCCGCCTGCGTCCGCCCTGGAGTGACATGCTGCTGCTGGTGCTGGCGCTGCAACTGGTCCTGGATGGATTCAACAGCCTGTTCACCCTGCTGCGTCTGTCGGCCCACAGCACGGTGCAGACCGACGCGCTGTCGATGGCGCAGGCCACCGGCATTCCTGCGGTCGTGTGGACGGTCGTCTGGACAGCGCTGTCGGTCGCCATGCTGGTGGTGACGCTACGCCTGGCGTATCGCCGGCGCACGGACGTGGCGCGCAACCCCTAGTGGCGTCACTGGTGAATCGGAAACCGCCGACGTGCGCCGGCTGCTTCCGCTTCTTCAGTTACAGTCCGCGGGTTGATCCGCGCACGAGGAATCCATGGAAGACACCGTCAATATCGCCGCCACCCTCACCCGGATGGCGCGTGAGCAACCGTCCGCGATCGCGCTGCGCGTGCCGGTCGGGCGTGCATCGGCCGGCGTCCTGCCGCCCTATGCGGAAATCACCTACGCCGCGCTCGACAGCGAAAGCGACCACACCGCGGCGGCGTTGCAGCGCGCCGGTATCGCGCGCGGCATGAAGACGGCGCTGATGGTGCGTCCCGGGCCGGACCTGTTCGTCCTGATGTATGCCCTGTTCAAGATCGGCGCCGTCCCCGTGCTGATCGATCCAGGCATCGACCGTCGCGCGCTCAGGCAATGCCTCGCGGAGGCGGCGCCGGAAGCGTTCATCGGTATCCCCCTGGCACAGTTGGCACGCTGGATCCTGGGCTGGGCGCGGCGCTCGGTGCGCATCGTGGTGACCGTCGGCGGACGCTGGGGCTGGGGTGGGCAGACTCTGGCGGCACTGCGTGCCGGAACGCCGCGCGATACATTCACCGCAGCGCCCACGCGCGCGGACGAGCTGGCGGCGATCCTCTTCACCTCCGGTTCCACCGGCGTGCCCAAGGGCGTGGAATACCAGCACCGCCATTTCCTGGCGCAGGTCGACCTGCTGCGCGAGGCGTTTGCCGTTGCGCCCGGCATGGTAAACATGCCCACCTTTCCACCTTTGCCTTGTTTGATCCGGCGCTGGGCTCCACGTCGGTCATTCCGGACATGGATCCGACACGGCCGGCCAGCGCCGACCCGCGCAAGCTGATCGCCGCGATCGAACGCTACGGCGTCACCATGCTGTTCGGCTCGCCGGCGCTGCTCGATACGCTGTCGCGCCATTGCGAGCGCCACGGCGTGATGCTGCCGGGGCTGCGCATCGTGATTTCCGCCGGTGCGCCGGTTGCGCCGCCGATCCTGGCGCGGATGCGCGCCTGCACCAGCGACGCCGTGCGCATCTATACGCCCTATGGCGCGACCGAATGCCTGCCGCTGGCGGTCATCGAAAGCCGTGAACTGCTGGAAGAAACCCGCACGGCGACTGACAACGGCGCCGGCACCTGCGTCGGTCGGCCGATCGCCGCCAATACCGTGCGTGTCATCGCCATTGACGAGGCGCCGATCGCCCAATGGTCCGGCGTGCGCGCCGTGAATACGGGCGAAGTGGGCGAGATCTGCGTGGCTGGCCCGACGACCACCGAGCGCTATCACGCCCGCGAAAATGCCACGCGCCTGGCCAAGATCCGCGAAACCCTGTCGGACGACAGCGGCGTCCGCGAGCGCATCGTGCATCGCATGGGCGACGTCGGGTATTTCGACGAGGCCGGTCGCCTGTGGTTCTGCGGCCGCAAATCGCAGCGAGTGACCACCGCTTCGGGCGACCTGTACACCGAGCAGGTGGAGCCGATTTTCAACACCATCGCCGGAGTGCGCCGCAGCGCGCTGGTGGGTGTAGGCGAACCGGGACGGCAGGAACCGGTGCTGTGCCTGGAGCTGGAGGCCGGTCATCGCGATGCGGCGGAACGCATCGAGGCAGAGGCGCACAACGTCGCCGCACGCCACGGGCACACGCGGGCGATCCGGCAGGTGCTGATCCACCCCCAATTCCCGGTCGATATCCGTCACAATGCCAAGATTGGCCGCGAAAAGCTCGCCGTCTGGGCGGCCGGACGCCTGCGGCGTCCCCACGCAGCAGCCCCCTGAGCGAGCCCCGCGCCGGCGTGAGTCGGCGCCGGCGCTGCCGCCTCGTTTCGCATCTCGGGCGCATCACCATGAATTCGAAGGATCAACTGCACACGGGTTTCATCGGCTTGGGCGCGATGGGCTGGCCGATGGCCGCGCATCTCAAGCAGGCGGGCCTGCTCGTTGCCGTCGCCAACCGCAGCCCTGAAAAAGCCCGTCGCTTCGCGGACGAACACGGCGTCACCGCGCACACCTCCTACCAGGAACTGGCCCGACAGTGCCGCGTCGTCGTGCTGTGCGTGTCGGCGGATTCGGACGTCATCGCCGTCACCCGCGACATCGCCTCGGCCTGCGCGCCCGGCACGGTGGTGATCGACCATTCCACGGTCTCGTCGCAGACGGCGCGTGAAGCGGCCGCCATCCTCCGCGCCGCCGGTGCCGATTTCATCGACGCGCCGGTTTCCGGTGGGGTCGAGGGCGCCCGCAACGGCAAGCTTTCCATCATGGCCGGCGGTGAAGCGGCGACGCTGCAGCGGGTCATGCCGGTGCTGGAAGCCTACGGCTTGCGCATCACCCACATGGGCGAGGTCGGTGCCGGGCAGAACACCAAGGCGGTCAACCAGGTTCTCGTCGCCGGCATTGCGCAGGCGGTGACCGAAGGCCTGGCCCTGGGCGAAGCGCTGGGCCTGGACCCGGCCTCCCTCCTGCCCACCCTGGCGGCGGGCGCCGCCGGCAACTGGTTCCTCGACAAGCGCGGCGCGACGATGCTCCGCAACGAGTTCAGCGTCGGCTTCAAGCTGGGTCTTCTGCACAAGGATCTGCAGATCGTCCGGGGCCTGGCCGAGGCCGCCGGAACCGACCGCGGCATCATCGAGAAATCGCTGGCCGACTACGCCCGCCTGATGGAGCAGGGCCACGCCGACGACGACATTTCCGCGCTGATCCGACTCAAACGCCCGCGCGTCTGATCGCGTGTGCGCCACGTCACGCCGACACCGTTTCCTGCTGGCGTCTTCACGGGACGCGGCGTAAAAGGGGGTCTTTCCAGGAAGGGAGTACATCGCATGCGTACGCATGTTCTCGTTGCCGCCACGCTTGCAGCCCTGGCCTTCGGTGCATCGGCGGCGCCGCCGGCGGATCTGGCCCTGGTCCGCATTCCCGACAGTACCACCACGTTTTCCGAGCCGGTCGCCGTCCGGGCCCCCAAGGACGGCAGCAACCGTCTGTTCGTGGTCCAGAAAGGCGGTGTGATCCGGGTCATCAAGAACAACGTGCTGCTGGCGACGCCGTTCCTGACCAAATCGGTGACGACCACCAGCGAAAGCGGACTGCTCGGCCTGGCCTTCCATCCCAATTTTGGCAAGGCCGGTCTGCCGCACAACAACGAGTTCTACATCTTCTACACGCGGCCCAGCGGTGATCCGCGGCTGGGCTCGCAGCCGGACCAGGTTGTTGCCCGCCACACGGTTTCCCCTTCAAACCCGGATGTGGCCAATCCCACCGGCACCATCGTGCTACGCATTCCGGACCTGGCCGGTAACCACAACGGCGGGGATATCCACTTCGGTGCCGACGGCTATCTGTACATTTCGTCCGGCGACGGTGGACCGCAAAGCAATCCCCACGGATTTGCCGAATGCCTGTGGTTGAAGCCGGCGGACAACAACAAGAACAGCTGTGGCACGAATCCCAGCGGCACCCAGTACTACCTGCTCGGAAAGATGCTGCGCATCGACGTCGACAACCGTGGCGGCGCGGTGACGTCGGACATGTGCGGATCCAACGGCATCTCGCCGGCGGAGTATTCGATCCCTGGCGCAAATCCGCATACGGGCACCTCCAATACCTGCGATGAAATCTGGAGTCGCGGGTTCCGCAATCCGTGGCGTTTCAGCTTCGATCGCGCCGACAACCGCATGATCATCGGCGATGTCGGCCAGAACACCTACGAAGAAGTCACGGTTGAGCCTGGCAACAGCACGGGTGGATCGGACCACGGCTGGAGCCGGTGCGAAGGCCGCCACTATGACGACGCCTCAGGGACCGGCACCACCTGCCCGGCCACGACCTCGACCGTCGCGCCGGTGATCGAATACAGCCACAGCTTCGGTTGCGCCGTCGTTGGCGGCTTCGTGTATCGCGGTCCGCTGCCGTCGATGCGCGGCACCTATTTCTACAGCGATTCGTGCACCGGCACCCTGTGGTGGGCGGATACCACGGGCGCGACCTGGGACAGTGGTGGTCTGAACAACACCGGACTTGGCAGCGGCGGTGTCTACGGCTTCGGTGAAGACGAAAACGGTGAGATTTACGTCGCCGAGGGTGGTGGCGAAATTCACCGTCTCGCACCGAATACGATTTTCACCGACGGTTTCGAAGACTGACCTTCACGACGCCGGACCGGTGGCACGCCGCCGGTCCGGATGCTTTGCGCCTCCGGTGACCCGGGCGATAATCGCCGGATGCTCCATGTCGTCCTCCACCAGCCCGAGATTCCGCCCAATACGGGCAATGTGATCCGCCTGTGCGCCAACACGGGCGCACGCCTGCACCTGATCCGGCCGCTTGGCTTTGAGATCGACGACGCCCGCCTGCGGCGCGCAGGCCTGGACTATCACGAATTCGCCGCACTGGCGGTGCATGACAGCTTCGAGGACTTCCTCGCGCGCGCAAAGCCTGCGCGTGTGTTCGCATTGTCCACACGTGGAACGCGAAGGCCGACCGACGTTGCGTTTGATCGCGACGATGCGATCGTCTTCGGTTCGGAGACGCGTGGGCTGCCGCAGGCGATGCTCGACGCCCTGCCGTGCGAGCAGTGCCTTCGACTGCCGATGCGGCCGAACAACCGCTCGCTCAACCTGTCGAACGCCGTGGCCGTGGTCGTGTTCGAAGCGTGGCGGCAGTTCGGCTTCGACGGTGCGGCGTAGGCCGCGCGTCAGCGGTCCTTGCCGCGTACCCGCACATCCATCGGTGCCAGCACCCACGCCAGGGCAATCAACTGGTCGCGCTCCGGCGCGCGCTTCTTGTGCAACAGGGCGCCCAACCGGTGCAGCAGCTGGTTGATCTCCACCAGTTCGCGCTCGCCGACCCATCCCTTCGTGCGCGATGCCCATAGTGCTCTGGCCGGGCCTTCCACGACCACGTCCGGGTTTTCGATGGCGCGTTCGAAATCGCGCGACGCATTGCGCAGCAGGCTCGCCACCACCTGATTGACCGCCTCGCGATTCTTGCGCTGGCGCGGCACATAGCGCAGTTGCAGGCGCGCGCCGGGACCGGCTGTGCTGCGAAAGCGTTTCACACCGTCTTCGCCGGTGGCATCCACCAGCAGGCCCGCCTTCACCAGCACGCGCAGATGGTAGTAGAGGCCGTCGGCGGGCTTGCCGAGGTTCTCGGCCAGCTGTGCGACGGTGGCTTCGCCGCCCAGGGCTTCGAGCGTATCGATCAGTTCCTGCCGGGCCGAGGTCGCCAGGGCGCGAATCTCGCGCGGGCTTTCCACGGGCCGATGTTTCCGCGGCTGTGCCATTGGTTGACTTGCCTGCTTTGAAATTTCCAGCAATTATTCAATAGAACCATTCCTTCGACAATGGCAGGAACTCCGATGAAACGACGAAAGCGATGGCTGGCCAGTGCACTCTTCCTGTGTGCCCTCGCGCCGTCTGCCCAGGCGGCAACCACAGATGTGTTTGCCGAATGCGCCCGCGCGGCTGGTGACTGGAAGGCGGTGCGCATCGTGCAAAGCGAGGGCGAGCTGCGCGTCGGCGGCCTGAAGGGGCCACTCGAGGGCAGCGAAGACGTCACGACCGGGCAGCGCATCACGCGCTACGACCTGGGCGTCGTGAAGGGCGCGGAGGGGTTCGATGGCACGTCTGCCTGGTCGCAGGACCCTGGCGGCGAAGTCACGGCGCTCGACACCCCCGAAGCGCGCCGGCGCACGGCGACGGACAGCTGGATCAGCCGCCGCGGCTACTGCGGGGCCGATGCGCAAGGTGCGACGATCGGTCCGGTGAGAACGGCTACCGAAGAGGGACGTCCCTTCCAGGTCGTCGACGTGACGCCGGTGGACGCCAACGCGATAACACTCTGGTTCGATGCCACGTCGCATTTGCTCGCGCGCACGGTGACCCGCAGCGGCAGCGACACGGTGACGACGACGTATGACGACTGGCGCAACGTCGACGGCATCCAGCTGCCGCATCGCATCGTTTCCGACAGCGGCGACGTGCGCAATCGCAGCGAAATCCTCATCGCGCGCTACCGGCATTCGGCGGCCGCCGATGCGACGCGATTCGCGCGCCCGCCGATGCAGCGGGGAACAGCACGGGTCGAAAACGGCCACACCACCGTGCCCTTCGAACTGGTCAACAACCACATCTTCGTCACCGCCCGCGTCGACGGAAAACCCCTTCACGTACTGGTCGACACGGGAGGCGCCAACATCCTCGTGCCGCAAGCCGTGCAGCGGCTGGCACTCAAGTCGGAAGGCCAACTTGTTGCGCGTGGCGTCGGTGAGAAGGCCGTCGACCTGGGAATGACCCGCGCGCAATCCCTGACGCTCGCGGGACTCACCTTCGAGCAGCCGTCGTTCTACGTGATCGACCTGGATGTGCTGCCACAGGTCGAAGGCGTGCCCGTGGACGGCATCCTCGGCTACGAAGTCTTCCGCCGTTTCATCGTACGCATCGACTATGCGGCGCGGACGCTGCACCTGTACGACCCGTCCTCCTTCACGCCACCGGCGAAGGCGACGGCAATGTCGTTTGCGCTGACCGAACGGATCCCGCTGATCGACGCCACGATCGACGGCCTGCCGGCGCGCGTATCGATCGACACGGGGTCGCGCTCGTCGCTGAGCCTGCATTCGCCCTTCGTCCGGGAGCACGGATTGGTCGAGAAGCTGCGCGGTGGCCCGGAGTCCGTGGCCGGCTGGGGCGTCGGTGGTCCATCGCGCGCGCGGCCGGCACGCTTGCCCAGCCTGAAGATGGGGGATGTGACCCTGCGGAACCTGGCGGTGGATCTTTTCACCGGCGACAAGGGCGCCTTCGCCAATCCCGAGATTTCCGCCAATCTGGGCGGCGGCGTGCTGCGTCGATTCACGGTCACGCTGGACTATGAGAACCGCCGCATCTACCTGGAACCAAACTCGGAATTCGGTGAGGCCGACTCGTTCGATCGCAGCGGACTATGGCTGCACAGCGATGGTGCGGCACTCAAGATCGTGGAAGTGGCGCCGCACAGCGCGGCCGAGAAGGCCGGACTGAAAGCAGGCCAGCGTCTGACAGCCATCGACGGCATGCCGGTCGCCCGGCGGACGCTCGCGCAGTGGCGCGCGCACCTGCGTGACACCGCAGCCGGTCAATCCGTCGCGCTGCAAGCGGAAGGGCAGTCCTCGCCCGTGGCCGTGGTCCTGGCCGATCGGATTCCCGCACCGGCGCAATAACGCTGGTAATCCCCCGCTGAGAAGGCCGCGCGGCCTCGTTCGTCAGCCGGAGGGAAAGCGCGTGCGGGCCGCCGGAGCAGGCGCCGTTGCGAGCAGAGGGGAAATGGCGAGGCGAGAGGGAGAAGTGCCTAGCCCGGTACCGGTGATCGGGGGGGAGGAGGGAGTCAGCCGGTACCGGGCAGGCGGGGAACCCGGGCGTTTCAGAACTTGGGGACGCCATGGGCATCTTCAAGGTCCGACAGCGTCGCTGCCAGGCGACGTGGGGAACTTTCCCCAGCTCCGTCCAACCGCATCGAGGCGGGGGAGGAGCGCGTTGGATGGAGCCAGGGAAGCCCTTAGCGGTAGTCCATCCGCATCAAACGCCGGAACGTGTCGGTCGGAAATCCGACCAGGACGCTCCCGTCTAATGGTGTGATCCGATGAGGAGCGGTGGCGCAACAGGCAGTTTGCTGTTACCGGCACCGGGCAAGGCCGCGCTGCGGCGCTCGACATCCCCCAATGATCCAGGCGTTTCGCCTGAAACGCGATCTATTCCGAGCGAAAGCAC
This sequence comes from Tahibacter amnicola, assembly GCF_025398735.1. Lineage (NCBI taxonomy): Bacteria > Pseudomonadati > Pseudomonadota > Gammaproteobacteria > Lysobacterales > Rhodanobacteraceae > Tahibacter > Tahibacter amnicola. The sequence continues at coordinate 495,472 of NZ_CP104694.1, forward strand.
CAGATCGGCAACACGCAATCGGTGAGTTTCGCCATAACAGATTGCGGCTTCGACGCGAGCTGCGAGCGACGCGCTCTACGTCGGTCGTCGGTTCTGCGTACCTTCCAGCGGCCATGCACCTCACCGCGGAAGACGTCGAACCTGTCGACCCGGGGAGAATTATCCGGCGCGATATGCCCAACTTGAATAGGACCAAGGTCGTAGGTCGGCCCGACGCCGCAAAACTCTTTTAGCGGATTTGGACGTCTTTACGGATATTTCAAACAAAACAACCGAAATTCAGCCAAATTCGGATGTCAGGTCTTCCGGAACGTCAAGATCGTTTGCAAGTTCCTCGCACACAATCGGCGTGACCTGATCCATCCGCTCCTGCAGCAGGAAACGCGCGCCCCGCTCGCCGGAGAGCCCCGCATTTTCCAGCCAGGAACGCGGCAGGACAGCCGGAACGCCGATGCAATCGCCATAGCGGCTCGCGACCGCGCGCAGCGGCGAACGGTGCCATGTCTCAACCAGGTCGCAGACGTGCGTAACCGGCAGCGCGTACTGATCGCACAGCAGGATCACCACACCGGTACAGCCCTCGTGCAGCGCCTGTACACCTTCGCGCAACGAACTGCCCATGCCTTCTTCCCAGTGCACCGCCCGCACCGGACGGACGGGCAGGTCCGCCACCTCGCGGACGATGGCGTCGGCAAGATGACCAACGACGAGCACCGCGTCATCCGGCTGCACCGCGAGTGCGAGGCGGCAAGCGCGTCGTACCAGTGACTCACCGCGCCACCGCACCAGCTGCTTGGGCCGGCCCAGGCGTCGTGAACGCCCGGCGGCAAGGACGACGACACCGATCATCCGCTGACGCCAGACCGGAACTGCGCTAGCGCGGCAACGATGGCGAGCGCGATGGCTTCCGGCCCTTCGCCGCCCAGGCGCAGTCCGACGGGTCCGTGCAGCCGCGGCTCCAGCGCCCTCGCCTTCGCCTCGCCCAGTTCGTCCAGCAGCATCGCGCGCCGCGCCGGAGGGCCGAGCAGCCCGACAAACGGAATGACCGAATCAGCCAGCACGGACAGATAGCAACGATCGTGTTCGATGTGGTGGCTCATGACGATGGCCGCGTCGAATGTCGCAACTTCCAGCGCGAAGGCGCAGTCGCGCGGAGCCGCGGACGACACGCTGTCGGCGTTCGCCGCCATCGCTGCCCAGCGCCCCCGATGCTCCACCACGTGCGTGATCCAGCCGACCGAACGGCACAGCTGCAGCAGCGGCGCGGTCTCAGGGCCGGCGCCCAGCAGCATCAGCCGCGGTGGACGTGCGATCGTGACCATCCACTGGCGCGCAGACGTACCCGGCACCGTACCCGGCCATTCCCACCGTTGCCCATCCACCTCCGCCGCACCCGCCCCGTGCGCATCCAGCTGCAGTGAAAGATTTCCCGTGGCAGTTCCGAGCGCACGCAAGGCCAGCGTCAGCGGCGATGATCCCGAAAGTGGCAAAATAGCCAAATGAATAATGCCGCGGCAGCCGGACATGGAACCGAACACGCGGTCATCGTCCGACAGCGTGTTGATGGCGAATACGCGGGCCTCGCCGCTGGCGATCACCTGCGCGGCCGAGTGCTCCAGCTCGGCTTCGAGGCAACCACCCGAAAGCCAGCCCTCGCGGCGCCCGGCCGCATCGACCAGGATCAGCGCGCCGGGTTTGCGATAGGTCGACCCTTCGGTCGCAACGACGATGCACAGTGCCGCGTGCTGCTGCGGGCGCTCCGGCAGCGCCTGCAGAATGGCCCGCAATCCGCCGGCGGGGGCCAGCTCGTTTCCCAGGCGTGCACTGCGCTCGACAATCATTCTTCCAACCCCCACTGACCCGTCCCGGCATTCTAGCGACGCGACCGCGCCACGCCGCAGCGCCCGCCGCACGATCGGCACCCTCCGGCGCCGCGCCGGGTCAGCGGCGGTCGATCCGGCGGTACTGGATCGCCTCCGTAAGGTGCGGGGTACGAATCGCAGCGGACTCATCCAGGTCGGCGATCGAACGCGCCACCCGCAGCAGCCGGTGGTAGGCCCGGGCCGACAGGCCCAGCTTCTCGACGGCGCGCTCGATCAGGGCGCGATCACCGGCGCCGAGCGCGCAATCCCGTTCCACCTCGCGATTGCCCAGCGCTCCGTTCGGCTTTCCGGCGCGCTGCATCTGGCGGTCGCGCGCCGCCAGTACCCGCGCCGCGACAACGGCCGTCGATTCGCCACCGCCCGTGACCCCATGCAGCTCGCCGAGCGGCAGCCGGGGAACTTCCAGGCGCAGGTCGATCCGGTCCAGCAGCGGCCCGGAGACCCGTCCGCGATACCGCTGCACTGCGTCCGGTGAACACGTGCAGTTCCCGCGCGGATCACCAGCGTAGCCGCAGGGGCACGGATTCATTGCGGCAACCAGCTGGAAGCGGGCGGGAAACTCCGCCTGTCGCGCGGCGCGAGAGATGAGGATATGGCCGGTTTCCAGCGGTTCACGCAGCACATCCAGCACACGCCGCTCGAACTCGGGCAGCTCGTCCAGGAACAGCACGCCGTGATGGGCGAGGCTGATTTCGCCGGGACGGGGAATCGAACCGCCGCCCACCAGCGCCGCGGCCGACGCAGTATGGTGCGGATAGCGGAACGGACGCTGCTTCCAGCGTAGCGGATCGATACTGTGCCCGGCGACCGACCGCACGGCGCACGATTCCAGCGCCTCGGCGTCCGCCAGCGGCGGCAGCAGGCCGGGAAGGCGGCTGGCCAGCATGGTCTTGCCGGTACCGGGCGGACCGACGAAAAGCATGTGATGCCCTCCGGCAGCCGCGATCTCCAGTGCACGCCGCGCCTGGGCCTGGCCGCGCACGTCGGCCAGGTCGGCATCGGCCATGAGCGGTGAACATTCGCCCAGCGACTCGGGCCGCGGCAGCTGCGCAGCGTCGCGCAGGTGGGCGCAGACATCCAGCAACGAGTGCGCGACGCGGATGTCGGCGTCCTCGACCAGGGCCGCTTCCGGCGCATTGGCCGCGGGCACGATCGCGCAGCGGCCCGCCGCGCGGGCGCCCAGCAATGCCGGCAGCACACCCGTCACGCGGCGCAGCTCACCCGACAGCGCCAGTTCCCCGACGAACTCGCACCGCGCCAGCGCATCGCGCGGAAGATGGCCCGAGGCGGCCAGGATGCCCAACGCGATGGGCAGATCGAAGCGACCGCCGTCCTTGGGCAGGTCCGCCGGCGCCAGGCTGACGGTGACACGGCGCTGCGGGTAATCCAACTGTGTATTTTGTATGGCGACGCGGACACGGTCGCGCGATTCCTTCACCGCCGTTTCCGGAAGACCCACTATCGAAGTTCCCGGCAGTCCACCCGAGAGGTGGACTTCCACCGTCACCGGTGGCGCGCAGACACCTTCCTGCGCGCGGGTGTGCACAATCGCAAGGCTCATAGAGATATCCGTATGGGCGGGTTGGCGCCGAAAATCACATCCGTTCCACGCCTGCCGCTGAAGGTGGCCGTCCATGGCCGGGTCCGCACACGCCGGGAAAGCGAAAACCTGTGCGGATATCCAAGCGGTCGGGCATCGCGTGATGCCGGAATCGACAGGCGCGGCGCATGATGTGCCGCGAGGCATGAAAGCCTGCGCTCTGGTTCGCGGAACCTTGCCGAAGGTGGTATTCAGCTGCCCGCGTAACCCGGCGCTTGCTAGAACGGATCAAGCTGGGAGGAGAGTTCGCGAATGCGGCGTTCGACATCAGCCAGGCGCTCCCAGGTCATCGCGGACACCGCGCGCTGGAGTTCCAGTTCCTGCCGTGACACCAGGCCTCCGTCGCGCAGTTCCTGCCGCGGGCCGCGCGCGTCGGCGACCACGCCAAGCGCTTCGAGGAGCTCCTCCTCGGTGAACAACAGCTCGGAGAACCGGCGCGGCGAGCGTGAGCGGGAAAAATCCATTTGTCACTTCCTTCCGTGGTGGGGGTGGAGGAAGTGTAGGCAGTGCGCCGTTCACGCCCTATGGGTGAACGGCGCGTCGTGCTATCAGAAATTTCTGATTTGAGCGGAACGCCGGTGTGGAGAGAGCACGGCCGCACGGCGCAGCGCCGCCGTGCGCCACCCTACAGGACCCGACTAGTTACCGGCAGAGCCGCTCACTCGTCCGACGCAGGCCGCTGCTCCAGCTCCGCGACGCGGGCTTCCAGCGCTTCCAGTTTCTCGCGGGTGCGCAGCAGCACGGCGCGCTGCACGTCGAACTCCTCGCGGGTGACCAGGTCCATGCGGCGCAGCCCGGCGCGCAGAGTGTCCTTGAAATTGTTGGCGAGGTCCTGGCCGGCGGCATTGAGACCAGGGGGCACCAGCTCGGCCAGGCGCCGGGCCAGTTCGTCGATGTTGCGTACGTCGATCATGGTGATGTCTCGCAAGGGGATGGTGACAGTGTAGCTGCTGTGGTGCGGTGACGGACCCGGACAGATCCGCGCACTGATGGATCCGAAACCTGAGAGTCCCGAGGCATCCGTTCGCGCCGGGGCTTGGGCTATATTCCACCTGACCAGACGCAACCGACCGGGATCACCGCATGAAAATGATCATGGCCATCATCAAGCCGTTCAAACTCGATGATGTGCGCGAAGCCTTGTCCGAAGTCGGCGTACAGGGCATCACCGTCACCGAGGTCAAGGGCTTCGGCCGTCAGAAGGGCCACACCGAACTGTACCGGGGCGCCGAGTACGTGGTGGATTTCCTGCCCAAGATCAAGCTGGAAGTGGCCGTGAGCGAGGAGATGGCCGAACGCGTGGTCGAGGCGATCATGCATTCGGCCAACACCGGCAAGATCGGTGACGGCAAGATCTTCGTCTATGCGCTTGACCAGGTCCTGCGCATCCGCACCGGAGAACTGGACGCGGACGCGCTCTAGCGGCTAGCGCGTATTGTTGCGCGGCGCTTCTTCGCGTCCGCGGCCGTCCTGACCCTTGTCGCTCTGGCGTGGACCGGGCATGCCCTGGTTCGGTGTCTTCACGTCGGGTTGCTGGTTTTCCTGCTGGCGTCGGCTGTCCTGGCGATTGCCCATGGTGCTCTCCCGAAGAGCCGCTTTCCGCGGCGGTCAGGGCAGGAACGGCAAGGTTCATGCCGTCGCTTCCCCCGCGTCGACGTACCCGCCGGGACGTCGCGCCGCGCAGCCTGCCGGAATGGACGCGATCATCTTGCGCATTGCCCGGTGCCCGCCGGCGTTTCGAACGCGACCGCTCAGGTCGACCCGTCGTGCAGGCGGATGGCCCAGTTCTCGGCAACCAGCGGACGGCCGAAGCGGGAATCCAATTCTTCACTTTCCCGCCGGAAGCCGGCTGCGTGGTAGATCCGTCGTGCGGCATCCAGATGCGCATGCGTCCAGAGCACCATGCGCCGGTAACCGGCGCCGCGCGCAAATCGCACGCATTCGTCGACCAGGCGGCGGCCGAGTCCGTGGCCGCGCGCCGCAGGTTCGAGCAGCAACAGACGCAGCTTGGCCGTCGCGTCGTCCTCGCGGACGACAAATACGCAGCCGAGCCGCTGGTGATCACGTTCGGCGATGAAGGCGCGTTCGCGCCGGGGATCGTGCTGGCGCCGGAATGCCGTGGCGACTTCGGCCACCAGGGTTTCGAAAGCGCTGTTGTAGCCGTGTTCGACGGCATAGAGCACGCCGTGGCGTTCGATGATCCAGCCCAGGTCGCCGGGCGCCAGGTCGCGCAGCAGGATCGGGCCGGTGTCGCGCGGTGTGCCGAGTATCTGTCGGATACGGCCGAACGCGGCCAGCAGGTCTGCCTGGCCGGCGGCATCGACGTCCGCCAGCAGTCGGCGGATATCCGCGGCCGCGCGCGCATCCAGTGCGGCGAAGAGCGAGCGGCCCTTGGCGGTGAGCACGATCTGGCGGCGGCGGGCATCCAGCGGTTCCGGCGAGCGGGCGATCAGGCCAAGCCGCTCGAAGCGGGCGAGCAACCGGCTCAGATAGCCCGTATCCAGACCCAGTTGCGTAGCGATGTGAGTGGCGGCGGGCGATGCCACGGTTGCCAGTTCGTACAGGACACGCACCTCGGTCAGGCTGAACGCACTACCCAGTAGGTGCTCTCCCAGCACGCCGATGCGCTGGGTGTAGAAGCGATTGAAGGCGCGGATGGCGCGGACCGTATCGGAATCGACAGCCATGGTGCGGTTTCCTTCACGGTCAGTGCGGAAGACACGTCGTGCAACGTCCACATGACGATTGACGATGACATCAGAATAGTTGACGCCGTCAGCGATCTCCACAATGACGCCGCACAAATGCGTGCGCACGACCCTGCTTATGCCGCGTGCAGCCGAACGGCTCCCGCAGCGCCGTGGAATGCGGCTGGGGAAAAGTGATTTGACGCATCGCACCATCCATGCTTCATTCGGAGGCGTCGCACGACCAGATCGTGCGGCCAAGCTACATGGAACGTGCTTTGCCCACGCCCCATCCGCGTGGCCGCACTGGATCGGCTACCGCGGCTCAGCCAGGAAATTCGCATGACGCGACGCAACACGCCGCGGCTTTACGACCCGGCCATGGAGCACGACAGTTGCGGCTTCGGACTGATCGCGCAGACCGGAGGCAGGCCCAGCCGCTGGCTGGTCGATCAGGCGTTTGCCGCGTTGGGGCGCATGGCCCATCGGGGCGGCGTCAACGCCGACGGCATTACGGGTGACGGCAGCGGCGTGCTGCTGTACCGGCCCACCGCCTGGTTGCAATCACTGGCGGCGTCAGCCGGTATCCGGCTCGCACCGCGTTTCGCCGCCGGGCTGGTGTTTGTCAGCCATGACGCGGCGTCGGCGCAAGCGTCCTGTGCCACCCTGGCACGCCTGATCGAACAGGAAGGACTGAGCGTTGCCGGCTGGCGCGAAGTGCCGGTGAACGCCGCGGCCTGCGGGCCGCTCGGCAGCGCGTATGCGCCGCGTGTGCGTCAGGTGTTCGTGAACGCGCCATCGGATTTTGACGAAGCCTTCTTCGAACGCCGCCTGTTCCGTGCGCGGCGCCGCGCCGGCCAGGCGCTGGAGCAGGATGAACAGTTCTACATTGTCAGTCTGTCGGCCGCGACCATCGGCTACAAGGCCATGACCGCGCCGGGGCGTCTGCGCGATGCCTTCGACGACCTGTCTCATCCGGAGCTTGCCGCCTGCGCTGCGGTCTTCCACCAGCGCTTCTCCACCAACACGCTGCCCAACTGGCGCCTGGCTCAACCTTTCCGGCTGCTGGCGCACAACGGCGAGATCAACACCATCCGGGCCAACCGCTCCTGGGGCGCCGCCCGCGCGGTGAAGATGGTGTCGCCGCTGGTGGATCTGTCGGATATCGGGCCGGTGGTCGGTGCTGCGGGTTCGGATTCGCAGAGCCTGGACGAAATGCTCGATGTGCTCCTGGCGGGCGGGTTGGACCTGATCACCGCGATGCGCATCCTCGTTCCACCGGCCTGGGGAGCCCGTGACGACCTCGACGAGGACCTCGAAGCCTTCTACGAGTACTACGCACTCCATAGCGAACCCTGGGACGGCCCCGCCGGCCTGGTCATGTGCGACGGCCGCTACGCGGTGTGCACGCTCGACCGCAACGGCCTGCGTCCGACACGCTGGCTGCGCAGTGAGGACGGCCACGTCGCGATCGCTTCCGAGGCAGGCATCTGGGACATTCCCGAAGAGGCGATTACCGCGAAAGGCCGGTTGGGGCCGGGTGAAATGCTGGCGATCGACCTGGTCGAGCACCGCGTGCTCGACAACGCCGCGATCGATCGGATCAACCGTGCACGCGCACCCTTCAAACAGTGGCTGCGCGAGGAAGTGACCTACCTGGAATCGCATCTGATCGACCCGGCGCTGGCCGCAGAGCCGTTCTCGCCGGACGTGCTGGCGCGTTTCCAGAAGCAATTCGCCCTCACCCGCGAAGAGCGCGACGTCGTGCTCAAGTGCCTTGCGCAGGATGAGGCCGAGGCGACCGGTTCGATGGGCGACGACACGCCGATCGCCGTGATGTCACAGCAATCGCGCCCGCTGTACGAATATTTCCGCCAGGCATTCGCGCAGGTGACCAACCCCCCGATCGATCCCCTGCGCGAACGCCTGGTGATGTCGCTGGTCACGCAGATCGGGCGTGAGGGCAACATCTTTGCGCTGTCGCCGGAAAACGCGCGTCAGGTGCTGCTCAACTCGCCGGTCCTGTCACAGCGCAAGCTGCGCCAGATCCTCGCCCTGCCCCAGGCGCAGGATGCGCAGATCAAGCTTGATCTCTACTACGACCCGCACGTCGGATTGCGCGCCGCCATCGAGGACCTGTGCCTGCGCGCGGAGGCCGCGGTGCGCTCCGGCGTGCTGATCGTGCTGCTGTCGGACCGCTACCCCGTACCCGGACTGCTGCCCGTACATGCGCTGCTGGCGGTCGGTGCGATCCACGCGCACCTGGTCCGCGCGCAGCTGCGCTGCGACTGCAACCTCATCGTCGAGACGGGCACCGCGCGCGATGCGCACCACTTCGCCTGCCTGATCGGGTTTGGCGCGACGGCGGTGTATCCCTACCTGGCCTATCAGACCCTGTACGACATGAACCGCCGCGGCGAAATCCAGGGCCGCGAAGGCGAGGCGCCCTCGGAAATCGGCCGCAGCTACCGGCGCGGCATCCGCAAAGGGCTCCTGAAGATCCTCTCGAAGATGGGCATCTCGACCATCGCCGGCTATCGCGGCGCCCAGCTGTTCGAGATCGTCGGGCTGGATCGCGACGTCGTCGACCTGTGCTTCCCGGGCACGCCGTCGCGTATCGGCGGCGCCGGATTTGCCGACATTGAAAACGAATACCGCGACCAGCTCGCGGCCGCGCGCGATCCCAGCTACGCCCTGCCGCCCGGTGGCCTGCTCAAGGCCGTACCGGATGGCGAATACCACATGTATAACCCGGCCGTGATCGGCTCGCTGCAGGCTGCCGTGCGCACCGGCGATGCGGCGCTGTACTACGACTATGCCGATCACGTGAACACGCGTGCGCCGGCGGCGCTGCGTGACCTGCTGGACCTCGTACCGGCTGGCCCGCCGATTCCGCTGGAGGCGGTGGAACCGGTGGAATCGATTCTGCGCCGCTTCGATTCGGCGGGCATGTCGCTCGGCGCGTTGTCGCCGGAGGCCCACGAGGCGCTCGCGATCGCGATGAACCGGCTGGGTGCGCGCTCCAATTCCGGCGAGGGCGGCGAAGATCCGCTGCGCTACGGCACGGAGCGGATGTCCAAGATCAAGCAGGTCGCCTCGGGCCGCTTCGGCGTCACGCCGGCGTATCTGGTCAATGCCGAGGTGCTGCAGATCAAGATCGCCCAGGGCGCCAAGCCCGGTGAAGGCGGGCAGCTGCCGGGCCACAAGGTCAACGGGCTGATCGCCCGCCTGCGCTACGCCAAGCCTGGCATCGGCCTGATCTCGCCGCCGCCGCACCACGACATCTATTCGATCGAGGACCTCGCCCAGCTCATACACGACTTGCGCGAAATCAACCCGACCGCGCTGGTTTCGGTGAAGCTGGTGTCGCATGCGGGCGTCGGCACAATCGCCGCCGGTGTCGTCAAGGCGGGCGCGGACCTGATCACCGTCTCCGGCCATGACGGCGGAACCGGTGCCAGTCCGCTGACATCGATCCGCTACGCCGGCTCGCCCTGGGAGCTGGGACTGGCCGAGACGCAACAGACGCTCGCCATGAACGGCCTGCGGGACCGCGTGGTGGTGCAGACTGACGGCGGCCTGAAGACGGGCCTGGACGTGATCAAGGCTGCCGCGCTCGGGGCCGAAAGCTTCGGCTTCGGCACCGCGCCGATGGTGGCGCTAGGTTGCAAATACCTGCGTATCTGCCATCTCAATTCCTGCGCGACGGGCGTGGCGACCCAGAACGACGTGCTGCGGCGCAAGCACTTCCTGGGCCTGCCGGAGATGGTGATGAACTATTTCCGCTTCGTCGCCGAGGAGGTGCGCGGCATCCTGGCCGGGCTGGGCATCGCGCGGCTGGGTGACGTCGTGGGACGCGTGGACCTGCTGCAGCGGCGCGCGGGCGTCACGGCCAAGCAGGAACAGCTGGACCTCGACCCGCTGTTGCATCGCGCCCAGTTTGAGCAGGCACGCCTGGTTGGCGATTGCGCGGCACCTTCGGCAGCGGCTTCCGACAGCCTCGCCGAGCGCATCGTGGCTGATACGGCGGATGTGGTGGCGGCGCGCGCCGGCGGCGAGTTCCGCTACAGCGTGCGTAACACCGATCGCTCCATCGGTGCACGCCTGTCGGGCGAGATCGCGCGCCGCTGGGGCGACGAAGGGCTCGATGCCGAACCGCTGACGCTGACCCTCACCGGCAGTGCCGGCCAGAGCTTTGGCGCCTGGAACGTGACCGGCCTGCACCTGCACCTGACCGGCGAGGCCAACGACGGTGTCGGCAAGGGCATGCACGGCGGCCGCATCGTCGTGCGGGCACCGGCGCAGGCGCGCTACGCGACCCACGAAAGCGCCCTGGTTGGCAACACCTGTCTGTATGGCGCGACCGGCGGCGAGCTGTACGTGGCTGGCCGCGCCGGCGAGCGTTTCGGCGTGCGCAATTCCGGCGCCCTGGCGGTGGTGGAAGGCGTGGGCGACCACGGCTGCGAATACATGACCGGTGGCGCGGTGGTGGTTCTGGGCAGCGCGGGTCTCAACTTCGGCGCCGGCATGACCGGGGGCTACGCCTACGTGCTCGACCTGGAACGCGATTTCGTCGATCGCTACAACCACGAGCTGGTCGATATCCACCGCATTTCGCTCGAAGGCATGGAGAACCACCTGCAGCATCTGCGCGGACTGATCCGTTCGCATATCGCGACGACGGGCAGCGCCTGGGCCTCGCGCCTGCTGGTGGACTTCCGGGACGTTCTCCACAAATTCTGGCTGGTCAAGCCCAAGGCGGCGAGCCTTGACGCGCTGGCCGAGGCACTGAGGCGCGCGGCATGAGCGAAAAGACATTTCCCTTTCTCAAGTTCCACCGGGCGTTGCCGCAGGAAGTGCCGGTGCCGGTACGTGTGCTCGGCTACGGCGAGATCCACGGCAGCTACCTCAACGGCGATGCGAGCGATCAGGCCTCGCGCTGCCTGGATTGTGGCAATCCCTACTGCTCCTGGGGCTGCCCGCTGGCCAACCGCATTCCGCAATGGTTGCAGCTGGTGCGGGACAACCGCATCGAGGATGCGGCCACCCTGATGCACGAGACCAATCCCCTGCCGGAAATCTGTGGCCGGGTCTGCCCGCAGGACAGGTTGTGCGAAGGCGCCTGCACCCTGGAGGAAGGATTCGGCGCGGTCACCATCGGCAGTATCGAACGCTGGGTGACCGACGAAGCGCTGCGGCGTGGCTGGCGTCCGCCGATGATCACGGACGAACGCAACGGCCGCCGGGTGGCCATCGTGGGGGCCGGCCCGGGTGGACTGGCCGCGGCCGACCGGCTGGTGCGCAGCGGCACCGCGGTCGACGTGTTCGACCGCTACGAGGAAATCGGTGGCCTGCTGACGTTTGGCATTCCGGCGTTCAAGCTGGACAAGAGTGTGGTGCGGACGCGCCGCGCGGTACTCGAAGAGCTGGGGGTGCGTTTTCACCTGGGCGTGGAGATTGGCCGCGACCTGGCATTCGACGCACTGCTGCGCGACTACGACGCGGTGTTCATGGCGACGGGCGCCTATGCCTTCGTCGATGGCCGTCTGCCCGGCCAGGACCTCCCGGGCGTGCTGCCTGCGCTGCCCTTCCTGGTTGCCAATGCGCGGCGTCTGCTGGGTACGGCCGGCGGCGATGCCGTGCCCGATCTGGCGGGCAAGCGCGTGGTCGTGCTGGGCGGTGGTGATACCGCGATGGACTGCGTGCGTTCATCCATTCGCCTGGGCGCGGCGAAGGTCAGTTGTGTGTACCGGCGCGACGAGGCCAACATGCCCGGCTCGCGCCGCGAAGTGAAATACGCCAAAGAGGAAGGTGTGGAGTTTGTGTTCCAGCGCCAGCCACTGGCCGTTCTGGGCGCGGACCGCGCCACCGGGGTGCGCGTGGTGCAGACCGAGCTGGTCGCTGGTGCGCGCGGCCGGGCCTCGTCACAACCCGTGGCCGGCAGCGAGACTGAACTGCCGGCCGATGTGGTGATCCTGGCGTTCGGCTTCCAGGCCAGTCCGCCCGACTGGTGCGATGCGCTGGGCATCGAGCGCGATGCGAATGGTCGGATCCGCGTCGGCGGTGCCGGTCGGCTGCCACTGCAGACTACGCATCCGAAGGTGTTCGCCGGCGGCGACACCGTCCGTGGCGCTGACCTGGTCGTACGCGCCGTGCTCGACGGCCGCGAGGCGGCCCGCTCGATCGACCGGTTCCTGGTCGCGCAAACGGCCGTACCGGCCTGAGCGCTGTTTTCCCGCCGCGCGGCTGCGGCCGCCGCGGGACCCGTCGGCACAAAGCGCGCATTTCCAGTGAAGCGCGTCACGTCCCGGCTTGCCCGGCCCGCAGGCGCCTCCCATACTGTCGGATCACCTGTGGGTAGTGGGGAGGTGCCATGCGCAGCATCGGTCTGATCGGCGGTCTGCTGGTTTCCACAATGGCGTTCGGTCTTGAGCCGCCCGCCAGGGAAGAACCTGCCCCGACGCAGGAAGAGCGGATCAGCCGCATGATGCAGCAACCGGCAGCCTCGCCGGCACCGCCAGCGGCACCCAAGGCCGCTGCAAAGCCGGCGCGAAAGGGCAAGGCGGCGGCACCGGATCCCCACGAGAGCCTGATCGGCCAGAACGTCGCCGTGGAGACGGGCGACCGGGGGCTCTACCTGGGCGTGCTCACGGCGGTATCCAAGGATGCGCTGACCCTCGAGATCACCTTGCCGACCCGGCGCATCGCGTTTCCCATCGCGCGCTCGAGCGTGGCGCGGGTGACGCCGCGCTGAGCCGGTTCTGCGCTGCTTCGTGCCCTGTGCGGCGGATTTGATCGACCCGGGTGAAACATGACTCTGGCTTTTCTTGCATTTGCGGTATCCCTGATCGTGAGCCTGTTGATGGTGGTGCGCGTCTGGCGCGCCAGCCCCATGGACGGGATCCTGTCGCTGCTGGTGCCCTTCTATCTGCTGATAGCCGTGGTGAAGTACTGGAGCGATCCGGAGCACAGCATTCGCGGGCATGCGGTCATCCTGATCCTGTGTTCGGCGCTGGCTTACTATGGAATGAGTAGCGCCGTATCGGACTACGCGGACCAGATCGAACAGCAGACCATCGAACTGACGCCGCAGCAGAAGGCCGCGCTGGAAAGCGGTGACGACGAGCAGATCGCGCGGGTCATGGATGAGCTGCGCCAACAGCACGGCGTACCGCCCCTGGGCTATGCGGGCGATGATGCAGGCGGCCAGGCCGAGTCGGCGCCGGTGGTGTCGTCCACGCCGGCGGTCTCCGCGCCGTCTTCCGCCAGCAACACGTATGAGTCTTCCAGTGCGGGCAGTGAAGAGAGTGCAATGCCGGTCACGACGCGCCCGGTCCCGGTCGCCAGCTACGCGGACGTTGCCAACAGCGTGGTTTTCCAGCGCGGCCGCTGGGCGCGCGAGGCCACGGGCTTCAGCCTCGACGTGCCGCACAGTTTTCACATCCTCGGCGGCAACGATGCGCGGCGCCTGACGACCGCCCTGGGCGGCGCGGAGGATTCCCGCCTGATCGGCTGGGTGCAGCACGAGAACCTTGATATCAAGGACACCAAGGCCTGGCACGTGAAAGTGCGCTGGCATCCGGACGGCTGGATCGGTGCCGATGCCAAGGGCCTGGACAGCATTGCCCTGTTGCAGAAGGCCCAGGCCCAGGGCGCGCGCCCCACTGGCGTGCTCAGCAGTGCCGGCGACCTGGTCGGCTATGCGGTGGCGCCGGGTTTTGACGGACACGTGGTGGACTGGAGCGAAGAGCGCCTGGCGCCCGACAGCGACAAGACTGTGGTCGATTGCCACGCGGTGGCGCTGGGACTGCGCGGCGCCGTGGAGTTCACCATCCTGGGGATGCCGGCGGCCTCGCGCGCGTTGTGCCATTCCAGCGTGCTGCTGCTGGCCAACCGGATCACCTTCAACACCGGTCGTGAGTACACGCCGACGGCGCCGGGCGACGGGTTGCCGCGCGCACCGTATACGTTGTCGGGCCTGATCACGCGGGGCCCCTAGCACCGCGGTTGCAGGCCGGTCGGTGCAGCGTTGGCCGGGTCCCCGGCGCGCGCGGTAGTGTGCATACTCGGGCCCTCGACGGTCAGCATTCGCCGGACCTTCCGGAAATTCCCGCGGCCCGTCGCACGGCGAAGGCGCGGATTCCGGCGGCGCCGGGCGTTCGGATAGGAGACGGGCCGCAATGGCTGCCCCCGCCTTCGGAATCCAAAACGTACGGAATAGAATAAGAAGCTCGTGCGAAGTGCCTGGATCGACAGGCCTGCGCTCCCTCACCCCGCAGGAAGGCGAATCGTGAGCAGCAAATTACGTGTCGGCGTCATTGGTGGAACCCGTATCCCGTTTTGCCGTAACAACACCGCGTATGCCGATGTCGGCAATCTCGGCATGTCGATCAAGACCCTCGGCTCCCTGGTCGAAAAATTCGGCCTGCATGGCGTGGAGCTCGGTGAGGTGGCGCTGGGCGCGGTCATCAAGCATTCGTCCGACTGGAACCTGGCGCGCGAAGCCACGCTGTCGTCGGGTCTGGCCCCCACCACGCCTGGTATCACCATGGCGCGGGCCTGCGGCACCTCGCTCGATACCATCGTCCACATTGCCAACAAGATCGCCCTGGGCCAGATCCAGGCCGGCGTTGGCGGTGGTTCGGACACCACCAGCGACGTGCCGATCGTCTATGGCCGCAAGCTGCAGCAGCGCCTGCTGTCCCTGGTGCGGGCCAAGTCGCCGCTGGACAAGATCAAATCCGGCCTGCGCGGCTTCCGCTTCGGCGAGCTCAAGCCGCATTTCCCCGGCGTGGCCGAGCCACGTACCGGCAAGTCCATGGGCGACCACTGCGAGCTGATGGCGCGCGAGTGGAACATCCGCCGGGAAGATCAGGACAAGCTGGCCTGGGAAAGCCACCAGAAGGCGGCCGCGGCGTACCAGCGCGGCTTTTTCAAGGACCTGGTCGTACCGTTCCGTGGCGTGGAACGCGACAACATCCTGCGCGCCGACACATCGCTGGAGAAACTCGGCACGCTCAAGCCGGCCTTCGACAAGCATTCGGGCAAGGGCACCCTGACTGCCGGCAATTCGACCGCGCTCACCGACGGCGCCAGTGCGGTCCTGCTGGCCAGCGACGAATGGGCGGCGGCACGCGGGCTCAAGGTCCAGGCCTACCTGACCCACGCCAAGGTCGCGGCAGTCGACTTCGTGCACGGCGAAGGTCTGCTGATGGCGCCGGCCGTGGCCGTGTCGCAGATGCTGCAGGAAGCCAACCTGACGCTGCAGGATTTCGATTTCTACGAGATCCACGAAGCCTTCGCCGCCCAGGTGCTGTGCACGCTGCGCGCCTGGGAGAACGCCGACTACTGCCGCAACCGCCTGGGGCGTGCCGAGCCGATGGGATCGATCGACCCGGCCAAGATGAACGTCAACGGCTCCTCGCTCGCACTGGGTCACCCTTTCGCCGCCACCGGCGCCCGCATCGTGGCGACCTTGGCCAAACTTCTGGAAGAGAAGGGCTCGGGCCGCGGGCTGATCTCGATCTGCACGGCCGGTGGCATGGGCGTCACCGCCATTCTCGAACGCTGAGGCGGGTCACCCCTGCCGTCTTGCGCAGCGGACGGGACGCGGTAAAGTCCCGTTCGCGCCGCTCCGATGTGCGCGCCGACAGTGGGGAGAAAAATGGATAGTTCAAAGCACGCGCTGGTCCTGACCGGTACTCTGCAACCGGGCTACCAGGCCGATCAGGTGTGGCCGGCACTGGCCAGCTATTTCCGCATGGAGACAGCGAAGGTCACTGACCAACTGGTGCCGCGTTCGCCGGTCACCGTCAAGGAGAGCGAGGACCTGGTCAAGCTGCAGGGCCTGCAGGACGGCCTTCGCGGCCTGGGTGCCGACAGCGAGATCTTCCCGCTGGATGAGCGTGGTAGCCTTTTTGTCGTGATCGGCGGCAAGCCGCGCGGCCCGGTTCCCTACAGCCTGGTGGAAGCCCGCGTGGCCGCCGGCGACTGGTCGGGCAATGTCGAAGTCGCCAAGGTCGGCAGCAGCAACTGGCAGGCCTTCAGCCGCCTCAACGCCCCTGCCGCGCCGCCGTCGCCACCGCCGGAGTTCGGTGCGCCGCCGCCGGCCCCCCGCGGAGCGCCGGTCGAACACACGGCCTATATGGCGGCACCGCGTACGCCGCCACGGCCGCCGGCCGCCGCCGCTTCGCCCTACGCGCCACCCGAAGCGACGCTCTCCAATGCCGATGGCCCCGTATTCGAATCCGGCGAGCCGCTTCCCGCCGGCGATGCGATCCACGCCGGCTTCTGGCGACGCTGTGCGGCGGCGACACTCGATGGTTTGATCCTGGCCATTCCCAACAATCTGCTGGGCATGATTCCGTTCCTTGGATTCATCGCAGCGATCGTCGTGGCCTGGCTGTACAGCGCGTTGATGGAAAGTTCGGAACGCCAGGCGACGGTCGGCAAGATGGCGATGGGCCTGAAGGTCACCGACGAGTACGGCAACCGGATCGAATTCGGCAAGGCGACCGGACGCCATTTCGCCAAGATCCTCTCGGCGATCATTCTGGGCATCGGCTACATGATGGCCGGCTTTACGGCCCGCAAGCAGGGTCTGCACGATTCGCTCGCCGGTACCTGCGTGGTATTTGACGACGTCACGCCGGGCCAGCCGCTGCCGACGGAGCGCCCGCCGATGCCCTGGTACGGCTGGTTGCTCAATGTGCTGCTGTTCGTGATTCCGATCGTCGTCGGCATTGGCGTGGCGATGGTGCTGCCGCAGATGATGCGCAACATGAACTGACCCTTGCGGACACCGCAAACGCAAGAAGGGCGCCCCGGGGCGCCCTTCTTCGTTGCGCTGGCGCCGCGACGTCGTCGCAGGGCCTGGCAGTGATCAGCCGAACTTGAACAGGGTCGGGCGCCAACCGCCGCCCGCGCCGCTGTAGGAGTCACGGCGACGGCGGCGCATGCGGTCCTGCAGTTCGTCGCGACGGCCTTCCAGCCAGTCGGCGCGCTGCACGTCGTGGTCGGACGCATCGACGCCCAGCCGACGTGCTTCACTGGTGCGGAAATCGCAGAAGTCCTCGTAGGCGTCCAGCTCATGCTTGAGCTCGCGGACGCACAGTTCGATCATGATGGCATCATCGAGGAAACCCAGCACCGGCACGGTGTCGGGAATCACGTCCTTCGGGTCTGCGAAGTAGGTCAGCGCCGAGAGCACGCGCTGTTTGTCTTCGTCGGGCAGCGCCCAACCGGCGTCATGCACCATCTCGATCATGGCGCCGAGCTTGCCCAGGCGCTCGCCGATGAACGCCGGAACGGCGCAGCCGGCCGAATCGGCCAGCAGCCTTTTGGCGGCATCAGTGACCTGTTGCGCCGAGAGGTGCCTGGCTTCGTCCTGGGCCTTTCGCATGCCGTCGATGAAGTGCTGCAGATCGGCATCGCCGAGTTCAATCGTGATGGTGAGGGACATGGAAAGATCCGCGTTCGTAGGGATTAGGCAGACTAGCCAGAGCCAGTCGGCGACGTCAATTCGATATAGGGCTGGGGTCCGCATGGTAGCGAACTTTCCCTGCCCTGGCGTAGCCCGCAGCGATGAGGCGCCTCGGCCTGGCCCTGTATAAAAGGGCGACCGGACGCAGGGTCTTGCTAGAGGATGCCCACCAGGCCAGCCCCGAAGGCGGTCACGATGCGTGTGTAGATCGACTTGAGCGGTAGTGCCACTTCGGGGAAGTCCCCAACCGGTTCATAGCACTCGTAGAACCGCGGATCGGTGGAACGCAGGGGCTGGCAGCCGGGCTTGAGTTCAAAACTGGTGGCATAGCGGAACGGCCAGATATCAAACACCGGCAGTGCGGCGGAAAGATCAGCGATGGCATCGTTGACGCCTTCCACCAGTCGCGGGCGCGGGCGTTTGGCGACCGTCCAGGAATTGCCCGGCTCGGTATCGCGCAGGATCGAGGCGCGCAGTGCGGTGGAAAATGCCTCGTCGGCGATGATGAAACCCGATTCGGTGTTGTAGTTGTCCGAGCGCGGATCGAAGTTGTGCGAGCCGATCAGCGAGATCCGTCCGTCAATGACGAAGGATTTCGCATGGATGCCCATGCGCACGCCCCCGCGCTTGACCGGCGCCGGATCGAAGCGGCCGCGGCCGGTATCGCCGTCGCGGCCCGACAGGCGGGCGTAGTCGGCGACCAGTTCCGGCGCGTGCGCCGGGAATGGACGGAACTCGAAGATCTCGAAACCGAAACGCTTGATGTAGCGTTTGCGGTATTTGTGATAAAGCGCATAAACATAGAATGCGTCGGTTGCCGCAAGCGAGTTGGTCGACACGACCACGCGCAGCTGCGGGTTGCTCTCGTGCAGTTCACGGAAGACGCGCCGCGCCGGCCGGCTGATGACCAGGTACGGCGTCTGCACGATAATCTCCTGTTGCGCGCCCTTGAGCAGGGTGATGATGCGCCGGGTCAGTTCCTGATCGGCGTGGTTGTCGGGCTGAATTGGCTTGTTGGGAGAATCAGAGAAGTAGTCGACCGTGCCGACGCGGAACGCCGTGTCGACGAACGCCTGGCTGATCCAGGCCGTGTCGTCGGCTTTTGCCGAGAGTGCTTCCACGCGCGGCGCGTTCTCCCACGCCGGTGGCGCCCAGGCGCCCGGCAGCGGGCTGTCCGAGAGCAGGCGGCGATTGACGTCCTTGAGCTGGGCCATGGTGCGTGTGCGCGGGTGTACCCAGAACAGTTCGAACGATTGCAGCATCTGCCGTCCGGCGACCGGGCCGGTCACCATCACGTCGCGATCGCGGTAGTCGTAGGCCTCGTCCCAGTCGAAATAGCGGTTCTCGTAATTGCGCCCGCCGGCGATGCCGATGACCCCGTCGACCAGCAGCAGCTTGTTGTGCATGCGCTGGTTGAACTGGAAGAAGCAGCACAGCAGGTTGGCGGCGAACTCGAGCGGGGGCGTCGCCGCCTTGTCGAAGGCCGGATTGTAGAGGCGGATTTCAAGATTGACGTGGGCGCCGGCGACCTGGCTCAGCAGGGTGCTGTCGCCCAGCGAGAACAGCTGGTCGGCGAGGATGCGCACGCGCACGCCGCGCCGCGCCGCCTTGATCAGCTCATCCAGCACCAGGTACCCCGCATCGTCCTGGGAGAAGATGAAGGTCTGGGTATCGATGCTCGCGCGCGCGGAGCGGATCAGATGGATGCGCAGCGCCAGCGATTCCGCGCCGCGATCCAGAATATTGGCGAAATGCACCGGTGCGGTGTCGCTCGAGCCGGCGCCGGCCTGATCGATCAGGCGGCGCAGCGGCGTATCGCTGGCGCAATGGTCTGCGCTGCCGCAGTGGTCTTTCCGGTCGACCTGTGCCTGGATGACCGCTTCGGCGCGCCGTACGCGGTCGCGCGACAGGGCGCAGCCCTGCAGGAGCAACAGGGCGAGGAGGAGGACGATCATGCCACCCGGGCACAGGCAAGACAGGCGCAACGAGAACAGACGCATCAACCGCTCAACTGGAATCACCGGCCGCAGCCGCAAAGATCACGAAATGCAGCCGAACGCGGTCACTGAGCGTGCCGCGTCGGCTGCGCATGCCAAATTCCGCCCGGGAGATCGCGCCCTCGGCCTGCACCGGGCAGGCGCGGGAGGCACGACCGGGGCATTGGGATGCCGCCAGGTGGAACCGGGTGGGACGTTGAATCCCCCGTACTGTCAATTTTCCCGGGATATCGCCGCCGCTGTCGAGCACCGCCAGCGGAAACGGTTCTGAGGTAAATGTGATTACTGGAAATTGCGCGACATCGAAGAACTCGGCCGACTTGACCCAGGTTTCGTGCGACTGCCGGCGCATGTCGACGCGGCGCGCATCAATCACCGCCTCGACCTGCGCCTGCCCGGCTTGCGCATCAATGCGCACATGACCGCTGACGCCGCTGAACCGGCCGGAAATATCCATCAGCCAGAGCGCACGGACGGTGAATTCCGCGCTGCTGCGCTGGCGGTCCAGCGCGATGGTCTCTGCGGTCGCTGCACAGTTCGTCAGGGCGCACAGTCCGGCCAGCGCCAGACCGTGCCAGAGTGCCGCTGGCCGTCCCTGTGCCATGGCCGCTCAGGGTGACCAGAACGCCTTGAGGCTTCCGGCGCCTGGTTCGAGCGAACCGTCGAGTTCGAGCCAGGCGATACCCGCCGGTGGCATGCCGCGAAATTCGCCGGACTGGCCGGTCGCCAGCAGGGCCACGAGGGTTTCGATACCGGGATTGTGACCGACCAGCAGGACCTGCTCGGCGTCGCTGTGCGAATCGAGCAGGCTCATCAGAGTGCCGGCCGTGGCGTCGTAGATCGCCGGCTCAAAACGCGTATCGCTGAATTCCAGTGCGGCCAGGACGCGTTCCAGGGTTTGCCGGGTGCGCGCAGAGGGCGAACACAACACCCGCGCCGGCCGGGCGCCGCGCCGCTTGAGCCACGCGGCGGCGGCCTCGGCTTCGGCCTCGCCGGTCAGGCTGAGGTTGCGTTCATCGTCGGCCTCGCCGGCGCGGGCTTTCTCGGCATGGGCGTGGCGCAACAGAATCAGTTCGTGCATCGCATTCCCCTCTTGGGCCGTCATGGCCGGCCTATGTTGCCGCAAGCACGGGCACTCGTGGCAAGGGTTGCCGATGCGGTAGCGGTGCGGAACCTCAGTCGTGCTTCTTCAACCAGCGCAGGAGCGGCTTCCAGTCGTCCTGGTGACCGCGCACCGCCTCGGAGTGGTAGTCGAACAGGCTCTTGCCCAGGCCCGTGGCCATCACATACCCCTGGGTGTCGCGGATCTCGGCGACGACCGGCAAGGCCATCTGGCGCATCTGTTCCAGGGCCAGCTGGGTACCGTGGGTCCAGGGACGCAGGCGATTGGCCACCAGCCCCCCGCCGACCTTGTCGCGCTTGATCCGCGCCAGTTGCGCCAGCCCCTGAACGAAGGGACTGCTCGCCTCCAGGTCGAAGGGCGACGGCAGCACGGGCACCAGGACGGCGTCGACGAAATCGAGGAACCCTTCGATGTCTTCCACCGTGGAGCCGGCGGCGGTGTCGATGATGACGCGCTGCGCCCCGTCGGGAATGCGTTCGCGCCAGCCGCGGCGGGTGCCGTCAATGGGCAGCACGGCGCTGGCCATGCCTGCCCGGCGTTCGCACCAGTGCCGGCTGGCGGCCAGCCGGTCGCAATCCACCAGGACCGTATTGAAGCCCGCGATGGCATCGTGCGCCGCGAGATGGGTGGCGAGGGTCGTCTTGCCGCAGCCGCCCTTGCAACTGGCTATCAGGACTTTCCGCATCGAAATCGTCCTTGCGTGGCCAAACGCCCGGGAGCGTACATCGGCCGGGTGCTGCTGGGAACGATGCGGTGCCTTTCGGCGGCCTGCGCTGCTGCGTCTATGGCAGCAGGCCAAGCCCAGGTAGACCTGAATCGAGGGCGTGCTCTGATTGTCTGGAGCCCTTTGAGTCGGGGGCGGCCAAACGCCGACAATTCCGGCGTTTGGCGGGTGGGGTGTGTTGGCATCGGCAGGCATTCGGCCAGCCCGCTTGTTCAGATCATTGCCAGGTGCGCCATTCGTCCATCGCACGCAATCGTCTACTGACGCCCCGGGAAAAGTGTGCGGACGATGCGGCACTCGCGGAGCCACGGCCTATTGCGCCTGGCGTGGCACCCAGTCCGGTGGTGGTACGAGGGATTTGCCCGCGCGTTCCAAGGCGCGTTTCATGGAAGCGATCTCGTCGCCGGTGGCGAGGAATTCGTCATTTCGTGCCTTCTGGTCTGCGCGTGACAGCGTGTTAAGCAGCTTGAACTGCCACCGAAGTGTCCGGTGTTCTTCTGCTTCGTCCGCAGTCTGTGACCCCATGCGAGCCTGTATGCCTGTTCCGATGATCCGATCGATCACGGTGTTTGACCGGGTCAGCGGACGGGCGGCACCGCTACAGGTTTTGCGGACCTCTTCGGCCGTCGGATTGCGACAGGTGACATTCAACAGATAGAACGGTTCTCCGGCCATGGCCACCGACGAATCCAGGAATACTTCGGCCTGCCTGAGGTCAGTCAGCGCCTCGTAGGCCGCGCGATGGTCCGGATCTGCACTGGCTGCGGCCAGCACGCCACGTATCCACTCGACCCGGTGCGCATCGAATCGCGTCGACCCGGCCATCCGTTCATACGCCATAGCGGCAACGGGGGCGTTACCCCCACGCTGGGCGGCTTCGGCCAGTATCAACCAGGCGGCACCGTTGTCGGGTTCACGTTCGGCCAGCTGCTGGAGGAACGGAATGACACGTTTGTCGGCTCCACGCTGGCGCAGCAGCACGCGTGCGGCGATCCACTGCAAGTTCGTGTCGTCCGGTTCAGTGCCAGCCAGCAGGATGGCCAGGGCGATCTCGTCTTCTGCCGGATCCGTTCCGGGGCACTCGGAAATGCTCCGCAGATACAGGCTGCTCGCTTGTTGGACCGGCCGTGAATCGACGCTCAGGCGTTGCTGCAGTTCACAGCGCAGCTGCTCCCAGTCGGTTGCGTCGGCGCTCTCGACCGACCCTGCTGCGATATCCATCGCCGTCGCAGTGACGGAGCCCGTCGTGGCCAGCAGGACGCCGACCGAGAGGCAGAGCCCAGACCACAATCGGCAGCGCGCGTTAAGCAGGGATGCAGACATGCAAAATCCATTCGTTGCAAGGTGGAACCGCATCGTATGCGCAGTGCGAGCGCGAAGTGGCCCCATCCATGGACATGGAAACGGTGAAAGATGCGCGCCACACCCCTGCGCTGGCGGACGGTGGTCGCTGCGATGTGGAGCGGTGCTATGGTTTTCCTTTCGAGCGGGGCGCTATACCCAGTCATCACGCCTCGCGGTCGGGCGGCGGCACCGCGCTTTCGGCAACTTCCGCCAAAGCGCAGGCGATCACGATGCCGATGCCGCGACGAATAGTCATGAACCTATCTCCGACAGGCTGGGAAAGGCCCCAGGTTGGACCAACCACTCCGCGCTGGGAAGCAAATCACTGCGACCGACCGTTCCCTCGGGGAGCACAAAACCGGGGCAGCAGCGATCGCTCGCCGCCGCCCCAACGCCGCATCACACGGTGATTTCGCTGACGGGTTCCAGATCGACGAAAACGACGTAGGTGGCGTCTTCGCAGGAGAAGGTGACCTGCCAGTCGCCCTGGGCTGTTGGCGTCACCACGGCATTGTCGAAGGCCGGGACACCCGCCGTCGTGGCGGGCGACTTGCCGGTCAGTTCGAGCAGGCGGGCGCATGCGCAACGCAGGGCCTGGAAGCGAGGGTATTCCCGCGCAGTCAGGTAGGCGTGCGCGGTCAACAGGTAGAGCGGATTCACAAGGGGCCTCTCTTTGGATGAGTGGGGTCGGGCGCCTGTCACGCAGGCGCCGTCGGTCAGGGCTGGAAACGGACAACGGTCGCTTTTCGGTTCAGTCCCGTCAGGACTGCGGAGGCGCGTCAGTGGTCTCTGCGGAGGTTTCGCCGACGTCGGGCGTCTCGCTGGGCGTTTCCGGCTCATCGTCCGGGTGCGATTCCGGCATCCAGTTCGGCGGCATCGGCGACATCAGGCCGAGTTTTGTTGCCGCGGCCTGCATGGCTTCGAACTCGTTCGGATTGGCGCGCCAGGCGACATGGAATTCATGTAGCAACTGGCGGAACCGGGCGCCGCCGTCGTCGCCCAGGTCGGCGGAAACGATGTGGGTCAACCATTGCGCCTGGCGTTCGCGCAGCGCGAGTTCCGGATCGGTTTCGCCCAGCTGCTTCAGCAGGCGGAAACCGGCCCGCTGCAGCTCGAAGCGATTGCCCTTGAGCGCAAATGTGCGCGCGATATCCGCGCAGGCGGCGAAACGACGCGGGTCGGCGTTCTTTGCTTCGGTGCGGCCGCAGGCCTGCGTCAGCGGGTAGAGCGACGGCTGCATCATCGATGCGGATCCCAAGGCACCGTAGAAATCGAGGTCTGCCTGGTCGACGCCCGGCATTACCGGCATGTTCGTTGGTGACGTCGGAAAGCGCTTTTCGAGATCCAGTGACAGGTTCACGAAGTCGACCGTGTGATCGTCCACGCGCGGTGCCGCGGCCATGCGCGCCAGGATGGTGTCGACGCCCTGCGCGTCGGACACGCTCGCGGCAAGCTTGAGCGAGGGCAGCCAGGCCAGGGCATTGTCCGGCTCCAGGCGCATGACGGCGGCAGTGGCGTCCGGATCGGGCGTCGGTGCGGCGCAGCCGCCGCTGGTGTTGGGCATGTGGGTGAGCGCCATCCACTGGATCAGCGTGTCGTCCGGCGCGGCGGCCGCGGCATTGCGCAGCAGCTCGGCCCGTTCGGCGGCGGTGGGCAGCGCCGGCTTGTCGGCGGCAGATTCGTCATCCCAGTACCGTTCCAGGGCCATCTGGGAGGCGGCGGCCCAGTCGCGTGGCGCGGCGCTTTCGCGCAGGCTCTGGTAACGCGCCATGCCTTCCTTCGTCGCGGTGGCGCGCCACTGGGCGTACTGGGCCTTGAACCGGGCTTCCTCTGCCTTTGCGGCAGCATCGTCCGCCGGTGAAGGGACGACCGGCTCGGATGTCGTGCCGGCGGCGACCTTGGTTTCCTCGGCGCCGGCGACGGCGAACACGCTGGAGAGGGCAAGGGCGATCAGGGTGCGGCGAAGCATGTGTGGCTCCTGGGCTGGTTCGGCGCCATCGTCCGCAGGGATTGCGGCCGGCGACGGCGCTGGGGCGGGCAGATTCGGGCCCGTTCATGACTCTCTACCGGACTCCGGTCGTGCAGGTGATCAAACCGGGCCCGGCTGCGCGGCAGTGCAACATGGCCGGAAGAGCCGGAACGACGGAACGTGGCCCGCCCGAGCCCCTCAGTAACCCACGGCCTGGCCGTCCTTGCGGCCTTCCGATGCGCCCACGTAGACCTCGTTTTTCGCATCCCGGAGGATGGCCTGGTAGCCGCCGTAGGGGCCGTCGGCAAAGGTGGCGCGGTGGCCCTTCTGCATGAGGCCGCGCACGGTTTCGTAGGGAAAGCCGGATTCGAGATTCACCTCGCCGCCGTCAGCCATCGCGGTGTTCTGGCCGGTCGGCTCGGTGGAGCCTTCGTGCTGGATACGCGGCGCGTCACCGGCCTCCTGCAGGTTCATGCCGAAGTCGATGAGATTGAGCACGATCTGCACGTGCCCTTGAGGCTGCATGGCGCCACCCATCACGCCGAAGCTCACCCAGGGCTTGCCGTCCTTCGTGATGAAGGCGGGAATGATCGTATGGAAGGGCCGCTTGCCGGGCGCAAACGCATTGGGGTGGCCCTCCTTGAGGACG
This sequence comes from Tahibacter amnicola, assembly GCF_025398735.1. Classification (NCBI taxonomy): domain Bacteria; kingdom Pseudomonadati; phylum Pseudomonadota; class Gammaproteobacteria; order Lysobacterales; family Rhodanobacteraceae; genus Tahibacter; species Tahibacter amnicola. The sequence goes on from NZ_CP104694.1 coordinate 520,930, forward strand.
AACATCTCGCCGCGGTCCTGCAGGATGAAACCCAGGCCCGGCGGCGCCATGCCCGAGCCCATGCCGCGGTAGTTGGACTGGATCAGCGAGACCATGTTGCCCCACTGGTCAGCCGTAGTGAGGTAGATCGTGTCGCCTTCCTCGAGCGGCGGATGACCGGCATCGACCGATCGCGCGGCGCGCGGCCCAATCGATTCGCGTCGCCTCGCGGCGTAGTCCTTCGCGATCAGGCCGGTGACGGGCGCTTTCGCAAAGGCCGGATCGGCGAAATGGGCAGCGCGGTCGGCGAAGGCCAGCTTCTTGGCCTCGACCAGCCAGTGCAGGTGGTCGACGCTGCCAAATCCGGCCTTTTTCAGGTCGAACCCTTCCAGGATATTGAGCATTGCCAGTGCAGCGATGCCCTGCCCGTTGGGCGGCAGTTCCCACACGTCGTAGCCGCGGTAGTTGGTCGAAACCGGCTGCACCCACTCGCCGGTGTGCGAAGCCAGATCGTCGCGGGAAAGAAAACCGCCGTTGGCGCGGAAGTAGTCGCCGATGATCGCGGCAATCTCGCCCTTGTAGAAGGCGTCGCGGCCCTGCTTTCCAATGCGTTCGAGCGTACTGGCAAGGTTGGGATTCTTCCACATCTCGCCTTTTCCAGGAGCGCGCCCGTCGCGGGTGAACTGCTCGGCAAAACCGGGATACTTCGACAGGCGCGGCACCGACAATGCCCAGTAGTGCGCGATCAGCTCGCTGACGGGAAATCCGTCGCGGGCGTAGCGGATGGTCGGTGCAAGCAGTTCCTTCATCGGCAGCTTGCCGAAGCGGCCGTGCAGGGCGAACCAGGCATCGACGCAGCCGGGCACGGAGACCGGCAACGGGCCGGTCGGCGGAATGTCGGTGTAGCCCCGCTCGACGAACCATTGCAGGGTAAGTGTCCGGGGCGAGCGGCCCGAACCGTTGTAGCCGTGCAGGCGACCGGATTTCGCCTCCCACACGATCGCGAACAGGTCGCCTCCGATGCCGCTGCCGGTCGGTTCCATCAAACCCAGTGCGGCGTTCGCGGCAATGGCGGCGTCGACGGCAGTACCGCCGCGCTTGAGCACTTCCAGCCCGATCTGGCTGGCCAGTGGTTGCGACGTGGCCACCATGCCGTGGGGGGCGATTACTTCCGAACGTGTAGCAAAGGCGCGTCCCGTGACGCGGTCGCCGGCGGATGCCAGCAGGGGGAACGTCAGCAACAGGCAGGCGATGGTGCGGCGCATGCGGCGACCTCCGGTGACGAAGGCCGCAGCATAGCGCGGCAGGAGCCCGCATCGCCCAGGCGATGCGGGCTGGCCGGTCAAGGAACGAACTGCTCGACGTGGATGCCGACGCCCTCGCCTTCCTTGCGATCAATGGCGAGCACGACTTCGTCATTGGCGGTCACGCGCAGCTGCGGCTGGGCCGTTTCGGTCAGGCCGCTGGCCGCGGTACGGGTCCACAGCGTATTGCCCTGGTCGTCGAAGGCCTTGAGGACCAGGTCGTCGCCGGTCGTGCCAGGCTGGCGATAGGCAGCGACGTACCGATTGGAACGGGTTCGGGTCCATACCGGGTTATCAGCGGCGGCGGGCACGGGATCGACAAGCGTGATGAACTGGGCGCCGGAAATGGCAGGCACGCTCACCAGGGTGATCTGGTCCGCCGCGTTGACCGTATACAGCAGGGCCCCATCGGGCAGGGCGGTCGACGCACGGATTTCTATGTCCGGCGGCAGCGGTTGCCAGTAGCTGGACCACGGTGTCACCGAGACCAGCATCGCGTCAGGAAAGGCCGGGTGATGTCCGATCAACACCCAACTGCCCTGTCCCTGGGACGTGGCGTGGCTGAACTGGGTGTCGGGCGGAAGGTTTATCCACGGACGATGCGAATCCTGGAACTGGCCGTTCCAGTAGCGCTGGATTTCCAGCACCGGCGCCCAGTCGCCCTGGCACTGGACCAGTGCCAGGGTTTCCTGCCACGAATTGAACGCGATATCGAGCACTCCCTGCCACAGCGACGGCGCGTCGCATCCGCGGAATGGCTCGGACACTGCCGGTTCGAAGTCATAGTGGTGGTAATACGTGTAGCGGGGATGATTCAGATCCTGCGGATCCTTCTGCACCACCACGAAGCCCCCGAACCCGTCGGCGATTGTTTCGATCACTCCTTCGCTGTCGCCTCGCGGAATGCGCACTTCGCGCCCGTAGGCATCACCCGGTTCGTAGAGGAAGAGAATGTCTTCGCGCTGGAATTCTGATCCGCCCTCGAACCAGGCGACGCGATAGCCGTTCTTCGCGGAAAAGCCCCGCGGATGGAATTCGCCATCCGAATAGCGCCAGTTGGAGACCAGCGACCACATCCACGCGTGTTCGCCCGTGCTGCCGAGCGAGTAGATGTGGCTCATCGTGTCCCAGTCGGTGTGGTTCATGCCCATCACGTAGACATGGCCCGCCTCGTCCGTCTGCAGGCCGATATTCGGGGCAAGTTCGGTGGGGAAATGCGGCCCGCTGAAGAGGTATTTCTGCCAGGCCTGCGCCTGGGCAGTACCTGCCAGCAGCAGTGTTGCCGCCAAGAGTGATTTCATGAATGACCTCCCTGATTGCAGGACGCAGCAATTCTCTGTCGGAAGGGCCCGGCAGTTCATGCTGCGGTCGGTATGTTGCCGCGAGTGGCGGCGCGGGAAGTATCGCAACCGGGTGTCTCACGGACTGATGCAAGGGACACGCTAGTGTGGTGTTCCATTAATACGCTTAACTAATTGCGCGCCCCAGCCGACCGACACTCGCGATGATCTGGTCGGCAGTGCGTCGCCAAGTGAACGGCTTTGGATCTTGGTTGTGTTGGTGCAGGTATTCGCGAATGGATCGTTCGAGGTCGGCGACGCTCACGTGTGCGCCACGCTTGAGCCAGCGCGTGGTCAACGTGGAGAAGAAGCGCTCGACGAGGTTGAGCCATGAAGCCGATGTCGGGGTGAAGTGCAGGTGGTAGCGCGGACGCTGAGCGAACCAGCTACGCACCGCCTCGGTCTTGTGCGTGCCGTAGTTGTCGAGGATGAGATGGATGTCGAGACCTTTCGGCGCATCGCGGTCGATGGCATTGAGGAACTCGAGAAACTCGGCACTGCGATGGCGGCGCTTGAGGCGGCCAATCACCTTGCCGGTAGCCACATCCAGGGCAGCGAAGAGCGAAGTGGTGCCGTGGCGCTGGTAGTCATGCGTATGCGTTGCCGGCTTGCCGAAAGTCATCGGCAGGCCAGGCTGCGTGCGGTTGAGCGCCTGAATCTGGCTCTTCTCATCCACACACAGCACCAAAGCCCGGTCAGGTGGCGCCAGATACAAACCCACAATGTCACGCACCTTGGCCACGACGTGCGGATCGGTCGACAGCTTGAAGGTCTTGGTCAGATGTGGCTTCAAGCCGAACGCACGCCAGATCCGATGCACGGAAGTCGCCGATACGCCGCTGGCCTGGCTCATCGAACGCACGCTCCAATGCGTTGCTTTCGTGGGTTTGGCTTTGCGGGTGCGTTCGATCACTGCCTGCACGCACTCATCGTCGACCGAACGCGGACGACCAGGACGCGGGGCATCGGTAAGCCCGGCAAAACGATACGCCGCGTAGCGACGGCGCCACTTCGATACCGTCTGCTCCGAGACAGCGTACTTCTTCGCAATCGCTTCCCCACCAAGCCCATCTGCGCACGCCAGCACGATTCGAATCCGAAGCTTTTCGTCTTCGGGCGCTTTGCGTACTGCCAGCTGCGCCAGCAATTCGCGCCGCTCATCGGCAGAGATCTCGAGCTTGCTGATCGGTCGACCCATGCGCGCCATCTTCGCAGTCTCCGTCGGGGACTACGAGAGATTACTCCTTTGGCCAATTAATTCAATCTATTAACGGAACACCACACTAGCAGGCTGTTGAGAAAGCCCCATTCAGTGCAAAATGCAGCATTCCGCCATTGACTGAAGCCACTCAGCATGCGAACACCGGACGTTCAGCAACTCGGATTGTTCTCCTACGTATCGGTCGAGGCACGCGTTCCGCCGGATCATCCCATTCGTCAGTTGCGGGAATTGGTTGACGGAATCTTGGCAAATATGGACGAACTATTCGAGTCGCGTTATGCCAGGATCGGGCGGCCGTCCATTCCGCCGGAACGGTTGCTTCGTGCATCGCTGTTGCAGGTCGTGTACAGCGTACGCAGCGAGCGACTGCTGATGGAACAGCTGGACTACAACCTTCTGTTTCGCTGGTTTGTTGGCCTGAATATCGACGATCGAGTATGGGACCATTCCACCTTCTCGTTCAATCGAGATCGGTTGTTCGATGAAGAGATCGCCCAACGATTTTTCGATCACACCGTGTTGGTGGCGCAGCTCAAACAGCTGGTGAGTAACGAGCACTTTTCGGTGGACGGAACACTGTTGGAGGCTTGGGCCTCTCACAAAAGCTTTCGCCCGAAGGACGGCGACGGTAGCGATGACAGCGGAAACTTTCACGGTCAAAAGCGCAGTAACGAAACACACGAATCTACGACGGATCCCGACGCACGCTTGATGCGCAAAGGTGCTGGCAAGGAAGCCAAGCTGTGCTACCAAGCCAGCACATTGATGGAGAACCGGAACGGTCTGCTGGTGGGAGTTGATGTACGCCATGCGACTGGGACATCCGAGCGAGAAAGCGGCCTGTTGCTGGTCGACGAAATGCTCCTGGGCGCCGGATGCACATTGGGTGCAGACAAAGCCTATGACACTCATGCTTTCGTAGCCGCGTTGAAGGAGCGTGGTATCAAGCCTCACGTTGCCCAGAACAATAGCCACCGTCGAAGTGCAGTTGACGGACGCACCGCATCAAGCAAGGGATACGCGATCAGCCAGCGGGTTCGAAAGAAGATCGAGCAAGGATTTGGTTGGGTCAAGACCATCGGTGAACTTCGAAAGCTGACTCGCGTGGGACTTCCGGCTGTGCGCGCATGGGTTACTTGGACATTCGCCGCCTACAACTTGATCCGCATCGGTGGCATCCAAGGATGGTGGAATCCTTCGCCGACGTAGCTCGCAAGTCCCACACTATCGATCAGCTACTGCACCACGAACGAACACTTGGCCAGCTTGATCTGGGCGGAAATTGGGTTTTCTCAACGGCCTGCTAGTGCTTCGCCTGGCGTTGTCGAGCGACGGCTGGAGGAACCGCCAATGGCCAGGTTGAGGCCACTGGCGGCGGCGCGAGGGCCGGCGTCAGCCGATCTCTTCCACACCCGTGCGCTTGGCCCGGCGGATCAGCCACGCCACGCCGCGCAGGTCGGCGACGCCGACAAGGGCGCGATTGAGATTGGTGTACTTGGATACACCCGCGCCGCGGGCGCGGTGATTGACCGGCACGCTGACCGTCTTCCAGCCCGCGCGCTGCATCAGGGCCGGCAGGTAGCGGTGCATGTGGTTGAAGTAGGGCAGGTCCAGGAAGGCTTCGCGTTCGAACAGTTTGATGCCACAGCCGGTATCAGGCGTGGCATCCCGCAGCATGCGCGAGCGGATCGCATTGGCGAAGCGCGAGGCCCAGCGCTTGCTGCCGGTGTCCTGGCGATTGACGCGCCAGCCGGCGTAGAGCTTGACGTCCGGGCTGCCGGCGTCGCGCTGCGCCATCATTTTCGGAATGTCGGCCGGATCATTCTGGCCGTCGCCGTCGAGCGTGGCGATCCAGGTTCCGCGGGCCGCCTTGACGCCCGTGCGGATGGCCGTGCTCTGTCCACTTTGAGACAAATGGCGCAGCACGCGCAGCTCCGGCACCTGGGCCTTCAGCGCCTGCAGGACGCTCAGCGTGTCGTCCTTGCTGGCGTCATCGACGTAGACGATCTCGAAATCGGCCTTGCCACGCAGCGCCTGGGTGATTTCGTCGATCAGCGGTTTGACATTGTCGCGCTCGTTGAACACCGGCACGACCACGGAAAGCTGGGGCATCGCGGAAACATCCGTCAAAGGCAAGCGCGGATTATCGCGCGATCGGCCCCCGAGTAACTATTGGGCATAAGGTCGAAGGGGCAGCCGTGGCGGCAGGCGTCGTTACGGTGCGCCGGTGGCCAGGGCCGGGCCTCCTTCCATGGTGGTGCGCCAGGATTTCTCGATCTGATCGAATGCGCGGTTGTCCGCCGCCATCATCACCAGGGTGCCGTCGCCGAGGGGCAGCTTGCGGCCGTGCATGCCCGCGCGCTGGAACTCGCCCCGGCCTTCCCGGTGATTGGTCACGTAGAACACGGTGACCTTGGCATCGCCCTCGCGCTGGACCATGTGGACCGTCTTGTAGTCGCCCACCGGGCACGCCGCGACATAGCTGACCGTGGCCGGCAGCGGCCCGGGCACGCTGACGCCGCGGGAACGGAAGCGTTCCATGACAGCGCCGTCCGGCAAGGGCGGGCGCTCGGCGAAGGCCAGGGGCTCGTGCGCGATATGTTCGACCAGGGCATCAGCCAGGGCGGTTCGCGGCGGCAGGGCCAGCCACCCGACCGTTACCGTGGCGAGAAGGCCCGCGGCGGCAACCCCCCAGCCGACCAGCCGACGCTTCCAGGGCTGGTTGTGGCGCGCCTGGGTCGCCTGGGCGAGCAGGATGCGTTCGGACAAACCGGCGGGTATCGGCACATTGAGCGTGCGTCGCAGCTGCAGTTCAAAACCGAGCGTGCGGGCGTGGTGTCCGGCGCAACCGCTGCATTCGCGGCGATGCGCGACCATCTCCAGTGATTCGCGGCGCGGTTCGGCACCGAGCAGGCGGCGGTATTCGAGGCAGTTCATGCGCTGGCCTCGCTCGCATCGCCCGCCAGCAGCGACTTCAGTTTCTGCCGCGCGCGGAAAAGCTGGGTCATCACCGCGGCGGTTCCAAGGCCCAGCTCGCCGGCGATCTCCTCGCAGGAGAACCCGCCCAGGACCTGCAGCAGCAGGGGTTCGCGGTACTTTGGTTCGAGCTTGAGCATGGCCGCGCGTACCACCGAATCCTCGCCGACCTGCTCGGGCCCCAGCAGATCCGGGTCGTCCAGCTCCAGCTCGGTGATATCGGTGGTTTCCAGTTGCTTGCGTTCGTACAGCCGCGCGTGTTCGCGGCGGAGGATCGTGATCAGCCAGGCCTTGGCCGAACCGGTATCGCGCAACGCATCCAGGGAACGCCAGGCGCGCATGAAGGTTTCCTGCGCGAGGTCCTGGGCCAGGGCGGAGTCGCCGCACAGCCAGTGCGCATACCGGTAGAGATCACCGGTATGGGCGCGGACCAGGGCATCGAATTGGCGTTGTCGGCTGCTCACGGCGCTATAGACCCGGGATCCGTCCAGTGTCTTTCACGAAGTGTCGCCGATCCTTCCGGTGGCGGCGACAGGGGATGCGGCAGCCCGCCGGGATTACTTGATCCGGCCCAGAATGCCGTCGAGCTCTTCCAGGCTGTGGTAGCGGATTACCAGCTTGCCGCGCCCGCCGCGGCCGTGGGCGATGGCCACGCGCGCCCCGATGCGCTCGGACAGGTCGCGCTCGAGCGACTCGATGTTCGGATCGCGCGGGGGGCCGGCCAGTTTCGGCTTGAACTTCGGCTCCGTCTGGGCAACACGGGCGGCTTCTTCCAGCTCGCGCACGGACCAGCCGTGCTCGGCTGCCTGTCGCGCCAAGCCGATGGCCAGGGCTTCGGGCAGGGTCAGCAGCGCGCGGGCGTGTCCCATGTCGAGCTTGCGCTGTTCCAGGAACCCCTTGATCTCGGCCGGCAGCTCCATCAGGCGCAGCAGGTTGGAAACGGCGGCGCGCGAGCGGCCGACGGCGTCGGCCACCTGCTGGTGGGTGAGGTCGAACTCGTCAATCAGGCGCTTGAGCGACTGGGCTTCTTCCAGCGGCGTCAGTTCTTCGCGCTGGATGTTCTCGATCAGGGCGATGGCCACGACCGTGCGGTCGTCGACTTCCCGCACCAGGGCGGGAATCTCGGCCAGGCCCGCCAGCTGCGTGGCACGCCAGCGGCGCTCACCGGCGATCAGCTCGAACCGGTCGCCCTCGGCGCGGACCACGATGGGCTCGATTACACCCTGGGCCTTGATCGATGCGGCCAGTTCTTCCAGGCGCTCCGGGTCCATTGCCTGGCGCGGCTGGTACTTGCCGGGAAAAATCCTGCCGACCGGGATCTGGCGCAGTTCGCCCTGGGCTTCCACCGGTTCCGATGACTCGGGTTCCAGGCTGCCCAGCAGCGCATCCAGTCCGCGGCCCAGGCCTCGTTTCTTCGCAGCCGACATCGACGTTCCCTCAGTTCGGATGGGCGGCGGCCGCAGCCCCGCGTTCCAGGCGCAGCATTTCGCCGGCGAGACCCAGGTAGGCGATCGCGCCGCGCGATTCGCGGTCGTAGAGATTGATCGGCTTGCCGTGGCTGGGGGCCTCGGCCAGGCGGATATTGCGCGGGATGATCGAACGCAACACCTTGTCGCCGAAATGCTTGTTCAGCTGCGCCGACACCTCGTTGGCGAGGTTGTTGCGCACGTCGTACATGGTGCGCAGGAGACCGTCGATCTCCAGCCGGGGATTGAGCCGGCGCCGCACGGCGTCGATCGTGTCGCGCAGGCTGGCCAGGCCTTCCAGCGCGAAGTACTCGCATTGCACCGGAATCAGCACGCCATGGGCGGCCGTCAGCGCATTGATGGTGAGCAGATGCAGGGTCGGCGGGCAGTCGATCAGGATGGTGTGGTACTTGTCGCCCAGCTTGGCCAGCTGTTCCTTCAGGCGCGATTCGCGCGCCAGCGCTTCCATCAGCTTGAGCTCGGCGGCGGTCAGGTCAGAGCTTCCGGGCAGGAGGTCGAAACCGGCTTCGGTGGGGACGATGGCGCGTTCGATGGGAACTTCGTCCAGCAGCACTTCGTAGCCATTGGGCTTGGCATGGCGCTTGTCCACGCCGGAGCCCATGGTGGCATTGCCCTGCGGATCGAGGTCGATCAGGAGGATCTTGCGCCGGGTCTCGGCCAGCGCCGCGGCAAGATTGACCGCGGTGGTGGTCTTGCCGACTCCGCCTTTCTGGTTCGTGATGGCAATGATGCGCGTCATGTCAAAACCGGTTGTTGTCACAGTTGTCGAGCACTTCCCTATCCGCAAAACCAATGCCGGCACCGGGCACGTCGGGAGCGACGTCGCCATGCCGGCTTCCCCTGTGGGCGGATCCGGGCGTGCACCGCACCGAACACGACCCCGCGGCGCGGGCCATGCCCACAGCCGGGATGCAGCCGGATCGATCGCCGGGGCGATCCATCCTACCAGCCGGGCGCCTCCGCGCCTCGGCCACCGTTCTCACGAACGGGTTCAGCCCGCGGCCGCCGTGCGGCGCCGCAGTTCCACCAGATGGCGCTCGGCGTCCAGGCCGGGCACCTGCAGTGCATGGATCGTGCGGACCTCGAACGCTGCCGGGATACCGGCCAGTTCTTCCGGATCGACCTTTCCCTTCATCGCCAACCAGGTGCCGTCCGCGGCCAGCAGATGGCCGCCCCAGGTCAGCATGTCCGCCAGCGTCGCGAAGGCCCGCGCCGTGATGCAGTCAAACGTCCCGGGCACCGCTTCGACGCGTGACTCCAGCACGCGTACGTTTTCCAGCTTCAGCGACCGCGCCGCCTCGCGCAGGAAGCGGGTCTTCTTGCCGTTGGAATCCACTACCGTCACCGCACGCTCCGGCGCGACGATCGCCAGGGGAATTCCCGGAAGGCCCGCTCCGCTGCCCAGGTCTGCCAGCGTTGCCCCGCGGACGTGCGGCACGATCGCCAGGGAATCGAGCAGGTGACGCGTCACCATTTCGCCCGGATCGCGCACGGCGGTCAGGTTGTAGGTGGCATTCCAGCGGGACAGTAGCGTCACGTACTCGAGCAAGCGATCCACCACCGCCACCTCGAAAACGAGGCCGAGCGCGGACAGACCGCTGTCGAGCCTGGCGCGCAGGCGGTCGCGTTCGCTCATGGGTAAGGGTCAATCCGCACTTGCAGGGCCGGCAAGTATCCGGGCGGCGCTGCGCAAAATCCAGTCACAGAACGAAAAAGCCCGCCGGAGCGGGCTCTGGAACAGGGGCGGGGCGGCTGTCAGACCAGATGCAGCTGCACCCGGGTCACGACGACACCGCGATCGCGCAGGTTGTCGTTGAGGGCGCGCTTGAGCCGGGCGTTGCGCAGGTCGAAGGACTCGTGGGCCGGTGCATCGACGTCACGCATCGCATTGAGGGCCCGGATGCGGATCAGTTCGTCGGCGCGGTCGATCATCGTGTCGGCGCGCTCGGGGTCGAGCACCTGCCAGTACAGCTGGCCCTTGAGCTGGCGCGGCGTGCCGTCGAGCACGATCTGTTCATTCACCGCCAGCTCGCAACCGGTCAGGGGAATCCGGTGGACCACGCGCTCGACCAGCGGAACGACGACATGGGTACCGGGCTTGAGCGTCCGGGCGTGTCCGTCGAAACGGCGCAAGGTGTAGACCGTGCCTTCCGGAATGCGCTTGACCGAGAGAAAGGCCAGGAGGGCGAGGACACAGAAGAGAGCGAAGATCGTATTCGGCGACATAATTACCTCTTTTTTCAAGAGGTTGAGTGCGATTGCTGAGGTGGGATCCCGGATTTTCGGCCAGTCAAATGATTTGGCCGAGGTTAATTATTCCTTAACGTTCTGAAACTTTCACTGAACGATTTCGCAAACGTCACGGAACCACGTCACATTTCTTGCGAATCCAGGCGTTTGCGGCGCGTTTGAGCAGTGTCTGGCGGCAGAAGCCACGGTGTCGTGACGCGTTCCGCCAATTTCACGCGGTGCTAACCGGCGAACGTAAAAAAGCGCTACATCCGTCTCAGGATGGTGCGGATCAGGCCGTCAGACGGAAGCGCGCGGCCAGCAGGGCTTTCGTCTGCGCGTGCCGGGGCGATGTCAGTACCTCGGCGGCCGGACCACATTCGACCAGTTCGCCCTGGTGCAGCACGCCGACACGGTCGGCGAAACGTGCCGCCAGGTGCAGGTCGTGCGTGATCATCAGCAGGGCCAGCCCGCGCTCGCGCTGCAAGGACTGGAACACCGCAAGGATCTGCTTCTGCACGCTCATATCCAGCGCGCTGGTGGCTTCGTCCAGGACCAGGCAGTGCGGTCGGCAGGCCAGCGCGCGGGCGATGGCCACTCGCTGGCGCTGGCCCCCGGACAAGGCGTGCGGGTGCCGCGTCGCGAGGGCCGGGTCCATCCCCACCGCCTGCAGCAAGGCAGCGACGGTGTCGCTTTCGCCGGACCGCCCGTGCTGCATCATGCGTAGCGGCTCGGCGACGATCGCGCCCACCCGCCAGCGCGGATCGAGCGAGGCGTAGGGGTCCTGGAACACCATCTGGACCTGCTGCCGCATTGCCGTCCAGCCGGGCCGGCCGCCCAGGTCCAGCCGCTGTCCCTGTACCTCGATCACGCCGCGGTCGGCGCGCGTCAACCCGAGCAGGCAGCGCGCGAGCGTCGACTTGCCCGAACCGGATTCGCCCACGATGGCGAGTGTTTCGCCCGCGGCGACGTGGAGGGCGACATCGCGCAGCACCGCGCGCCGCCGGCGCGACAGCAGGCCACCCTCCGGATAGGAGGCACTCAGCTGCTGGATGCGTAGCACGATGGCAGAAGTGGCGGTGACGTGCGATTCCCGCTCCGGTATGCCGCCTTCCAGGAGCGCGCGCGTCTGCGTGGCCGTGGGGGCGGCGAAAACCGACCGCACGGGACCCTGCTCGACGATGCGGCCCTGTGCCATCACCGCCACGCGATCGGCCAGGCCCTGCGCCAGATCGATATCGTGAGTGACGAACAGAAGCGCCAGGCCGAGCTCCCGTCGCAACCGCTGAAGCAGTGCGACGACCTGCGCCTGCACCGTGGCATCCAGGGCACTGGTGGCCTCGTCAGCGATCAGCAGGCGCGGCCGTGCCGCCAGCGCCAGCGCGATCATCACACGTTGCCGCTGGCCGCCCGAGAGTGCGTGCGGATACGCCCGCAGACGATCTGCGGGCCGATCGATACCCACCTGCGCGAGGAGCCCGGCCGCCTGGAGTGCGGCCGCACGCCGGTCGAGTCCCTGGCTGATGCGGATGATCTCCACCAGCTGCGCGCCGACCCGGCGCAGCGGATGCAGGCTGGCCAGCGCGTCCTGCCATACCATCGCCATGCCGTTCCGCCGCGCAGCGAGCCACTCGGGCGAGTCGGCGGCGCGAAGTGGCGTGCCGGCGAACGCGATGTGGCCCGACCAGCGCGCCTGGGGCGGCAGGAGTCCGAGCACCGCCGTGCTGGTAAGGCTCTTGCCTGAACCCGATGCCCCTACCAGGGCCAGGCATTCGCCCGGTGCGAGCGCGATGTCGACCTGATCGACCGCCGGACGCGCCTGCCCCGGCAGGTGGATCGTCAGGCCGCGCACGTCGAGCAGCGCAGTCATCGCAGGCCGCTGCGCGGATCGAGCCGGCGGCGCAGCGCCTCGCCGAGCATCTGGCACGCCAACAGGGTCGTTACCAGTGCGACCGCCGGTGCCATCAGGCACCAGGGCGCGGTATCCATTTCCTGGCTGCCGTCGAACAGCATGGCGCCCCAGCTGGCGCCGGGTTCATCCACGGAGAGGCCCAGAAAGCCCAGGAAGGACTCGATCAGGATCGCATTGGGCACGCCCAGGCTCAGGTAGACCAGCGCCAGGCCCAGCACATTCGGAACGATATGCCGCAGCAGGATCCAGCGGGCTGGCGCGCCCACCAGGCGAGCCGCATCGACGAACGCCAGCTGGCGCAGGCGCGCGGCCTCCGCGCGCACGACGCGTGCCAGGTCCATCCAGACGTAGCCGCCGATCGCCGCCAGCAGGAGCACCAGCGATCGTTCGAACACCGTCAGCAGCAGGATGACGATCAGCAGGAACGGCAGCGCCGCGGCGACGTCGAGCAGGCGCATCAGGACGCGGTCGACCCACCCGCCGAAGTAGCCCGCCACGGCGCCGTAGCCGAGCCCGAGTACCAGGGCCAGCGCACTGGCCACGCCGCCGATCAGGAGCGACACGCGACCGCCGATGCACAGCCGGACAAACACGTCGCGACCGATGGCATCGGTGCCCAGCCAATGGCCGTGGGCGATGCCGGGCGGCACGGAAAGATTTTCCCAGTCGGTGAAATCGGCCGAATACGGCCGCAGCCAGGGCCCCACGACACACAGGACGACCAGCGCCGCCAGCGTGACGGCGCTGGCCACCCCCTCGCGATCCCGCAAGCGGGGTGACACGGCCGCCGGCGTCGCCGGCTCAGTGCCGGTCGCGGTATCCATCACGGCCGGCGCAGGCCGGGCGGTCAGCCATGCGGGAACAGGGCGGCGAAGTCGACGCTGCGCAGCGGCCGCGGTTCGCCCAGGTAGTTGCCCTGGGCGTAGTCCGCACCGGATACACGCAGCGCTTCGAGTGTCGAGAAACTGTCGACGTGCTCGCCGATGACCTTGAGCTTGAGCGACTGCGCCAGCTGCGTGATCGATCCGACCATCTTGCGATCCAGGTCGCTGCCCGGCATGCCCTGGACGAAGCTGCCCTCGACCTTGACGAAGTCCACCGGCAGGTGGCGCAGGTGGGTGAAGCTGGAAAAGCCGGTGCCGAAATCATCGAGCGCGAAGCGGCAGCCGAGCTTTTTCAGCGCGGCGATGAACTTGCGCGCCACGTGCAGGCTGGTCAGTTCCGACGTCTCGGTGATCTCGAATACCAGTTGCCGCGCCGGAACGCCGGAGGTGCGGATCGCCGCTTCCATCAGCTTGAGCGAGTCCGGATCGGCCAGCGTCATGTTCGACAGGTTGATATGGAAGGCGACCGGCGCCTTCACATCGCGCACGCCGGCCAGGTACCGCAGCAGGCGATTCAATACCCACAGATCCAGCTTGGGCATCATGCCGACGCGTTCGGCCAGCGGCACGAAGACGCCGGGCGAGATCAGCTGCCCGTCCTTGCCGACCATGCGGATCAGGATCTCGAACAGGTACTCCTGGCCCTGGGTGCCCGCGCCGTTCACGCGCCAGCCCTGGCGCTGCACCACGGCCGTCTCGCGCTGCGGCAGGGCGGCGATCGGGACGATCGGCTGCACCAGCAGGATGATGCGTTCCTGCTCCATGGCATGGCGCAGGCGTTCGGTCCAGCCGGCCTCGATCTCGCGTGCGATCCGCGCGTCGTGCTCGCCGACGTAGATTTCGGTCTGGTCACGGCCGCGCTGCTTGGCCGTGCGGCAGGCCAGGCGCGAGTGTTCCACCACGTACTCGGCCGACGGTGTTTCGCGGCTGATCACCGCGACGCCGATCGACGCCGTGATCGGCCGCCGCACGCCGCCGGATTCGTACTGGCACTGGTGCAGCAGCTCGCGGAAGCTGTCGGCCAGCGGAAAAAGATTTTCCAGCTGCACGGCGGACAGCATCAGGGCCAGCCGGTCGCCCTCGATACGAGCGAGCACGTCGTGTTCGCGCAGGCGCTTGCCCAGCACGCTGGCGATCTCCACGAGCAGCTTTTCACTCGCGCTGATACCGGCGGAGTCCACGATCGCCGAGAAGCGGTCGAGGTCGATGTAGAGGATGGCCGAATACCCGCCTGCTTCGCGCCGGCGCTGCAGTTCCTGCGCGACCTGGTGGGTGAAGTGGCGGGCATTGACCAGGCCGGTGAGCTTGTCGTGGGTGAGTTCCCAGCGCAGGCTCTCGGCGCTCTTGCGTTCGGAGATATCGCGGAACACCACGACCGAGCCTTCGCGCCGGTTCTGTATTGCCAGCGGCAGTACCGAACATTCGACGGTCATGCCGCTGCGGTCATGGCGCCAGAAGACGGTCTCGTGGCCCTTGAGCGTCTCGCCGTTGGCGTAGGCCTGGGCCAGGCGCGATTCGCTCGCGTCGATGGCGCTGCCGTCCTCGTCGGCGAAATGGATCGCCTCGTGCGCCGGACGGCCGATCAGGAGCTCTTCCTCCCCATGGCCGAGAAGGCGCAGGGCCGTCGGATTGACGAAGGTGATCACGCCGCGCTGGTCCACGCCGTAAACGCCGTCCCCGACGGAGCCGAGGATGCCATCCAGGCGCTGGCGCTCGGCTTCTACCGACTTCTGCATCTGGATCTGGCGCGAAAGGGTTTTCACGCGCGCAAGGAACAGTTCCTTGGCCTCGTTCTTGAACATGCACTCGATCGCGCCGGCATCCAGGCTCTTGACGATGATGTCTTCGCGATAGGTGCCGGTGATCACCGCGATCACGGGCGCGCCCGGCAGCTGGGCGATGCGGCGGCACAGCTCGTCGCCGTTACCGTCCGGCAGGAAGTAGTCGACGATCGCCAGGTCAAAGGCTTCGTTCTGCGCCAGTTCGCTCGCCTCGGCGAGGGTGCCGGCCGTCAGGACCGAGTAGCCCTGGCGCTCGAGCAGCTGCTGGTAGGCCAGCCGTATACTTTGGGAATCATCCACGAACAGGATGCGGATGCCCTGCGACGGCACCTGGGCCGGAGCCGGTGCGGCCGCGGTCAGGCGGGCGGCTTCCGGTACCAGATGTTGCAGGGCGCCGGGGATCTTGCCGAACTGGGTCCACAGCACGGCGGCGGCGCGGCCGCGTCGCTTGATCCAGGTGGCGACCTCCGGATTGTGCTCATGCACCATCAGCAGCACGGGCAACTGCGCCAGCGCCTCGCTGGCGAGCGTGTCCAGGAGGGCGTTGCTCTCGGCCGTAGGACGTGCAGGCAGGCCGGCGATCAGCACGCCGTATTCCTGCTTCATTTCTTTCGAACGCTGCAGGTGATCGACCGCATCGGGGTACGCGGTCAGCTCGCTGCGGGCAGCGAGGCCAGCGGCGGCGAGAGTACGCTTGAGCAGATGGCTCAGCGTCGTGGAACGTTCGACGACCAGAATGCCGGACAAGGTTAGATTTCCTGCTGGGACCGCGCGCGCAGCGCGAACCTCATGTCCGTGCTGCACCCCCGTGGCGGCCGCGCAATTCGACCAGCTCGGCCAAGGCATTTCAAGTGCGCCAGCCTCGCTATTCCGGCCTTATTCCGATAGCCGGGCCAATCGGTGTGTAGTACGGAAAAGGAATCGGAAAACCGTCAGGTCGCGTGCCCGCGCGGCATGCCGTCGCGGCGGCGGTCCGTCTGCCCCGCGATCCGCTACGCTTGTCGGATGGCCGCGTGACGGCCCGAATCGATCCGTGGATCTCAGGAACTCTGCACATGCCCTATCCCGCCATCCGTCCGCGCCGCATGCGCCGCGATGCCTTTTCCCGAGCGCTGATGCGCGAAACCCGCCTGACCAGTGCCGACCTGATCCTGCCGGTGTTCGTCTGCGAGGGCGACAACACGCGCGAGGCGATTGCGTCGATGCCCGGCGTCGAACGGGTCAGTATCGACCTGCTGCTGGGCCTGGCGCGCCAGGCCCACGACCTGGGGATTCCGGCGCTGGCCCTGTTTCCGGTGACGCCGGCTTCCGCCAAGAGCCTGGATGCGGCCGAGGCCTGGAACCCTGACGGCCTGGCCCAGCGGGCGGTCCGGGCACTCAAGCAGGCTCTACCGGAGCTGGGCGTGATCACCGACGTGGCGCTGGACCCCTTCACCACGCACGGCCAGGACGGTCTGATCGACGAGAGCGGCTATGTGGTCAATGACCAGACGGTAGCCGCCCTGGTGAAGCAGGCGCTGTCGCATGCCCAGGCCGGGGCCGACGTCGTCGCGCCTTCGGACATGATGGACGGACGGGTCGGGGCGATCCGGCAGGCCCTGGAGGCCGCCGGCCACGTCCATACGCGGATCCTCGCCTATTCGGCCAAGTACGCTTCCAGCTTCTACGGCCCGTTCCGTGATGCGGTCGGTTCGGCCGGCAACCTGGGCAAGGGCAACAAGTACACCTACCAGATGGATCCGGCTAACAGCGACGAAGCCTTGCGCGAGGTCGCGCTGGACCTGGAGGAAGGCGCCGACATGGTGATGGTCAAGCCCGGCCTTCCCTACCTGGATATCGTGCGACGCGTGAAAGATCGCTTCGGCGCGCCGACTTTCGTGTATCAGGTCAGCGGCGAGTACGCGATGCTCAAGGCGGCCAGCCAGAACGGCTGGATCAGCGAAGAAGCCTGTGTGCTGGAGGCCCTGACCAGCATCAAGCGCGCCGGCGCGGATGCGATCCTCACCTACTATGCCCTGGATGCGGCGCGCTGGCTCAAGCGCTAATGCGCCAAAAGGAGGCGGTGCAGCGCACCGCCTCCGAAAAGTTACCTACTTCTTTATTTCTTGCTTGTGTGATGCGAGCGCAGCCGCCAGGCCCGGGATGCGATCGGCCCCTTCCGGTACGCTGGTGCTGGAACCGGCGAGGTCTGAGCCGACCGGTTCGGCGCGTCCACCCAGGCATTGCGACAGGAAACCTTCGGCAATCGCATTGAAGGCCTTGCGGTTCTCCGGGCGGTTGAACCCATGGCCTTCGTCCGGGAACAGCACGTACGTCACGGGGATGTTCTTCTGCTTCATGGCCTGCACGATCTGGTCCGCCTCGGCCTGCTTGACGCGCGGATCATTGGCACCCTGGCCGATCAGCAGCGGCTTCTTGATCTGGCCGGCCCGCGTGAGCGGCGAGCGCTCGGTCAGGAGCTTTTTGCCCTCCTCGGTGCGCGGGTCGCCCACGCGCTGGGCGATCTGCTCGAAGAAGCTCGCCCAGTACGGCGGGATCGTGCTGAGCAGGGTATTGAGATTGGACGGTCCGACGATGTCGACGCCGCAGGCGAAGGTATCCGGCGTGAAGGTCAGGCCCACCAGCGTGGCGTAGCCACCGTAGCTGCCGCCCATGATCGCGACCTTGTCCTTCTGGGTGACGCCCGACTTCACTGCCCAGTCGACGGCGTCGAGCAGGTCGTCGTGCATGGTTTTGGCCCACTGCCGGTCGCCGGCGGCGATGAAGTTCTTCCCGAAGCCCGTGGAGGAGCGAAAGTTCACGTTGAGCACCGCATAGCCGCGATTGGCCAGCCACTGGGCCCAGGCGCTGTAGCCATAGCTGTCGCGCGACCACGGGCCGCCATGGACGAAGAGCACCATCGGCACCGGTGAATCGGCCTTGCCGTCCGCATTCGGGTCGGCGGCCCTGGGCAGGCTGAGGTAGCTGACCAGAGTCTTGCCGTCGCGTGCGGTGATTTCCTGTGGCCACATGGGCACCAGGGGCTTGCCTTCCAGCGCGGGGCGCGCAGAGAAGAGCTTGGTCAGCGTCCCCTCGCCGCCCTCCTTGCGGTCATAGCGGTAGTACACGGCCGGCACCTCGGCGGCCGAGTACGCCACGATCCAGGTCTTGTCGTCGAGCGTTCGCGAATTGATGCCGAAGGTGCCCTTGCCCAGCTGTCCGAGGCGGGTGATATCCGCCTTGATCGCCGGGTCGACCACCTGCCATTCCTCGCGCAGGTATTCCACGTTCACGGCCTGCGCAAGGCCGGTCTTCGGGTGGCGCAGCAGGTTGCCGGCGTCGGCGCGCTTGTCCTCCAGCAGCAGGGTCTTCTTGCCGCTGGCGGTATCGATCGCGTAGTACGCCGCGGTGTCGCGGCCGCGCGAATCGAGCATGTACTGGATCTTTCCGTCACTGCTGTAGCCGGCGTGGGACGTGGTCATGCCGTCGGCGAAGGGGATGTCCTCGACCTTTTTCCAGCCCTTGCCGTCGGGCGCCAGGACATCAGTGCCACCATCCTTGCGCGAGCGGGTCGCGCCGCGCACGGTGAAATCGTCGTCGGTGCGGTATTCGGCGATCTCCTGCTCGTTCTTGGCGACCAGCTCGCGCTTGCCGCTGGACAGCTCCACCTTGTAAAGGTCATGCCAGGCCGGATCGCGGTCGTTCATGCTGACCAGGACGTGATCCGGATGGCGCGGGCTCACCGCGTTCACGGCGGCCTTGGTCTTCGGGAAGGGCGAGAGGTCCTTGCTCGCGCCGGTCTTGACGTCGGTGGCGAACAGGTGGAAATCCTCGTCGCCACCGGTATCGCGCACATACAGCAGCGTGTCGCTGCGGTAGCTCCAGAAGTAGTCGCGGATGCCGCGGGCCTTGTCGTCCGTGACTGCGCGGCCCTTGGTCGGATCCTCCGACGGTGCCACCCAGATATTGAGTACGCCATCGCGGGGCGCGACCCAGCTCAGGTACTTCCCGTCCGGGCTCATCTGCACGTTGACGCGCTCGGGATTGCCGAACAAGGCCTCGCGGCTGATCAGCTCGACCGCGTCGCCGGATGCCGGCGCCGCCGCCGGTGCGCTCCAGGCGACCGGGGATGAGAGACTGACGAAAAGGGCCGAATACAGCAGGGTGCGCGCACAACGCATGATCCAACTCCATGGCTCAAAGGAGCGCCCATTCCATCGTGGTGCTGCCGTGCCGAACAGGCCCGATCGTCACTGTGCCGAAAGTGCCGGAGCTCGGCGCGGTCATCGCGACGGCGCGCTAAAATGCGCCCACGCCGCCGGAGAACACCCATGACCGATACCCCGCACCGCCACGCCGTCTTCGGCCATCCGATCGCCCATTCGCTGTCGCCGAAGATCCACGCGGCATTCGGTATGCAGACCGGCATTCCGCTGCGCTACGACGCCATTGATGCACCGCCGGAAACCTTCTCCGACCGGCTGTTCGCCTACCGCCAGTCGGGCGGCGGCGGTGCCAATGTCACCCTTCCCCTCAAGGGACAGGCGTACGGACTGTGCGTCGAACATTCGCCCTACGCGGCGCGCACCGGCGTGGTGAACACCCTGGAACCCCTCGATGGCGGCGGCTGGCGCGGCCATAACACCGACGGTCCCGGTCTGGTCACGGATCTGGCGGAACGCCACCACGTGGACCTGCGCGAGCGCGACGTGCTGCTTCTGGGGGCTGGCGGCGCTGCGCAGGGGGTGGCCTATGCCCTGCTCGATGCCGGCATCCACGCCCTGACCATCACCAACCGGCATCCGGAACGCGCCGACGCCCTCGCCGACCGCATCGGCAAGCCGGGCCGGGTGCATGTGCGGTACTGGAAGGACCTGGCGGTGAGCGGATCCTGGGACCTGGTCATCAACGCCACGGCGGCCGGCGTCCAGGGCGAAGGCATCGACCTGCCGTTTGCCATCCTCGCGCCGCGCGCCGTCTGCTACGACCTCTCCTACGGCAAGAACGCGACCACCTTCCTGGCCTGGGCGCAGGCGGCCGGTGCCGCGCGCTGCATGGACGGCCTGGGCATGCTGGTCGAGCAGGCCGCCGAAGCCTTTGCCATCTGGCACGGCAAGCGGCCCGATACGGTCGAGATCTACGATCAGCTGCGCGGGCGCCCGGTCGCCGCATGAGCCATCTGGTTTTCGACCACGCGCGCGATCGCTACGAATGCCGTAGCGGCTGCGGCGCCTGCTGCATTGCCCTGTCCATTTCATCGCCCATCCCCGGCATGCCCGGGGGCAAGCCGGCCGGCGTGCGTTGCGTACAGCTGAGCGATGACAACCTCTGCCGCATCTTCGGGCAGCCCGAGCGCCCGGAGGTGTGTGGGCGGTTAAGGCCGGAGCCGGTGATGTGTGGCGACAGTCAGGCGCACGCCCTGCGGTGGATATCTGAACTGGAAAACCTTACCGCCCCAGGACATATTACCTAACAGAGAAGGCGGCATTAGGCATTTATGTAGAGGCCTTCGGTCTCCGGCACATGCTCGTTAAGCAATACACTATCGATACCGACCACACCATCGGCGTGGGCAAGGACCAGTGTGCATGAACTTCAACGTTAGCATCGTCGATCAGCAGGTACGTGGCCTGGCGGATCGCCTCCGTACCCAACTAGAAGATGAAATGGGCAAGAAACTCGACGACACCGCCGCACGATCAGCGGCGTTCGTCGTGCTTTGCGTCAAGACCCTGCTGGATCTCACGGACATCGAGGCAATTGAATGTCTGACAGAGGGTGGTAACGACTTCGGAGTCGATGCGATTGAAGTCGGCGATACGATTGAAGGTGAGTTTCTTATTACACTGTTCCAATGCAAGTACAGGCATGCAGACCTGGAAGGAAATAGCAACTTCCCTGAAAACGGCGTTGACAAGGCGGTAAAGGCTGTACGTGCATTGTTCAATCCCCAGGCGCCCGTGAATCTGAATCCTCGCCTGCAAGCTCGAATCGAAGAGGTTCGGTCGTTAATAACGGACGGCATTATTCCTAGAGTTAGGTACCTTCTGTGCAACAACGGGTTGCCTTGGAAACGCCCCGAAGCGCAGAACGTGATCGACAGAGAGAACTTTCCCCCGCAGAGCGTACATTTTGAGCACGTCAATCACGACGTCTTGATTAGCATCCTTCAAGCAACGCAGGCGGTGAAGGACACCATTCAATTTTCGGGAAAGGCGGTAGTTGAAGACTTCAATTTCAGTCGAGTATTTGTCGGGAAAGTCGCGGTGGGCGAGTTGGCCCGGCTGATGGACTCGCATGGAGATCGGCTTCTGGAAAGGAACATCCGACGCTACCTGGGGTTGCAAGGCAATCGGGTGAACGAGGCAATTCGCGACACCTTAACCAGTCCGTCGGAAAGGCCGAACTTCTTTTTCTATAATAATGGCATCACATTGATCTGCAGTCGTTTCGACTACAACGCCCTTCAGAATGAGGATTATAAGGTCCGAGTAGAAGGATTGCAGATCATCAATGGCGGACAGACTTGCAAAACTATCCAGTCCACATTGGCGAATCTCGCCACCAGTACAAAAGGACTGGAGTCAGCCTATGCGCTCGTTCGTCTCTACCAAGTTGGCGGGGAAGACGCTAACAACCTAGTACGAACGATCACCTATGCAACCAATAGCCAGAACCCAGTTGACTTGCGCGACTTGCGTTCCAATGACCCGATTCAGAAGCGGCTAGAGCTATCAATGCGGGACCTTGGGTATGAATACCGTCGCCAGCGAAATGTTGGAAGCGCAAAGCCGACCGAAATTACGACCGGCACTGCAGCGGAAGCGATCCTTTCAGTTTGGCGGCAGCGACCGCAGCAGGCAAAGTTTCGCTCGGGTGAACATTTCGGCAAGCTCTATGAAGAGATTTTTAGTGCTGACCTCAATGGTGCCCAAACGGTCGCGGCCGTACTCATATTTCGAATTGCCGAGAACAAGCGCAAGCGACCGCCTGCGGACGCGCCGGAATTCGTGCGCTATGCCTCATGTTTCGCCGCGATGTTGATGGGAGAGTACCTGCTTGCCGATCTCAACGTCGCATTAGCTCAGCTCGATCACCGCAATTTTGATCGGGCAAGGGAGTACATTGATACGCGCGGTGACGAATATTTCCGTCGTGCCATTGATGAGATCGGCAATGCGTTGAAAAAGCTCTATGGCGATAGCGAGGTAAGCCTACAGCGATTGTCCGCGACTTTCAGGCGTGGTGATCTGTTACAAGAACTGCGTCCGATCTCGCTAGAACGATTGCTCTCCTGACCCCGCGGAACCGACGATTTGTGAAGAGCGAATACCCGGTTGCGTAGACGTGCTGCAGTTCCGCCCAGGCGGGGGTACGAACCTGCGCCCCCGCCTCAGCAGCTGGTGCGGCCGCTCAGCGCACCGACACCAGATTGGCCCGCGGCACGAACACGAAGTCGCCGCCCACGTGACCGGCGAAGCGCAGCTGGCCGTACTGCGGTTCCTGCTGTTCGCCGAAGCCGCGCGCGGCTTCCTCGACCTTCGGCGTGATTTCGCGGTACAGCTCGCGGGCCTCGAAGGGCTTGTCGCTGCGGCGACGCAGCGCGTCGATGAATTCGGCGGCGAAGATCGAGTGGTTGCCGCGACCGCCGTCGAGCACTTCGCGGATATTGCCCGAGCTCATCACCTTGCGGCTGGGGATCTGCGAACGCTTGAGCAGCCAGGCGTCGCGCTCCGCACCGGAGGCCGCTTCAAGTTGCTCGGCGACCGAATGCACGAAGACGCCGGAGTAGCACGAATCCGCAACGACGAGAATCTGCTTGGCGCGCATGACGGACAGCAGGTCCGTCACGTCCGCGGACGAGACGAAGTTGGCGACCGAATCCTTCTCGCCATCGACCGGTACCCAGTAGCCCTGGTGATTGCCGCGATCCCACGTACCATGGCCGGAGTAATAGACCAGCAGGTTGTCCTGCTCGGTGAGCTGGCGGCGCAGCTGGGCCAGTGCGCGGAAGATCTGGCCGCGCGTGGCATCCAGCAGCACCGTCGTCTTGAAGCCGTAGCTGTCGCGCAGCAGGTCCGCCACGGCCTGTGCATCCGAGTGCGGCGTGTTGAGCGCGTCCCAGGCAGAGTAGCGTGCGTTGCCGATGACCAGGGCGTAGTAGTTGCCGAAACCGGCCGGATTGGCCGCCACCGGCGTGCCCGCCGGCAGGAGGCTGTCGTTGGCGATCACGAAAGGCAGGCTGGCGCGCTTGTTGGCGCCGTCGACGACGGCCACCTCGACCGGCGTGGTCTTGCCGGCCAGGGCAAGCTCGGTGCGTACCACGCCCTCCGCATCCGGCTTTAACGCCTTGCCGTTGATGGTGACCTCACGGATACCGGACGGCGACCCCACGCGCACCGCGACGGCCTGTGACTTCGCATCGCCGCGCACGCGGATGGTGACAAGGCCCCGCAGGGCAATCGGCTTGGGATCGAGCAGGACGATCTCCAGGTCCTTGGCGGCGCCGGCGACCGGTGCCGGCTGCTCGACCTGGCGCACGGCCGCATCGGCCTGGGCCAGCTTCGTTTCCGCGGCGCTGAGCTGCGCGGCGCTGCTGTCGAGCGACTTCTGCTTGGCGGCGAGCTCTTCCTCGACACGGCGAGCCCGCTCGGCATCGGCATCCGCTCGCGCCTTGGCCAGCTCCGAGCGCAGTGCCGAAGTCTGCTGCGCCAGGGCGCGCTGCTGCTTCTGTAGTTGCTCCCGCTGCGTGGCGGCCTGGGCGCGCGTCTCGGACAGCTGCTGCTTGAGCGCGGCGATCTCCTCGTCGCGCACGGCCATGTCACTGGCAAAGGCCAGCGGCTGATCGAGCTTGGCAGCGCGCCGGTACAGGTCCAGCGCCTGCGCGGCGGTGCCGCCGGCCACCTTGCCGTGTTCGTACAGCATGGCCAGCGCCGTCAACGCCGGGCCGTAGTTCGAATCTGCGGCGCGCTTGTACCACTGGGCCGCCTTCGCCTCGTCGGCGGGACGGCCCAGGCCCTTCTCGTAGATCTGGCCGACGTAGTACTGCGCCTCGGGGTCACCGTCTTCGGCCGGGGGCAGCCAGACGCGCAAGGCAGTTTCGTAGTTGGCCTGGCTGGCCTGGGTGAAGTAGCCGCCGCGGATGGCGCAGTCGTCCGCGCTGGTGCGGATCGCGCGGCTGCGGCCGGTCGTCGCGTGGGCAGTGCCGATATGCAGCACCGCACCGGGCAGCTCGCAGTCGACGATTTCGTAGCTGTCGAGCCGCCCCGTGGGTGCGGTGGCGCACGCACCCAGGAGCATGAAGACCAGTCCGCAGAATAGACGGCGCATAGTTCACCTGTTTAGAAAGGAATCTTTACGCCGATCATGAAGCTGCGGTTCTTGTAACCGCTGCGACCGACGCTCATGTCGAAGCCGGCAAAGCTGGAAATCGGCTGTGCCTTGACCGAGGTCATCCAGTGCACGGCGAAGCGCAGCATCGCGTAGCGCTTGTCGATTTCCTCCAGCGTGACCGGCACGGCCGTATCGCTGTCGGCGATCAGTCGCGCGATGATTTCATCCTGCTGCTCGTTCTCGCCGAAGAATTCCACCGCGATGCTGGGAATCCACACGCCGGATCGGGTGCTGATCGCCATGTCGGCGGTGGCGCCGGCGCTGACGGTCGAACGGCTCACGTCGGTCGGATCGATGGCGATGGCATTGAGGCAGTCGCCGCGTTCGCGCAGGCCGTCGATCGAGGCGCGCGAATACTCGTAGCGCACGAACGGCGTGAACCGCGTCGCCTTGTTCGCCATGGCATAGCCGGCTTCCACCAGCAGCGCGCGGTGACGGCTCTGCGTGTCGCTGCGCAGATCGATGCCGCAGCCGATGCGTTCGCTGTCGAAATCACTGCGGCCAACATTGAGCGCCGTGTTCACGTACAGCTTTTCGGTCGGCAACCACAGGGCGTAGAGCGAACCGCTGTACCCCTTGGCCGACTGCGAACCGCCGCCGTCGAGGTCCGTGCTTGAGCGCATGCCGCCCAGCGCCGCGCCGGCCACGAAGCCCGGCTTGAAGCGATAGTCCGCGCCGACCGTGATGCCGCGGGTGGTCGCATCGAAACCGTTGCGCTTGCCGGTGCGCGAATCCATCGAGCCCAGGTCCACGGCACCGGCGACGAAGAAGCTCGGGCGGACGCCGGTACCGGCGCCGCCGTCGCTGTCGTCGGCGTCATCCTCATCCTCTTCGGACGACTCGGCATTCACTGGCACAGACAGACCGCCCATGGTCAGCGAGACGTCGCTGGAGAAGCCGTGCCCGGTTTCGTTGCGCAAGGTCCGCAGGCGGTTGCCAATCGTGGTGAGCTGCGTGCGCGGCGCATCCAGGGCCTGGCGCACGATCGGGCCCATCATGTTCTCGGCCGGGTCTGCGATGGCACCGATGGTGCTGCTGACCGGCAGGTTGACGCAGATCGTCGGGCGGCTCGCGATGCAGGCCTTGACCGTGGCGTTGATCGCGGTGGGATTGAGCAGCAGGCTCGCATCCGCCTGGCCGGTCGCATCGGTGGCCACGCTGTCGGTGATCGTCCCCGCATCGGCCGGGGTGAGCGAATAGGCGATGGTGGCGCCGCGGACCGGCGCACCGTTGTCGTCGCTCACGCGCACGCCAACGGGCGTGGCTTCCTGCGGCTTGACGGCGATGACCGGTGTGGTTGCCGTCAGCACCAGACCGCCGGCGCGCGCATCGGGGCCGCGCAGCTCGATGTTGAGGAGGTTGGACGGATTATCGACCGCGAACACACTGACCTGGCGGTTGGTGCTCACGCAGCCCGGGACAAAGGCAATCTGCGCCGTGCCGTTGGCATCCGTGGTCACCTCGCCGCCCAGCGGCGAGTCGGGCTCGGTACACGCCGCTACCTTGGGCGTACCGCCGTCGACCGACCAGCGCAGGCGCGCGCCGCGCACCAGGCCGCCGCGCACGTCGCGTGCGCTCACGCCGATCGTTGCACGCGTCCCCGGCTCGAAGCGCAGGTCGTCGGCGGATGTATTCACGCTCAGCTGGGTGGCAACCGTGCGCACGACGACGTTGACCGGCAGGCTGTCCGTAACCGTGCCAAGGTTGTCGATGGCGCGTGCGACAAAGGAATAGTCGCCCGCCGGCAGTGCCTGCAGGTTCACGCCAAAAGGCGCGGTGGTGGACGAACCGACGGCACGGCTGTTGGCAAAATACTCGACGCGCTCGATGGCGCCATCCGAATCGCGCGCCTCCACGGTGAGCGCGATGTTCGCCGGCTCGGCAAATTCCTGCGCGGCGGCCGGCGAGGTCAGGCGCACGGTCGGCGGCTCGTTGAAGGCAGCCTGGCGGATCGTGACGGTGACCGGCGCTGTCTGCGTGACGGCGCCCACGTTGTCGGTGGCGCGTGCGGCAAATGTGTGGTGCCCCGACGTCGAGCGCGGCCAGGTGGCCTGGAATGGGGCCGTTGTCGCGCGGCCGACCACGTTCCCGTCGACGAGGAACTCGACACTTTGAACGGTTCCGTCCGGATCGTTGGCGGTCGCGGTCATCGGCACGGCGCTGGGCGCGGCAATCACGAAATTGGCTGTCGGCGAATCCAGCGTGACGGTGGGCGGAACGTTGACGGCCTGTGCCGTGATCGGGAAGGTGACGGCAGGCGCTGCGACGGGATTGTTCGTCGCTTCGGTCGTATCGTTGAAAAGCACGGTACGGGTGATGCTGAAACGGAATGACGGCGCGATCTGCACGTTGTAGGTGCCCGCTGCCGTAATGTTGATCGCTGCCGTGACGGGCGTAGGCGGCGGATCGCGTGGCGGGATCGTCCCCGGCGGCAACGCCCAGTTGTACGTGGCAGAAGTGACCTGCACATTGGCGCCCGTCTGCACGTCGCAGCTGGCGCTGGCCGTACCCTGCAAGGGCACCGTGCCAGTGAACGGCGACGGGTTGGTTGCGAGGTTGCACTGCACCGAGACGACGCCGATATGCACGACGTATTCGCCGAACGCGGGGCTGCACGAGTCGATCTGGTCATCGGAGCAGAAGCGGATGATCCGGACGCCCGGCGTCGGGCCAAACGTGATCGGCAGCGAGATATTGCCGCCGGGGCCGGGCGTGAGGGTGGTTCCGTTCGGAAAGCTGTCCGTCTGGTCGGGGCTGCTGACCATGGCGAATCGGACCGCGGTATGGCTGGTCGGAAAGTTGCGTGCACCGAATGAGAACGTCGAACCGGTGCGCGCGACCTGCACCCCGCTGTAGGTCGCCGCTTGCTGCGCCCGGGCGGACGGCATCGTGCACAGGAACGACGCGGCGAGCAGGAGCGAAGCAAGACAACGTCGCGCAGCGGACAACATCCGTGTCCGGCAGGGGTGGGTAAAGGTGTTCATCGAAGCTCCTTGGGACCTCGTCGCCGCGGCGGATCGCTGTGGATACCGCCCACTCTTCCATTTATGGACAAATGGCTAAACGTTCCCGTTGCCGCGACGCCCCTGTTTCGTCGCGGCAGCGGTGTCTAGCCGGTGCTGAACTGCACGCGACGGTTGCGTGCGTCTTCCGGGTTGCTCTGATCCAGCGGGTGGCTTTCGCCCTGGCCGCGGGCGCGCAGGCGTTCGGCCGGAATACCATGCTGGTTGACCAGATACTGCTTGACCGTCTGCGCGCGCCGCAGTGACAACGCGGCGTTATACGGCTCTGGTCCGGTCGAGTCGGTGTGACCGTCGATCACGACCACCGTTCCGCCGTCCAGCAACTTCAAACCCTCGGCAATGCTGTCCAGCTGTGCCAATGCCTTGGGTTGCAAGTCCGCCGAGTTGAGCGCGAACGCGACGGCCACGTCCATCGAGCCGCCTTCCTGGGCGGGTTCTTCCTCGACGACGGCCGTTGCAGGTGCAGCCTTGGGTGCCGCCTTCGGCGTGGCTGCCGCAACGGCACGTGGTGCGGCCGCTTCCGGCGCGCTGGCAGTGCCGCTGGGGCCGTCGACCAGACCGACTGGCGCGGGCGCGTCGCCGGCAGGATCGAACGAGATGCCGCGCTTCTTCATCTGCGGCTGGAACTTGGCGCCGCCCAATGCCTTGGCGACATCGATCGGGCGCGGAACTTCATTTTCACCCACGTAGCGGGGCGGTTCGGCGCTGACGCCGGCAGAGGCCGCGGCAAGGCCCACGGTGATGGCGAGTGCGAGCAGAGATTTCACGATTTCCTCCTTTTGGGCTTGGACTCGCTCTGTATCTCGTCGTCGCGCCGAAGGGTTCAACCCAATTGGTCGAGGCCCGGTGGCGCTGGCTGGCACGTGCGAAAACGAGAACGGGTCCGCCTGTCGCCGATCGACACCGTCACGGTTCTGAACGGAACGCGCGAGCAGGACGACAGGCGACATTCCCCAGAACGTCTGCCCGGTACGGAACCGAACGTTGTCGTATCCACAATGCGGGAAAATGGAATTACACAGGTACAACCGCGTCGGACGCCTGGCCGAGGAGGGACGGCAGGAGGTGGCGTATGGGTGCGACGGTCGTGCCCGCCAAATGAACGAGGCCCTCCCCCCGGAAGGCCGCGTCACGCATAGCGTAGCAGATCAGCCTGGCGGCGGAACTGCCGTGACCGGTGTCACGTCCTTGACGACGCGACTCGTGCGTAGCTCATCGGCCGCGGCGATTGCGCGCTGTCGGGCCACGGCGAGGTAGTACTCACCGCCCTCGCCCGGGCCACCCACGACCCACCCGCCGGTGCCGGCGACCAGGACGCGGATCTCCCCTTCGGTAGCGGACGGATCGAACACGATACGCAGGAAGGCCGAGTCGGCCGTAATGCGGGCGCCATCGGCGACCGACGCCACCGGGCCGGCACCGCGGTAGAGCACGGGCGGTCTGGAAGGTGCTTGCAGCAGCAGTGTCGACTGTACCGCTACCACGAGCAGGGCCACGGCGAAGGCCGGGCGCAGCCAGTTGTCCAGGCGCAGCCAGCTCCAGCGGGACTGCGTATCGGCGGCGCGCCGCGCCGGCTTGCCGGCCGGGGCCGTTTCACGGCGAATGCGTTCGAGCGTCTTCTGCAGGGCGATGTCTTCGGGCGCATTCGCCGCCGTGCGGCGCTGCTCGCTGGCGACATGACGCCAGAAATCCAGGGCGCTTTGTTCTTCCGGATGCTCCGAGAGGTAGCGTTCCACGCTGGCCCGCTCGGCGTCGCTCAACGTCCCGTTGATGTACCACGGAAGCAGCGACTGGATGTGGTCACGCATGGCTGGTCACTCCTTGCGCCACGTCGCTATCTTCTCGTCGCAATAGCAGCCGCAGGCAGTTCTGAATACTCTTACGCGCATGGAAAAGCCGCGTCTTGACGGTGTTTTCCGGGCATCCCTGCAGCGTGGCGACCTCGCCGAGGGCCAATCCCTCGTAGAACACCAGGTGCATGCATTCGCGGTGCTTGGCGGACAGCTTCTCCATGCAGGTGCGAACGCCGGTTTCACGCTGCTCGTTGGCGATCCGCTCGAAGGCCGATTCCGCCTCGCAGCTGATCGTTTCCTCGACCTCCGGTGTGAGCGATTCCATTTCGTGGGCATTGGCACGCAGCCGGTTCAAAATGCGATAGCGTGCGATGCCGAGTACCCACGTGGACAGTTTCGACGTACCGTTGAAACGTCCCGGGTTCTTCCACACCTCGAACATCGTGTCGGCGACGACCTCCTCAGCCGCCTCCGGGCTGTGCAGGTGTCTCATCGCGAAAGCGAAGATCCGGCGTCCCAGGGCCCGATGCAGGGTTGCAAACGCATCCTGGTCACCCAAGCCGACACGCTTGAGCAAGTACAAGGCTGTCGTATTGTCGAGGTCCATGACACGCTCCGACCGAATAAGCGGCTGATATTAGCGCTGACGGTCGGGAATGCCCAAGCGACAAAATCCTGTGAACGACTAATCCAAACAATTCGCGACACGTCTGCAAGGCGATTCATACAAAGTGCGTGCCGTGCTTGACTTGTCACCAATCCCTTGTTCTTGCGTGTGGATTCGTGCGGCGGCGGGTCAATCCAAACCCGTCGCCGCGGGTACTGCGATGCGCTATTGAATCAGGCACGTCGCGTTGCGAAGGTCATACAGGCGCATGGGTTGCTTCTGCGGATCGGTGAGCTCGACCGAGCGATACGCTTCGGCCGAGGCCGGATCGACTTCGCGTTCGACGATGAGCTTGCCTTCCTGCCAGCAGCGCAGTTTCTGCTGCTTGTGCGCCTGCTTGCGCGAGATCCGGTCGATCTCGTCAAGCTCGCCGAGATCCTGCGGTGCGGGCTGCATGTCGGTGGCGGTCGGGGCTGGCGCCGGCGCTGTAGCGGTTGTCTCGACCGCGGCCATTGCCGTCATGCCGATCGATCCGCCGATGAGCAGTGCCACCAGGGCCAGTCCGTGCCGCAGGCATCGCCGGCTGTGGGGGAGAGCGTGCGTCATGATCAGTTCTCGCGCTTCTCGGCGACCAGGGACTTGCCGGTGCCTTTGAATTCAATCGTGGTGGAAACGAAATCCGGCGCGACCGTGGCGAACACCTTGCGCACGCTGGCCAGGTTAGGCACCGCGGTGATCGGCGTCAGGTCTGCGCCACCGAGCGAACTGCCGAGGTTGCGGTCGACGTTCTTCTGGCTGGCGAAACACTGCAGCGACTGGGGCGTGGATGTATGTGCCTTGATCTCGAACTGCCCCGGCGGCGGCAGTGCAATGGCCTGGCCGGCAGCGATGCGGGACTGCTTCTGCCAGCGATTGGGATAGACACGGGCGACGGTGCCAGCCTCGTCCTGCAGGAAGCAGTAGACATTGGAATCAAGACTGGCGGCAACCTGGAAGCCGACCACATCCGGCTTGGACGGGTTGGGTGGAGCCAGGTTCAGGGAAAGTTTCCATTGTGGATGACGGGCCTCCTCGATCTTGGCCAGAATCTGGTTCTGATCCGCGTCGAAATGGGCGCGCATCAGCTCCAGCGAGAACGAGCCGGTGTAGGTCAGGCCCAGCGCCTGGAAGTATTCGCGCAGCGCGGTCTTGAAGGCTTCCGGATCAGTCGGCTTGCCGTCGTCGGCCAGCAGCCCCATGGCTGTCAGGTGACGAATGTAGAAGGCAAGCTTCTCGCCGCCCGTCATGCTTTCGTTCCAGTCTTCGATCTCGGCGGCGACGTCGGCCTGTGTCGAGGGCACGCCCAGGCACTTCCAGTAAGGCACTTTGTTGAGCTTGCCCATCAGCTCGATGGCGGAGAGCTCGACCAGATTGCGTACGGCGACTGTCTTGCCGTCGGATTTGGAAAAGCTCGTCATGTAGTTGATGCCGAGCTTGGAAACAGCGGCTTCGCCGTCCACGCCCGTTCCTTCCTGCAGGATGGCGGCGCTATTGCGCGCGTTGACGCCCGGAACGATCGAGAAATCCTGCGAGCGGACGACTGTCAGGTCGAGCGCGAGCATGTTGATCGAGGTGCTCTTGGAGCCGCCGAAACCGAGGAAGTTCTTGCTGGCGATGCCCAGCGTCACGCCGGCGTCCGCCGTCTTCTTGGCGATGTTGTCGTCGAACTGCGTGATCGAGCCGCGCACGGTGTAGGTCGGAATCAACTCGGGCTGGAACGCGGCCAGCGAATTGGACTGGACCATGTACGAGCTCAGGTTCTTCATGTCCTCACCAAAGGCCATGGTGCGGATGGCGCGACTGCGCCGCGTCATCTGCGACATGGCCGAGATGAACATTTCCGTCGTGCCCGCGGGCACCTTCTGCGTCTTGTCGTTCAAGTCCTCCACCAGGATGGAGGCCTGAGCGCCATAGGTGGCCAGCAGGCCATCCATGCAGCGCAGTGGTTCGTCGAAGCTGGTCACCACCCGGTTGACCGGCAGCGTGGTTTCCTTGGTCCGCTGCTTGTACTCATCGACGACTGCGGTACGCGTATCGGCCATCTTACAGCCGGTTATCGCGCAGGCTTGCAAGGCAATTACACACAAAAGGGCGCCGCGTGACATGGCAGATCTCACTTATTGCAGAGTTGGACAATATTCCCGGTCACGACGGTGGTGACTTTGCGCGGCGTCGGGCCGCGGCGGGTCTCGGTATTTCCGACGTTCATGTCGCCGCACTCGCCGGACTGGCTGTTGGAACGGCGCTGACCCTGCTTCTTGAGCTTGTCGTCTTCGTAAAGACGCATCTTGGACATTTCCTTGACGACGCTGGCACGTGTGCCTTCGTCAAGATCCTTGATGCCGGAGGCAACACTTCCCGCGTGGGCAAGGTGTGGGACGATGAACGCGATGAGGATGAAGATCGATCTCATGGCATGTCCTCGAGTTGTTGGCCGGTGCGGGGATGCGCACGACATCCCCGCAGCGACCCGGCACTTACTCGGCGTTGCCGACGTTCAGATCCTGCTCGGCCTTGGAACCCATCACGGCGGCGTTGGTCGTGATGATGTTCTTGGCGGTGACGTTGGACTCGCCGCCGTTCTTCGCATTGCCGATCTTCACGTTCTGCTTGGCGGTCGAACCCATCACGGCGGCGTTGGTCTGCACGAGATTGTCGAACTTCACGTTCGACTTGCCGCCGTCGGAAGCGTTGCCGATCTCGGTCGTCTGCTCGGCCTTGGAGCCCATCACGGCCGCGTTCGTCACGATGACGTTCTTGGCGTTGACCTTGGCCTGGCCGCCGTCCTTCGCATTGCCGATGTCGATCTTCTGCTTGGCCGTCGAGCCCATCACGGCGGCGTTGGTCGTGATGATGTTGTCGACCTTGACGTCCGACTTGCTCTTCTGCGCGAAAGCGGCCGGCGAGATCAGCAGCGAGAACAGCGCAGCGGCGATAAACTTGGAATTCATGACTCTCTCTCCAGATGAAATAGTTGTGTTTTCAGGGGAAACCGACGGACCGAACGTCCGTTCGATGCGTCGGTCGTGACGCGTAGGGCGTGGGACGATGACCGCATCGACCACCTCTATCGCAGCGGGGGAGAGGTAGGTTCAAAATTTTTTTCGGGAGTTTTCGAGCGGACGAATAGCCCGCCCCGATGAGCGCGAAAGGCGCGCCGGAGCTGGCTCTGGGACGGGTGGCCCGGTATCCGGGAAGCCAGGGCCCTGGCGTCTGGTCCGCCCGGGCGGCAGCCGACCGTTTCGCGCTACAGGTTTTGGTAGTTTGTGCCGAGTGCAGCGATGCGCAGAACCGCGGGCGCACAACCGTCTTTCTGTAGGTTGGCGCTGAGCGCAGCGATGCCCAACATCTGCCAGGCGCGTCGCGTGGGAACGTGCGCGTTCGCTACGCTTCCTGTAGCCCGGGTTAACCCGCAGGGTTCACCCGGGGTTGGGCTACCTCGACGCAGGAACAGCATCGCTCCGGTTTGCGGGCCAGGAGCGGCAACCGCGAAGACTCACGGATCCCGGCTGAGCCCCGATGCCTTCAGCGCCGACTCGTACGCCGCCCAGTTCTCCGCCTGCTTCGTACCCAGCGCGTGCAGGACCGACCAGGAAAAGATGCCCGTCTGGTGTCCGTCATCAAAGCGCAGCAGCACGGCATAGTTGCCCACCGGGTCGATCGCATCGATATTGACGTTGCGCTTGCCGGCGACCAGCACGCGCTGATCGGGGCTGTGACCCTGCACCTCCGCGCTGGGAGAATGGGTGCGCAGGTACTCGCAGGGCAGCCGGAACACCTCGCCCGTGTCGAAGGCCACTTCGAGCACATGCGAGGCGCGGTGCAGGGTGATCCCTGTCGGGCGGGCCGTCATGGGGTTGCGGCCTCAGCGGGCCGGATCGGTGCGGATAACGCGCGGCTCGGTCGGGCCGCCGGGCTCGCCGGCGACGCGGTAGAGCGTACGCATATACGCCGTACCAAAGCCGATCGAGCCGATCTCGCCGTATTCATATTCGCCCGTATCCGGATACCACCGGGCGTTCGGGTCGATCTCGCGTAACGTCAGCGCCTCGGAGCCCACGCCCTCCAGCTTGCCGATATAGCTGGCCTCGCCGGTTTCCTCATCGAGCATGTTGACAGCGATGACCGGCGCCAGGGCGGCGGCGGCGCGGGCGATCGTGCCCCAGTCGTCCAGGCGGAACTCGCTCGGCGGCACCAGTACCTCGCCGTTGATCGCCAGTGCCTTTTCAACGAACTCGCGCGAGGGATCTTCCTCGGCGTGGCTGACGTCCGCGAGGGCGACCACGAGGTAGCCGTCAAAATGCATCGAGTCGGACACTTCCGCGATCAGCGCGTACTCGGCGGAAACGTCGACGATGAAGCCGTGAACCCAGCCCGGATCAATGCCTTCGCGCTTGACCCGGACTGGAATGCGGCCTTCCTGGGCCTCGCGCAGGTAGGCGCGGGGGCCGCGGGCTTTGAATTGGACGATATTGCTCATGGTGGCATTGTACCCGAAGGGGTGGGTCCGAACGGTGCGCCCGCGACCGTTGGTCGCGGTTTTCCTTTGTTGACAACACGTTAGGGGCGTCGTTCGGATTGTCGTCCGCTGGCGGGCCCGGCAATGACCAGTGCCGCCGGCGGACTTCGGAGGTTGCGCCGGCCCGGGTTACAAGATGTAGCGGGAAAGGTCCTCGTCTTTGACCAGCTCGCCCAGGTGCTGGTCGACATAGGCGGCGTCGATCACATAGCCGGTGCCGCTCCGGTCGGGCGCCTCGTAGGAAATATGGTCGAGCAGCCGTTCGAGCACCGTATGCAGGCGGCGGGCGCCGATGTTCTCGGTGCGTTCGTTGACGTGGAAGGCAATGCTGGCCAGGCGCTCGACCCCCGATTCGGCAAATTCCAGCGTCACGCCCTCCGTGGCCAGCAGCGCCACATACTGCTTGGTCAGCGCGTTGTGTGGCTCGCGCAGGATGCGCACGAAGTCGTCGCTGGTCAGTGCGTTGAGCTCCACGCGGATCGGAAAGCGGCCCTGGAGCTCGGGAATCAGGTCGGATGGCTTGGCGAGCGAGAACGCCCCGGAGGCGATAAAGAGGATGTGATCGGTCTTGATCACCCCGTACTTGGTCGAAACCGTGGAGCCCTCGACCAGCGGCAGGAGGTCGCGCTGCACGCCTTCGCGACTGACGCCCGCGCCATGCCATTCGCCGCGCTGCGCCACCTTGTCGATTTCGTCGATGAAGACGATCCCGTTCTGCTCGCAGTTGCGCAGGGCTTCGGCCTTCAGTTCCTCTTCGTTGAGCAGGTTGCCGGCCTCTTCTTCGATCAGTACCGGCCAGGCGGCTTTGATCGTGAGCTTGCGTTTCTGCGTGCGGTTGCCGGCCAGCGACTGGAACATGCCGCGCAACTGCTGGCTCATCTCTTCCATGCCGGGCGGCGTGGCGATCTCGACGCCAATGTTGACGTTGGTTTCCAGCTCGATCTCGCGGTCATCCAGCTTGCCTTCGCGCAGCTGGCGGCGAAGCTTCTGGCGCGTTTCCGAATCGGCATCGCTGGCCGGGGTATCCCAGCCCGACGCGCGCCGGGGCAGAAGGGCGTCCAGGATGCGCTGCTCGGCGCGATCCTCGGCCGTGGTGCGCACCCGCGCCTTGGCGTGTTCGCGCGTCATTTTGAAGGCCATGTCTGCCAGATCGCGGACGATCGACTCTACATCTTTGCCCACGTAGCCCACTTCGGTGAACTTGGTCGCCTCCACCTTGATGAACGGGGCGTTTGCAAGGCTGGCCAGGCGCCGGGCGATCTCGGTCTTGCCGACGCCGGTGGGGCCGATCATCAGGATGTTCTTCGGGGTCACCTCGTCGCGCAGCGGGCTGTCGAGCTGCATGCGGCGCCAGCGGTTGCGCAGCGCGATGGCGACGGCGCGCTTGGCGGCCTGCTGGCCGACGATATAGCGGTCCAGTTCGTTGACGATTTCGCGGGGAGTCAGTTCGGACATGAGTTTTTCACGGCATAGAGAAGGTCAGAAGGCCGAAGCGGCCGCCCGCATCGTCAGAGGGCCTCGATCGAGATCTGATGATTGGTGTAAATGCAGATATCGCCGGCGATCTTCAGGGAACGTTCGACAATTTCGCGGGCCCCGAGGTCGGTATTCTCAATCAGTGCCTTGGCTGCCGCATGGGCGAACGGGCCGCCGGAGCCGATAGCGATCAGGCCGCCTTCGGGTTCAAGGACATCGCCGTTGCCGGAGATGAGCAGGGAGGTTTCACGGTTGGCGACCGCCAGCATGGCCTCCAGCCGGCCCAGACGCCGGTCGGTACGCCACTCCTTGGCCAGTTCCACGGCGGCGCGGGCCAACTGGTTCCCATGCTTGGCGAGCTTGTCCTCGAACAGCTCGAACAGGGTAAAGGCATCTGCGGTGGCGCCAGCGAAACCGGCCAGCACGTCGCCTTTGCCGAGCCGGCGCAACTTGCGCGCGTTGGCCTTGACGACCGTGTTGCCGAGGGTGACCTGTCCGTCGCCGCCGATGACGATCTGGTCGTTGCGGCGTACGGATACGATGGTCGTTGCGTGAAAACTCTCCGCCATGGTGCCTCCTGGATCGAAGGATCCGAGGTGGGGACGCACCGGGCCGTCTCAAGGGGCGGTGCGACCGCATCGGGCGCGCGGCCAGGGGGCAAAAAAGAGCCCCCTCGCCAGGAGGGGGCTATGCGACAGCGACTTGCGGTGGGCGTGGACCTTCCACCCGGGCCCGCGTCGTTCCTACGGTATCGGCTGCATGCCCGGTCAGTCGGGCACGGGCAGGTGATGCGTCAGAACGGCAGGCTGAACCGGCGTTCCTTCTTCGCCCCCGGCAGCTTGGCCAGCAGGCGGTCGGTGCCGTCCCAGAGCTTTTCGCGGGCCGTGAGGCTGGCGATCGCCGCCTTGCGGACAGTCTCGGCCAGGTGCGGCTCGCGCGTCAGCGCGCGACTGATGATCGCCTCGGCGGCCGGGCCGTGGGCGTCGCCGTCCAGTTCGATGTGGCGATCAAGGTAGTACACGAACGAAGGCGCGGCCGCGCGATCCAGGCCCCAGCTGTCGAGCAGGCGCTGGAACATGCCGGGGATGACGTTCTCGCGGCCATAGAAGAAGTTGGCCATCACCACCAGCGTGCGCTCGCCGATCGCCACTTTCAGGGTATGGCTGACAAAATCGATCACGCAATTGGGTGCGCCGACCCGGCCCAGCGCGTTCTCCACCGGCACGCGCTCACGCACGAGCGAAAGAAACTGCTCGAACGGGCGGGTATCGGCGCCGACCTCACGCATGGCGTGCAGGTACAGGTCCATGTGGCTGATCGGGTGTCCGTCCGGACCGGTATCGGTTTCTTCGCCCAGGATGATCTCGTTGATCAGGTGCGCCGCCTCGATATCCGCCGGTGGCATCCAGGGCAGGTCGACGCAGGTCAGGTCGCGCTGCAGGCGCTTGGCCAGCGACATGAAGTCCCACACGGCATAGATATGCACCTGCATGAAGGCACGCAGCGACTCCACGTCGCGAATGCGGGAGAAGACCGGATGTGTGTGCAGAGAATCGCGCAGCTGGCGGACTTCGGCGTTGAACACTTGATCGAGAATGGCGGACACGGATCTCTCCTGTTGTCTTAGTTAAGCAAGGCACTGCCGGATCCCTGCGTCCCGCCTTGCGGTGTACTACCTACGGTGTCTGCGACACCGCCCCCACCAAAGCCCCGTTGACCGGGGAACAGGCGCCGGAGGATTTCCGGCGCGGCCGCACCTGCTCGTGCCTACGGGAAGGCGCGAGGTCGGGGCGGGTATTGCGATTGATCTGGTGCGCAGCCCCCTGTAGGGCCTTTCAGCTCGCCTGGTAGAGCGGGTAAAGGCTCTCCTCCTCGCGTTCGATCCGTTGGACCAGGAGTGCGCCCACGCTGCGGTAATCAGCCAGGAAGGCTTCGCGTGCGCGCTGGTCGAAGGTACCACTCTGGTATTTCTTTACAAAGTCTATAACGCCGCGCGCGATGGAATTCATCTCGCGACGAAAGTCGCGGATCAACCCGAGGTTCTCGCTGTCGTCGCGCAAGGTGTATTCAACATAATTGTAGAAGCGCACATTTTCCGCCAGAAGGTGTGCTTCCAGCCGCGACTTGAAGCCGATCAGCTGGGCGGGGATATCGCTCCAGCGATTGAGTTCGGTCAGCCGCCCGATGTTCTGGAAGAGCTGTACCAGGTCCTGGTGGTCGCCTTTGAGCTGGCCGACCAGTGCGCTGTCGTATCGAGGTGCCTGGACGACGCCGGGCACGAGCGGGGGCGGTGCAACAGTCGGGCGCGAATCAAAGCCGAACACCCTGCGCAGAAGGCCGATCATAAGAACCTCAACCTGTAAATCTGCACATCTGCCGAGTGCGATGTGCCCCTGTGAAACCGAGCCTATCGACACGTTGCCCAATTACAACCTGTCATAGTTTCCAGTATGCAACATATACACGATTTTTGAGAACCGCATCACGAATTGGAGCCATTCGCACCCAGATGGTGCGGTGCAATGCGGATCGGACGGGCTGGAAGAACGCGCAAAGTGCGCGGATTTGCGCACGGTGGAAAAACAAAACGCGCCTTGCGGCGCGTTCTGTCAGAGCGGGCTGTACAACGGATCAGCTGGGCATGTACAGGGGGTAGAGATTGCCTTCCTCGCGCTGGATGCGCTGCACCAGCAGGCCGCCCACCGCGCGGTAGTCGGCCAGGAAGCTCTGGCGGGCCAGCTCGCTGTTGATGCCGGCCTGGTACTTCTTCACGAAATCGATCACGCCGCGGGCGATGGTGTTCATTTCGCGCCGGAAGTCGCGAATCAGGGCGAGGTTTTCCGAGTCGTCGCGAAGCGTGAACTCCACGTAGTTGTAGAAGCGCACGTTTTCGGTGAGCAGGTGGGCCTCCAGGCGTGTCTTGAACGCGACAAGCTTGCTGGGAATCTCGCCGAAGCGGCCGTGCTCGAAACCGCGGCCGATCTGCTCGAACAGTTCCACCAGCTCGTGGTGGTCGTGCTTGAGCGAGCTGACAAGGCCGGAATCGTAGATCGGGGCGCGGGGCGGGCCGGCAGGCGTGGTGCCCAGGCGTGCAGGTGCGGTGGCAGGCGGCGTGGCGGGCTTGGCATCCTTTCCGATGATTCGTCGAAACAGGTCTAACATGGGATCCTCCGTAGGGGTAAGAGGGCTGCCGGAGATCGGGATGCCGTGCGTCCGCGCACGCGCGAGTCGCCAGAATCCGTGCAAATCGTCGCGTGACGGAAGAGCCACCTTACTCTCTTTTTGGACAGTTGAACAATCGCCCCCTTTTATGCTTGGCTGTAGCCCATTTGGATACAAATAGCGTAAGTGGCGGATTTCACACCGAAAACAGCCGGGCGCGGCAACACGCCACAGGCTGACGACGCGCCGCCGTCTGCGGCACAATCCACCCGTATGTCTACAGCAACGCTACCGCTTGTCGGCGGCCGGTCCCGCGCCCTACCCGCCGGCACGACCCTGCTCGCCTGGCGCAATCTGGCGCACGACCGCGCGCGCTTCGTGGTCACCCTGGTCGGCGTGCTCTTCGCCGTGCTCCTGATGGGGGTGGAACTGGGTCTTCTGGTCGGGTTCGCCCGCACCACTTCCGGCCTCGTCGACCACACCCGCGCAGATCTGTGGATCACCCCGGCCGGAACCACCAACGTGGACATCGCCGGGCGGCTTTCGGAACGCCGG
Source organism: Tahibacter amnicola (assembly GCF_025398735.1). Taxonomy (NCBI): domain Bacteria; kingdom Pseudomonadati; phylum Pseudomonadota; class Gammaproteobacteria; order Lysobacterales; family Rhodanobacteraceae; genus Tahibacter; species Tahibacter amnicola. Next base: position 560,590 of record NZ_CP104694.1, read on the forward strand.
CGCTACGAAGCGCTCGCCGTTCCGGGCGTGGCCGCCGTCGACATGCTGATGGCGCAGTTCGCCTTCTGGCGCAAACCCGACGGCGGCAATGAGAGCGTCAGCATGGTCGGGTTCAACCTGGCGACCGGCCATGGTGCGCCGTGGAATATGGCCGAAGGCCGCATCGAGGACCTGCAGCAGGACGACGCCGTCATCATCGACCGGCTGTATGCCGCCAAGCTGGGCATCGGCCACCTGGGCCAGACGGTGGAGATCAACAACCAGCGCGCACGCGTGGTCGGTTTCACTGCCGGAATACGTACGTTCACGCAGAGCCCCTACGTCTTTACCACCCACCGCAACGCCCAGCGCTTCACCTTCCTCAAACCCGACGAGACGACCTACCTGCTCGTGACCCTGCAGCCGGGCGCGGACCGGGAAACCGTGAGGCAAGCGCTGAAGGATCGCCTGGGCAAGGTCGACGTATGGCCCTCCGAGGGATTTGCCCGGCAGGCCCAGACCTACTGGCTGATTACCACCGGCGCCGGCTCGGCGCTGCTGATGGCCGCGCTCCTGGGGCTGGTGGTCGGTATCGTGATCGTCGGCCAGACCCTGTACGCCACGACCGTCGACCGCCTGCCCGAATACGCCACGCTGCGCGCCATGGGGGCGCCCAACCGCTACCTCTACGCGGTGATCCTCAAGCAGGCGGCGATCAGTGCGGCGCTGGGCTTCGGCGCGGGCATGGTGATGGTGGCCGGTGTCGTGTGGCTCAGCCGCGAAAGCAGCGTGGCCGTGGCGATGCCCGCCTGGCTGGTCGGCGTGCTGGCGGTACTCACCCTCCTGATGTGCGCGCTGGGGGCGTTGATCTCGATCCGGCGGATTGTCCGCATCGACCCCAGCTCGGTGTTCCAATGAGCAGCGCCGTTCCCATCCGGCTCGACGATGTCGGTGTCACGTACGGCAGCGGTCCCACCGCCTTCCAGGCCCTGCGCGGCATCAGCCTGACCATCCGCGCCGGCGAGATGACCCTCTTGCTGGGGCCCAGCGGATCGGGCAAGACCACCCTGCTGCAGGTGATGGGCTGCCTGCTGCGGGCTTCCCGCGGGCAGGTCGAATTGTTCGGCCGTCCCCTGGCCGGCACCGACGCCGAAGGCCTTGCCGCCTTGCGGCTGGCCCACGTCGGCTTCGTGTTCCAGCACTACAACCTGTTCCCGACCTTGAAAGCCTGGGAAAACGTGGCGATCGCGCTGGATATCAAGGCCGTGCCCTTGGCCGAGCAACGCGACCAGGCGATGGGCCTGCTCGACCGCATGGGGCTGGCCGATCGTGCCGGGCATTACCCCAGCGAGCTGTCGGGCGGCCAGAAGCAGCGCGTCGCGATTGCGCGGGCCATGGCCGGCAAGCCATCCATGATCCTCGCCGACGAACCGACCGCGGCACTGGACGGCAAGACCGGCCAGGGTGTCGCCGGCACCCTGCACGACCTGGCGCATCGCGACGGCGTGGCCGTCGTGGTCGTCAGCCATGACCCGCGCGTGGAACCCTTCGGCGATCGGGTATTGCACCTGGAAGACGGCCAGCTGATCGACGATCGGCGGCGCGAAAGGAGTTCGACGTGAAGCCTGTGTTCCGAATCCTCCCGTGGGCGGCGCTGTGCCTGGCTGTACTGAGTGCCTGCGGCAAGCCTCCTTCGGCGCGGGCACCGGCCGTCAGTGACACCATCGCGGCAGGGGGCCTGGTCGAACCGGCCGGTGAAGAGCGCGTCATCATTCCGCAACTCTCTGGCCGGTTGTCGCGCGTCTTCATCACCGAAGGCGATCGCGTCACCGCCGGCCAGCTGATCGCCGAGATCGAGAACAGCGAATTCCGCGCCGCGCTGGATACCGCCAGCGCGAACCTGGCACTGCGGGAAGCGGAACTGGCCAAGCTGGAGGCCGGCGCGCGGACCGAAGAACTCGCCGCGGCCGAGGCCTCGCGCCAGGAAGCGGCGGCGGCCGAGCAACAGGCCGTTGCCGAGCGTGACCGGCGCGAAGCGATGGCGGCGCAGAAACTGATTGCGGCCGAAGCGCTGCAGCAGGCGCGCGCCCAGGCGCAGGTGGCCACGGCGCGGCGCGCCCGCGCGGACGCCGAGCTGGCGTTGTTGCGCGCTGGCGCGCGCAAGGAAGACATCGCCGCCGCCCGCAGCGCGGTCAGTGCGGCCAGCGCGGAACGTGATCGCGCCAAGGCCCTGTACGACAAATCCCAGATCCATTCGCCGATCGACGGCCAGGTCCTCAAGCGCGACCTGCGCGAGGGCGAAACGGTCGTGGCGCTTTCTCCCCTGCCACTGGCGCGCATCGGCGACCTTTCGCGTCTGTTCGTGCGGGCCGATGTGGATGAACTGGACATCGGCCGCATCCGCGAAGGCCAGAAAGCCGCCATTACCAGCGACGCCTTCCCCGGCCAATCGTTCGCGGGCGAAGTGGTGCGCGTCAGCCGCCGCATGGGCCGGCGCAACTCCATCTCCGGCGATCCGGCCGAGAAGCAGGACGCCAAGATCCTCGAGGCGCTGATCTCCCTCGACGGCACGCCGCCCCTGCCCGTCGGCCTGCGCGTGGACGTGCGGATCGCGGCGCCGAAGAGCTAGCCGCGGTCACGCAGCCGGTTCGTCCCCGGTTCCCAGACTGTGCCGAGTGGATCGAACTCGGTCGATACGCGTTCCTGTGCGCGGATGCCGAAGCCGCACACGGCGATCGGGCTGACGACCAGCGGATCCATGCCGAATGCTGCTTCGATCTCGACCTCGTTGATTGCGCCGGTGATGAAGGCACCCAGGCCCAGATCCGTGGCAGAGAGGTACAGCGTCTGCGACAGGTGGCCGACGTCGAGGGTGACGACGCGGTAGGCTTTGGCGTGGTTGCGGTATTTCCAGAAATTGCGCGGAAATCGCGACGCCATGACGACCAGGACGTGCGCATCGGCGAAGTAGCGCTGAGCAGCGACGCAGCGCAACGCGAGGTCGTCCAGCGCGAGCTCCGATGCGAGTGGCTCGAGCGAATGCCCGCCGGAATGGTAGTGATAAAGGCCAGGAGAAACGCCTTCCACCCGGCTCACGAGCAAGTAGGCCTCGGTCGGGTGGAGACCGCCGCCGGACGGACTGGTCCGCTTGATGACCGTGTTGTCCTTCTGGATATCAAGGGTCGCCTGTGCGGAGAAGACCCGTCGCAGCATCGTCGAGAACACAGTGAGCGGAAGAACGGAAGCCACATCGAAATTCCGGCACGTCACCCGACGTGCCAGCAGTTCGTCAAAAGACGTGGAAATACCTTCCGGCAGCGACTGTCGCAGTGGTTCATCCACGTGCGCCAACACGTGGGGCGGCGGTGGACCGAGCCGCTCCGCCAGTTCGGTCATTGTGGAGTAACCGGCGCCGCGCGCCTCATCGCCGGAACGCACGCCGGACCATCGGAAAGAGTAGTGACTCACGGCAGCGAGCGGTCGCCAGTGCGCGGAGCGGAGCGCCTCGTCGCGTTCGCGAAACACCGGCGCCTGGTCCGAATCGGCGATAAGAAGACCCTTCTCCAGCAGCGCATCAACCAGCGCATCACCGAAACGCCCGCACACCTCGGCGCGCGGAATCCAGTTTGTCGCCGACACCTGCGCCAGCAGCGCGACCTCGTTCGTCGTCACCGGCACCTCATTTTCCAGATGAGGCGCGAGCGCCAGCAACGTCAACGTGCTGGCCAATCCATCGCCGCCACTCGCCAGCGATTCGAGATCGAACACGACTTCTTCGCGAGGGTCAAAAAGTACCACGCTACAGCGCCGCAACTGCATGGAAGTCATTCAATAGCCATCGTGCGGCAACGCTAGCAAACTTTCCGGCACCTTGTCGTTCACGGCGCGCAGGCACGCGTCAGAGGTGGTCGTGTCACGTCCGTGCGAGGCGATGTCTTGTGACGCCTATCTGCTACAGATAAGCTCGCGGCGGGCCTGCCGCCAAGTTCCTGCTCGCGCTTGGTGCCGCACGATGTCACGCATATTCAGCGAGTATCTGCCAAACGAAAGGGGAAACGTCATGGCATCACTGTCGCGAGATCAGGTCGACCAGCTGTTGAACAAATTGTCTACCGACGATGCTTTTCGCGAACTCCTGACCAACGACCCTGCGGCCGCACTCCGTTCAATCGGTGCACCGGTGGAACTTGCCGCGTGTTTTGCGAAGACCAAGGGGCTCGCGTCAAAGGAAACGATCCGGCGCAGTGCCGAGACGTTGCAAGGGCAATTGACGGGCAAGCTGCAATTCAACGTTCACGGCCTGGCCTTGGACTGAAGCGCCTTCTCCACGGCGCTGACCCGGGCGTCAACGCCAGTCACGCCACTCGGATCAGACCACGCGCGGCGGAATGCCTTGAGGTATTCCGCCGCCTTGGGGTGGTTTTCGCCCGCAATGCTGATCTCGGCGGCACGAAGCAACGCCAGGTTCGCGTCGGCCACATTGAAGAGCTGCAGCACCTGGTCTCCGACGGATTCGGCAAAAGCACGTCCGCGGTGGTTGGCAAGCCAGTCCGCCTGTTCGAGCGCCGCTGCCACGTTTCCGGTGTCGGCGTAGGATTCCATCAGCACCCGGTGAGCCTGGTACAGCTCCGTACCGTCGGATGATTCACGCAGGGATTGGATCGCCTCGTCACTCTTTGCGGAAGCACGTGCCACTTCCGCGGAAAGTACACGACGCAGCCGGATGAGAGCGGGTTGCTGGGCAAGGTCGCTGTGGGCAGCGGCAAGCGCGTCTGACTGGCGTGCGAGAGAAAGCTGGCCCAACCTCGCTGCAACATAGCCGACCAGCACGACATCAAACAGCGCGTTTTCGCGATCATTGGATTCGGCGCTTTCAAAACGGGTGGATGCAGCACGTGACGCAGCGCGGACGACTTCGTCGACCGCCACGTCAGCGCCGCCGAGCGCATCGAGCGCGAGCGTGGATGTCGCAATGGCACGCACCTGCGAGGGATCTGTGCCGAACTGCGCCACGAGGCTCTTCAACGTTGCGCGAGCCGCGACCCAATCGCCCCTGTCGACAGCGCCGGCGATGACGCTGAGTTGACTCCGGGCATCGGTCCGGTCTATCCCGGATGGGCGCTCGCCCTTGAGTATGGCGGCGGCCTTCGCGTAGTTGCGTCGCGAAAACTCGAAGTCCGCATAGGCGGTCAGCGAGCCGCCGATGCCAAGCTTGCGCGCTCGTTCGAAGTACTCCTCTGCTGCGGAAGGCTCATCGAGCCCGACGTACAGCGCGCCGACCAGGAAGTTGGCCGACGCGCGAAACGGGTTGTGCTCAGTAGCTGCCGCTTTGGCATAGGGCAAGCTGGACTTGAAATCGTTCGCCAGGCTGAAATTGAACAGGGCGTAGTTGTAGTTTCCGGCGGGATAGTCGGGATACAGCGTCGCCAGCAACTTCCACTTGGCCAGGAACGCCGACGAACCGGCCAAGCGCGCCTGAAACGCATCGAGCACCAGCGATTCGCGGGGCGGCAGGCGGTCGCGCAGTTCCGCGGCCAGGCGCACATGCTCGCGGAAGCCGGATTCGTCCCCGGTTGAAAGGTGGATTCGCGCCAGTCCGATTCGCGCCAGCGCAAACCGGGAATCGAGCTTGAGGGCTTGCTCGTACAGCGCCGAAGCCTCGTCAAACTTGCCCGACGCCTGCGCCTTCTCGCCCAAGGCATAGGCTCGAAGCGCGTCGATGTTCTCGGTAGATACCTTTGGTAATGGCATGCTGTGTGACTCGATGGCAGCCAGCGTCTCACCGAGACGGCCACGCAGACGTTTGTTCAACGTATCGAGCGCCTGCACGACCGAATCTGCGTCCCCTTCGACGGTTTCCACATAGACCGTAGCCTCGGTGGTCGGGTCGATGACTTCAGCGCTGACACGGATCTTGCCGCCGATTTCCGCCACTGTCGGCACTATCAGCGCACGCGCGTTCTCGCGCAACGCAATCTGCGAGCCGGTTCGCCGGTCGATCCGCGTGCTGGACGGCGACTTCATCCGTGACAGTGAATCGCGCAGCTGGAGGTCCGGCACGATATTGACGTACTTCGACTGCTCAAGGCCGATGCGCAAGGCAGAACGCAGGGAATCCTCGAAATTCCGCTGCGTCGTGTAATTCTGCAGATCCCCGATCACCACCCAGTCGCGCTCGATGAACGCAATGGCCGGCTGCGGTCGGAACACGAACCAGAGCACGCTGGCCACCAGCACCAGGGCGACCGCCGCTTCGACAAACATCGTTGCGGGCCGGCGCCACCAGGGCACTTCGCGCCAGGCCTTGCCGGAATAGGGCGGCAGCGAAAGCGGCGCGATGCCGGCCTCCCCGACTTCGTAAACGACCAGCGGTTCGGGCACACCCTTGAAGCGGAACCGGCCATGGTGCATCCAGCGGGTGCGGTCCGCGTGGACGCCCAGTTCCTCGTGCGCCCGTTGCGCCAGGGCGGCGGCAACGCCGGAGACGAGGATCTGCCCGGGCAGGGCCAGTGACGCCAGGCGCGCCGTCACCGGCTTCACCAGGCCTTCGACTTCCACCGGCTTGGCGCCCTGCAGCACGTCGTCCGTATCGTTCTGCCACACCATCACGTCGCCGACGTGTATTCCCACGCGGGCCTTGAGGGAAACCTTTTCGGCCTCGCCCAATTGAATGAGCGAACGCTGGTACGCCACCGCAAAGGCGACGGCATGGATGGGCCGCTCGAACAGCACCAGGAAGCCGTCGGTCTTGTCGATTTCCTGGCCGCCGAAGCGGTGCAGCAGGTCGCGCGCCAGGCGGTCGTGCTTGCGCATCAGGGCGGCGGCGGCATGATCGCCGAGTCGCTCGATCAGTCCGGTGGAATCGACCAGGTCGCACAGGGCAAGGGTGCGCAACAGCGGCGTGGCCGGCTCGACCGGCGACGACACGACAGGCAGTTCGACAGCACTCATACCGGCCCCCGGTCCACCGTGCCGCGGGAACCAGGCTCCCGGGCGGGCACGGCCATGTGGATTTTGCGCCTCGAACTGCCCCGGCGCCATTGGTGCCGGGGCCCTCGCCCGCGCTGTTCACCGGAGGCAGACGCCTCCCGTGCTCAGGCAGGAACGACGGCGGGGCACCAAACCGTATACAGCGCAAAAAAGCGCCCTCGACGATCAGGCGATGACGCGGTAATTGTCGCCACCTTCACCTTTGATCATATACAGGGCGCAATCCGAATCGCTGTACCAGGCCGACCAGTCGGCGTGCTCATGGCACAGGCTGCCGCCGACGCTGACGCTCACGCGAAGGCCGTCGGACGGGCCGGGAAAGCAAAGTGAGCGAACGCCGCTGGCGATCTGGGCCGCGCGGTCGCGAAGGGTTTCAGCGTCGGGCACCTGGGCCAGCAGCGCGAACTCGTCGCCGCCCAGGCGACAGGCCAGGTCGCAGGGCATGGCCGCATTGCCCACTTCGGCAGCCACGGCGCGCAGTGTCTGGTCGCCCGCCAGGTGGCCGAAATGGTCGTTGATCTGCTTGAAGCGGTCGATGTCGATCAGCAGCAGACCCAGCTTCATGGTGCTGTCGCGACGTATGCGCAGCTCTTCCAGGTAGTGATAGAGGCCGCGACGGTTGCACAGGCCCGTCAGCTCGTCGGTGCGGACCAGGCGCTCGGCGGTGGAAAGCTGGGTCTGGGTCTGGCGCAGCGAGTCGAGGGTGACCAGGAGGTCTTCGTTGCGGCGCTTGAGGCTCTGGATCAGCTGCTGCTCGCTGGCCACCAGGTAGGAGAACGAGCGGCGCATGAAATGGGCCAGGAGGGCCGCCTCGGTTTCCAGCAGGCGTTCGAAGGCGGCGTGTTCGATAACGTAGAGGGAGCTGGCCTCGGCCGCGACCGCATTGGCCACGCGGGCATGGTTGCCGATGAACAGGGCCAGTTCGCCGAAGAATTCCCGCGGGCCGATCAGCTTGTCGGGCATTCCGTCGCCGAATTCGAGCTGGATGGTGCCCGACTCGATCACGAACATGGCCCGCCCGAGCTCACCCTTGCGGAAGATCATTTCCCGTGGAATCAGTTCGCGACGGCGCCCGGCCGTGGCAAACACGGCCAGTTCGGCATCGGAAAGCTGACGTGGCAGGGCGACGGGCCGATTCATCGTGTAGCCCAGACCCTGCGCAGCGGACTCCGCCAGTGAAGCTCCAGGACTCACGGTGGCCACGTGATTTCCCCCCAGGCCGCGGACCTTGAGCCTGCATCTTACCGCATGGTCCCGCGGGCGCTATAGCGCGCCGGGCCGGCGTTTCCACCGATGTCACCACTTGTTACGGCGGCATCGTCGATCCGCTACGGCCGCTGCGCGAAGGTCCATACGCTACGTTATGGACGGTGTGGGATCCTCCAAAAGTACGGCCGGACCCGGTAACGGAGACCGGGCCCGGCGCACTTCCTCCTCCCCAGGAGCTGGTGCCGCGGTCAGGCGGCGTGACGCGTGCCGTGGAACTGTTCTTCCTCGGTGGAACCTTTGAGCGCGGTCGTCGACGACTGGCCGTTCTGGATCGCCTGGGTCACCGCATCGAAATACCCCGTACCTACCTCGCGCTGGTGCTTGACCGCCGTGAAGCCCTTGTCGGCGGCGGCGAATTCGGCTTCCTGCAGCTCGACGAAGGCGCTCATCTGGCTGCGGACGTAGCCGTGCGCAAGATTGAACATGGAATAGTTGAGTGAGTGGAAACCGGCCAGCGTGATGAACTGGAATTTGTAGCCGTAGCTTGCAATTTCTTTCTGGAACTTTGCAATAGTTGCATCGTCCAGATTCTTCTTCCAGTTGAAGCTCGGGCTGCAGTTGTAGGCCAGGAGCTTGCCCGGGAACTTCGCATGGATGGCCTCGGCGAAACGGCGGGCGAATTCCAGGTCAGGCTTGCCGGTTTCGCACCACACCAGGTCCGCGTAGGGCGCGTAGGCCAGGCCGCGGCTGATCGCCTGGTCGATGCCGGGTTTGGTGCGATAGAAGCCTTCCACGGTGCGTTCGCCGGTGCAGAAGGGCTTGTCGTTGTCGTCGACGTCGGAGGTCAACAGGTCCGCCGCTTCCGCATCGGTGCGGGCGATGAGGATGGTCGGCACGCCCGAGACGTCGGCTGCCAGGCGCGCGGCATTGAGCTTCTCGATCGCTTCGCGCGTGGGAACCAGTACCTTGCCGCCCATGTGGCCGCACTTCTTCACGCTGGCCAGCTGGTCCTCGAAATGCACGCCGGCCGCGCCAGCCTCGATCATGCCCTTCATCAGTTCAAAGGCGTTGAGCACGCCGCCGAACCCGGCTTCGGCATCCGCCACGATCGGTTGCAGCCAGTCGATGTCGTCCTTGCCCTCGGCGTGGTGCAACTGGTCGGCGCGCAGCAGGGTGTTATTGATGCGCTTGACCACCTGCGGTACCGAGTTGGCGGGGTACAGGGACTGATCCGGATACATCTCGCCGGCGATGTTGGCGTCCGCGGCAACCTGCCAACCGGAAAGATAAATGGCCTTCAGCCCCGCCTTGACCTGCTGCATCGCCTGGTTGCCGGTGAGCGCGCCCAGTGCATTGACGAAGGGCTCGCGCTGCAGGTGATTCCAGAACTTCTCCGCGCCCAGGCGGGCAAGGGAATGCTCGATATGCACCGTGCCGCGCAGGCGCACGACATCGGCGGCGCTGTAGTTGCGCGTCACGCCGGCCCAGCGGGGGTTTGTCTGCCAGTCGTGCTGGAGTTGTTCGGCGGTCGGTAGGACAGATTTCATGGACGCATTCCTCGAATTGTCGGTCGTGCCTGTGCGGTCCGGGCTCACGGGAGCAGTGCGTACGCGGGCAGGGTGAGAAAGTCCGCCAAGGTCTTGGCGTGGGTGAGCTCGGCCAGCATCCAGGCGGCCTGGGGAATGCGCTCCTGGCCCGGCAGGCCGGATTTGGGCAGGCGTTCTCCGATGGTCTGGATGGCGTGATCGAACAGGGTGAAGTCCAGCGGTGTGCCGTCTTCGAGGGTCAGACCCTCGTGGTGCAGCCACTGCCAGAGCTGGGCGCGCGAGATTTCCGCAGTGGCCGCATCCTCCATCAGGTGGTGGATGGGCACGCAGCCCAGGCCATCGAGCCAGGCGGCCAGGTAGCGCACGCAGACGTCGATGTTGTTCTCGAAGCCGGCGCGGGTGATCGTGCCGGCCGGCGCGGTGATCAGATCGTCACGGGTGACGTGCACGTCGTCGCGTCGCTGGTGCAGCTGGTTGGGCGTGGGCATCGCCGCGTCGAACTCGGCCAGCGCCACGGGAATCAGGCCCGGATGCGCCACCCAGGTGCCGTCATGGCCGGCGCGGGCTTCGCGCTGCTTGTCGGCGCGGACGCGCGCCAGCGCCTTTTCGTTGGCCTGCGGATCGCCGGAGATCGGAATCTGCGCCGCCATGCCGCCCATGGCGAACGCGCCGCGGCGATGGCAGGTCTTGATCAGGAGTTCCGAGTAGGCTTTCAGGAACGGAACCGTCATGCCCACCTGTCCCCGCTCGGGCAGGATGTGCGTGCGGTGCGCACGGAACGTTTTCAGATAGGAAAAAATATAGTCCCAGCGGCCGCAGTTCAGGCCGACGATGCGCGTGCGCAGCGCATGCAGGATTTCATCCATCTCGAACACGGCCGGCAGCGTCTCGATCAGCACCGTGGCCTTCATGCAGCCGGCCGGCAGGCCCAGTTCCGATTCGGCAAACGCCATCACCTCGTCCCACAGTTCGGCTTCGCGATGGCTTTCCAGCTTGGGCAGGTAGAAGTAGGGGCCGCGATCGCGCTCCTGCAACGCGCGGGCGTTGTGGTAGGCGAACAGGCCGAAATCGAACAGGGCGCCGGCCATTTCCTCGCCGCCGACGCGGGCGTGCTTTTCCGGCAGGTGCCAGCCGCGCGGCCGCACGACCAGTACGGCGCATTCGGGTTTGAGCCGGTACTCACGGCCGTCCGCTGCGCGGTATTCGATGGTGCCGGCGACAGCGTCACGCAGGTTGACCTGCCCGTCGATGAGGTTTTCCCAGGTCGGCGCGGACGAATCCTCGAAGTCCGCCATGAACACCCGCGCGCCGGAATTGAGCGCGTTGATGATCATCTTGCGGTCGACCGGGCCGGTGATCTCGATGCGCCGGTCCTGCAGGGCGGCGGGAATCGGTGCCACGGTCCAGTCCGATTCGCGGATCGCGCGGGTGTGCGCGAGGAAATCCGGCAGCTCGCCCGCATCAAAGCGGGCCTGGCGGGCCACCCGGGCCTCCAGGAGGGCGCGGCGCCGGGCGTCGAAGCGCCGGTGCAGCGCAGCAAGGAAGGCCAGGGCCGGCGGCGTGAGGATCTGCTCGTAACCGGGTTTAAGAACGGCGCGGATCTCCATTGCGCCAAGCGGAAATTCATCCATCGGAACGGCCATCTGCAACTCCGGAAACGCTCGCTGAATACGACCAAGCCTATGCGTGCAGCGCAGCATTTGACAAAGCAAACGTTTCAATGCATCTATTTAACAACGTTAAATCAGCGCCAAGTGGTTGAAACCGAAGCCATGTCGAACGAGCGTTTGAAATCCGAAGGTGCTGCGCGCAGTAAGAAAGTGCAGGGTGCGGGTACACGGACGCGGCGCAAAACCAAAGCGCGTGCCGAGGCGGCCGAAACGACCCCGCGCTTCTACTACAAAGGCAATCGGCTCAAGCAGTTGCGCGCGTTCTGCCATGTGGTGAAGTTCGGCACACTGGCGCGCGCGGGTGAAGCGCTGTTCCTGTCGCAGCCATCGATCAGCCTGCAGCTGTCGGCGCTGGAAAAGGAACTTGGCGTGCGCCTGCTCGAGCGCGCGCGTCCCCGTTTCGTGCTGACCCGCCAGGGGCAGATGCTCTACGAGCTGGCCCGGCCGCTGGTGGAGGGGCTGGAAAGCCTGGACCAGCAGTTCCGCAGCCAGCTCCAGGGCCTGGACGCCGGCGAGGTCACCATCGCCGCCGGCTCCTCCACGATCCAGTACCTGCTGCCGAGCCTGGTGCAGGCGTTCCGCGAGCAGCATCCGCATGTGCGGCTGCAGTTGTTCAACGTCACGGGCAAGGACGGACTGGCCCTGCTGCGCCAGGACCAGGTCGACTTCGCCGTCGGCTCCATGCTCGACGTGCCGCACGACCTGAGCTACGAGCCCGTGCAGTGGTTCGATCCGATGCTGATCCTGCCGCGGGAACATCCCCTGGCCGGCAAGCCGGAGATTCACCTGGAGGACTTGTCCCCCTATGGTCTGATCCTCCCGCCACAGCGCCTCACGACGTACCGCCTGGTCGACCTGGTCTTCCAGCAGCGCCGCGTGCCGTACCGCGTGGCGATCGAGGTCGGTGGCTGGGAAGTGATCAAGCAGTACGTCGCGATGGGCCTGGGCATCTCGATCGTCACGGGCATCTGCATTACCGGCGACGACCGCCAGAAACTCGAGGTCCGCAACCTGCGCCAGTACTTTCCACAACGCAGCTATGGCGTCGTGATGCGCAAAGGCAAATACCTCTCCACCCAGGCGCGCGCTTTCATCGACCTGATCCGGCCGGGCCTGTTCGGACGCGGTGGCTACGACGAAGTCGGCCATTCGGAACGATGACCGCATGATGGCGACGCCACACCCGATGACTTCCGCCACTTTCGGCACAGGTTGAACGCTGCCGCCTGCCCTAGCCTGCCCGGATCCCCGAGATGGAGGCAGGCCGATGCGATTCCGAATCCTGATAGCAACCCTGGCCTTCGCGATGGCCGTCCCATTGGCCGACGCCGCAACCACCGAGAACACCGAGGTCTGGCTGGTCGGCAATCTGGCTGGCAAGCAGGTGGCCACCTACGAGGACGACGGCAGCGTCCGCGTGCATTTCGAATACAACGACCGCGGACGCGGACCGTCCACGGACAGCGTCTTCCGGCTGGCTGGTGATGGCACCACCCGCAGCGTCGAGAACCGCGGCGTGGACTATTTCAAGGCAGCGGTGGAAGAGCGCTACAACCGCGAGGGCGACAAGGTCACGTGGAAAAACGCGTCCGAGGACCAGGCGCGCACCGCGGCTGGGCCAGCGTTCTACCTGAGCCTGCAGGGCGCGCCCGAGGAACTGGTGCTGCTCGGACGGGCCCTGCTCGCCGCGCCCGGCCAGCGCATGGCCCTGTTGCCCGATGGCGAGGCGCGGATCGAAAAGCTGTCTGACCTGAAAGTAAAGACCAGGCAAGGACGCAAGACGCTCTCGTTGTATGCGCTCCATGGGCTCGATCTCACGCCGAACTATTTCTGGCTCGATGACCAGCAGCGCTTCTTTGCCAGCTACTCCCCCTGGTTTTCGATGGTGCGCGAGGGTAATGCGGCCATCCTGCCGCAGCTGGGCAAGGCGCAGGATGCCGAAGAGAAACGTGTCGCAACGCAGCGGGCAAAGTCGCTGACGACGCACCTGACGCACCCGCTCGCCATCCGTGGCGCGCGCGTGTTCGACCCGCCATCGGGCACGGTGCAGGAAAACCAGGTCGTGCTGGTGGAAAAGGGCCGGATCAGCGCTGTCGGGGACGCGGAGACGGTGAAGGTACCCGCGGACGCGCAATGGATGGATGCCGGGAACCGGTTCCTGATGCCGGGCCTGTGGGATATGCATGTCCACGAGTCCGGCGCGGCGCAGCCCGTACTCGACATCGCTGGCGGCGTCACCACTGTGCGCGACCTGGCAAACGAAGGAACGAGCCTGGCCGCTCGTATCGGTGCGATCGAGGCCGGGATGGACATCGGCCCCCGCATCATCAAGGCCGGCATCATCGACGGCCGTGGCCCGTTCGCCGGGCCGACCAAGGTGCTGGCCGACACCGCCGACGAGGCCAGGGCACACATTGCCGAATACGCCCGGACGGGCTATGAGCAGGTAAAAATATACAGTTCCCTCAAGACGGAGCTGGTTCCGTCCATCATCGAGGCCGCCCATGCGGCCGGATTGCGCGTCAGCGGGCATGTCCCCGCCTATATGACCGCCCGCCAGTTCGTCGAGGCCGGTGCGGACGAAATCCAGCACATCAACATGCTGATGCTCAATTTCCTGTTCGACAAAGTGCAGGACACGCGCACGCCGGCCCGCTTCTCCGCCATCGGCGAGTTTGGCGCGGCCATCGACCTTGGCGCGCCCGAGGTGCGCAGTTTCGTCCAGCTGCTGCGCGACCGCGGCACGGTGGTCGACCCGACCGTCAGCACCTTCGAGGACATGTTCCTCAGTCGTCCCGGCTTCCCCGGGCCGGGTAGCGCGGCCATCGTCAACCGGCTTCCCGCGACGCTGCAGCGCGGCGTTCGTTCCGGTGCCGGCGGCCTGCCGATCAAGCCGGGGCAGGAAGGCGCCTATCGCGATGGCTTCCAGCGCATGATCGACTTCGTCGGCGTCCTCCATCGCAGCGGCGTGCGCCTGGTGGCCGGTACCGACGGCACCGCTGGCCTTGCCCTGGCGCGCGAACTGGAACTGTACGTCGCCGCGGGCATCCCGCCGAAAGACGTGCTGAGGATCGCCACCTACGACGCCGCCGCCGTGATGAAGCGCAACAAGGACTACGGTCGCGTCGCGCCCGGCTATGTCGCCGACCTGATTCTCGTGGATGGCGATCCGACCGTCGTGATGGGGGATATCCGCAAGGTACGCACGGTGATCCGCGGCGATCGCTGGTTCGACAGCGGCAAGCTCTTCGAGTCGGTGGGGGTCAAGGCGGCGCCGTGAGCAACCTGTGGCTTCCGCTTTTGTAGGTTGGCGCTGAGCGCAGCGATGCCCAACATCGCCGGGCGCATTGGTGTGTTTGGGAGCCGAAGAGCCAGAGCGTCGCGAGTGCCGCCGCGGGCAGCCTGGCTCGCTTCCTTCGGCCAGCCGACTACAGAAGATGCGCGGCTATGCATTCCGTAGCCCGGGTTAACCCGCAGGGTTCACCCGGGGTGAACCTGCGTCGACGTCGGAAATACGCCGCGTCGTGTGGGCAACGCTGATTGGACGACAATTCGCGGTTCACCCCGCGTGCGCTGCGCTTACCCGGGCCACAAAATTGAAAGCGCCCTATTCGCAGGCTGGGTAGAGCGTACGCTCCGAGCCGGGCTTCGCTGCGCTCTGCCCAGCCTACGTTTCCTCATCATTTCGTCGCCGCTTTGCGCGCGGATGCGCGGCGTCGTACACGCGGGCGAGGTGCTGGAAGTCCAGGTGGGTGTAGATCTGCGTGGTGGCGATGTCGGCGTGGCCGAGCAGTTCCTGCACGGCGCGCAGGTCGCCGGAGGATTCGAGCAGGTGGCTGGCGAACGAATGGCGCAGCAGATGCGGGTAGACACGCTTCCAGATGCCTTGGCTCTGCGCCCAGCGCTTGAGCCGGCGGCGCACGGTTTCCGGTGCGATCGGACGGCCGTTGCGACCGGGGAAGACCGGGTCGTCGGGTTGCGGGCCTGCCTGTTCACGCAGGGCCAGCAGCGCTTCGCGCGCCTTGCTGCCGACGGGCACGACGCGTGTCTTTGCGCCCTTGCCGAACAGGCGCACCGTGCCGTCGGAAAAATCGATCGCCTGCCAGCGCAGGCCAGTCAGCTCGGCCAGGCGCAGGCCGCTGGAGTAGAACAGCTCCAGCATGGCGCGATCCTGCACGGCTTCGGCGCCGTCGGCGGGAATTTCCACGAGGCTGCTCGCCTCGTCGACATCCAGCACCTGGGGCAGCTTGCGGCGCAGTTTCGGTGCGCGTACGTCCAGGGCCGGATCCTTCGCCAGCATGCCTTCGCGCAACAACCAGCGAAAAAAGCTGCGGCAGGCCGAGAGCAGGTGGTGCAGGCTCCCCGGCTCGCGGCCGCGCCGGTGTTCGCGTGCAACGAGTCCGCGCAGCTGCTCGGCATGCAGTTCCGACCACGCCCGCAGGCCAAGCTTCTCGGCATGCTGGCGCAAGGTCTCCAGTTCGCGCTGGTAGTTCACCAGCGTGCCGGTGGCGTAGCGCTTCTCGACGCGAAGGTAATCGATAAAGGCGGCGACCGGGGCGCCGAGAGCGCCGGATCCGTCGCCGGCGCCCGGAGTGGTCACGCGAGCGGATACCGGACGACGGAGGCGGTGATCGCCTCGGCGATGAGCTTGAGGAAGACCGTCCCCATGCCCGGATGGAAGCGGTCCATGTCGTCGCTGCCGATAGCGAGCATGCCCAGGTTGTTCACCGGCATGAGCACGGTCGACTTCACCTCATCGGCGCGCTGGCCGAACAGGGCTTCGACTTTCTCCGGTTGCAGGCGGCCGCACAGCGTTTCGTTGCGCTGCAGGAACTCGGCGAAGGCGGGCATCGCGCGGGGGCCGTCGGGTTGCACGATCAGCCATTCGGCCTTGGGCAGCGAATCGGCACGACCGAACAGCACGATGCGCACCAGCTGGGTGTCGAAATCCTCGGTCAGGCCCGCGACCACGCGCGCGAGGCTGTCGTACAGCGAGGTGGCGCGCATCAGCGACAGGGTCAGCGTATGCACGCGGATCATCAGCTGCTCGTTTTCGTGCGCGATATCGATCAGCTCGTGCAGACGGCGGTTGAGCTCGCGGTTCTTGTCGCGCAGCACGTCCAGCTGATAGCTCGCCAGCGACGCCGCCGGCCCCTGGTCGCGCGGCAGGCGCAGACCGAGGGCCAGATCCGGAAATTCGTTGAGGAACTCGGGGTGACGGCGCAGGTAGCTGGCTACCTCCATTGCTGTCAGGCCGTCGCGCAGACTCAGGTCGCTCATGGATAGTAGTTCCCGTCGAAAACGAAAGCGGCCGGCCCGGTCATCCACACGGAATGGCCCGGTCCGGCCCAGGATATCTGCAGCTCGCCGCCGGGCAGGTGCACGGCCACCTGGTGGTCGATCTTGCCGCGCCGATGCAGCACGGCCACGGCTGCGCAGGCGCCGCTGCCGCAGGCCAGTGTCTCGCCCACGCCGCGCTCGAACACGCGCAGCCGGATCTCGCGCGGCGACACAATATGCACAAATCCCACATTGCACTGGCGCGGGAAGCGCGGGTGGTTCTGCAGCACCGGTCCCCAGTCTGCCACGTCGGCCTCGGTGACATCGGGGACTTCGATCACGGCATGCGGATTTCCCATCGACACCGCGCCGAAGCTCAAGGTGGCGCCTGCGGCCTCGACGGCGTAGCTGTCGGCCACTTCCGGAAAGTCCAGCGGAATCTGCGCCGGTTCGAACCGCGGTTCGCCCATGTCGATGCGGACGTTGCCATCGTCCAGGATCTCCGCGGCGACCGGCCCCGACGGGCTCTCCAGCCAGGTCTGGCCGGCGCCCAGGGCGCCGGCGCGGTGCAGCCAGGCGGCGACACACCGCGCGCCGTTGCCACACTGGCGGGCCTGGCTGCCATCGGCGTTGTAGATGCCGTAGCGCCAGGCGCAGCGGGGATCGGTCGCCGGCTCGATGGTCAGCAGCTGGTCAAAACCCACGCCGAAATGGCGGTCGCCGAGACGGCCGATGGCAGCCGCATCCAGGCCGAGTGGACGATCGCGGCAATCGATGACGACGAAGTCGTTGCCGATGCCGTGCATCTTGGTGAAGGGGATTCCTGCGTGCACGCAGGCTTCACCGAGTGGCAGGCGCGAACGACGCAGGCGTCGGTTCCGGCTTGACCAGATCGCCCTTGTTGCCGCAGGCGGCAACCAGGAGGACGACGAGCGCCAGCGACAACCGGGCAATACAACGCATGGGCAACCTTGTGCGAGCCGATAGACAATGCGCAGTATAGCCAGAGGTCGATCGGACGCGTCGCGGCCGCGTTTGCCGTGTCGCGTGGCACAGCGGTCATCACGCCGAGCAAGGAGCCCCCATGATGCCCGACATTCCCGCCCTGATTCCGGCCATTGCGGCCGCGCTATTCGGCCTGGCGAGCCTGCTGCAGGCCTTCGCCGTGCGGCGGCGCTGGCGCGACCGGCGACGGCTGTCGGCCTGCCATCGGGGCGCATGGCTGCTGGCCTTCCTGCTGATCACCCTGCTCTCGGCTGGATTGAGCACCTCGCTGCGCGGCTACCAGCGGCTGGTGGCCGAGGCGCCGGTAGCGGACATCCAGGTGCGAGCGGTGGCACCCAACACCTGGGCCCTGCGCGTGGATCTTGCCGACGGCACCCACGAAACCGTACAGCTCTCCGGCGACGACTGGCAGCTGGACGCGCGTGTCATCAAGTGGACGCCGCGGGCGGTCACCCTGGGCGCCGAGCCGCTCTACCGCGTGGAACGCATCAGTGGCCGCTGGCGCAACGCGGCGGTGGCACAGACCCAGCCGCCCAGCATCGTCGACCTGGCTGGCGACAACGTGCTGGACCTGTGGCAGGTCAAGCGCCGCTTCCCGGCCTGGCTGCCATTCGTGGACGCTGATTTCGGCAGCGCCACGTACATGCCCCTGATCGATGGCGCCCGCTACCGCGTGTCGCTCGCGGCGGCCGGTGGCCTGGTCGCGCGGCCGGCGGACCCGGCGACCGCGGAACTGATCAAGGCCAGCGGCTGGTAATCACTTGCGCTTGTTGCGCAGCGACGCCATGCCGGGGCCGTGGCCGTCGAGGGCGTGTTCGTCCTCGCCGTGGCAGTTCTTCACGTCGGTCACGGTGTAGATCGCATCCGGGTCGAGCTCGTGCACCAGGCGCAACAGTTCCGGCATGCGCCGGCGCCGGTCGACGACGTAGAGCACCTGCACCGTCGCCGCGCCGCGGTGGCGTCCGGCCAGCTCCACCACGGAGTAACCGCGCGCCGTGAGCGCCTCGGCCAGGTTGCAGGCGTCGCAGTAGGAAATGATGCGCACCAGCTCGCGCCCCACGCCCAGCCGCCGTTCGATCGTGATGCCGACGAAGTTGCCCGTCGCGTAGCCGGCCGCATAGGCGATGACGAGGTATACATTGTCAAGATGGCCGATCACCTTGCTGGCTGCCAGCACCCAGATGAAGGCCTCGCAGAAGCCGATCACCGCGGCCAGCAGGCGGTAGCCGCGAAAGCCGACCAGGATGCGGATGGTGCCGAAGGTGACGTCCGCGATGCGCGCGAAGAAGATGCCGATGGCCAGGAGGCCCGGGTAGGTGTTGATCAGGTCTGCCAGTTGGGCCACGGTCAGCGCGCCGCCTTGCCAAGAGTTTCCGGGTTCTCGAACTGCACGCCGATCCAGACGAAACGGTGCGTGGTATCGCGCTTGAGGATCTCCACCAGCCGGTCGATCTCCACGGCACAGGGCGTGCACCAGCTGCCCCAGTGCTCGATCAGGTAGAAGTCCGCCGGCGGCAGGCTGGCCGCATCCAGCGGCACGCCCGGCGCGGTTTCCAGGTCTTTCACCGCCCGCGCGAAATCGTCACCGCCCTTGAGTGGCTTGCCGCCCGCCAGCGCGGCCTCGAGCCGGCCCGTGACGTCGGGGCTCCAGCCAATGGTGTAGAGCACCTTCTCGCGCCGGGCATTGAACACGAACATCCGCGGCAGGCGCACCCCGTGGGTTGCGGCGATCTTGCGGATTGCCTTCTGTGGCATCGTCGTCTGCACCAGGGTGACATGCGCTGGCAGGTCGGTCGGCAGGGCGGTCGGAGTGGGCTCGGCGGACGCGGCCGGCAGGTGCGCGCCGGCGATGAGGACGCCAAGCAGTGCGGGCAGGACGAATTTCATTCGGAGGCTCCCGTCAACAATTTTTCATACTGCCAGGCGTCCGACCCGTCGTCGTAGTAGCCCGGCTTCTCGGCGATACGCCGGTAGCCCGACGACTCGTACAAGCGGATCGCCGCCGCATTGTCGGTGCGCACTTCCAGCCGCAGGCGATCATGACCGCGGCGCAGGGCATCGGACTCGACCGTCTGCAGCAATCGCCGTCCGACACCTTCCCCTCTCGCGCTGGCAGCCGTGGCCAGGGAGTACAGTCGCGCCGGCTGGCCGCCGCGGCGAAAAAACAGGACCGCGGCACCCAGCAGCGCGCCACTGCGCTCGGCGACCCAGATGGCGGCCGTCGGGCTGCGCAGATGACGCCGGAACTGCGCGCGACTCATCCGGTCGTAGGCGAACGTCTGCTGCTCCAGGTCGACGAGGGCGGCGGTATCCGCGGGCGTCGCGGCGCGCAGCTGGAAGGGGGTGGGATGTGGCACGCGCGAAGCCTAGCAGGAGCCTTGTACCGGCGGCAGGCAATACGTCGCGCTCTGCGCACCGGTCACCGCCCGGATGTGCGGAATGGAACACGTTGCGCCTGAATCCCGCCCGGCTGCACGACAAAAGACCCGTGTACGTGTTGCCGCCCTATGTCAAACTCGCGACCGGCTCGCCCGCCCCGATTCCCCGACCCATGCCTGACACAGATATTCCGGTTGCCTTGTTCCTGCATGGACGCGCCAGGCGCCCATGAGTCGTCTCGTCATCGTCGTCGAAAAAGCGTCCGACTGGGGTTCCTACTACCCCTCCGACAATGTGGTCACCGCGACGGACTACCTGCGCGAGCCGCTCGGCCAGGAAGAAGAACGCACCCAGGTGATCAACCTGTGCCGCAGCTACAAATACCTGGGCACCGGTTACTACGTGTCACTGCTGGCCGAGGCGCGCGGACACAAGGTGATTCCGTCGGTACGCACGATCAACGACCTGCGGCGACGCTCGCTCTACGGCCTGGATATCGACGACCTCAACCAGAAGGTCGCGCGTTTCCTGCCGGAAGAAGGCCGTGACACGACCGACTTCGGTATCCTTGTATATTTTGGCGAAACCAGCTACGGCCCCTTGCAGGACCTCGCGCGCCAGGTGTTCGAATCGTTCCCCTGCCCGATCCTGCGCATCGAGTTCGAGCGCGAGAAAGTCTGGCAGATCGCCGCGATCAAGCCCGCCGGCCTGCATACGCTGGATGACCCGCAGGAAGATGCCTTCGCCGACGCGCTGGACAAGTTCTCCAAGAAGCTCTGGCGCAAGCCACGCGCGCGCAAGAAATACCGTTACGACATCGCCCTGCTGCACGATCCCAACGAGGCGATGCCGCCGTCGAACAAAAAGGCGCTGCGGTCCTTCATCGAGGCTGGCAAGGGCCTGGGGATCGAAGTCGATCCGATCACGCGCAACGACTACACGCGCCTGGCCGAATACGACGGCCTCTTCATCCGCGAGACAACGGCGCTGGACAACCACACCTACCGTTTCGCCAACAAGGCGGAAAAGGAAGGCATGGTGGTGATCGACGATCCCACGTCGATCCTGCGCTGCACGAACAAGATCTACCTGCACGACCTGCTGCGTTCGCGCAAGCTGCCCACGCCCCGCGGCGAAATCCTGTTTCGCGACAACGCCAGGCAGCTGGCCGAACTGCCGGAGCTGCTGGGCTTTCCGATCGTGCTCAAGATTCCCGACGGCAGCTTCTCGCGCGGCATCGTCAAGGCCAACAACGCCGAAGAGCTGAAGAAGGGCGTGGACGAATTGTTCCAGCACACCGCGCTGATCATCGCGCAGGAATTCCTCTACACGGAATTCGACTGGCGCATCGGCGTGCTGAACAAGGAACCGCTCTTCGCGTGCCAGTACTTCATGTCGCGCGGTCACTGGCAGATCTACAACCATGGCGCCCGGGGCACGGCCAAGTCCGGGGGCTTCAAGACCTTCCCCGTCCGCGAAGCACCGCCGGAAGTCGTGCGTCTCGCGCTCAAGGCCACGCTGCCGATCGGTGATGGCCTGTACGGGGTAGACCTCAAGCAGGTCGGCAACCGGATCGTCGTGATCGAAGTGAACGACAACCCGTCGATTGATGCCGGCGTCGAGGACGAATACCTCGGCGAGGATCTCTACCGCCGCATCATGGAAGAATTCCTGCGCCGTCTGGAACGCAAACGCCTGGGCATCACCGACTGACGTTCACCCCGGCGGCGGCGGTGACTACAGCCGTTGCAGCAGTGCCGTGACCAGTACGCGGATCCGCGCCGTCCGGCGCGGGCGGCGCACCGGCAGCCGCCGAGCCTGGCGGTGCCGGACCATGACGTGGCGCCATCCCTGGCGCCGGTCGAACGGGGTCCCTTCCCCGGCCACGTCACTGCTGCGGCGCGCGAACGAGCGGACGAGGAACGCCCGCGCGCTGGCCAGCAACCGGTGCCGGTGCGCTGCGAGCAGCGTCACCAGCGGGGCACCCACGAGCCAGTAACCGACCCATCCGAAAACGGGCGAATAGGCGCGCGCCGAAGGCAGGGCCAGCCAGAGGCACAGCCCCGCAGCGAACCAGCAGCCGGAGACACGGTCGACCAGGGTGAAGCCGGGCGTGGCCTGTGGGGCAATGCGGGTTTGCGGGAAAGGCGTCATGGACGGTTCCGGCTCGTGGGTGCGAGCCGTTACTGTAGGCGCCGGTGATCTCAGATCCTGAGAACCCGACGCTGCGAAGCCGCATGCGATACTTCGGCGGTCTACCGGAGCCCACGCGTGGAAACACACACGATCCTGCACTACACCGTCGTGCTGCTGGCCGCGGCTGTCATTGCCGTGCCGATTGCCAAGAAGTTCGAGCTGGGCGCCGTGCTGGGCTATCTCATCGCCGGCGCGGTGATCGGCCCGGCCGGATTGAAGCTGCTGCAGAATCCGGAGCAGATCGCGCGCATTTCAGAGCTTGGCGTCGTGCTGATGCTCTTTGTCATCGGATTGGAACTGTCGCCGCAGCGGCTGTGGGTGATGCGCAAGTCCGTGTTTGGTGCGGGCACGGCGCAGATGCTGGGAACCACAGCGCTCATTGCGGGTGTCGCCGCACTGGGCTTTGGCCTGGGCCTGAAATCCGCGATCGTGATGGGACTTGGCCTGGCGCTGTCGTCCACGGCTTTCGGTCTGCAGCTCCTGGCCGAGCGCAAGGAACTTACCGCGCCGCACGGCCGCCTGGCCTTCGCCGTGTTGCTGTTCCAGGATCTGGCCGCCATTCCCATTCTTGCGCTGATCCCCGTGCTGGGCGGCGCCGGCGGCGCGGCGATGAACCTCGTCGATGCGTTGCGCGTCGTTGCCGTCATCGCCCTGGTCGTGGTGGCCGGCCGCTTCCTGCTGCGGCCGGTGTTCCGTGCCGTCGCCGGCACGCGCATTCCGGAAGTCTTCACCGCCACGGCTTTGCTCGTGGTCATCGGCACGGCCTGGCTGATGGAGCTGGCCGGCATCTCCATGGCCCTGGGCGCGTTCCTGGCCGGCCTGCTGCTCGCCGATTCGGAATACCGCCACGAGCTGGAATCCCAGATCGATCCGTTCAAGGGGCTGCTGCTGGGCCTGTTCTTCGTCAGCGTGGGCATGTCGGTGGACCTGGCTCTGCTGTTGCGCGAGCCGTGGGTGGTGCTGGCATTGACGGCGGCTCTGCTGGTCGCCAAGGGCCTGGTGCTGCTTCTCGTCGGACGCAGCATCGGTGGCCTGGATACCCCGCAGTCGCTCGCCTTGGCCGCAGTGCTGGCGGGCGGCGGCGAATTCGCCTTCGTGGTGTTCAAGCTGGCGCACAAGGCGCAGCTGCTCGACGGGCGCCAGCACGACCTGCTGACCCTGGTGATCACCTTGTCGATGGCGTTGACGCCGGCGGTCGTGGTCTGCGTGGCCAAATACCTCGGCACGCGGGAACGGGCTCCCGAGCGCGAGTTCGATCGTATCGAAGGGGATCCGCCGCGCGTGATCATCGCCGGCTTCGGCCGGGTCGGGCAGATCGTGGCGCGTATCCTGCGCGCCCAGCGCATTCCGTTCACGGCGCTGGAAAATTCCATCGAACAGGTGGACGTGTCGCGCCGCTTCGGCAGCGAAATCTATTTCGGCGATCCGACCCGCCCCGAGCTGCTGCGCGCGGCGCAGGCGGACAAGGCCGAGATCTTCGTGCTCGCCACGGACGACCCCGAGGCCAATGTGCGCACCGCCCGCATCGTGCGCCGGCTGTATCCGCATCTGAAGATTTTCGCCCGGGCGCGCAACCGCCAGCACGCCTTCCGCCTGATGGACCTGAACGTCGACGGCGTCGTGCGCGAAACCTTCGACGGCAGCCTGGTGCTCACCCAGCAGGTGCTCGAGGCGCTGGGGCAATCGCCGGGGCTGGTCGCCGAGCGGATCGCGCGTTTCCGCGCGCACGACGAGGCGCTACTGCTGGCGCAGCACCTGGTCTATGACGACGAGGCGGCGCTGGTGCAGAGCGCGCAGGAAGCCTTCGTGGAACTGGAACGCATCTTCGCCGCCGACATCGACGCGACGACCTGACCGCGGCACCGGCGCCTACTCCGGCGGCCGCACCGGCTGGCGCAGCATCTTGGCGAGGCTGGGGATCGCCGCGGTGGCGCCCAGTTCCGCCGCGACGTCCGCATAGCCGAGGAGTTCGGCCAGGTCCGCCGGGCGCCGCCCGCGGCAGTCGCGCAGCTCGCGGTCTGCGCCGCGTGCCAGCAGCTGGCGTGCGCAGCCCAGCAGGCCATGGATGGCGCAGGCGTGCAGCGCCGAGACACCCCGTTCGTCCTGCACATCCAGGTCGGCGGCGTAGTCGAGCAGCACGGCGACGAGCCGGCCGAGCGCCGGTGCATCGCAGGGGGTGCCTGGATCGGCGCGTCCGCCCACGAGCAGCAGCAGCGGCGTCTGCCCCTTGCCGTTACGCGCATTGGGCGCCGCACCGGCGCGCAGCAGCGTTTCCAGTACGCCGGCGGCGCGCTGCGCCGGCTGCGCGAAGCCGTACTGCACGGCCGCGTGCAGGGCAGTGGCGCCGCTGTCGTCCGCCAGTTGCGGGTCGGCCCCGGCCTGCAGCAGCTGCAGCACCAGTTCCGGAAATCCCAGCGCGCTGGCAATCATGAGTGCGGTGGTTCCGCCCGGCAGGCGCGCGTTCACGTCCACGCCATGGCCCACCAGGCAGGCGACCACGGCTTCGCGGCGCGCGCTGATCGCGGCGGAAAGACAGGTCGCGCCGCTGGTCGCCGCGTGATTCGGATCGGCGCCGGCTTTCAGGAGGTCGTCGACGAGGTCGCGATGACCCTGGCCGCAGGCGCGCAGCAGCGCAGTGGCGCCCTGCCCGTCGGTGGCCTCGATTGGCAGCTTCAGTGCCAGCAGCTTGCGCACCGCGTCGCGGTCGCCCTGGGTTGCCGCGCTGACCAGGTCCGCCGGCCACAGGCGGCGTCGCGGCAGCGGCCAGTTGGGCCAGTGCAGCCAGCGGGTCAGGTCGGATGCACCGCTGCCCAGGACCCGACCCAGCGGTGTTTCGCCATCGTCGCCAGCGATCTCCGGATCGGCGCCAAAATGCACCAGCCGCATCACGATCGCCTCGGCTGCCGGAACCGGCAGTGCCATGGCCAGGGCCAGCGCCGTGCGGCCGCGCGCATCGCGGTGGTTGGGATCAGCGCCGCGTTCCAGCAACGCATCCAGGACATCCAGTGCGCCCAGCTGGGCGGCGATATGCACCGCTGTTTCGCCGGACTCGCCGGCGTCGAAGGGGTCGGCGCCGCCGTCGACCAATTCCCGGGCCAGCTGCAACAGGCGCTGGCGCCGCGGCGCGTCTTCGCAATGACGCGCCGCGTCGAGCACGCGGCGCAACAGGCCGGATCCGCCGATGCCCGCACCCGCGTGGACCAGCTCTTCCAGCGCGGCGAGGCTGTCGGGCAATTGTGCGACGGCCGCATCCAGCAGCCGTCCGCCGGGGCCGTAGGCATCCGGTCGCAGGCCGTGATTGAGCAGCCACTGGCGCGCCCGCGGGTCGCCGTGGGTGGCCAGTTCCTGCCAGATACCCGCCAGGTCCCGCTCGGACCAGCTGCGGATCACCTCGATAAAGCTGTCGGCGATGGTCCAGTGGCCGAAGCGCAGCGCATCGAGCAGGTGCGCCGGCGAATCGGTGGCCGCCGTGCCCGCGGCGTCGGCCAGGCTCGCCGGCAAGGGATAATCCGGGTCGATCAGGGCGACCAGGTCCCAGCGGCCGGTCGTGATCGCGTGGTCCAGCGCACAGCGACCATCGCCGCAGGGGCGCCGGCGGTCGATACCCAGTGCCAGCAACGCGCGGACCGTATCGGCGCGGGCCTGGCGCGACTGGCAGGCGATGACCAGGGCCGTGCGGCCCAGGTGGTCGACGCGGTTGGGATCGGGTTTGCGCTGCGCGATCAGTGCGATCACTTCCGGTGCCCCGGCGCGGGCGGCTTCCATCAGGGCGGTCGTTGCATGCCCGTCGGCGATGTCGACGCTGGCACCGGCATCCAGCAGCAGGCGCACGATGCCCGCATGTCCGGCGAGCGCCGCCGCCATGAGCGCGGTGCGTCCCATCGGGCCCTGGGCGTCCGGACGGGCCTTCTGCTTCAGCAGCAGCTTGGCGCCGGTGATGTCGTCGTCGGTGATGCCCGAGGCGGACAGCAGCAGCGGCTGGGCATGCTCCACCTCGTTCTTCGCGCCGTGCTCCAGGAAAAAGCGCAGCAGGGTCCAGTTCGCGGCCGCGGCGGCCTGTCCGGGCGGCGTCAGGCCATCGCGGTTGATGCAGGCCATGGAGGCGCCGGCATCGAGCAGCATGGCTGCGACGACCGGTTCGGAAGCCAGCGCGGCGTAATGCAGCGCGGTATTGCCCTGGGCGTCGGCGAGGGCCGGATTGGCACCGTTCGCCAGCAGGGTCAGCACGGCGTCCGGGCGGCCTTCGTAGCTGTCGCGGGTGGCGGCCAGCAGCGGGGTCAGGCCCGCATGGCAGCGATTGACGTCGGCGCTGCGTGCAATCAGCGCGCGCAGCAGGCGTACCTCCGGCAGCGTCGTCGCCAGCATCAGCACGCTGCGCTGGTCGCGCTCGGTCTCGGCGGGCACCGTGTTCGGATCGGCACCCCGTTCCAGCGCGGCGATCGCCAGCTCCACCTGGCCGCAGCGGGCGGCATGCAGCAGCGCGGTATCGAGCTCGGAGCGGCTCAATCCGCCGGGAAGCACTGCCGGCGACGCGCAGGTGCCGTCGGTGTGTTCCGCTACGACCGGCTCGGCGCGCTCTGCATGGCGGCTGCGCCGGGCAGTGAGCACGGCGCGCAGGGTGCGGTTGGCTACCAGCAGTTGCCCGACCGGCAGCAGCACCAACCCGTAGACGACCAGTGCGCTCAGGCGCAGTTCGTTCGGCAGCACGCCACCCAGGCCGGCGATGGCCGCCGCGGCGCAGGCGAGCAGCAGCTGGATCAGCCCGACCCACAGGCCATGGCTGAAATACAGCTCGTGTTCGCGCGTCAGGTGCAGCGAGAACGTCAGGCTGCGCGACAGCGCGGTGGCAATCCAGGAACGTTCGTCGTCTTCCGGGTAGGCATCATCCCAGACCAGCACCAGCCCGAACGCCGGCCAGATGCGCCACAGCGCCAGCAAGGCGACCACGACCGCGGTCGACAAGGCCAGCGTGGCGACGAGCGAGGGCTCGCGCAGCAGCCAGCCCAGGGGCCAGCCGAGCATGAGCACGAGCAGTGCGCTGTAGCCGGCCACCAGGACGAAGTGCGCCGCGCCGCGGCGCAGCACCGTGCGCGCGAAATCCGCTTCCAGGTCAAAGCCGAGGCCGTGGCAGACCGCGGCCAGTGTCAGCGAGTTGGCGGCCAGCAGGGCCAGGAGCACGGCCGGGTGCACCACCATGCCGGCGACGACCAGGCAGGCCGCGGCAGGCAGGAAATACGGCAGGCTCGCAATGAGGGCGCCAAGGCGCGACGGCTTGGATCTGGGCACGCAGATAAAGTCCGGGCACAAAAGAACGGGCCGAGTATAAGCACCCTCGGCCGCAGGCGCGGTAAAGCCTGGTTAATGCGCCGGCGGGCGCGTCGCGGCGGTTTTCCGGCCCATTCAGTGGGGTTTGGAAGGCGCCTCGGCTTCGGCGAGGCCCTGTACGGGCGGCAGCTGCAGGTGGAAACCCGGGCCACGCAGGTTGGCCATCACCGCCTCGACGTCCTCGCGCGCCAGCTTGCGGTCGGGCGAGAGCGTCAGCTCGATCACGAAGGTGAGCTGGCCCAGGCCCTGCGCCAGCGATGCCGGCAACAGGCCGAAGGCATCGCGTTCGCGCAGGTATACGTACGTATCGGCCTTGCGTTCGGAACGGTAGACAAAGCACTGCATGTCATCCTCGCCAATCTCTGTCGTAAACAAAAAAACCGGCGGCCGCGGCCGGTGCCGCGCCCGCCGGTCGTCGCGACACGGACAGTCTATTCGCCGAAATGCGTGGGCGGCGCCGGTGCCTGCACCGGAGCGGCCCGCACGGCCGGCAACTGCGCCAGCAGCACGTCGACGGCCTTCTCGATGCTCGGGTCCTTGCCGGCAGCAATCAGTTCCGGGCGATCGATGATTTCGATGTCGGGCGCGACGCCCTCGTTCTCCACGGCCCATTTTCCATCGGTGCCCATGAAACGGAAATTAGCGGCGAGAATGGTGCCGCCATCGGCCAGGTTGGGATTGCCGGCGATGCCGATCAGCCCGCCCCAGGTGCGCGTGCCGATCAGCGTGCCGAGCTTGAGCTTGCGGAAATAGTAGGGAAACGCATCACCGCCCGAGCTCGACAGGCCGTTGATCAGCATCGCCTTCGGTCCCTCGTGCGACACCAGCGGCGTGGGCACGGGATCCAGTCCACGCCGCTTCCAGTAATTGAGCGGCTGACGCGCGACCAGCTCGATCATCCGGTCAGGAATGAAACCGCCACCGTTGTAGCGGTCGTCGATGATCAGTGCTTCCTTCTCGTGATAGGCGAGCATGCCGCGGTTGAGCTCGCGATTGCCCTCGACCGCCGTGTTCGGCACGTGGATATAGCCGATGCGGCCGCCGGACAGTTTCTCGACCAGCGCCCGCCGTGAAGCGACCCAGTCGGCATAGCGCAGCGACTGCTCCGAGGTCAGCGTGCGCACGCGCACATCGCGTGCCTCGCGACCTTCGGGGTTGTCGGACACACGCAGGCTGACCACGACATCTCCCTTGCCATGCAGAAGCGCATAGGGATTTTTCACCGAACGCGCATCGACGCCGTCGACCGCCAGCAGGAAGTGCCCTTCGCGCACATCGATACCGGGTTCGGTCAGCGGTGAGCGCTGGTCGCGGTTCCAGTTCTCGCCCGCAAAAATCTTGGCAATGCGGAAATAGCCCGACGGATGCGTGGCGAACTCGGCGCCGAGCAAGCCGCTCGCATGGCGCTCGACCTTGGGCATGTCGGTCGACGACTGCACATAGACGTGCCCGGCGTTGGTCTCCCCGGCCACTTCCTGCAGCAGGTAGTCAAAGTCCGCGCGGCTGGCCACGTGCGGCAGCCAGCGGCCGTAGCGTTCGCGGATCAGGTTCCAGCGCTCGATGCCGCCGTGCACGCCCGGTTCGTAGAACCAGTCGCGCACCAGGCGCCAGGCGTCGGTGAATTCCTGCTTCCATTCCACACGCGGGTCGACGAACAGCTCCATGCGATCAAGATTCAGCGCGCCCGCGTTGAAATCCTGGCTGGCGTCCGCCTTGACGATCGCATAGCGCTCCGCCTGGCGTAGCAGCAGCTTGTCACCCGAAAGCGACACGCGGTAGTCGTTGAGGTTGGCGGCGACGGGCTTGTCCTGGTCGGCATCCAGGGCGAGGCGGCGCAGCTCGAAACTCTGCTGGCGCGGGCTGCCCGACAGGAAGTAGATCGCGTCATTGCCGGCGCGCAGCGCCTGGTAGCTGCCGCCGGCCACCTTCAGTGCGACAACGCGGCCCGAAATGCCGTCCAGGTCGATCCGGGTGGGGCCCGGCCCCTTGTCGGGCGCCGTCTCGCGTTCGGCGCGTGCCTTGCCGACGGAATCATCGCCGGCTTCATCGCTCTTGTTCGGATACGGCGTCGGCCCGTCCTTGGCCAAAATCAGTGCGTAGGGCTTTGTTGCATTCGTATACAGGTAGTTTTGTTCGTGCGCGCTGAACGTGAGGTTCCAGTCCCGGTTGGACAGGAAATACAGCCAGCGGCCCTTGGGATCAAAAGCCGGGCTGAAGGCGCTGGAAGTGGGCTCGGCCAGCGCCACGGACTTGCCGCTGCGCAGCGAATACAGGAACAGCTGCGAAAGGTGGGTATCGGTGCTGCGGCCGTAGGCCAGCCACTGGGAATCGGGCGCCCAGGCGTAGTCAGTGATGTCTTCAAAGGTGCTGCTGTCGACCTCGGTCGTCGCGCCGGTCGCGACCTCGACAATGCGCAGGCGCTGGCGCTTGTCGGCGTAGGCCAGGCGCGTGGAGTCGGGCGACCATGCCGGCGGGAAACGCCAGGTATCGCCGTCGGTCGTGATGCGGCGCGGTTCGCCGCTGCCATCCTGGGCGCGCAGGTAGATCTCGTATTCGCCGGTGGCGTCCGACAGGTAGGCGATGGTCTTGCCGTCGGGCGACCAGCTCACGCTGATCTCGCGCTCGGCCGGGGTGCGGCTGATATTGCGCACCTCGCCGTTCTTGGCCGGCACGGTGAAGATCTCGCCGCGCGCGCCGAACACGGCGCGCTCGCCCTGCGGCGACAGGTCGAAGGACTCGACATAGGCAGCGGCCTTCTTCCACTGCGGCAAGGCCTGCGGAAAATCGCCGGTGACCTGGATATCCACCTTGGCCGCGCTGCCCGTGGCCGGGTCGAAGCGCCACAGGTAGCCGCCCTGCTCGAATACGATGGCGTCGGCACCGGCGCTGGGCCACATCACGTCGAAATCACTGAACTGGGTCCGCTGCACCGGCTCGCCGCCCTGGGGCGACACCGACCACAGGTTCAGCGTCTGGCCCCGGTCCGAGGCGAAGAAAATCGTATTGCCCACCCACATGGGCTGGTGGTCCGAGGCCGGATGGTGGGTCAGGCGCTGCGAGGTGTTGTTGACCAGGTCGTAGGTCCACACCTCCTGGGCGCGGCCGCCGCGGTAGCGCTTCCAGCTGCGGAAAT
This sequence comes from Tahibacter amnicola, assembly GCF_025398735.1. Taxonomy (NCBI): domain Bacteria; kingdom Pseudomonadati; phylum Pseudomonadota; class Gammaproteobacteria; order Lysobacterales; family Rhodanobacteraceae; genus Tahibacter; species Tahibacter amnicola. The sequence continues at coordinate 591,303 of NZ_CP104694.1, forward strand.
CACGGTCGATCGGCGTGTAGACCACGCTCTTGCCATCCGGAGCGAACATGCCGCCGCCGGATTCGGGAATCGCCAGCGGCGTTTCCAGTCCGCCGTCGGCCGGAATGAGATAGGGCCGACCGCCGCGCTCATCGAACGGCAGGCGGTTGACCCGCACCAGGACGTTGCGGCCGTCGGGCGACCAGTCCAGCACGCGGTAGTCGGTGCCGCCGCGCGGCGGCATCGCGCCGACATCGTTGTACCAGCTGATCTGGCGCGGCGCGCCGCCGCTGGTGGGAATCACATACACCTGGCGGGTGCCGTCATATTCGGCGGAGAAGGCGATCTGGGCGCAGTCCGGCGAGAACTTGGGATACAGCTCGTTGCCCAGGTGAGAGGTCAGGCGCAGCGCCGTGCCGCCCGTGGCCGCCACGCGATACACGTCACCGGCATAGACGAAGGCGATGTGGTTGCCGCAGATATCCGGCAGGCGCAGCAGGCGCGTGCCGGTGTCCTCGGCCGGCGGCGTGGCGCCGAGCAGGATGGCGGCAGTGGCAAGGACGGGTGAAATCGGCATTGCGGGTTCTCGTCTCGTGGGTCAGGCGCATTGTAGGAATGCCCGTGGCAAGTGCCGTGGGCCATAAGGGCTAGTCCGGCGTCGCGAAACCGGCCATCGCCGTACGGCGCGACCGCGTGCCGCATCGCCGTTCCCGGTCCGGTGCAGTACCGTGCAGCCTGGCCGGCTGCAACCCGAGGCTTCGGGCGAGCCCTGGATCCCATCAAGGACGATCATGATTCCGCTATTCCGCCCGATCGGCGCGGCGCTGTGCGCGCTCGCCAGCCTGACTGCCGTGGCGCACGAACACGCCAAGCCCGCGGTCCGCCCGGCGCTGGGTGCCTCCGTCGCGATCGCCCCGGACGGCCGCGTGTGGTGGGTGGGGGCCTCGGGCGAGCATGTCGTCGTCCGTCGCGCCGCCGCGGTGGGTGCGCCGTTCGATGCGCCGCGTACCGTGAATGCGGAACCGGAAACCATTGCCGCCGACGGCGAAAACCGTCCCAAGATCGCCTTGGGCAAAGACGGCGCGATCTACCTGAGCTGGACGCACCCGCGCGGCCAGCCCTACAGCGGCGACATCCGCTTCAGCCGCTCGCTCGACCAGGGCGAGACCTTCTCCCCGCCCGCGACCGTGCACAGGGACCGCCAGGAAATCACGCACCGCTTTGACGCCCTGGCGGTCGACGGCCAGGGGCGCGTGGCCGTGGCCTGGATCGACAAGCGCGACCGCAGCGCCGCTGCCGGACGCGGCGAAACCTACGCCGGCGCGGCGATCTACGCTGCCTGGTCCCGCGATGGCGGCGAGCACTTTGAACCCGAAGTCCGCGTGGCGGACCACAGCTGCGAGTGCTGCCGCATCGCCGCGGCGACGGCACCGGATGGCACGGTATGGCTGCTCTGGCGCCAGCTCTTCGACGGCGGCGTGCGCGATCACGCATGGGCGCGACTGGATGCTGCATCGAAGACGCCCCCGGTCGTTCTTCGCGCCACCGCAGAGAACTGGCGCCTGGATGGCTGCCCGCACCACGGCCCGTCCCTGGCATTCGACGGCGAGGGTCGCGCCCACGCCGTGTGGTTCAGCGCGGCCAAGGGCAGTCGCGTCCACTACGGCTCGGCACCGGCGGGCGAAACATTCCCGTCGATCGAAATGGCGGCAGCCGGTGCATCGCACGCCGACCTCGCCGTCGACGGCGATCGCGTATGGATCATCTGGCAGCAGATCGTCGAGGATGCCGACACCCTGCAGGTTCGTACGTCGACCGACGGCGGTGCCACGTTCAGCCCGCCGCGTGAAATCGCGCGCACCACCGGGCCTCACTCGCAACCGCAGGTGCTGGTGTGGAAGCGCAAGGCCTACGCCGCATGGACCCTGCCCGAAGGGCCACAGATCGTCGCACTGGAGACGCGCCGATGATGCTGGCAACCGCGTTCGCCGCGCTGGCGCAGCTGGCCACGCCGACGCTGCAGGTACTGGACGAGGTGGCTGCGCGACACCTGGTGGCGCCGGGCGCGCGCACGAAAGTGATCGCACTATGGTCGCTCGACTGCGGCTACTGCGACGCCCACCTGCGGGCGCTCGACACCCTGGCACGCAACGGTGCGCCACTGGACGTGGCCATCGTCGCGACCGATGGCGCGGAGCGTAGCGAAGCCGCCGCCGCCCACCTGGCAGCGCTGCAATTGGGATCGTCGTCGACCTGGATCTACGCCGAAGCCGCTTCACCACGCATCGGCTATCGCCTCGACCCGGAATGGGGCGGTGAACTGCCACGCACCATCGTGATCGACCCAGACGCCCGCCGCAGCCGCAGCGGCGTGCTGTCGGAGGTGCAGTGGAAGCAGCTCCTCGGCGTTTCGCCGGAGTAGGCCAGCGCAGGGGGCGTCATACGCCGTGCTCTCCGCCCGGAGGCCGGTTCATCCGAATCGCCATGGGCGCACAGCAAAGCGTCGCGTGCGCGGCGCCGCGCACGCGAACGAAAACTGCGCAGATCGAAGTGGATGATCCGTCGACCGCGGCCGCAGCGACGGCGTGGAAGCGGTTGTGTGATACCACGCCGGCAAGGCGATGCTCGTCAGCACGCTTTGCCCGCCAGCCCGTCGCGAACAGGCTGTGGATATCGACCAACCCGTACAATGGCAAATGTCACCGGAAACACCGTCGACGCCCTTTGTGCGGCAATCCATCCTCCGGACAGATTGATCGTCGCCTTCCGGCACGATCGACGATACTTCCTGCGACATTCGCGCAAGGCTTCGGTAGGTTGGGGTGAGCGCCAGCGAACCCCGACACGTGCCTCTCGGCAAGTCGAGACGCCATCGGTGCCGCCTTGTCGGGCTTGGTTTTCGCCCACCCCAGCCTGCGTCACCACCCGGTGGCTACGGTTGACGTAGCGACGAACGAATGCGCCCTGTTGGAGTTCGCTGGCGCTCACCCCGACCTACGAAAGCAACGCTACGCTCCCGTAGCCCGCGACCGCATCAACAATTGCCCGCTGTTGTAGGTTGGGCTGAGCACAGCGATGCCCAACATCGCCGGGCGCGTAACGCAACGGCGACAGCTACGTACCGCGTAGCCGGGTTGAGCAGCAAGCTTAGCCGCGGGGAAACGCCGCGACTGCGATCACGGTGACGCGACACCCGACGCAGCGACCATCTCACGCCGCTACCTCCACCGCCCGCGCCTCCCGGTCAACCTCCTCCAACCGGTACCGCGCATGCGCTTCGAGCATGGTCAAGGCGTGCACCTCATCCGCCAGATGCGCCACCAGCGCGCCCACGCCGTGCACAAATGCATTCCCGGGCGCCGCTGCGCCGCTCTTCCCCCGGCGCAGCACCGCCGCCAACGTGCGCAGGCCCGCCAATGCCCGGTCACGCCGGCCCCGCGCGGCGTCGACAATCGTTTCCGCACTGTCGGCATCCGCATCAAACGCATTGACGAGCACATCCGCCAGACAGAACTCGTCGGCGGGCAAACCATGAGGGGACGAATTCACGCGCACCTCCGCGACGGGGAGGGAAGGCCACGCACCCGCCGGCCAGCGGCACGGCGGATGCGTCGGGTATCACTGCGCGTACAACGTTCGCGATGCGCGAACGGACTTTCCATGCAGATCGACATCGTTGAGTCCTGGACGAGTGGATAACCCGTCACCGGACCCGAAACGGTGACGGACGGCGCATGGTTGGCATACCGGACCTTGGGCCGGCCAGCCTCTCGGCTGCCGCGCGCCGCCCGCCATTGAAACCGGAATGGTATCAATAGGGCGCCCAGCCGACGATGGCGGACGCAAAAAAAGCGCCGACATCGACGGATGGGCGCTTGTGGCGCCAAGGTCACCAGGATGCCAATCCCGGGCTGCCGATTTGGCGGCAGCAAGGGGATTTTGCGAATGCGGTGGAGTGGCGTCAATCCGTACGGTGGAGAAATTTCCGGGTAGCGTGGTATGGACACCGGTGTGTGGATGCCCTGCAATTCCCGGTTGCAATGCTCGGCGATGGTTCTTGGTGGTGCACATCAATTTCGCGACACGACGCGCTTCGGGCGTCTCACGATCCGATACATCGGCTTGTCAGAATCGCATGACTGGTCCATGGAGCAGCCCATGACAAACCCATCCGTCCAACGTTGCGGCCATCGCGGATATAACCGTCTGCGTCTAGCAGTGCTATCGCAAATTCCGTAGACTCCGTCACGTTTCAATCGGCGCACGTTGCGCCGCATCCGGATCGGCAGCAGGCATTCCTGCGACTGGCTACGCCGGTCCGTGATCATCCCTTGCGCGCATCGTGATCAGGTGGCTCGACACCGTACTCCGATGCGCTGCGATGTAGCAGCCAGTAAACCAAACCCTTTGGCGGTCCCGTTGTGGGCCGCATGCCAGCCATACCAGGGGCTTTGCCTTGACCACCACCGAAGCGCCTTGCGGCGCGTCGCAATCCGTTGTCGCGCCTGATCGGCGTGACCTCGCCTCTGCGGCGCCTGTCGATTCCTCCCTCCCCATGTTCGCCATTCACCGATACCCGATGACAAGCTTCTTCCAAAAAACGCTACGTACTGCGACGACGCTGTTGCTGGGGCTGGGCGCCTGGAGCGCGGCTTCCGCGCAGGTCACGCCGCCTCCGGCGACGGTCTGCAATGCCGTGACGGTGCCCACCGTCCACGGCACCGTGCCCGGCTTTCCCGGCCGCTGGGTCAATCCGGATCGCCAGGGCCTGGGCTGGGACTTCTTCTACGGCGACGGCCAGCAGTCGATGTACCTGACCTGGTTCACCTACAACCGCGCCGGCCGTCCGGTGTGGTTGCACGGTGAAGCCAAGGATCTGCAGTTCAATGTCGTTTCCGGCGAGCGTACCTGGGCGTCGACGCTCAACTGGGTGGAGTTCAATCCGAACGGCCGCCGCACCGTCACCAAGGTCGGCGATATCGCTATCACCTTTCCGGCCAACACGACCACCCGCGCGGCGGTCCGCTGGCTCTGGAACCGCGGCGTCAACAAGGTCGACGACGTGGTCCACGACGAATGCCTCGTCGACATGTTCCGCGACATCGCCAGTCGCGGTACGCAGCCGAACCAGGCGTTCTCGTCGAACTGGTTCTTCCGCACCGACAACGACAACGACCCGCGCCTCGGCTGGGGCGTCGACTTCATCTTCCACAAGCTCGCGGACACGGCCAACTACGTCGAGATTGCCGCCGCGGCGATCTTCGACCAGGCCAACCAGCCGGTCTGGCTGCAGTCGATCGACCTTGCCGGAAACCTGCCGCCGGCCACCACGCTCAATCAGCTGCCGACATCCCAGTACGGCGTGCTGAAATACCTGCACTACACCTACACGGGCAACAACCAGGCCTCGGTCCATCCGATCCTGCGCACCTGCGTGGAAAACTGCACCACGCAGATCGACGACGGCCTGAGTCCCAACCCGGAGAACGCCGCGCAGCCATTGCGCCGCAACTTCGTGGAGCGCCAGATGGAAGCGGCGCGCGCCGGCCTGGCGCGGGTGATTGCCTCGGTGCCGGCCTCCAGGACGGGCACGGCCGCGATTGCGTGGCCGCCAGCCGTCCTCGGCTCAGAACCCGTGTCGGTCGTGCGCGTCGACGCCGACCACATCATCGTCGATCGCTCGGTCTGCAAGGTGCCCAAGGTGGGCGACACCTGTGAGTTCCGGGTCAGCTGGAGCAGCGAAGACGAGAACGCCGTGATCTCGCGCGTCGATCTGGTGCGCGGTGGCGTGACCCGCATTGCCACGGGCCACTGGGGCGAACGCACCGAAGTGCTCAAGGCCGGTGACCGCGTCCAGTACCGGATCAACTACAAGACGGCCGTGCTGACGGGCGAGCACTACACGCCGGAAGTGCGCGTCATCGTCGGCGGTGATTTCCCGGACGAAGCAGAGATCGTCCAGAACGCCTGCAGCGACAAACCCGAGTGCGACCTGGGTACCCACGACGCGTCAGTTGGCGCAACGGCCGGCGAAGCCGGTGTCGACGGCGGCGCGGCGACGTACACCATTCCGATCACGGTTCCGCCGGGCCGAAAGGGCATGCAGCCATCCGTCTCGCTCAGCTACAGCAGTCGCGCCGGCAATGGCATCGCGGGCATCGGCTGGAGCGTCTCCGGATCCAGCAGCATCCATCGCTGCCCGCGCACATTGGACCAGGACAACGACGTCGGTGGCGTCAAGCTCGATGCGTACGATGCCCTTTGCCTGGACGGACAGCGGCTGGTCAAGATCAACGGCACTTACGGCCAGCCCGGCACGACCTACCGCACCGAGATCGACAGCTTCGTCCGGGTGACGCAGACGGGCAACGCGCTGAACAGCGGCAATGTCTGCTTCAAGGTGGAACACAAGGACGGGCGCACGTCCTACTACGGCTGCAAGTTCGACAACACCGACGGCTGCAACCGGGGCGTCGCGCCGCGCGTGGTGCCGGTGGAAGTCACTCCGGGTGCCCCGCCGCAGACCAAGGAACTGTCGTGGCTGATCGCGCGTGTTGAAGATCGCACTGACAACCGGATGGACTATTGCTATACGGCCGGCGCCCGCGGAGAAACCCTGCTGGAGGCGGTGAAATACACCGGCTCTAACCACGACGGCCCCGGCGACCGCGTCGTGCGGTTCAGTTACGAACCGCGACCGATCGACAACGGCGCGAACGATCGCAGTTACTCCTATGTCGCTGGCTTCCTGACGCAACAGACGCAGCGCCTCACCCAGATCCAGACCGAAGCGCCGAATTTTGACGGCGTCGCCAAACCGGTCCGCACCTACACGCTGCGCTACGACAACGAACTGCAGTCCGACCGCAGCGCTTCCAGCGGACGCAGCCTGCTGCGCTCGGTGCAGGAATGCGCGTTCGGCTTCGACAATGTCGACAAGGATGGCAACGACGCCGAAACCATGGCCTGTCACGAGCCGACCGTCTTCGACTGGGCGGATAGCGGACTGAATTTCCGTTCGGGCCCCATGACGGAGTTGACGCTGCCCGATGCCGCACCGACGGGCGGCAGTGATGAGGGCCCGGCTCACGCCGTTCGCTCCGTCGCCATCAAGGCGGACTACAACGGCGACGGCGTGCGCGAAGTGATGTTCAGCCAGCGCCAGTCCGATGGCCAGCTGCACCACTACCTGGCGCAGTTCGATGCGGATCGCCGCACGCGCGATCTGGTCGAGCTGTCATCGTCGAGCTTCAAGAACCGCGCAGTGGACGCCCTGAGTGCCTCCCGCGCCGCCGACTTCGACGGTGACGGAAAGTCTGAGGAGCTGACCGACTACACCCTGCAGAAGTGGAAACTGGAACCGGGCGCGCCACTCACCGGCGATCCGTTTGCCACCGTCAGCACCAATCTGCCGGCCTACGACAACCCCTACATCGGCGACTTCAACGGAGACGGCGCGCCGGACATCCTGGCACTGGCCAACCGCACCTGCACACCCAGCGCGCCGGGCACGGTCTATACCGACGGCACGTTCTACACCGTGTGCCTGTTCCTCAATCCGCGTCCGGCCGACGTGTTTCCGCTCAGCAACGGCCGCATCGACTTCACGCCCCACCGCATCATCGAGCTGCCGCACGCCACCGGCAGTGCGCAACGCCTGGTGCACATCACCGATTTCGACGGGAACGGGCTGACCGACTTCTTCGTCGGGCCGAGCGGACCGGAAACCGTCTACCTCGCCAGCCGCAGCGGCAGCAGCGTGACGTTCACACCCAAGCGTGCGACTGACCTGAACTTCCAGCACCAGTCCAATGACATCGTTCACTGGATCGACATCAACGGCGATGGCCTCGACGACATGGTGCGTGCCCACCCGGAAACGTGTCCGACCAACCAGTCGTGCTATGGCAACTGGCATATCCAGCTCAATCGCGGTGGCTACTTCGCCAACACGGCCACGCCAAACTATCCGGGCCAGCCGGGTGCGCCGGGACTGATCCGCAGCGGCCGGACAATGCGCTACGCCAACGCGGTTCGGCCGGCGGATATCGACTCGGACGGTCGCGCCGATCTTCTCTACCCCGCGAAATTTGCCGCGCGTATGTGCGTGCACACGATGACGCAATGCCGGCAAGACGATTGTCCCGACACGCGGCGAGTCTGGGCATGCCCTGAGTACCCGCCGGAAGAGGGGGCGCACCCCAACGACCTTTCCAATCTGCAGCAGGCAGTGGCGGGCTTTTCCTACCACAATAGTTCTGGTGTTGAATATCTGTACGCAAAAGAGCACGAGGGATCGGATCACAGCATCTATCAGTTCAACGCCGTGAAGTTCGTCCAGACGGGCGAGAACAGCTTCGATGCCGTCGTCACGCAGACGCCGCTCCTGGGCAAGATCTTCTCGCTGGGACGCGACACGGATCGCGCTGTCGATGACCTTTTCGGCGACGGCATGACCGATCTGCTGAACAATGACTTCTACTGCCCGGTGCGACCGGCGCCGGGTACGCTCTACGACCGAGCCGCGTGCGCTGTCATCGGTGCGATCCAACCCTTCCCTAACGCCCCTACCTACCAGGTGGGCCCGACCGCGCCGCTGCCCGGCGGCGTGCCGCTGGCGTGCCTGGCCCAGTTTGCGTATGGCCTGCCGACGCCCGCCAAGAATGCCTGCGATGTGGCCCGTGCGACCTACCTGAACGAAAACCTGGGTGACCACGAGCGCAGCCGCGCGGATGGGCAGCGCCTGGCCCCGGCATTTCCGGAAGTGATCGACCGCGCCACCGATGCGCTGGGCAACCAGAGCGTCTGGGAATACTTCCCGCTCACCAGCCAGGCCGGTCGACTGTCGCAGGTGCCGCCGCTGTACACGCTGGGTACTGACGGTTATGTCGGCCGCGACCGCCGTCACTTCCAGTTCCGTTCCTCGATGCCGGTCGTTTCGCAGTTGTCGCAGAGCAACGGCCAGAAGACGGGCACATCAAACGACCTGCTGGGTTTCCGCTCACGCCTGTTCAGCTACCAGGACGCGCTGTACAACGCTTACGGACGTGGATTCCAGGGCTTCCGGCGCATCATCGAGCAACAGGCGACCGCGCTGGGTGACGCCAACCGGCGTCTGCGCACGGCAACGACCTACCATCAGAAATTCCCGCTTGCCGGCCGCGTCGAAAAGGTCGAGACAGGAATCCCCTTGTCGGCGACGGCAATGCAACCCGTGTCGGAAACCACCTACGACTGGCGCTGCAAGATCGCCGGTGCTGCGCGGTGCGCGACGGAAACGGGGGCGCACCGGAAAACTATCCCTTCCTGCTCTCGCAATCCACGACGACATACGCCAGTTCCGGCGAGCCGATGCGCAGGGTTCAGGAAGTTCATATCGACGGGCTGAAGGCCGGCTGGGATCAGTACGGCAACCCCACTGCGACGACGGTGACCGCCAGCGATGTCGGCACTGATCTGCAGAAGCTCGTCACGTCAAAAGTCACGCATACCAAGAACGTCTACACCTACGACGAAAACGCGTGGTGGTTGGACAGGCTGAGCAGCAGTACCGTCACCACGCGCGCCGTGCAGTACAGCGACACGCATCCGTTGCCCGCTGGCGTCACGGTACCCGAATACACCGTCATCTCCACGCCGGCCTTCGATTCCGTCAACCGCACGCTGCTGTCGATGACCGTCGACGGAAAGACGGGCGCCACGGCCGATGCCAACAGCCACCTCGTCACCCGCTACACCTACCCTGCCGTCAACCATGGCATGCCGGCCACCACCACGGTCGAAGTGCCGCCGCAGGACGGTGTCACCGGCGTGACGCAGGAACGCAACTCCACCATCACCTATTCCAGTGACGGCTATTTCCCGGAGACCACGACCAATGCGCTGAATCAGTCGTCGGAGGTCACTCTGTCCGCCCGCGACGGCCTGCCGCGTGAGCAGACGGATATCGCCGGCATCACGACGTCAACGCGTTACGACGCATTCGATCGCCCCATCGAGGTGCGCCAGGCGCGCATCGGCGTGGGCAACCTGTCGCCGCCCATCCGTACGGCGGTTCGCCGGTGTAGCAACGGCAGTTGTCCGGGCGTGGGTGCCGGCAATACGACGAATGAGCGACAGGCCGCATTCCGGGTCACCGTGGCGCAGGACGGCCAACCCACGCGCGTGGAATGGCACGACGCGCTCGGTCGCACGGTCAAGTCCGCGCAGGCGACGCTCGTCAAGAACGGGCTCCCGGCGACGTACAAGTACCGCGCCACGCTGACTGACTACAACCGCATGGGGCAGGTGGAGCGGACATCACCGCCGTATCTGGAAGGCGTGGATCCGCTGCCACCCGCGGAAGCCTGGACGAACTTCCAGTACGACGCATTGGGTCGCGTCACGCAGAAGCTGTCGCCCACCGCCGAGGCGGACAAGACCCGTCGCATGGCAACGACCTATGCCTACGATGCCAACCTCACCAGCGTTTCGCTGAAGCCGACGGACAACGCCTGCGGCACCAACCTGTGCTTTACCGTCAAGCGCTATGACAGCGTGCTGGGCATGCTGCGCACGGAAGACGCCGACGGCGGCGTGACGCGCTACTGGTATGACGGCGCCGGACGCCCCCTGGCCATCGCCGATGCGCGCGCGAACAGCCTGGTGGCCAATGGCGTGGTCGCCTATGCGAATGCGACCACGGGCAGCTATAACGCCTTCGGTCATCGCCTGAAGCTGAATGATCCCAACCAGGGTCTGTGGCAGTTCAGCTACAACGTCCTGGGCGAGCTCGTCAGCCAGAAGGACGCGCGCAGTTTCGTCACCACGATTGAACAGCGCGACGCGCTCGGCCGCGTGCTGAAACAGCGCAGTGAAGACACCTACCGGGTCGGCACAGGTACCCGCAAGGAGTACTACCTGGACCAGTGGACCTACGACCAGGGCGTACCCGGCCAGCTCGATGAGGTCGTCCGTTGCGCCAAGGATTCGGCACCGCCCGATACCTGCACCAACGGTCTGCGCCAGTACTCGAAGGAAAGCACCACCTACGACGAGCTGCGCCGCCCGTACACGCAGACCACGCAGCAGTGGTCGCGCCCGGATATCAATATCCAGGGCGCCGAAACGGCCATGTCGGTCACGACCCACTACGACCGCTACTTCGGCCGCGTAAAAGGCGTGACCTACAACGACAGCCGCCTGCGCATCCGCACCAAGTACGACCGCTACGGCGAAGTGATCGATCTGCAGGACAACGACAACGGCGCCTGGCTGTGGTCCATCGACGGCTACGATGCCTGGGGCCAGCCGACCCGCCAGCAGTACGGCAACGGCGTCTGCGGCTTCTATAGCAGCAACCCCAAGACGGGCCAGTCTGCCAAGCGGGCCTGGCACCGCCATTGCGATACGGCGTCGGCCAAGCTGGACGAGGTGAACTACACCTACGACGCCCTCGGCAACCTTGCAACGCAGCAACGCGGCCGTCCCACCGTCGCGCCGTTCACCGCCACCGAGTCTTACGGCTACGACCGCCTGCAGCGCCTGCTGTCCGCCAGCCCCACCACGGCGGCACCGGTCAACTACAGCTACGACCTGATCGGAAACCTGACCCAGAAGACCGACTACGCGCAGTCATACACCTACACGCTGCCCCCCGCACCGAACGTTCCTGGAGCGACCAGCTGCGGACCGAACGTCGCCAAGCGCATCACCCGCATGGGCGGCGCCGGCACCGTCGACGCCGGCTGCGACGCAAACGGCAACCTCACGCTGACCCGCAGCAGCAACAGCGCCGACGAGCCTGACCGTCTGATCGACTACGACCACACCAACCGCCCGCGCCTGATCAGTCGCAACGGCCAGAACACCGCCTTCGACTATTCCCCGACCGGAACGCGTCTGCGCGAAACCGTCCACGCCGGCGGTGTGCTCAAGATGATGCTCGATCGCGGCCCCGGCGGCGTCGAACGCGAATACAGCGCGTCCAACATCAACGAGAAGACCCTGCGCCACGAGCTGGGCAGCGTAGTCATCATCAAGAGGAAGCGCGAAAGCGATGGCACGCTTACGGATCTGGGAACCTACTACCGCCCACTCGACCGCCTTGGTTCGCCATTGGGCATGCTCGACAAGAATGGCGATTACCGCCAGCCCGTCACCGACGCCAGCCAGTCCACCGCATCAGCACTCGCCTTCGATGCCTTCGGTCAGGCGCGTGATTGGACTTTCGCTACCCGTCCGGCCAGTGGGACAAAACCCAGCGGCCAGACCAATCTGACGACAACGCATCTGGGCTTCACCGGGCACCAGCATCTGGGTGATGTGGGCCTGATACACATGAATGGTCGCGCCTACGACTATCGGTTTGGCAAGTTCATGTCGACAGATCCGTTTATCCAGTTTCCAGCGAACTCGCAAAGTCTGAATCCATACTCATACCTTTTGAACAACCCATTCGGTGGACATGACCCTACCGGGTATGCCTTTAGATGCGACAAGGATAGGTGTTCCTTCAACGGGGCGGATGTCAGCTACTTCGAGATTCTGACGATGGAAGACGGCGAGAAAATCGTCGTCGCGCAGGGGAAAGACGGAGGGTTCTATAGGGTTGAGTCGATCTCCATTTCAGAGAGCAATGGCATGGAGGCGCCGTCGAAACTGCTCTACAGCTCGAAGGGTAAGACTCACGACTCCATTAGGGCGCTCAATGAGCGACACAACCTATTTCGAGACGATGTCACGTACAAGGGCACAGACTTCATCAAGGAAGAAGTCAATCGGCACGGGCGAGAATATGTCGAGGCGGTGTTGGAGTTGGACAAGAAGGCAGCCGAATGTGCCGCGAGCGGCCTTCTTTCGTGTGCAGTTGACGCGGCCGCAGAGCTTGCAGGTGCTCCGGGGTTCGGAGAGAAAAAGGAGCGGCAACTCGCCAACGAAAATCCGGAACTGCTGGCGAAGGCGGAACAAGCCCGGGACTCTGTAATACTTGAGAAGAAGACGAAGCACGGGATGTACATTGGCGGGTACACGGACGACGGAATTATCGTCGTAGGGTGCTCAAAGAATCCGACTGGATGCGCAGAGGACGACGCAGCGCGTCAGGGTGCTACTCGCTTCACGTTGCCTGTTGGCCGTCGGTTCGACGAGACGGCCGGAAAGAGAACCTGGCACGACCGGCCAGTTTGCGTAAAATGTCAGGAAAAGTACTACCCCTGGCAGTTCCCGCCGGGAGTGAAGTGGGATTCTGGTGGGCGGTGGGACGAAATTATGGGGGCGTCGTCGAAGTAGATGCCTAGAATTTTCGCGGCGTTCGGCTGATGCCTTTCAGGTTATCAGTCGAGCTCGTACAGCGGGCTCTAAGCGTCACTACGATCCGCATTTGGCATAAGGTTTTTGACTTTTAGTCCTCCGAATGAGGGGTGTTCGATGGATCCGATTGAAGGCTCAGTGCTCCAAGGGTTTCCCCAGCCAGAATGGAATAGACAGGACAGCATATCTGCCGCGATTGTTGCGGCTCATAGCGTCAAAGATGGCGAGGAAATTCGAACTGCGGCTCGCAAATTGCTCGGTACGGTTGCCAACGATCATAGGGGAACCTACTACCCCGTAATCCTTCCCGTGTTGCCAATTTTTGAGAGAGTTCTTGAGTCAGATAACGGTATTGCGAAGCAAATTGTCTTAGGAACTCTTGGCAATATAGTTGATTGCTTTCAGCCAGAGGACGGCTACGAGGAGTTTCTCATGCCTGATGGGAAAACCATCCGATTGCACGACGAGTTTATGCGTGTAGTAAAAGGCATGATCCCTCTGATCAAGCGCATTTCCCATGAAAGCACTGTGGCTGGTGCTATGGCCCGCGAAATCCTAAGTGACTTTGCGGAGGGAAATTGACGGAGCGAGGATGGCTCGAATCGGGTTGGTCCAGGGCGACCACGTTTCAGTTTTCCGAGCCCGCTACCGGAATCCAACCGATTCCGGTAGCGGTAGTGGCGTGAAACAGTGGCGCTACGAGCGCCCCCAGACACTTCTCCGGTCCACCCAGTGTTGCCGTCCACTTCCACGGCATCTTCCGCTGCATCCGGCACGCGGTCCTATGCGACGAGGGAAACTTCACAGGCCAGGCCTTCGATCACCACAAGCAATGGATCGAAGCTCGTATGTACGAACCGGCGTCGATCTCTGCCATTGGTGGGTACGTGTCTCGATGAGCAACCGCGTGCACGTGGTCGCCACGCCCCCTGGCGCCTGTCGCGGCAGAGCGAAAACCATGAGTCTGACCATGCGCAATTGAACGGCTGGTTGTGAGGAGAAGGTCATTGATGCGGTAGAGTTGCCGGTCAGCGCCGACGGTGTCGGTCAAATGCACTATCTGGAGAAATCATGGTCAGGACTGGAATATTGCTCTCGTCGCTACTCGCCGTGTCGACAGCGCTTGCGGATGAGTCGTACGAGGACCGCTGGGTTCGCATTGCGAACGAGCACTTGGCGCTGGTGAAGGTGGAGCCGGGAAAGTCTTACGAGTACGACCTCATCAAGGTCCATAACACCTTCTGGAAGGATGTCACCGACAAATGCAGCGGTTCCGCGAAGAGGGGAAAAGTAGAGGCGTTTTCCGCGGTCGCCGTCATCGGCGATGATGGCGTAATCGCGGAGTTTCTTACTGTTCCTCGTAGCCCGCATCTGGCCTGCTTCGAGCAGGAGATGGTCGGCAAGCGTTATCCCAAGCCACCCTCGTATCCGTTCTACGAATTGCTCGAGGTCAAGCTCTGACGCGGGGCGAATCCAGGCCAACGGGGCGAATCCAGGCCAACCAAGTTTCAGACTTTTCCGAGCCCATCACCGGAATCCAACCGATTCCGGTGATGGTGACGAAGTGAAACAGTGGCGCCATGAGCGCCCCCCTACATCTCTTCGTTCCCCCCGGCGTTGCGGTACACGTCAAGCTACTTGTCGCCTGCTTTGATCAATTGACCAACTTGTCCGGATTGAGCGTCACGGCCCCCGTGGGCGACCAGTCGCGAACACCGCGAGACCATCGACGCGGATTCTGTGCTCGCGCCGATTCGTACAGGTGGTGACGGGCACGCAAGATGGCATGGTCCTCGCCACGATGACGTTGGGCTGGCGTAACGAACCGAATGCCGCTATGCCGATGCTCGCCGTTGTACCAATGGACGAAGTCAGCTGCCCACCGACGAGCGGCCTGGATGTCGCCAAATCCTTCCGGCGGATATCCGGAGCGGTACTTGGCGGTTCGGAACAGTGACTCGGCGTACGCGTTGTCATTGCTCACGCGCGGACGTGAGTACGACGGCGCGATGCCCAGCCATTGCAGCATGGCCAGCACTGTCGTCGCCTTCAGGCTGGCACCATTGTCGCCATGCAGGACGGGTTTGTTCAGTGCCGTGTGCACGCCTTCGGCCAGCGCGACGCGTTTAGCCAGGTGGGCGGCGTGCTCACCGGATTCGACCTGCTGAACCTCATGACCGACGATATGCCGGCTGTAGATGTCCAGGATGAGGTAGAGATAGAACCATTGGCCTTTCACGCGTGACGGCAACCAGGTCACGTCCCAGCACCAGACTTGGCCGGGCGCGGTGGCAATATGGGTTGTCGGTTCTCTGCGCCGTTCTGGCGCTTTCGCGCGACCGCGGTGTGTGGTCTGCTGGTTATGGCGCAAAACGCGATGGAAACTCGATTCGCTGGCGACATAGCGGCCCTCATCAGCCAGTCGCGGGACGATCTGCGCCGGCGGCAAGGCGGCAAATCGTGGTTCGTTGGCGATCTCCAGAATCGCTGCACGCTCTTGCGACGTCAGTGCATGTGCCGGCACAGGCCGCACGGCCATCGGGCGACGGTCACCGGTCTCCAACCCACCGTCGCGGCGCCATCGCTGCAGCGTGCGAATGTCGATCCCGGCCAGCGAACACGCCACGCTCAGGCGGGCACCGCTACAGTGCGCCTCATCAATGGCTTCTACCATCCAACGGCGATCTTCCATCGCGATCATTCGTCCGCGTCCTTGGGGAAGATCGCCTCGAGTTTTTTTGACAGAACCAGCAGAGCTGCCGTCTCCGCCAACGCTTTCTCTTTGCGACGAAGCTCGCGCTCCAGCTCCTTTACCTGACGCCGCTCCGACGGCACCTGCTGTGCAGCGTCCGGCCGCTCCAGGGCTCCTGTCGCGGCAGCACGCCACTGCGCCAATTCGCTCGGAAACAGCCCTTGCGACCGGCACCACGCGTTCTTCTCTTCCTCGCTCATTGCCGCCGTCGTCAGCAATGCCTCAAAGCGCGCTCCGGCTGTCCAACCGCCGTTCTTCTGGCCACTGGCCAGCGCCTCTGCGCGCCACCGCTCCAATGTATCCGCCGAGATGCCGATCTCGCGCGACACCACATTCACGTCCGCACTTTCCGGCGGCAGCAATCGCGCTACCGCCCGGTCCCTAAACGCCTTTCCGTATCGAGCCACGTTCTTGTCCTTCGCCCCAGGGGTACGATTCTATCGGGGCGACAAGTAGTCTGACGTAAGGGGGTTGCCGGCCATCTCCATTGCATCTCCCGCTGCGTCCGTCGGGCGTTTCTGTGCGGCGAGGATCACTTCACAGGCCAGACCTTTGATCACCGCAAGCAATGGATCGAAGATCGCCTGTACGAACTGGCGTCGATCTTCGCCGTTGGCGTGTACGCCTACGCCGTGATGAGCAACCACGTGCACGTTGTCGCGCACGTTGCACCGCATGGCGCAGCCACATGGACCGCGGAAGAAGTGGCCGAACGCTGGATGCGGTTGTGCCCGATCCGTCAGGACAACGAAATTGATCACACTGTCTGCGCCATGCGCGCAGCGCATATTGCCGCTGATCCGGCGAAAGTGGCGCTGTACCGTGATCGATTGTCCTCATTGCCGTGGTTCATGCGTTGTTTGAATGAGCCGATTGCACGACGGGCGAATCGCGAAGATGCGTGCACCGGACGGTTCTGGGAAGGGCGCTACCGCTGCCAGGCACTGCTGAACGACGCAGCGTTGCTGGCGTGCATGGCCTACGTCGATCTCAATCCTGTTCGGGCTGGAATTCCCCAGGATTTAGCAACATCCGAGCACACGAGAACTGGTAATGGCGAACTGCAAAAGCACGTTGCTTGAGGTGTTCAAGCCAAGAATTCCATGGTTCTTCTAATCGACAGCGAGAGTACCTGGTCGCCAGAGACGTCGGCGGAGGACACTGGTGGTGTGCGCCATGATGGCTGATAGTCCTGAAACAACTATCGGTGGGTTCTGTGATAGTAGTGCCTGTCTTGCGCCACTTAGAGTGCCTAACAAAACGCCGCGTAGTCTACAATGCGTCAGCCACAAAGAGTTGAGTGCTGACGGATGAGTAAGCTTGAGATCAAGGACGATCTATGGGACGTGATTCGGCGGCTACTTCCGCCGGAGCCAGATCGCCCGAAAGGTGGTCGGCCAAGAGTGCCGGATCGTGCTGCCATCAACGGCATCGTGTTTGTCCTGAGGACGGGGATTCCATGGGAGCATTTGCCGCTCCGGCTAGGCTATGGATCCGGCATGACCTGCTGGCGACGGCTGCGAGACTGGCAGCAGAGCGGTGTTTGGGATCGATTGCACAAGGAACTGTTGCGGCGGTTGCGTAGCTACGATCAGATCGACATGTCGCGAGTGAGTGTGGATGCAGCGAGTGTTCCTTCCCCCGGGCGGGGAGGAAACCGGTCCAAATCCTACCGATCGAGGAAAGTTGGGGTGCAAAAGGCACGTTGCGGTCGATGCCAGGGGCACGCCGCTCTCGTTCCTCATCAGCGGCGCGAACACGCACGACAGCAAGTGCTTCGAAGCCGTAGTCAATGCGTTACCTGCGGTTGGTGGTCTTCGAGGGCGTCCTCGGCGATGGCCAGACAAGGTTCATGCTGACAAGGGATACGACTACGAACATTGCCGACACGCGTTACGGCACCGTGGAATCGTCCAGCGTATCGCTCGGCGAGGCGTCGAATCGTAACCGTCCGGCGCCCCACATTCCCTGCCGAGATTCACTGATGAATGCTCGCCGCTCAATTTCCTGGAGCGACGAGTATGCAATCGGCAAAGACGAAACAGTTCTGGCAGCGCCACGTTGACGGCTGGAGATCAAGCGGCCTGACGCAGAAGCAGTACAGTCAGAAGCACGGCGTCAACGCACTGACGTTGGCACAGTGGAGCCACCGGCTCAAGCGTGATCGCACCGAAGTACCTGGTCGCGCGCTGGTGCCAGTCCGGGTTGTCGGCGAAGTTTCGCCTGCGCCGATTCAGGTGCAGCATGGTGCGTGGCGGATTTCGGTGCCGGTTGGGACGGATACGCATTGGTTAGCCACGCTGATGCGCGAGATCGTGGCATGCTGAGCCCGACGGCCTGGTGGATCGCGATCGAGCCGGTCGATCTTCGGTGTGGCATGGATCGCTTGCTGGCAACGATCGCGATTCAGTTTGGCCACGACGGTGCCGCCGGCGGGGCCTACGTCTTTCGCAATCGCAGTGGCACGCGCATCAAGGTCGTGTGCGCTGATGGCAGCGGCGTGTGGATGTGCGTGCGACGACTCAGAGAGGGGCGATTCGTCTGGCCGCGCAGTTCTGATCGCGTTTGCGAGATCGATGCGCAATCGTTCGCGTGGTTATGCACGGGCGTTGATTGGCATCGATTGTGCGCCAGACCGCTGGTCGGCGCGCTGGTGTAACTTTACAATCACCGGATGAGCATCGACACGCCGGCCACTGACGATCTGCAATCGCAATTGCGCGCGGCGTTGGCGGCATTGGCAGAACGCGACACTCAGATTGCCGCACGAGATGCTCTGCTGTCGCAGCGCGATGCTCAGATCATCGAGATGGCCACGGTTGGTGCGTATCGCGAAGCGCGCATCAAGACGCTGGAGTCGCAACTGGCGGAGATGAATCGCCGACTGTTCGGCCGCCGTTCCGAACAACTGGATCCGGCGCAGCGTCTGTTGTTTGAAGAGGCGTCTAACGAAGATGTCGCGGCGATCAAAGCGGAGCTGGAGACACTCAAGGCTTCGCCGTCACCATCGTCGGCGCCTCGCCAGCCCAAGCGTTTGCCATTACCGCAGCATCTACCCCGCGTCGAAGTCCGCCATGAACCAGCTTCGTGCGCCTGCGTGGCCTGTGGCGGCACGTTGACGCCGATGGGCGAAGATGTGAGCGAGCAACTCGACTGCGAACCCGCGAAGTTCTTCGTTCGTCGGCACGTCTACCCCAAGTACGCTTGCCGCACGTGCGAGACCGTGACCGCCACGCCCAGTGTGCCGAACATCATTGAACGCGGACGGTTCGCGCCGGCGTTCATCGCGCACCTGCTGGTCGGCAAGTATGCCGACCATGTGCCGTTCTACCGGCAGCAGCAGATCTACGCACGCAGTGGCATCGAGCTGGCACGCTCCACCATGACGGATACGTCGGGCGCCGTCGGCGTGGCGCTGATGCCACTGGTGGCGGCAATGAAAACGGATCTGCTGGGTCGGGGTGTGATCCACGCAGACGAAACGCCGCTCGCCATGCTGGATCCAGGCGCTGGCAAGACGGCTCGTGCGTACTTGTTTGCCTACACCTCGGCCCACGGTCCGCCGATCACCATCTTCGACTTCTGCACGAGCCGCAGTGGCGAGAATGCCCGGCGCTTCCTCGGCCCGTTCCGCGGTCATCTCGTCGTGGACGACTACAGTGGCTACAAGGCGCTCTTCGGCGATACCGTGACCGAAGTCGGTTGCTGGGCGCATATCCGTCGACGGTTCTTTGAGTTGCATGCCGCGAAGTCCAGCGCGCATGCCGAGCCCGCGCTGCGCTACATCGCCGAGCTTTACCGCATCGAAGCGCAGGCCAAGGGGTTGGATCCACCCGAGCGACAAGCGCTTCGACAGCAGCATGCACGCCCCATCCTCGATGCCTTCCAGCAATGGATCAGCGAGGTCTCCGCCATTGCCTTGCCCAACAGCGGCCTGGCCAAAGAGCTCGCGCACACCCGCAAACGCTGGCCCGCGCTAATCCGCTACGTCGATGACGGAACACTTCCGATCGACAATAACCCCGTTGAGCGCTCGATCAGGCCCATAGCGCTCGGTCGCAAGAACTGGATGTTCGCTGGATCCAAGATGGCCGGCGGACGCGCCGCCGCCATCATGAGCCTCATCGCCACCGCCAAGCAGAACGGCCACGAACCGTTCGCTTACCTCAAGGATGTGCTGACCCGCCTGCCAACCCATCCCAACAGCCGTATCGCTGAGCTACTGCCTCATCGGTGGCAGCCGGTGGTGTGATCATCGGCGGGTTGGTCCTGCGAGGGAATGTGGGCACGGCGGACGCTTACGTCGAATCTAGCCAGCGACTGGGCAAGCATCGTTGGGTCGTCGAAAGAACGTTTGCTTGGCTCAACCGATTCAAACGCCTTCGCATCCGGTATGAGCGCCGCCCTGAAATCTATCTGGCCTTCGGATTGCTCGCTTGCTCATTGATCTGCTGGCGTGCGATTGAACGGTTTTGTTAGGCACTCTTAAGTGAGGAATTGGCATGTCGGAGCGCCCCAAATTGTTTTATGAAGCTATTGTCTGGTCCAGAGATCCGAGCAGTGTTGGAAAAAGGATAAGCTTCTACTCTGAAGGGCCTGAAGAGGCGAGAAAGCATCTTATCGAACAGTTTGGCGAGGAGATCGCATTCACCTTGCACAATGAGGAGGCTGCAACGCGGCCTCGATAGGATCGAAGCCTACGACTACCGGTTCGGCAAGTTCATCTCGGTGGATCCGTTCATCCAGTTTCCGGAGAACTCACAGTCGCTGAATCCGTATAGCTACATTCTCAACAATCATTGAGTGGGAAGGATCCGACGGGGTACGCGGCCGAGGCGGGGTCCGCTTGCCACGTGGAAAAGGGGTATGCGGCGCTGCGTATGGCTCAGACGGCGATTCGGCACGGGCGGTCTATCTAATGGGTGTCAGCGGTAACCCAATAGTCCCCGAGACCCTGAAATTGGACGCGAATGACATCAAAAGCAGGCTGTTGCTGACAGGAAAAGTGTCACCAAGTGAGCTGCGAAGGTGTTCCGCGGCGGAAATTGACGCGCTGTGCGAACTTAGAGCTGGCTCCGCAATTTCGGACAGCAGCTTAAGTGGGAATCTGCTCCAATGACGAGGCGCCGAGGCGCCCAGAAAGGAGCAATCGATGAAACGTACCCGCCGGAAGCACTCGGCAGAGTTCAAAGCCAAGGTGGCGCTGGCGACCTTGAAGGGGGACCGGACGCTGCCCGAGTTGGCCAAGCGATTTGACGTCCACCCGAATCAGATCACGCAGTGGAAGGCGCAGCTGCTGGAGAAGGCCGCAGAGGCCTTTGGCGGCTCGCAGGAGCGAGAACCCACACCAACCGTGGATGTGAAGGCCCTGCAAGCCAAGATCGGCCAGCTGACGATGGAGAACGATTTTTTGGCCGTCGCGCTCGGTCGTCTGGACGATGCGAGCGCCAAGCGATGATCGATCGCGATCATGTCCTGCCGGTGAGCCGACAGGCGGAAATACTGGACCTATCGCGATCGAGCGTGTACTACCTGCCGCGATCGACGTCGCCTGCCGACCTGGTGTTGATGCGCCGGATCGATGAGCTTCACTTGGAGCACCCGTTCGCCGGTGCGCGCATGCTGCGTGATCTGCTGCGGCAAGAGGGTCATGTCGCGGGACGACGGCACATTGCCACGCTGATGCGCAAGATGGGCATAGCAGCGCTCTACCAGGCTCCCCGTACGAGCACGGCCAATCCGGCACATCGAATCTATCCATATTTGCTGCGCGCATTGAGGGTTGATCGTCCCAATCAGGTCTGGTCGACGGACATCAGCTACATTCCAATGGCAAAGGGATTTATATACCTTTGTGCAGTAATTGACTGGTACACGCGCCGGGTCTTGGCGTGGCGATTGTCCAACACGATGACGACTGACTTCTGCATCGATGCGCTGCAGGAAGCGCTTGATCTACACGGCAAGCCGGAGATCTTCAACACAGACCAGGGAAGCCAGTTCACCAGCGAATCCTTCACCGGTCTGTTACAGCAAAACGGCATCCAGATCAGCATGGACGGCAAAGGCGCATGGCGTGACAACGTCTTCGTCGAGCGACTCTGGCGAACGGTCAAATATGAAGAGGTATACTTACATGCCTACGAATCGATCGCCCAGGCAACGCAGCGTTTGACCCGATACTTCACGTTCTATAATCAACGCCGACCGCACAGTGCTCTTGACGGACGCACGCCGGACGACGCCTACTTCACTGCGCTGCCGCAAAAGAAGGCCGCGTAACTCCGCAGACTCTCACTTAACAACGACGGGAAGTTGTCCTAACAAGCGGAGCCACCTCTCTTGCCAGGCAACCGCTGCCGCAGAGAGTAGGGAGAGGATGGTGTTGAATCACGATTTGTATGGTTCAGGGCTAAGGATCACCGAACTCGCGCCGGCCATTGAGTCTGCGCTGGGCATCACGTTCGCCCTGCACGAGAGTGGATTTCATGGGGGTGAGTACTTCAGGTTCACGGCGGATACCGACGAGGAATTCATACTGAAGAACAACATTGACGACGTGGAGGACGAGTGGGCAGAGCCAGACTTCAAGGCGTCTGCTTCACTGCTATACGTCGACTTCACCAGCAGAGCTGAGGAAGTCGGACGGGCTCTCGCGAAGGTGATGTCGTTACAACTCCTGAGAAGCGAGGTTCTCTGAACTCGCAGTAGGCGCGCGCCTGGCTTTTCTGTGCAGTGAGTGCCCCGGTTCCAGCGTGCTCGTACGTGTCTATCATCGCCTTCGACAGCAGGCGCGATGGCTTCGAATATCGTGGATGAATTCGACTCGCTGCTGAAGTCGGTGCAGCTAACGCCAGTCGGCACCAAGCATTGCCGTGTTCCGGAGAAGCGTTTCAGACTGGTAGGCAGGCAGACTCCTCGCAATGCCTTTTGTCGATGACTTACCGGGGGGCTACTTTGGCGCCTGTCGCCGCAGAGCGAAGACCATGAGTCTGACCATGCGAAATTGAACGGCCGGTTGTGAGAAAAGGTCATCGATGCGGTAAGTTGCCGGTCGGCGCCGACGGTGTCCGCGACGGTCCACGCGGCCGCTTCGAACACGTCATCGAGGCGCTCATGGCGCCACGATGCCGTGGCGGGGTGGCGGGAGAATCAGCGGAACGCCGGCAGATGGGTCGGAAAATTCTGAAAGGCGGGTGTCGTGGTCTATTCGCGCGAGCACGGCTATCGGCGGCCCTACTCCGCGACCACATTTTCCGAATTGCAGTTTATCGACATGGGCTCCGAACGACATGACTCTGGTGATACCTAGATCGGTGCTCGCGAATACGGCGATGGATGGCACAGCGTGATATGGCCTCGCGCAGCACAATCCGTAGGCATGACAGTGAATCACCCTAACGACCATCGTGGCAGGTGGCGATGCACGCGTCGGCCGGAGTAAAGCAGTGAGAGATGTGCTACTGATCGCACCGAACGCATACACGTTCGACACGATGAAAGGGCTCCTCCCCGCCGGAATGGAGGTTGTCCAACCTGAGAATGAAGACCGCATCTACCTACGAAACCAGGGATTTGCCGTCTCCGTTGAGGTGAACCATAGCCCCGAGGTTGTGAACATCTACCAGGAGCCCTGGCAGCGCGCCGTTGTGGGGCAGGTAGGCGCCGAACCCAGGTTCTACTTTGTCGTGTTCTGGTCGATGGCGGACCTGAGGGATGTGCTGTCCGCGATTGCCGATACACCGGACCTCTTCGTTGACAACGACAACGGTATCGTCGAGCGCGGTGATCAGTTCGTGGCACGCTGGAGGCGCGACAGAAGTTGGGGTTGGTAGTCTGGAAGGGCGCGCCGGCACGTGGGCAAGCGCGAATCGAACTTCGGCCGATCCTCGGGCTTCATGCAGTGGCCGGGAGCCGCGCGCAGACGCGAACCGACGGCGAGGGGCCGGCATTGCGCGTGGGTTTCCGTAACGATGGTGTTCAAGCGGAGGCCGTGGTGAGGAATAGCCCGGTTTCGCTCGACTGGTTCCTGCGCAGTCTGCGGTCCGCCACCGCCTCGTAGTACCTGTGCGAGAACCCTGCTTGCATCCAGCGGAGCGGGCCCTATTTCGCGCGGCGGAGTTGACAGGCTTCGCGTCGACCCCGAACCGGGTGAACCTCCTTCCTGCCGATAGATCCACATGAACGCGAAACCGCTTCTCATCGTCGCCGCGCTGATGGCACAGGTGCTGCTCTGGCTGCCGGGGCACGCCACCGCCTGCAGTATCGGTCCCCAGAACTTGACCTGGTCCGAGATGCTGGAGAAGGCGACGGGGGCGGTGACCGTTCGTCCTGTGATCTCGCATGTCGCCGGCGACAGGGTCGTCGTCGAACTCAAACGAGAGTCCGTCATTCACGATCCCAGGGCACTGTTTCGCGGGCAGATGGTTGTCGCGGTGCCTTATGCCGAGACGATAGACCGGCATCGGCAGCCGGCCTTCTGGGCGGGTAAGCGGCCGGCGGGATCCCGGACTCCCTCGTGTCGGTTCGAGCAGGTGGTGGATGCGTCGAAATCCTACGTGCTTCTCCTTTCCGTGCAGGGGGAATACACCCTGGAGCCCATTTTCGGCGATGACGATCCCTGGCTTGAAGCGGTCAAGGCTCATTTCCGTACGGGAAAACCCGACGTGCGGCTGCACGTCTCGTTCAAGCTGGTCCGCAGCGGGCGCTGCGTGATGAATCACGCGCACAGTAGCGGCCTGCAGGTGTTCAAGGAGTGTCTGCTGACGCAGGCCAGCAGGATACCTACCAGGCCCCTGCCTCTGGATGTTGACGTCGATGGAGCAACACTGCACTTCGACATGAAGATCCACGAAGCGGGAATTACACCGGCAGAACTGCAGCGGGTCTTCGGCACCGACTTCGGTCTAACAGACGGGATTCCGTTTGAGTCCATGGTCAGGACGGTGACGGGACCTTAGGTCCGCACGCGATGAGGGGTAGTGCCCCTTGTGCGGCAAAATCGGACTACATAAGTTCCTAATGCACCTGCGCCAACGGCGGCAGGTCCAGCTGGGTGGCGGCGCTGTCGAGCACCAGCGTGCCGAGCCGCTGCAACTGCGGTTCGGCGCCGAACTGGTCAGCGAAATGCGTCGTCAGTGCGGCGAGGCTGGTGGTGTCGAGCGGCCAGGCATGCGCCAGGATACGCCACGCCGACGAGCCGATCGGCTGTGCCGCGGTCACGGCGACGATGCCGAGGCCGCGAGCCTCGTGCGCGAAGAGGCGCGCGGGCGGCAGGGAGGGATCAACGACGGCCAGCTGTTGCACGGGCCAGGGGCACTGCGCGGCGGAATCGTCGAAGCGCAGCGGAACGCGATGCGCAGCCAGCAGCGCGGCGAACTGGCGCAGCTCGAACAGGGATCCGGCGTAGGCGTGGGCGCGATCGGCCGGTGCGAGGACATTGCCGTGCTCCGCATGCCAGGCAGCGTAATCCGGGACGGTGGTATAGGCGCTACCCTTGGCGTAGTGCCAGCGGCGGCCGCGGGAGGAAAGGGCCTCGGCGGTGTTGTCCGGCGACAGCAGTGCCGGCTCCAGCATCTGCCACAGCGCCGACAGCCCGGCATGTTCCAGTTGTACACACGACAGCGCGCACACATCGTGGCGAGTGAGGTAGCGCGCGTGTTCCAGGCGCAGGCCGGTCAGGCGCATCAGGGCATCGGACGTTCGCGCACCGGCCTCGCCGCGCGCCACGAAGTCGCGCTCCATGCGCTGGCCCAGCGCCTGCACGGCGCTAGATTCGCCGCAGAACATCCAGGGCAGGAACAGCATCGCGCCGCTGCCGAGGGCTGGCTCCGGCTGCAGCACGGGCGTGGGCATCGCGCCCTCGTGCGCACCGAAGGCGAGCACGCGCGGGGTGGGATCGGCGGCAGGCAGGCCGCGCTGCGCCAGCTCGGCCAGCTCCGCGAAGACCGGCCAGCCCGGGCGCAGCAGCTGGGTCTGGTCAAACAGTGCGCCGGCCAGCACCAGGTGGGTGGACTCGGCGCCGGGCAGCAGCTTGCACAGGTCTTCGGCGAGCAAACCGGCCAGATGCTCGGTTTCTTCGCGCGAGAACACGCGTCGTTCGGGCAGCGCGCCGGGCGGCAGTTCGAGGGCGAGGACGGCGGGGCTGTGCAGCAGGTCGGTCATGGACGATGCGTCCCGGGCGCGCGCCCGGCATTGGAGAAACCGCGGATCTTATCACCGCCCATCCCCCGCCCCGGGACGTTCAACGGCGACGTCCGGCGAGGATCCGCGCTATCGTCGACGCGGCGTGTTGCCTGCTCGACTACCAAAGCGGGCTGGACGGTTTGCGTGCTGCAGTGCAGCGACGGGTCACGCAAACTCAGGCACTTAGCGCACAGTTGTCCGGACCTGACGGCATCGTAGTGCGGCGGCGCCAAGGATAAACTTGACATCTTCCCTAGCTCGCTACCGGGTCAACGAGCATGTCCGTGCCAGCCATCCAGATCGATCGCGACTACAGCCTAGAGCACAAGTATACACGTAGCGAAGGACGCATTTATCTGTCGGGGGTCCAGGCGCTGGTACGCCTGCCGCTGATGCAGCAGATGCGCGACCGCGCCGCCGGGCTGAACACCGCGGGTTTCATCTCTGGCTACCGCGGCTCGCCGCTGGGCGGTTTCGACCTGGAGCTGTGGAAGGCGCGCAAGCACCTCAAGTCGTCGAGCATCGAGTTCCAGCCGGGCCTGAATGAAGACCTCGGCGCCACGATGGTGTGGGGTTCGCAGCAGGCCAACCTCTTCCCGGGCGCGAAATACGACGGTGTCTTCGCCATGTGGTACGGCAAGGGCCCGGGCGTTGATCGCTGCGGCGACGTGTTCAAGCACGCCAACGCGGCCGGTACCTCCAGGCACGGCGGTGTGCTGTGCCTGGCGGCCGATGACCACGCCTGCCGCTCGTCCACGCTGCCGCACGGTTCCGAGCTGGAATTCGTGTCCGCGATGATGCCGGTGCTCAATCCGGCCGGCGTGCAGGACATTCTCGACATGGGCATGCTCGGCTGGGCCATGTCGCGTTTCACCGGGCGCTGGGTCGGCTTCAAGACGATTGCCGAGACGGTTGAATCCTCGGCTTCGGTGAATGTGAATCCGCATCAGCTCGACATCGTCATCCCGAGCGACTTCGTGCTGCCGCCCAACGGCCTGAGCATCCGCTGGCCGGATCCGCCGCTGGAGCAGGAAATGCGCCTGCACCAGTACGCCGTGCAGGCGGCCGTGGCCTTCGCCCGCGCCAACCGCATCGACCGCACCGTGATGGATTCGCCCAAGGCGCGCCTGGGCATCGTCACCACCGGCAAGAGCTATCTCGACGTGCTGCAGGCGCTGGAATACCTGGGCATCGGCGAGCGCGACGCGGCGGATATCGGCATCCGTGTCTACAAGGTCGGCATGACCTGGCCGCTGGAACCGATCGGCATCCGCGAATTTGCGCGCGGCCTCGAGGACATCATCGTTGTCGAGGAGAAGCGCTCCTTCATCGAATCGCAGATGAAGGAACACATGTACAACTGGGATCACCACACGCGTCCGTCGATCGTCGGCAAGTACGACGAAGAGGACAACTGGATCCTGCCCTCGACCAACGAACTCACGCCGGCGCGCATCGCGCGCGTGATCGCCAAGCGCCTGTCGCGCTTCTTCACGTCGGAGACGATCGAAAACCGACTGGCATTCCTGGCGGCGAAGGAAAAGGAACTGGCGCTGCCCCGCGCCAATTTCCCGCGCGCCGCGCACTACTGCTCGGGCTGCCCGCACAACACGTCGACCGCGGTGCCGGAAGGTTCGCGCGCGCTGGGCGGCATCGGTTGCCACTACATGGTGACCTGGATGGACCGCCGTACCGAAACCTTCACCCAGATGGGCGGCGAAGGCACGACCTGGTGCGGCCAGGCGCCGTTCACGGAGACCAGGCACGTCTTCCAGAACCTGGGCGACGGCACCTATTTCCATTCCGGTTCGCTGGCGATCCGCCAGTCGATCGCGGCCAAGGTGAACATCACCTACAAGATCCTCTACAACGACGCCGTCGCGATGACCGGCGGCCAGCCGGTGGACGGCACGCTCACCGTGCCGGATATCGCCCACCAGGTGCGTTCCGAAGGCGTCAGGACGATCATCGTTCTCTCCGACGACATTGAAAAATGGTCGCGCCCGGAGATCTTCCCCGAAGGCGTGGAATTCCTGCATCGCGACGAGCTGGACGCCGTGCAGAAGCGCCTGCGCGATACGCCGGGCGTCACGGTCATCATCTACGACCAGACCTGCGCCACCGAGAAGCGCCGCCGTCGCAAGCGCGGCAAGATGGAAGACCCGAAGAAGCGCGTCTTCATCAACTCGCTGGTGTGCGAAGGCTGTGGCGACTGCGGCAAGAAGTCGTTCTGCGTGTCGGTGACGCCGAAGGAAACCGAGTTCGGGCGCAAGCGCGAGATCGACCAGTCCAACTGCAACAAGGATTTCTCCTGCGTGAAGGGCTTCTGCCCGAGCTTCGTCACCGTCCACGGCGGTGGCCTGAAGAAGCGCAAGGGCGCCGGCCAGGTGGACTTCGACAGCCTGCCGATGCCCACCTTCGCGACCGATCTGGGCCAGCCCTGGAACATCCTGGTCACCGGCATCGGCGGCACGGGCGTCGTCACCATTGGCGCTTTGCTCGGCATGGCCGCTCACCTGGAAGGCAAGGGCGCCACCGTGCTCGACCAGACGGGCCTGGCCCAGAAGGGTGGCGCGGTGACCTGCCACCTGCGCATCGCGCGCCAGCCCTCAGACATCCACGCCGTGCGCATCGCTGCGGGCGAGGCCGACCTGGTGCTCGGCTGCGACATGGTCGTGGTGAACGACTACTGGGCGCTGTCGAAGATCCGCGCCGGTCGTACACATGCTGTGCTCAACACCCACGAAGCCATGCCGGGCACGTTCACGACGCGGCCGGACATGCAGTTCCCCGCGGCCCAGATTATCGACGCCGTGCGCCTGGCGATGGGTGCCGAAGCGCCGGAACTGGTTGATGCCACGGCGCTGGCGACCACCCTCATGGGCGATTCGATCGCCGCCAACCTCTTCATGCTCGGCTATGCCTGGCAGAAGGGCTGGGTGCCGGTCAGCCTGGACGCGCTGATCCGCGCGATCGAACTCAATGGCGCCGCCATCGAGATGAACCGTACCGCGTTCAACTGGGGTCGCATGGCGGCGCACGACCTGGCGACCGTGGTCAACGCCGCCAGCCCGAAGGCCAGGGTGTCGGACCCGACCCAGGGCTTTGACGACAGCCACCTGTCGGGCACGCTGGACGAAGCCGTCACGCGTCGCATGCTCTTTTTGACCGATTACCAGAATGGCGCGTATGCGGCAAAGTACAAAGCGCTGGTCGACAAGGTGCGCACCGCCGAAGCCGAGCGCGTGCCCGGCTCCACCGCGCTGTCGGAAGCCGTCGCCCGCTATGCCTTCAAGCTGATGGCCTACAAGGATGAGTACGAGGTTGCCCGCCTCTACACGCAGCCGGCCTTCCTCAAGCAGGTGCAGGACACCTTCGAGGGCGACTACAAGCTGCACTTCCACCTGGCGCCGCCGCTCCTGGCACGCCGTGACGCCGAGGGGCACCTGACCAAGGGCGAGTACGGCCCGTGGGTGCTGACGGCATTCAAGCTGCTGGCGAAGCTGAAGGGCCTGCGCGGCGGCGCGTTCGACATCTTCGGCAAGACCGCCGAGCGGCGCATGGAACGCCAGTGGATCGCCGACTACTTCGTCGCGATCGACGAACTCCTGGTCGGTCTGCAACGCGACAACCATGCACTGGCTGTGCAGATCGCCAGCGTGCCCGAGCACATCCGCGGCTATGGCCACGTCAAGGAAGCGCATGAGGCGAAGGCACGTGCCGACTGGCAGACGCTGTTGTCGGACTGGCGCAATCCGCAGGCGCCCCGCATCGCTGCCTGACCGCCACGCAGGACCGGGCCGTCTGCGGCCCGGCTGCCGGCTGTCGCCCGGGACAATCCCGACCACCGGAACCGGCCCACGCGCCGGTTCCGCGGGATTCGCCGGACGTGATTGACTCCCCGCCCCAGCGCGCGCGAAAAATCGCATAATCGGCTTTTCTCCGCCGCGCTGTCCGGCGGTCGCGCAACGGTGCGCCATCGCGCTTCGGGAGGTCCATGGATCGGTCGCAATTCGCACAATTGCTGGGGTCGTTCGACCTGACCGACTATCTCGATGAACACATCATCGAGCGCGGCCTCGACTACGTGGCGCGTGGCCGCGTGCTCAGTGCGACCTACCACGCCGGCAAGGCCCAGGGGCGCATCACCTGCCAGGTCCAGGGCAGCGGCAAGCAGCCCTACACCACCAGCATCGCGTTGCGCGAAAGCGGTGAGGGTGTTGAGGTCATCAACGCCTGTACCTGCCCGATGCAGGGTGACTGCAAGCACGTCGCGGCGGTCGCGCTGCAGGTCGTGGGCCTGTATGCCGTCATCGGGGGCAACGGTGATCCGGGTGAGGATCTGTTCGCGCCCGCCACGCCACGCGATCCGGACCTGCACCAGTGGGATTACTGGCTGTCCAGTCTCAACCTGCCTGCGGATACGCCGCCCGGTGCAACGGAGCCGCGCGTGCTGGGGTTCCTGTTCGAGGCCGGCGCCGGCA
Organism: Tahibacter amnicola; assembly: GCF_025398735.1. Taxonomy (NCBI): domain Bacteria; kingdom Pseudomonadati; phylum Pseudomonadota; class Gammaproteobacteria; order Lysobacterales; family Rhodanobacteraceae; genus Tahibacter; species Tahibacter amnicola. The sequence continues at coordinate 621,993 of NZ_CP104694.1, forward strand.
CGCCGCAGCGGCTGTGCGCGCAGGCCGTGTGGTTCCGTCACGGCAAGCGCGGCGGCCTGGTGTCGCCGCGGCCGGTGCAGCCGGCGCCGGGCAGTCATGATCCCTGGGGGTCGCTCACGCCCGATGAATTTCTGCGCATCGCCGAGCTGCGCATGGCGCCCAGCGACATGGCGCGTCTGCAGGGCTGGCATTGCCTGGGATCGCCGCGCCACGAGGCCTGGCTGCTCGACGTGCTGGCCAACGCGCCGTGCTATTTCGGAAAGCCCGGCAGCAGCGCCCTGCGACTGGGCGCTTCGCGCGGCGTCGACTGGCGCTGGCTCAACCAGACCGACGGCACGCAGCGGCTCGAACCCCGCGTGGCGGGCACCGCTGACAACACCGTGATCCTGAAGATCGCCGGCCTGTGGTACTGGGATGGGGAATCCGGTGAGATCGGACGCGTGGAGGGCGATCTGCGCCTGGCCGAGCGCCTGCTCGCCGCGCCGCAGCTGCAGCCGGAGCAGGTCGCCGTCCTGCGTACCCGCTGGAAGGCGAACGAGACGCTGGCGGCCGTGCCGCTGCCGGAAGATCCCGGCCCGATCGAAGTGGTGAAGGTCAGCCCCGTGCCGGTGCTGCGCATGGCGACACTGCAGGCCGGCGCGCTGGGCCGCAGCGCGCGCGGATCGTACGTCGCCGGTTGCCTGCACCTGTCCTTCGACTATGCCGGCGAACGTTTCGATGTCGTGCCCGCCCTGCGTAACGAGCGGCGCCGCGCGCCGGACCGCATCCGCGAATTCGTGCGCGACCGGGGTGCCGAGCTGGCCGCCGCCGAACGGCTTGACCGCCACAAGCTGGTCGAGGCGATCGATGTCGCCTACGCCCACGGCGTGCAGCCGCGCACCATTCAGCCGGGCGACTACGTGCTCGAACGCGGCCGCAGCGAGCTGGCGCCGCCCGAGCAGTTGCTGGCGCTGGCGCTGCGGTTGCAGGCCGACGGCTTCCAGCTGGAATTCGATGCGGAATCGCCGGTGGAAATCCTGCCTGCGCCGGAAGCCTGGCATGCGGATATCGATGACACCGGCAATGCGTGGTTTGACCTCTCGCTGGGCATCGACATCAGCGGCCACCGCGTCGACCTGCTGCCGATCCTGCAGAAGGCGCTGGGGGATCCGTCTTTCCCGCTGAAGCCCCCCGCCAAGGAAGCCGAAGATGCCGTGTGGCTGGCGCCGGTGGATGCGCGCCGCCGCGTGCCGCTGCCGGTGGCGCGGGTGCGCGCCCTGATCGCGCCCCTGCTGGAGTGGCTGGAGGCAGGCGCGGTGCAGGAAAGCCTGCAGTTGCGCCGGGCGCAGGTGGGCGTGGTGGAAGAACTCACGCGTGGTCCGGCGGCCCTGCCCTGGCGTGGCGGCACGCGCCTGAAAGACACGCTGGCGCGCATCGGCGCCGAGCGCAAGCCGGTGACCGAGCCGCCGGGCTTCCGCGCCACGTTGCGTCCCTACCAGCGCGACGGCCTGGCCTGGCTCGAGTTCCTCGGCAGCGCAGGGTTGGGCGGCATCCTGGCCGACGACATGGGCCTGGGCAAGACGGTGCAGGTGCTGGCGCACCTGGAGGCCATGCGCCAGCGCGGCGAGCTGGCGGATCCTGCGCTGGTGATCGCTCCGACGAGCCTCGTCTGGAACTGGCGCGCCGAAGCGCAGCGCTTTGCGCCGGACCTGAAAGTCCTGATTCTGCACGGCGCCACCCGCGACGCGAATTTCGCCACGGTGCCCGATCACGACCTGGTGATCACCACGTATCCGCTGCTGTCGCGTGACCGCGACGAGCTGATCAATTTCCGTTTTTCGCTGCTGATCGTCGACGAGGCCCAGGCGATCAAGAATGCCCGTACCCAGGCGGCGAAAGTCGTGCGTGAGCTCGACGCCAGGCGCCGCCTGGCCATGACCGGCACGCCGCTGGAGAACCACCTGGGCGAGCTATGGGCGCAGTTCGATGCGGTTGAGCCCGGGCTTCTGGGGGATGAGAAATCCTTCGTGCGACACTACCGCACGCCCATCGAAAAACACGCCGACGTCGAGCGGCAGCAGAAGCTGCACAAGCGCATCGCGCCGCTGATGCTGCGCCGGCGCAAGGAAGATGTCCTGACCGATCTTCCGCCCAAGACCGTGATCGAACGTGGCGTGGAGTTGATCGGCAAGCAGCGCGAGCTCTACGAATCGCTACGCCTGGCGCAGCACGAGCGCGTGCGCGAGGCAATCCGCGAACGCGGGCTGGCGCAGTCGGGCATTGTCGTGCTCGATGCACTGCTGAAGCTGCGCCAGGTGTGCTGCGACCCGCGCCTGGTCAAGCTCGAGCGCGCCCGGCGCGCGCCCGAATCGGCCAAGCTGGATCTTCTGCTCGACCTCCTGCGCGAGCTGGCGATGGAAGGCCGGCGCGTGCTCGTGTTCTCGCAGTTCGCCGAGATGCTGGGCTTGATCGAGTTGGCGCTGGACGAGGAAGGCATTGCCTACCAGACGCTGACCGGCCAGACGCGCGACCGCGCCGAACTCGTCCAGCGTTTCCAGACGGGAGACGTCCCGGTCTTCCTGATCAGCCTGAAGGCCGGTGGCGTGGGCCTGAACCTGACGGCCGCCGACACGGTGATTCACTACGATCCCTGGTGGAATCCCGCGGTGGAAGCGCAGGCCACCGACCGTGTGCACCGCATCGGCCAGGACAAGCCGGTTTTTGTGTACAAGTTAATCTGCAACGGCACGGTCGAGGAGAAAATCCAGGACCTGCAGCAGCGCAAGGCGGAACTGGCCCAGGCGGTGCTCGAAGGGGGGACAACCCAGGCGCTGCGCTTTGACGAGGAAGATCTCGCCGAGCTGTTCGGCATGTAGCCGGGCGCGCCGCCCGCACCTTTGCGAACAGCGTCACGCTTCGGCACATCCGGGGCGTCCGGCTGGCACGCCCGCTTTCCGGGCTGCGAGAACCAAGGCACGACCATCCACAGCGCCGCTGCGCAAGGAGTTCGTCATGCCAGGTACATTGCGTCGTCTTTTCCACTTTGCAGGGCTGGCCATGGCCGCCAGCGCGTCGGCTGACGCGGCCATCCATGTTGTCACGCCGACATCCAACCTCCAGTCCGTGATCAACGCCGCGGCAAGCGGCGACGAGATCCGCTTCGAGCCCGGGCTGTACCGCACCGGCTGCCTCGACATCTTCAAGCGGCTGACGCTCACCGCGCGCGTACCCCACAGCGCCATTCTGCAAGGATCGGCCAACGCGCCGCTGTCCGCCAATGCGGGCGATGCCGCGGCGGCGGCCTGCGGCTTCAACCTGGCGCGGCGGACCGCAGACGGCACGCGCATCGAGGGCCTGCAATTCCAGTATTTCCGGCATGCCATCTACGGCAAGGGCCTGGCAAACCTCGTCATCGTCAACAACCGCTTCGTCAGCAACTTCGGCAATGGCGTCGCGCTGCGCGATACCGCGGACATCGAGATCGCGCGCAACGCCTTTCTCGATCCGTACCTGCCCAACGACACGCCGGGAACAGTCGAGCCCTACTGGGTCAATCCGGTCGGCGTCACCGACGCGCAGATGGACTACGGTGTCTCCATCTACGGCAGCCTGCGTCCGCGCGTGCATCACAACTACTTCTTCGGGGTGTTCAACCAGGCCCTGTCGTTCAAGATCGCCAACCGTGACGCCTACGCCGGCTACAACACGTTCGAGGGGTACAGCCTGACGGCGCTGTTCTTCGGCCAGGAACCCTCGATCGACGCGACCTATCCGGAGTTTGGCCTCTCCGGCTGGGACGGCGGGCGCATCGTGGCCGAAGGCAATGTGTTCCGCGCGGTGCGCGCCGAACACCCGGGCACGCACGCGTTGGTGGAATACCGCGGGCGCAGTCCGCTGCGCATCCGTTACGTCAACGGCGATGTGACGGTGCGCAACAACATTGTGGAATCGGGCATCCTGGGCTTCACGATCGAGTGCAACGGCAGCCAATGCCCGATGGGCACCATCGACGTGACCAACAACCTCATCGTCGGGCGTGTCATCACCGGCGACAACGTGGCGCACGATATTGGTGTCTGTGGGATCGATGTGCAGCCGCAGACCACCGCCCAGGTGCGCGTGTTCCAGAACACGATTGCCTGGCACCGCTTTGGCGTGTGTGCGGAAGGCGGCGTCCTGCGGGTGCAGAACACCGAGTTCCACCGCAACCGCGAACGCGATGTGCGCGCAACGCCAGATGTCATCGACTACAACAACCAATACACCGCCGCCGGCCCGGTACTGGGCGCGCACTCCACGAATGTCGATCCGCGCTTCTACGCGGCGCCGGATCTGCGCATCCGCACGGCGGCGGTGCGCCTGACGCCGAACCGCTCGTTCAGTCGGCCGTTCTACCTGACGCCGCAATCACCGGGTGCGACCAGCGGAAGCCAGGGCCTGTTCAAGGGGGCGTATCCCCTGATCACGACGATGCTGTTCGAAGACAACTTCGAGGTACCGTAACAGCCGTTCAGCGGCGGCGGGCGGAAGGCCGCCGCTTGGAGGCAGACGGCCGGCGCGCGCGCGTCGGCCGGGGCGGTGCGGCGACGGGGGCTGCGGGTGCATCCGGGCGGAAATCGCCGATAAGGCCCTTGGCTGGGCAGAGCTTGAAGATCGGGCATTTCTTGCAGCCGATCGCCAGGGCGACCGGACAGACAGTCACTGACATCGTTCTTCTCCACGGACGGAGCGGCGGCGGCTGGGCCGTATCATGACACCGAAGCGCGCGTCGTGCCCGGGCCGGCGCGCTATCGTTCGACCGGTACGGCCAGGCCGACCTTCACCCGTTCCAGGCTCACGCAGGTGCTGAAGCTGCGTACGTTCGTGTCGTCGAGCAGGGCGCGCCGGGTGAACTGCTCGTAGGACTCCATGTCGGCGGCCAGCACGACCAGGATGAAATCGGCCTGGCCGGTGACGTAGTAGCACTGTTGGACTTCGGCAAAGCTGCAGATTTTCTGGCGGAAGCGATCAAGGTCGGCTGCTGACTCGCGTTCGAGGTCCACCCCCACGATGCAGGTCACCGGCATGCCCAGTGCCTTGGGCGCCAGCTGGGCGATCTCGTGCTCGATCACGCCCGTCTCGCGCAGGCGCTTGAGGCGGCGCTGCACGGCGGCGGCGGAAAGGCCGATGGCCTCGCCGATCGCGGCCGCCGACAGCTGCGTGTCGTGCTGGTAGCGCGCCAGGATGCGGCGGTCGAAGGCATCCAGCCCGGTCGTTTCATTTTCGTGCATGCGGCACCTGGAGATTGCGGCGAAACCGCATTTGCCGGCAGGCGAACGCGGCGTGGCGACGGCACGCGTGGCCTACGCTCTGTCGACGACTTCTCCGCCACGAGCACGCCCCATGCCGCCATCCACGGCCCCATTGTACGCAGCGCCCTGGCCCGTCCTGGAGAACGGTGATGCGCGCCTGCGTCGGCGCTGCGCGCCGGTGGCCACAGCGGATGCGGGGCTTGAGCGTGATATCGCCGTTCTCGCCGCCACGCTGGGTGAGTTCCGTGACCGCCACGGCTACGGCCGCGCGATCGCAGCGCCGCAGGTCGGACTGGATCGGCGCCTGGTCGTGATGGACCTGGGTGCCGGGCCGATCGCCCTGGTCAATCCGGAAATCACCTGGCGCAGCGCGGAGACGGATGAATACTGGGACGACTGCTTCAGCCTGCCCGACTGTGTGGTGAGGGTGCGACGCCACCGCCACATCAGCGTGGCGTTCCGGGATGCGCAGTTCCGTCGTCGCGCATGGGAACGGTTGCCGGCCGATGTATCGGAACTGCTGCAGCATGAGATCGATCACCTCGACGGCTGCCTGATGACCGACCGGGCGGTTGGCGAGGCCGCGATTCAACCGATTGCGCGGCGTGCGCACCTGGTCGGGCCGCAACGGCCTGCGCACCGCCTGCAGCTTTCCCGCATCCGCGCTGCCGCAGCGGCCATTGATCCGGTGTTCCTGCAATCGCGGCAATACATGTCGGCACCGCTGTCGGCCGTCGCCGGTGCCACGGTCACCCTCAAGGACGAGACCGACAATCCCATCGGCTGCTTCAAGGGACGCGGCGCGACGTACTTTCTCGCGGAGTACCACGCCCGGGGCGGACGCGGCCCGCTCGTCTGCGCCAGTGCCGGCAACTTCGGCCAGGCCCTGGCCTATGCGGCGCGGCGCTACGGCATTGCCGTGATCGTCTATGCCGCGACGACGGCCAACGCGAAGAAGGTGGAGCGGATGCGCGCGCTGGGCGCCGAGGTGCGCCTGGCCAGCAGCGATTTCGATGCGGCCAAGGCGATTGCACGCCACGCCGCGGCGGCCGCGGGCGCACTGATGGTCGAGGACGGGCGCGAAGCGGCGATCAGCGAAGGCGCCGGGACGATTGCCAGCGAACTGTTCGCTGATGATCCGGCACTCGATGCGGTGCTGGTGCCGCTGGGCAATGGCGCGCTGCTCAATGGCATGGCGCGCTGGATCAAGGCCGCTTCACCGGGAACGCGTGTGATCGGCGTCTGCAGCCAGGGCGCCAGCGCCATGGCCGATTCCTGGCGCGGCGGCCGGCTCGTTGCGCATGCCGGCGTGGACACGATCGCCGACGGCATCGCCGTACGCCAACCGATTCCCGAGGCCCTGGCGGACATGCACGGACTGGTGGACGAGGTCGTACTCGTCGACGACGCCACCACCCTGCGCGCCATGCGCGAGCTGCATGCCGCCCATGGCCTGTGCGTGGAGCCTTCCGCGGCCGTCGGGCTTGCGGCAGTGCTCGCCGCCCGTGCGTCTTTTGCCGGGCGCCACGTCGCCACCGTGCTTACCGGCGCCAATCTCACCCCCTCGCAGCGCGAAACCTGGTTCGGCGATGCCGCGCCGGCAGCGCCTGCATCTACCTGCAAGGAAACTGCACCGTGATCGACCACGTAGAACTGTTCACCGAACGCCTGGATGCCTCCGCGGACTTCTTTGAAAAGGCGCTGGCGCCGCTGGGCTACCGGCTGCACGTCCATGGCGCCGTGCGTGGCTTCGGCGTCGACAATGATTCCCTCGACTTCTGGCTGCGCGAAGGTGGCCCGTCGACGCCGCTGCCGCACGTGGCCTTCCACTGCGCCGATCGCGCGCTGGTCGACGCGGCGTACCAGGCCGCCCTGGCCGGCGGTGGCCGCGACCGCGCGGCGCCCGCACTGCTGCCGCAAATCCACCCGAACTACTACGCAGGCTTCGTCTACGACCCGGACGGGCACAACATCGAGTTCGTCTGCCACCGGGCCGAGGCGGCATAGCCCGAAGAGCCGCGTGGCGCCGCCGTGGTCCGGTGTGCGCCACGCGGCGGCGTGACCCGGCGGGTCCGGTCGCGGCCCGGACCGAGATTTGAGGAACCGGCCGTGCTACCGTGCACGGGCGCCGGCCGGGGGCCGGCAAGCCCATCCTGTGCTGTCGCGCCCGTGCGCGTGCCGAATGTCGACCAACGATTCACCGATCACCGAGCTGCTTTCCCGCTGGCGCGCCGGCGCCACGGATGCCGAATCCCGCCTGATGGAGGCGGTCTATCCCGTGTTGCGTGAACTGGCCCGTTCGCGGCTGCATCGCGGGCGCCACGGCCTGACGCTGCAACCGACGGAACTGGTCAACGAAGCCTACGCGCGTCTGCAGCTGGCGCGCGAAACACCGTGGGAAGGACGGGTCCACTTTTTCGCGATGTCCGCACGGATCATCCGCGGCCTGGCGATCGACTTCGCCCGCGCCCGGGCCAGCGAGAAGCGTGGTGGTGACATGGTCTTCGTCGAACTCGACAAGGCCGAGGACATCGCCGGTTCCGAACCCGCCGTCGACCTGCTGGCCCTGGACCAGGCGCTCGAAGCCCTCGAGCGCGATGACCCTGTCTCGGCGCGGATCGTCGAGCTGAAGTTCTTCTCTGGTCTCACCACCGAGGAAATCGCCGAGGCCTGCGAAATCTCCACGGCCAGCGTCGTGCGCTACTGGCGCTTTGCCCGCGCCTGGCTCGGCGATCGGCTGTCGCCGACGCGTCCCGGCGATGCGGACTGACGTTCTGACGCCCATGGCCGGTGGTCCTTTTCATGGGCTCGCGAATGACCGGTGAGACGGCCGTGGACCTGGGCCGGCTGCGGCTGCTGTTCTTCCAGGCCGTCGAGCTGGCGCCGGAGGCGCGCACGCGTTTCCTGGCCGAACTGGAGGCGACCGAGCCCGCGATGGCCGGCCGCGTCCATGACCTGCTGCGCGCGGATGCCCTGGAAGCCGAGCGCCCCACCGCGCCGGTGATTCCGCAGCTGTCGGTGCTGCGGCAGGGCCCGGAGCAGTGGCTCGGCAAGACGATCGGCAACTACCGCGTCACCGCTTTCCTTGGCAGTGGTGGAATGGGTACGGTCTATCTTGCGGAGCCGGTTGCCGGCGGCGCGGCTCCGGCGGTCGCCATCAAGTTGATTCGCCCGGAATGGCTCGATGGTCCGCTGCGCAAACGCTTCCAGCTGGAATGCCAGGTGCTCGGCACGCTCGATCATCCGGGCATTGCGCGGGCACTGGGGGCCGGCGAATTGCCGGACGGCACGCCCTACCTGGTGCTCGAATACGTCGACGGGCTGCCGCTGACGGCCTATGCCGACCAGCACCGCCTGACGGTGCGCCAGCGGCTGCAGCTGTTCCTGAAAGTGTGCTCGGCGGTATCGCACGCCCATGCCCAGGGCATCATTCACCGCGACCTGAAAGCCAGCAATATCCTGGTCCGTGCCGACGGCCAGCCCAAGCTGCTCGACTTTGGTATCGCCAAGCCGCTCCGGGCGCAATTCGGCCCGCTGCCGGTGGAACGCACGGCCACGGCGCAGCGCTTTTTCTCGGCCAATCATGCGGCGCCGGAACAGTTGACCGGGGAACGGCCCGGCGTCGCCTGCGACGTCTACGGGCTTGGCGTGCTTCTGTACGAATTGCTTTGTGGTGAATTGCCATTAGTGCTGGCCGGAATGAGCGCCGGCCAGGCGGAGAACACGATCCTCCAGCAGATTCCGCTGCCCCCTCGGCGCGGATCAAGGCCGCGACGGCGTCGATCGGCGATGCGCGCGCCCGGGTACGTGGCGTGGCGGACCGACGGGAACTGGTCCAGGCGCTGACCGGAGAGCTCGACCGGGTCGTGGCGCGTGCGCTGCGCAAGCAGCCCGACGAGCGCCAGGCCGGCGTCGCCGAACTGGTCAAGGAGATCTGCGCCGTGCTCGCCCCGGTTCCGCAGCGCGCAGCACGCGCACGGCAGGACGCATTGCCGGCGTGGCTTCGCATCGGTATGCCGCTGGCGGTGACGGTTCTGGCCACGTTTGCCATCGTCCATTTTGCGACCCGGCGCCCGGCGATGCCGGCCCAGGACGCTGTTGCCGACCACGGCGGAGCCGCGTTGGAAACCTCAGTGGCCGACGGCGACGCCGGCAAGACCGGCAACCGGGCCTTCGCGCTGCTGGCGCTGGCCCAGGCGCATCATCGGTCCGGCGACCTCGCCGCGGCTGCCCAGGTGCTGGATGAAGCGCTGCAGGCGGCGCCGGATCGTGCGCTCGCCGTGGTGCTGCATGACCTGCGTGCCGACGTCGCCATCCTGGCGGGCGACCTGGGCATGGCCGACGCCCAGATCGGTGCCGGCCGCGCGCTCGCCCAGACGCGGCGCGAGCATGCGCAGCTGGCGCTGCGCGAAGTGGCGCTGCTGCGGGCGCGCGGCGAGCGTGCCGAAGCGGAACGCCGCCTTCAGGCGCTGCGGCTTGAATCGTTGCCGCTGCTGGATCCCGCGGATGCCGTGGCGCGGCAGATCCAGTCGGCAGATCCCGCGGCGGGTACCGAAGTGGGGGCGGCCGCGCCGGATAGTTCGGCAACGCCGGCCCGCGCGTCTACGCCAGCGCGGGCATCCTCTCCGGAGCCGGCACCCGTACAGGCGGTGACGCTTCCTGTCTCCGGCGGTGTCTCTCCCGATGCCGTCGCCGCGCAGATGGCGCAGTTCCGGCAGAACAGTTCCAACCAGCCACGCGACGTGCTCGAAGAGGCCTACGGTCCGTCGGCAACGCCGCCCACAGCACTCGGCATGGACGAAGGCTCCCGGTCGCTCGAACAGCTGGCGGCCCTGTCGCGTACCCGGACCGTGGCCACCGTCGCGCAGCCGCGACCGGCGGAGCCGGAGCCGGAGCCGGTGAAACCGGCGGCCGCTCCCGTCGCGCCACCGGCGCCATCGCCGGTGGCGGCCACCACGGCCTGCCCCGATCCGGAAGCCGCCACTGATCTGGCCGGCATCAGTGAAAAATTCCACACCTGTATTCTGGATCGTCAGCGCCAGGGCGATCCACCGGCCCTGCTGGAAGCGCGGGTGAACTACGGCCTGTATCTCAACCGGCAGCAGGCGTTCGCGGCCGCGCTGGCGGCACTGGAACAGGCGCTGGACGATGCAGATACCCAGCAGCGTCGTTCCGACACCGGCCGGCTCGGATCACTGGCGCTGGCCGTCGCACGCGTCGGTGTCGTGGGCAGCGACGATGACCGCCAGCGGCTGGCGCACGAGCTGGCGCTCGACGTCTGGCTGCAGACGCCCGTGGCCAAATCGCGCTGGCAGCAGCAGGCGGCGCTGGCACACCAGCTGGGCGTCGAACGCGCGCAATAGCGCCAGACGCGGTAGCGTCTGCACGGGCGGCCCTACTTGCGGATGAGGTACCGCCCGCCGTGCCTGGGTGTCAGGCGGGCGCCGACGCCTTCTGCCGATTGGCCCGCTTGAGCACCGCCACGGGCTCGGCCCAGCTGCTGTTGGGCCGGCGCTTGGTGGTGGCGAGCACCAGGTCAGTGGGGTGGAACACGTTGAGGTTGTGGGTGATCGGCGTGGTGAGGATGTACTGCGCCTCGGTGGCGCGCAGGAAGCCGCCGACTTTCTCGATATTGAACACGTCCAGGTGGGCGAAGGGTTCGTCGATGAAGACGAAACCGCCGGGGTGGGTCTCGTCACGCAGCAGGGCCACCAGCAGCAACAGGGATTTCATCACCTGCTGGCCGCCGGACGCCTCGCCGTCGTCCAGGCCGATCCAGCCCTTGCGGTCAAAATCAAAACGCACGACCAGCCCGGCCTGCGCCAGCGCCAGGTCGTCGTTGGCCAGCTCCGGCTGGTCGACTTCGACATTGATGCCCGACAGTTCGCCCAGCGCCTTGAGGTTTTTCGCGTAGGCGCGGACCGTGGCGCGCAGCACGTTGATGTAGGCACCGCGGGCCTCGTCCGTGATCCGGCGGGCGCGTTCCAGGTGTGCTTCGCGGCGTGACAGCGTGGTCGCCAGTGCCTCGTGGTCGGCGCCGATCTTTTCGCGCAAGGCCACGCACGCCGGATCAGTGACAAAACCACCGCGCTCGATGCGATGCGCCAGGCGCTCCAGTTCGCGCTGCACCTCGTGTGCTGTCTCGAACTCCGCGCGGGCGTCGGCCAGCACCTGCGCGCTGCGCCAGGCCGGCGGCATCAGGCCGCGCTGGTGACGGAACTCGATGATGCGGCGCACGTGGGTGCGTTGTTCCTGGGCGAGCTGGTGGCGCCGTTCGCCCAGTTCGCGCGCCAGCGCATCGCGCTCGGCGCGCCGCTTGGCGGCATCGAGTTCTTCCTGCTTGAGCGCCTCGCGCAGGCGATCGACGGTGTCGCGTGCCTGGGTCAGTTCCATCGCCGCGGCCTGGGCGTCCGCCTGGCGTTCGGCGAGCTCCGCGTCGGCCTGGGCGAATTCCGCCGCGCGCGTGACCAGTTCCTGTGCGGCATCGAGCTTGAGCAGGCGGGCCTGGGCCTGGTCGAGCTTGCGCACCAGCTCGGCCAATTCTTTCTCACGCTCCGCGTGGCGTCGCGCCAGCTGCGCCTGCTCGGCCTCCAGGTCCTTCAGGCGGCCGTGGCGTGCGCTGGTGCCGAAATGGCGTTCGTCGGTGCCGATGTGACGACCGCCGCGGTGTTCGCGCAGGTAGCCGGTCGGAGTGATCCAGTCCTGCCCCTGCGGCAGCTTGGCGCCGGCGTCCACGGTGGCGACACGGCGGATGCGATCGAGCTGGCGCGGCAGCCACGCCGGTGGATCGGCCGAGAAGCGCAACACTTCCAGTAGCGAGCCGGCGCTGGCCTTCTCCACCGGGGCGCGGTCGGCCACGACGAAGTGCCGGTAGCGGTGCTTTTCGCCCAGGGCAAAGGCACGTTTCGCGTCCGCCGGCGAGGCGAGCAGCACGAGATGGCGATAGGGATTGAGCACGGCTTCCACCGCCGCTTCCCAGGCCGGATCCGTCACCTCGACGCTGTCGGCCAGCATGCGGTGCTCGATGCCGGCGTCGTCCAGCGCCTGGCGGAACTCGCGTTCGAAGCCGGGCTGGTAGCGCTGGCCGGTCGACAGCGCGGCGATCTGCGTGCCGATTTCCGCGGCGCGCCGGCGCTCTTCGGCGGCGGCAAGATCCAGTTCCGCCTGGCGGCGGCGACCGGCTTCGATCTCACGGGTCAAGGCCGCGACGTCGCTGCCGCCCTGGCTGGCGGCGAGTTCTTCCAGTTGCGCATGACGGCGCGCCAGCCCTTCGATATCGCGGGCCAGGTCGCGTGCGGCGAGGAAGCGCTGCTCGGCGTCGCGGGCTGCCGCCTGCGCGGCCTCGAGCGCGGCACGCGACTGGGTGACGTGATCGCTGGCGCCGGTTTCGCGCTGGTCGAGCTGCTGCTGGCGCTGCTGCGCCTCGCGCAGGGCCCGGCGCAGGCCCAGCAGGCGCGGACGGCCGCCGTCGAGCGTGGACTTGAGTTCGGCCAATGCGACTTTTGGAGCTATTTCCACTTCGAGGCGTTGCTGCTCCCGCTGGATCTCGCCGAACTCCTCGAAGGAGCGCACGTCGGCCTTGGCGGCCTCCAGGCGGGTGTGCAACGCCGCGAGGTCCTGCCCGAGCTGCTTCAATTCCTGTTCGGTGGCGAACTGCTCGCCGCGGGCCCGCTGGTAGTCCTCCAGCACGGGCTTCTCGCCAAAGACATCCCAGACCAGTTGCAGCAGTTCGCGCGGCGGGTACTGGCACAGTTTGTCGGTGGCGCCCTGCTCCAGCGTCAGTACGCGCCGGATGGCGCGCGTGAGGCCGGCACCTTCCAGGCGTACGCGGTAGTCGCGCAGGCCCAGCCACTCGCCGCCCTGCGATTCGATCGCTTCGACGCCGGTGTCGCCGCCCACGATCTGGTAGTCACGCGTCCAGTCGCCGCCCTTCTTGCGAATCCGGCAGGCCAGCGTGACGTCGGCGTCCATGATGGGAAAAAACGGGCGCCGGCCGTTGCGGTCGGGCCGGTTGCTCACCACGGCGCGCAGCCACGCAAAGGGTTTGCCGTTGTGACGCAGGTACGTCTTGTAGTCGCGCGCGGTCTCGCGGTCTTCAATCGCCAGCAGCGTACGCAGTGCGTCCAGCAGGGTGGTCTTGCCCGAGCCGTTGGGCCCCACCACGGTCACGATGGCCGAATCCAGCGGCAGGGTGAAGCGCTGCCAATAGTCCCAGTGGACGACTTCAAGCGAACGGAATTCGAACATATGCGGCCTCAGGCCTCGCCGCCGAGCGCGTCGGCGTCATCGATGGGCAGGGTGTGGCGGGATTCCTCCACCACGAAGGCCAGCGAGCCGTCGAGCACGCGGCGCGCGGTGCGTTCGTAGTCGAAGGCCAGGTCCAGCAGCGGGCCCTCGTAGAGGCGTTCCTTGCGCCGAACGATGAAACCGTGGCGGGCGAGCACGCCCAGGTTCATGTTGATGCGCATCTTGCCGCCCAGCTTGTCGCCGAAATCGGCGAGCAGGGTGCGTTCGCTCACCGGCTCGGCCACCTCCTCGCCGACGGGAACGGGCTTGAGATCGGCGAAGATCTGGCCCTGGTCCTGGTCGCGATCGGTTTCCACGCGGGTGATCTGGCGTTGGCGTTTGGGAAGAATCAGCAAAGACCACAACACCACCAGCAGCGCGATCGCATCGCGGTCCAGGCCGAGGTTGGTGGCGGCCCAGGCCTTGGGGCCGGCAAACACCGCCGCTTCCTGCGCCTTGGCCACGGCGACCGCGATATGCGATGCGTAGGGGTGATCGAGCAGCCGCAGTCCCGCCGCGGCGAGGCGGCGGTCCAGTTCCTCGCGGAAGCTGGCGTCGGTCAGGGCCTGGCGGGCCAGTTCGTCCTCGCGCGGCAGCCAGCGTTCGGCCAGCAGGCGCGCAATCAGTGCAGCGACCGGGTCACTCATTCTTGTCTACCTCGGAAAGCAGGTGGCCGGCGCTGATCTGGCCGACATCGGCACCATCGACCCCTTCCAGCGTGCCGCTGAGGGTGAGCCGCAGCGGCAGGCGCGCCAGGGCAGCGAGGGCACCCACGCGCGATTCCGCGCCCGGATCGCCCAGCAGTCCCAGCAGCGAGAGGCGGTAGGCGCTGGTCGCGAAATCCGCGTGCGGTACCAGCGCTGCGAGGGAAACGGGGCCAGCCAGATTGGCCAGGTCCTCGTACCAGGCTTCGGCCAGGGAGAAATCGGCCGATGCGGCGAGTTCGCGCGTTTCCTCCGGCGCGCCCTGCGCGGGCGGAAGGCCGACGGCTTCTTCCGCCCCTTCGCGTTCGCGTTCCACCAGCTCGTAGTCGGCGATATCCAGCGCGATATCGCCGAGGATGAAGGCGGGCGCCAGGCGTTCGGCCAGCATGCCGTCGGCGACGGCGGCCAGTGCGGGGATGTCCATCGAACGCAGCCAGCGGTTGACGTCCGATGAGGACAGGCCGCTGCCGCCCAGATGGACGCGGTGGCGATCGAGCTGGTTGAGCGCGCGCTGGAACACCGACGCCTGGCGCAGCATCGCGCTCTGGGCGCGGCCGATCTGCTGTGCGACGCGATGGGTGGCAGGATCGATCTCGCCGTCCTGGGCAATCAGGCGCACGACTTCCGTGCCCTTCTCGACCCAGCGCCAGACCGACTTGAGCGTGGCAGCGGCGGCGCGAATGCGGTGTTCGGAACCGCTCAGCACGGCGCGGTCGAAATCGTCGCGCAGCTCGTTCAGGCGCGACAGCAGGTGTTGCAGATCTTCGGTGCCCACCCGGCCCATGGTTTCGCCGGCCGCCAGCTGCGCGGTGACATAAGCCAGTTCTTCGCCCTCGCCCTGGAATTGCAGCAGCAGGCTCAGTGCCGAGAGGGCCTGCCGGCCGACGGGGCTGATCCGGTAACGCTGGGTTTCCGATTCCCAGGCGAGCAGGCCGTTGTCGCGCAGACGCAGCAGCACCGTATCGAGCTTGGTGGCGTCGATGTAGGCGAAGTGCTCGCGCAGTTCCTGCGGACTCCAGTCCGGCGCGTGACCGCGTTCACCGATGGTGCGAAGGACCAGCAGGCGCACCAGGACAGCGTCTTCGCCGCCATGGAACAGGGTGGAGAACGCGCGCAGCAGTTCCCGCGCCTTGAGCAGCGGAAACAGCGCCGGTACATCGTTGGCCACGATGCCGGCGCGCAGGTACTCGTGCAGGCGATCGTCGGATTCGGACATCGGATAGCGGGCGAGAAAACAGCGGCGCGCATGGTCGGCCATCCCGCCCGAGGGTGCAAGCGCCCAGGTTCCGGACAGCGCTGTCCAGAAATGGCACGCCCCGCGCGGGGCGGGGCGTGCAAAACGACCGGGGGGACGGAAAACCCCCGCCGGATCAATAGGCCTGCGCGGTTTCCAGGCGGCGGCCACGGGTGGCGAGCTTGCGCACCAGCACGTAGAACACCGGGGTCAGGAACAGGCCGAACAGGGTGACGCCGAGCATGCCGGCGAACACCGTGATGCCCATGGCCTGGCGGATCTCCGAACCCGCTCCCTGCGCCAGCACCAGCGGAATCACGCCCATGATGAAGGCGAAGCTGGTCATGAGGATCGGACGCAGGCGCAGGCGGCACGCCTCCAGGGCCGCATCGACAATGCCCTTGCCCTCCCGCATTTCCAGTTCGCGCGCGAACTCGACGATCAGGATGGCGTTCTTGCAGGCCAGGCCCATCAGCACGACCAGGCCGATCTGGGTGAAGACATTGTTGTCGCCACCGGTCAGCCACACGCCGGTCAGCGCCGACAGGATGCACATCGGCACGATCAGGATCACCGACAGCGGCAGCGACCAGCTCTCGTACAGCGCGGCAAGCACCAGATAGACCAGCAGCACGCACAGGGGGAAGACCAGGAGTCCCGCCTTGCCCTGGGTAACCTGCTGGTAGCTCAGGCCCGTCCATTCGAACGACATGCCGTTGGGCAGCATCTGCTGCGCCAGGGCGCCGGCACCGGCGATCGCCTGGGCGGAGGAGACCAGGCGTGGATCCGCACCGCCCTGCAGGTCGGCGGCCGGGAAGCCGTTGTAGCGCACCACCGGGTCGGGGCCGTACGTATTGCCGATCTTCACGACGCTGGCGATCGGCACCATGGCGCCGGCGGCATTGCGTGTCTTCAGATTGGCGATGTCGCTGACTTCGTCACGGTAGCCCGCATCCGCCTGCGCGATCACCTGGTAGGTGCGTCCGAAGCGGTTGAAGTCGTTGACGTAGCGCGAGCCAAGGTATACCTGTAGCGTTTCGAACAATTCGGACAATGCAACGCCCTGCTCCTTGGCCTTGGTGCGGTCGACTTCCGCCGACAGCTGCGGCACGTTGGACTGGGCAAAGCTCACCGGCCGCTCGAAACCCGGCGTCTGCATCAGCGTGCCGGTCAGCGCGTCAACCTGCTTTGCAAGCTCGCCGTAGCCCAGGCCCGTGCGGTCCTGCACGTACATCTCGTACCCGGCGGACTGGCCCAGCCCCAGGATCGGCGGCGGCATCGCTGCGAACGCGAGGCCTTCCTTGATCTCGCCGAAGAAGCGCATGTTGAGCTGCTGCACGATCTGCTCGGCGGTCAGCCCCTGGCGCTCGTGGAACGGTTTGAGCCCGAAGAAGATCGTTCCCATGTTCGGCGTGTTGGTGAACTGGATCGCGTTCAGGCCGGGGAACGCCACGGCGGTGGCCACGCCCGGGGTTTCCAGCGCGATCTCGCTCATGCGACGGATCACCTTCTCGGTGCGGTCGAGCGATGCGCCCTCGGGCAGCTTGGTGCCGGCGAAGAGGTAGAGCTTGTCCTGTGTCGGAATAAAGCCGCCGGGCACCGCGCGGAAGCCGATCACCGTGAGACCGACCAGGACCAGATAGACGACGACCATCAGCGGCGCGCGCCGCAGTGCCGGGCGACCACCCTCGGCGTAGACGTCGCCGGCCTTGCGGAAAAGGCGGTTGAACGGGCGGAACAGCCAGCCGAACAGGCGGTCGATCACGCGCGTGAGCCAATCCTTGGGCGCCCCGTGCGGCTTGAGCAGGCCCGCGGCCAGCGCCGGCGACAGCGTGAGGGAGTTGATCGCCGAGATCACGGTGGAAATTGCGATCGTCACCGCGAACTGGCGATAGAACTGGCCGGTGACCCCGTCGATGAAGGCGATCGGCACGAATACCGCGCACAGCACGAGCGCAATCGCGATGATCGGCCCGCTCACCTCGCGCATGGCGCGATGCGCCGCCTCGAGCGGACTGTGCCCCTCCTCGATGTTGCGCTCGACGTTCTCCACGACGACGATGGCGTCGTCGACCACGATGCCGATCGCGAGCACCAGCCCGAACAGGGTCAGCACGTTGATCGAGAAACCGAGCATCCAGAGCACGGCGAAGGTGCCGATCACCGATACCGGCACCGCCAGGAGCGGAATGATCGATGCGCGCCAGGTCTGCAGGAACAGGATCACCACGATCACGACCAGGGCGATCGCCTCGAACAGCGTGGTGATGACCGCCTTGATCGAGTCGCGCACGAAGACCGTCGGGTCGTAGACCACGTCCCAGGTCACGCCCTCGGGGAACTGCCTGGACAGCTCCTTCATCTTGGCGCGTACCGCATCGGACATCTGGATCGCATTGCTGCCCGGCGCCTGGAAGATGGGAATCGCCACGGCCTGCTGGTTCGACAGGAGCGAGCGCAGGGCATATTCGGACGCCCCCAGCTCGATGCGCGCGACGTCTTTCAGACGCGAGACATTGCCGCGTTCATCGGCCTTGATGACGATATTGCCGAATTCCTCCTCGGTGACCAGGCGGCCCTGCGCGTTGATCGACAGCTGCATCTCCGATGCGATCTTCTGCGGCGGTGCGCCGATGGAACCGGCGGAAACCTGCAGGTTCTGCTCCTGGATGGCGCGCACGACGTCGCCGCCGGTGAGGCCCAGCGCGGCGATCCGGTCCGGTTGCAGCCATACGCGCATGGAGTAGTCGCCCGAGCCGAAGATCAGTGCCTGGCCAACGCCGGGAATGCGCGCGATTTCGTCCTTCAGATGCAGGACGGCGTAGTTGCGCAGGTAGGTGATGTCGTAGTTGCCCTTGGGCGAGAGCAGGTGCACGACCATCGTGAGGTTGGGCGACTGCTTGAGGGTGGTGACGCCCAGGCGCCGGACGTCTTCGGGCAGGCGCGGCAGGGCCTGGCTGACGCGGTTCTGCACCTGCACCTGGGCCAGGTCCACGTCGACGCCGGTCTTGAACGTGACGGTGAGCGTCATCACGCCGTCGGAGCTGGCGACCGACTTCATGTAGATCATGTTCTCCACGCCCGTGATTGCTTCTTCCAGCGGCGCGGCAACGGTTTCGGAGATGGTCTTGGGGTTGGCGCCCGGATAGGCGGCGCGCACCTGGACTGACGGGGGAACCACTTCGGGGTATTCACTGATCGGCAGTTGCGGGATCGCGATGAGGCCCGCAATGAAGATCAGAATCGACAACACGGCCGCAAAAATCGGCCTGTCGACGAAGAAACGCGAGAAATCCATTGTGTACTCCTTGCCGTGCGCGAACGCAGCGGCGAATGTCCTGTCGGCGCGCGACGCAGCGCCCGGGGGCGCTGTCGTCGCGAACGGCTTGGGGTCAGTGCGCGGCGACGCCCTGTCCCGCGCCCGCCGCGGCCGGCGGCGGCAGTTCGGGCTGGTCCATCGGCACCACGTTTGGTGCCACCGGTGCGCCGGGGAAGAAGACCTTCTGCACGCCATTGACGATCACGCTGTCGTTGGCAGTAAGGCCGTCGGTCACCACGCGCAGGCCATCCACCTGCGGGCCGATCTTGATGTCGCGGCGCAGCGCCTTGTTCTCGGGGCCGAGCACCCAGACGAACTTGCGGTCCTGGTCGGTGAGGATGGCGCGGTCATGAATCAACGTCGCCTTCTGCGTGCCGCTGCCCAGGAGCTTGATGCGTGCGAACAGGCCGGGGGTGAAGAGGCGCTCCTTGTTGTCGAACACCGCGCGGGCGCGGATGGTGCCGGTGTTGGCATCCAGTTCGTTGTCGACGAAATTCATCACGCCCTCGTGCGGAAAGCCGTCTTCATCGGCCAGGCCCATGCGCACGGGGTTCCTCACCTCGCGCGAACTCTGGCGTTCGCCGGAGCGGGCCAGTCCCTGGTAGCGCAGATAGGTCTGTTCGTCGCCCTCGAAGGACACATACACCGGATCGAGCGACACCACCGTGGTCAGCAGCGTGGCGGTGGGCATGCCGCTGGTGACGAGGTTGCCGGGCGTCACCTGGGCCTTGCCCACGCGGCCGTCGATGGGGGCCGTCACGCGGGTGAAGTCGAGGTTCAGGCGTGCCTGGTCGGCGGCCGCCTGCATGGCTTTCACGTCGGCCCGCGCCTGGGCCAGCTCGTCCTCGCGCGTATCGACGTCGATCGCCGCACCGAGTTTCGCGGCGGCAAGTTGGCGCGCGCGTTCAAGCTGCCGCTGCGCGAGGGTCACGCGCGACTGCGCGCGCTCGACGTCGGCCTGGGCCCGCGCGAAGGCTGCGCGGTACTCGCGGTCGTCGATGATGAAGAGCACGTCGCCCTTCTTCACTTCGCGGCCTTCCTCGAACTGGATCTTCTCCAGGTAGCCCGTGACGCGCGGACGCACTTCCACCTTGTCGACCGCTTCGATGCGGCCGGTGAACTCGTCCCACAGGGTGATGGATTTTTCCACGACGCCGGCGACGTTGACGGCCGGCGGTGGCGGCATGTGCGCAGGTGCGCCGCTGGTCTTGGCACAACCGGCGAGAATCAAGGCCAGCGCGGCCGCCAGCACGGCGGTTCGCACGCGCAAGGCGACGGTGGTCGGGTTGGTGCGTTGCATGTCCCACTCCTTCGGATCAGTAATC
Source organism: Tahibacter amnicola (assembly GCF_025398735.1). Classification (NCBI taxonomy): domain Bacteria; kingdom Pseudomonadati; phylum Pseudomonadota; class Gammaproteobacteria; order Lysobacterales; family Rhodanobacteraceae; genus Tahibacter; species Tahibacter amnicola. Next base: position 642,131 of record NZ_CP104694.1, read on the forward strand.
ATTCAAGCCGCGCCGACCGGTTCCGGAACGCCTCCGGCGCGCAGTCCGAGCACGGCGGAAGCGCCGTCGGAACTGGCGAGAAGGTCGACGATATGGCGGCCGACTTCTTCGGCATCAAGCCATTCGGTACAGGCGCAGTGGTCGTTCAGATGCGTGCGCACAACGCCGCGAAGTGACAATTGCTGCACCCGCAGCGGAAGGCCGCGGCTTTCCTCGTTGACGACGCGCGCGAGCATGCGCAGCGCCGCATTGGCGATTGAAAAGTGGCCGTATCCGGCCCATGGAAATTCCGCCGCGCCGCTGCCGATGCTCAGGTACAGCGCGCCGGGCGAATATTCCGCCAGCAGCGGAATCAGATGCCGCGCCGCGATGAAATGCCCGACGACGTTGGCATGCAGCTTGTCATCCAGGAACACCTCGTCGCGATCGAGCAGTCTTCCGCTGGTGCGCGGCGGGCTGATCGAAACGACGATACCGGCGAGGCGGCGGCGCATTTCGCGCAGCTGTCGCGACAGGTCGCGGCCGGCTTCATCGCTTTCGACGCTCGCGGGAAGCACGGTCAGCGACGTCGGATGGCCCAGCCGTTCGGCCAGTCGCAGCAGGTTTTCACGATTGCGACTGACCGCAATGACCGGATGACCGGCGGCCAGCAGCGGTGGAATGATGCCGCTGCCGACGCCACCTGTGGCGCCAATCACAACTACGGAAGATTTCATCGGACGGAATGCATGTGTCTATAGGACAATGGTCGAGACGTGACGCGTGCTACACGATGTGTGAAGAAGCACGGCGACGACGGGTCGTGCATCCTATGTGTCCGGCGGCAGTTTGATTAGCCATCCAAATCGGGAATGATTGTTTCGTGAGCGGCCCAATCGGCGAATGCGATGAATCGTGATCTCAACGACACCCTGATCTTCGTGAAGGTCGTCGAACAAGGCGGGTTCACCGCGGCGGCAAAGGCGCTGGGGTTGCCCAAGACCACCGTCAGTCGCAAGGTCAATGAACTGGAGCAGCGGCTGGGGGCGCGACTGCTCCAGCGAACCACGCGCCGCATCGGGCTGACCGAGGCCGGGGCGCTCTACTACGAACACAGCCGGCGCATCGCGCGCGAACTGGACGAAGCCGAGGCGGCAGTCAATCAATTGCAGGGCGCGCCGCGCGGCTGGCTGCGCGTGACGGCGCCGCACACGCTGGCAGTCAATGCACTCTCGCCGATCCTGCCCGAATTCATGGCGCGCTATCCCGAGGTGCGCGTCGAGCTGATCCTGAGCAATGACGTGCTCGATCTGGTCGGCGCGGAAATCGATGTGGCGCTGCGGGTTGGCAACCTTGGCGATTCGAGTCTGAGTGCGCGACGGCTCGGCAGTTTCTCGGGCCAGGTCTATGCCAGCCCAGACTACATCGCGCGCCACGGCGAACCGCTGACGCCGCACGAGCTGCTGCACCACCGCGCCCTGGTGATGAGCCAGTACCGGTCGGGCACGCGCTACTGCTGGCCGTTGCGCAGCGATACCGAGGATGGCGAATTCCCGGTCACGCCGATCCTCCTCTCCAACGATTCGAGCCTGTTTCTCAGTCCGCTCGCGGCCGGATCCGGCCTCGCCCTGCTGTCGGATGCGCTGGTCGCGCCGCTGCTCGCATCACGCTGTGTGCGGCGCGTGCTGACCCAATGGCGCAATCCCGGGCACGAACTCAACGCCGTGTTTCCGGCGGGCCGGTCGCAGCTGCCCAAGGTGCGTGTATTCGTCGATTTTCTGCTCGAACGGCTGCGCCTGGGCGAGTGGTACCTGGCCTGTTCCAAATCGCGGGACGGCGAGCCGCACACCGAAACCCTCGCGTAGTGGCGCCAGTGGACGGGGTGGTTCAGGCCGTCGTCGGAAACTCGCCGTCGAGGTAGTACCAGCGTCCGTCCTCCTGGACGAACCGGCTGATCTCGTGCAGCCGCTGTGCGCTGCCGCCGCCCACCTTGAAGCGCGCGACGAATTCCACCATCGCGTGGGTGTTATCCGTGCGCTGGTGACGGCGCACCTCAAGACCCAGCCATTTGGGCGGCGTGGCTTCACGCGCCAACCCCAGCGAAGCCGGTCGCGTGCTGGCGTGCCAGGTCGCCAGCAGATAGGGCTCCAGGCGCATCACATAGGCCGCGTAGCGCGAACGCATCAGCGCGGCGGCATCAGCGGCAAGTGCGCCGGCATGCAGCGGCTCGCAACACGATGTGTAGCGCTGGCCAGACCCGCAGGGACACGGTGGCGGTGCGGCGGCGGCCATGGTGAGAGTGTCGGGTCGTTTCCGGGTCATGCGCAGAGCCTTGCAAGTGGGGGAATGATCGCCGGGGCGGCGGCCGGTCTCAACTGGCCGGCTGGCGGTGGGCGTTGAATCGGCGCGATATGCGCCAATCTTCGCCTTCGCGACCATCCGCAAGGAGGCTGTAATGCCGGATCGGACCGAACCCCTGACCCGTCGGCTGCCGCGCAAGCCGGCCCCTTCCCGCACCGACCCCGACAGCGCCATCCCGGACAACGTCACCCTCGCGCAGTTGCGCGAGGCGGCGGCGCGCTGTCGGGCCTGCCCTTTGTGGAGGCCGGCAACGCAGACGGTATTCGGCGAAGGCCCGGCACGGGCGCGCATCATGCTGATCGGGGAGCAGCCCGGTGACCAGGAAGATCGCAGCGGCCGTCCGTTTGTCGGTCCTGCCGGCCAGCTGCTTGATCGCGCGCTCGCCGAGGCGGGCGTGGCGCGGCAGGCGGTCTACCTGACCAACGCAGTCAAGCACTTCAAGTTCGAGCGGCGCGGCAAGCGCCGCCTGCATGCGCGCGCCAATGCCGCGGAACAGGCGGCCTGCCGCCGCTGGCTGGACGCCGAGCTGCGGCGCCTGCGTCCGCGCCAGATCGTCTGCCTGGGCGCCATGGCGGCCCAGGCGGTGTTCGGACGCGCATTCCGCCTGCTGCGCGAGCGCGGGGCATGGCGTGAACTGCCGGATGGCGCAATGGCGTTTGCGACCGTGCATCCGGCCTACCTGCTGCGCTTGCGCGATCCCGCGGAGCGCGAGGCGGCCTACGCGGCGTTTGTCCGCGACCTGCGCCTGCTCCGGCACGCCTGATGCCTGTTCAGCGCCCATTGCACCGGGTTGGCGACGCTACGCGTCCCTGACTGCCAAGGTGACTGCGATGCGTGTGCAATGGCTCTTCCTCGCGCTGGTGACAGCGCTTCTGCTCTCGGCCTGCGGCTCTTCTTCGACCCGCCCTTCGGCGGACGCACCGCCGGAGATGGAAGCGGCGAGCAGCGGCGGGTAATCCGGGAAGGTCACGCTGGTCGATTCATGGGGCTGCGAGAGAGCACGCTCGCGGCCTTGCAGACCTACCTCAGCGATAGTGTCCGCCGGCGGGGCCCTCCTTCCGGCGGACGCGGAACGCCAGACTGATCCGCGGGCCGACCGGGTAGTCGACCTTGGGAATGCCGTGGTCGTAATGCAACTGGGTGGCGTAGCTCATGATGAGCAGGCTGCCGGGCGCAAGATCGAGTTGCAGCACGCGTCGCGGCGGTCGTTTGGCGCGGATCGTCATCTGTCGCGTATCGCCCAGGGACAGCAGCACGATCGGAGTGCCAGGCTCCAGCTCGTCCAGATGGTCATTGTGAGGCGCGACGCTGTCGCGCCCGTCACGATAGAAGTTCAGACCGACACTGTTGAAGCGCACGCCGCTTCGACTTTCCGCGACATCGGACGCGTCGCGTAACGGTAGGGGCAGGGATGCGTCATCCAGGCGGAAACTCGCCACCAGCCGGGGCACATCGACGTCGCGTTCATACATCCGGCGTCGTTCGTGACGCCAGTCGATGGCCTCGCGAAGTTGCGTAAACCAGTGCCCGGCGGTATCGGTGTCGATGCAGTCCGGCAGGTATTCAACGAAGCCGGTGGCATCGTCGAACAGGCGCGACGACGGCGACGGAAACAGGTCTGACTGCATCATCGCCGTATCGCCATGCCATCGGGCGACACCGTGCCGCGGCGATTCAGGCGGGCCGGCCGCCCAGCACGCGTGCGGGCAGCATCACGATTGCGCGCAGCAGTTCGAACACGCCCGTGAAAGCCACGCCGACCAGGCGGAAGGGCAGCAACAACAGCCACACGACCGGATAGAGCACCAGCGCGAGCAGCGCCAGCGGCCAGCAGACGATGAGCAGCAGCAGCCAGACGAGGAACGTGAGCACGGTAATTCCTTGTTGCGGTCATGCACGTCCACCTTGGCAGATTGGCGCGCCGGTTGGATGTGCCGGAAGTCGACCGCCCGTCGCTGGCGGGCGCGGCGGTAACCCGCTATCCGACCGATTCTGTGTCGCAAAGGGCGAGACACCCGCCGGCGACAGTGGCAGCCCCTGCGGAGGACACCGTCATGCATCAACGGATCGCCTATACCGACCCCTGGCTGGAATTGCTCGATTGCATTGAAGACGCCGTGCAATTGTGCGCATTTGACTATTTTGCCGCCGCGCGCGACGAGCTGCGGCGCGCCGACCGCCTGCTCAAGATGTCCCTGCGCCAGTGGGAAGGCGAAGAGGCGCAGATCGCACGGGCATGGCTGGCCAAGGCCTGTGAACCCCAGACCGGCAGCAGCGATGCGCGCCGGGCGCACTACGCGGGCACGCTCTGGCGGGCGCGCCGTGCAGTGCGGCGTTATTGGCTGCGCCAGCAGGGCGTGGCCTGGGACCCTTACCCCGAGGCCCTGACGCGTCCGTGGAGCATGAGCGAGATCCGCGTAGTGGCGACCGGCGCCGACGCGCCCCGGAGCGCGTCAGCCGGGACGGATGCAGACACTCAGCGCGGCGGGGCGCCCAACTCGCGCGTATCGAGATAGCCGTTGTGGTCGACGTCCTGGCGGCGGAACACGTCCGCCAGGCGCTGCCGGTGACGGGCGAGCGAGATCGGTCGCGTGTTGGGGCCGACAGTCGCCGGATCGAGCTCGGACAGGTCGACCACGCCATTGTTGTTGCGGTCCATCGCGCGGAAGATCTGGCTCAGGTGATCCTGGTACTCGACCAGGCTCACCCGCCGGTCGCGGTCGGTATCCATCTCGGACAGATAGTCCTGCGTCGACGAGGCGTACTGCGCCAGGGCCATGCCGGTGGGCAGGATGAGAAATGCAGCAGCGGTGCGTCGGATCATTCGCATGCGGTTCGCTTCAGGCCTGATGGCTTGCTGCTGACGCGACAGTGCCGGTGCGCGTCGCACGATGGGCAATCACGGCGCCGATGCCCAGCAGCAGGGCCGCCAGCAGGAACGCCGCGCCAGGCAGGTGCCAGGAATTATCCTTTCCGATGCCCCAGGCGAAGGTCTGGGTATACAGCTCCGGGCCGATCACGCCGGCGAGGCTGACCAGGCTGGCCAGCGCCCCCTGCAATCGCCCCTGCTCGTGCGGATCGACCTGCCGGGTGACCAGGGCCTGCGTCGCCGGGTTGACGAATCCCCACAGCGCCAGGAACGGGATGGCGAACAGGGCGATCCAGCCAGTGGCGGCCAGCCCCTGCCAGGCGAATCCGACGACGCCGAAGAGCAGCCCCGCCAGCAGTGCCCGCCGCTCGCCAAAGCGCTGCACGATCTTGCCGACGAGGATGGCCTGCACGATGCCGTTGCAGATGCCGACCAGGCCCAGCGTGAACCCCACCGCTTGCGGGCCCCAGCCGTAGCGATAGTCCACGTACAGCACGAAGGTAGTGTTGAGCACGTAATGCGCCAGCTGGGACAGGAACATCACCGTCGCCAGGCTGAACACCTGCGGGTAGCGTCGAAGCAGCATCAGCGAGCCCAGCGGATTGGCGTTCCTGATGTCCAGGTGCCGGGTCCGGCGTTCCGGCGGCAGCGATTCGGGCAAGATGAAATAGCCGTAGGCAAAATTGGCCAGTGCCAGCCCGCCGGCGACCCAGAACGGCAGGCGCAGGTCGATTTCACCGAGGAACCCGCCCATGGCAGGGCCTAGTACGAAGCCGATGCCGAAGGACGCGCCGAGCTTGCCGTAGGTGGCCGCGCGCTTTTCCGGCGGCGTGATGTCGGCGATGTAGGCGTTGGCGGTGCTGAAACTGGCCGATGTCATGCCGGAAATGATGCGGGCGACCACCAGCATCGGCAGCGAATTGACCACCGCCATCAGGAAGAAATCCAGGCCCAGGCCCAGGTTGGACAGCAGGATCACCTTGCGCCGGCCGTAGCGGTCCGACAGCGCACCCTGGATGGGCGTGCAGACGAGCTGGACGATGGCAAAGATGGTGCTGATGATTCCGACCCAGTGGGCCGCCGCGGTCGACTCACCGCCGGCCATCTGCTTGATGAGCATCGGCAGCACCGGAATGATGATGCCGAAGGCCACGATATCGAGCGTGACGGTCACGAAGATGAAGGCCAGCGCCGCGCGGCGCAGGGTCGGAGCAGTAGCTGGCGATTCCACGATGACCTGCCTGGGATGTTGCGAGCGCGCGAAGTCTAGCCGCGGCAGGCGTGGATGTCCCGCGACGGTACGCCGGATCACGGTTCCGCCCGGCGGCCGGGCCCGGGTGCGACGAAGTCGCATTGGCTGAGGCCGGATCGCGGCGTGTACCATGCGCGGCATGAGCGACCAGTCCACCACCCATTTCGGATACCGCGACGTCCCGGTCGCGCAGAAGCAGAAACTCGTCGGCGAGGTGTTCTCCTCCGTTGCCGCCAAGTACGACCTGATGAATGACCTGATGTCCTTTGGCATCCACCGCCTCTGGAAACGGCATTTCGTCGGGATCGCCGGCATTCGCGCCGGTGATCGCGTACTGGACCTGGCCGGCGGCACCGGCGACATTGCGGCGCTGATGCTGCCCAAGGTCGGCGCGACGGGTGAGGTGGTGCTGGGCGATATCAATGCGTCGATGCTGCGCGTGGGCCGCGACCGGCTGACCGACCGTGGTCTCGTGCAGGGATTGCGCTACGCGCAGATGAACGCCGAGGCCTTGCCGTTTCCGGACCGTACGTTCGACGCCGTGACCATTGCCTTCGGCCTGCGCAATGTCACCGACAAGCAACGCGCGCTCGAGGAAATGCACCGCGTGCTGAAGATCGGCGGCAAGGCCCTGATTCTCGAGTTTTCCGCCGTAAAGCTGGAATGGCTCAAGCCCCTGTACGACCTCCATTCCTTCCAGGTGCTGCCGCGCCTGGGCCAGCTGTTCGCGCAGGACGCCGACAGCTACCGTTACCTGGCCGAATCGATCCGCAAGCATCCGGACCAGGAAACGCTGGCCGGCATGATGGAGCAGGCGGGCTTGGTCAAGGTCGAGGTGCGCAATCTCAGCGGCGGCATCGTCGCCATTCACCGCGGCTACCGGGTATAGAGACGCTATCGATGCGGTAGCGCGCTACGGTTCGATCATGCCCAGCGCGATGGCGCGGGCCACCGCCGGCTGGCGGCCGTTCACGCCGAACTTCTGCGCCGCGTTCTGCAGGTGGAACACCACGGTGCGCTCGCTGACGCCGAGCACGCGACCGATTTCCCAGCTGGTCTTGCCTTCGGCGGCCCAGTGCAGGCATTCGAGCTCGCGCGTGGTCAAGTGCGGGGGCGGTGGCAGCGCCGTCGCGTGGGAGTAGCGATGGCCGGCCTCGTGGATGTAGTGGGCGAACAGGTGCAGGTCCGCTGCCCGGTCGGCCAGTTCATCGGCCTGGCGCGGATCGGACGAGGCAAATGACACCATGCCCCAGGTACAGCCCAGTCCGTGGATCGGGATGCTGATGCCGCTCTTGAGTCCGTGTTCCGCCGCCTCGCGGAACAGCCGTCGTGCCGCAAGGCTCAGGCTCTTCTCGCCGCGACGCAGGTGACGCCGCGTCGGCCACACGATGGGCGTCGCATGGGCATGGCAATGCGCCACCACCGGGTCGATACGGAGGTAATCCTGGGCGAAATAGCGCTCAACCCATTCCTGTGGAAAACCGCCCATCAGGAACTGCGGCCGGCGTTGATCGATGAGCGGAAGATCCAGTGCGTAACACCAGTGATCCACGCCGTGGGCGCGCGCCAGGCGTGTCACCGCCCGGGCCAGTTCGGCTTGCGTGTGGGCAGTGGAAAGTTGCTGCAGCTGGTCGAGCTGGAAATTCATCCACACTCCGCGATCTGCACTCCTCCACTATAGCGAAAATTCCGGAGCGCCGGAGCGGCCGAACTGTCATCAGGGCCGACATTCGTGGCCGGTCGTCGTGGCGGGGCAGAGTGCGCCCGGTCACCGTGTCGACGGTAGCGGGCGCGGCACGGCCGCAGGCCGAACGGCCTACGCCGCGCAGGGCGGCCGGTGGCATACTCGGGACTTTCAGCCAGCCAGAAAGCCCATGTCGTCCACGTCAACGCTTTTCGCCGCGGTCATGACCCTCTGCGCGGTCCCCGCCTACGCTGCCAATGATCCCCAGTCCTATGCGCAGACGGACAAGGTCCGCATCCGCGCACTCAAGCTGGACCTGGATGTCGCCTTCGACAAGCGCCAGCTCAGCGGCACTGCCGAGCTCAGCCTGGACTGGCGCGACAAGAAGGCGCTGGAACTCAGGCTCGACACGCGCGACCTCACCATCGCGAAGGTCGAGGCGCTGGATGCGTCCGGCAAGGCGATTCCGGCGACCTTCACGCTCGCGCCGCGCGATGCGCTGTACGGCTCGGCGCTCACGATCGCCCTGAAGGAACAGGTGCCGTCGGTGCGCATCACCTATGCCACCTCGCCGGAAGCCTCGGGTCTGCAGTGGCTCACGCCGGAGCAGACCGCCGGCAAGAAGAAGCCGTTCCTGTTCTCGCAGTCGCAGGCCATTCACGCGCGCTCGTGGGTGCCGCTGCAGGACACCCCTGGCGTGCGCTTCACCTACACCGCCGATGTGAAGGTGCCCAAGGCGCTGCGTGCCGTGATGAGCGCCGACAATGATCCGGCGCACGCCCTGGACGGCAAGTTCCATTTCACGATGGACAAGGCCATTCCTTCGTATCTGATGGCGCTGTCGGTCGGCGATCTGGCGGTGAAATCGACCGGCCCGCGCACCGCGGTGTACGCCGAGCCGTCGATGGTGGAAAAAGCTGCCAAGGAGTTTGAAGACACCGAGAAAATGATCGTCGCGACCGAGAAACTCTACGGCGCCTATCCGTGGGGTCGCTACGACATCCTCGTGCTGCCGCCGAGCTTTCCCTTCGGTGGCATGGAGAACCCACGCATGACCTTCGCCACCCCGACGGTGGTGGTTGGCGACAAGAGCCTGGTCTCGCTGGTCGCGCATGAGCTGGCGCATTCGTGGTCCGGCAACCTGGTGACCAATTCCACCTGGAAGGACATCTGGCTCAACGAAGGATTCACCAGCTACGTCGAATCGCGCATTGTCGAGTCCGTCTATGGCCGCGAGCTGGCCGACATGGAAGACGTCATCAGCCAGTTCGGGCTGCGCCAGGAGCTGGCGACACTCGAGCCGGCCGACCAGCTGCTGATGCTGGCGCCGCAGGACGGACGCGATCCGGATGCGGTGCTCAGTGACGTGCCCTACATCAAGGGCCAGTGGTTCCTGACCTTCCTCGAGCAGCGCTTCGGCCGCGAGCATTTCGATCCGTTCGTACGCAGCTATTTCGAGCATTTCGCCTTCCAGAGCATCGACAGCGAGCAGTTCCTGGCCTACCTGCGCGAGAAGCTGGTGACGAAATTCCCGGGCAAGGTCACCGAGGCCGAACTCGACGCCTGGCTGAAGAAGCCGGGCATTCCGGACTTCGCCACGGCGGCGACGTCCAAGCGGTTCGAGGCCATCGATGCCGCCCGCGCCGACTGGCTGGCCGGCAAGGTGGCCGCCAAGGCGATCAAGAGCACCGGCTGGAGCACCCAGGAATGGGTCCGCTTCGTCGAAGCGTTGCCGGAAAAGCTCGACACGCGCCAGCTGACCGAACTGGATGAGGCCTTCCATTTCACCGGCACCGCCAATGGCGAGATCGCCCAGCGCTGGTACCCGCTGACCGTCCGCAGCGGTTACGTCGCGGCGCGGCCCGCGATCGAGAAATTCCTGATCGGGATCGGCCGGCGCAAGCTCATCCTGCCGACCTGGGAGGCGCTGGCCGCGACGCCCGATGGCCACGCCTTTGCCACCGCGGTGTTCGCCAAGGCGAAGCCGGGCTACCACCCGATCACGACGGCTTCGGTGACGACCACGCTGGAAAAGGCCAGGAAAAAGTGACGGGGCGGCCACGGCGGCGCGGGCCATCGTCCGCCGCTGCCGTGGGCGCGTCAGTTATGTGATACTCCCCGTTCTCTCGATCTTTCCTTCGTATCCGGAGCAATTCCATGTCTGATAACCAGGCCAACGGCCAGGCGTCCGCGCAGGCCCAGCTGTCCGTCCAGAAGATCTACATCAAGGATTCGTCCTTCGAGGCGCCGGGCGCCCCGCACATCTTCCAGGACCAGGGCCAGCCGCAGATCCAGCTTTCGCTCGGCCACCAGGCCGCCGCGCTGGCGCAGGACGTCTACGAGCTCGTCCTCACCGTCACCGTGACCTGCAAGATCGGCGAAAAGACGGCCTACCTGGCCGAAGTGAAGCAGGCCGGCATCTTCGGCGTCGCCGGTTTCGACGAGCAGAGCCGCGATGCGGTGCTCGGCAGCTACTGCCCGAATGTGCTGTTCCCCTACGCCCGACAGGCCGTGTCCGACATGGTCCAGGGCGGTGGATTCCCGCCGTTCTTCCTGCAGCCGATCAATTTCGACGCCCTGTACGCCGAAGCCGCCCGCCGTCGCGCGGAAGGCGAAGAAGCGCCGGCGCTCAACGCCTGATCGCTCCGCAATGACAGCGCAAACCCGCGTCGCCGTCATCGGCGCCGGCTCCTGGGGTACTGCGCTTGCGGCTCTGCTCGCGCGGCATGGCGCGCTCACCACCTTGTGGGGGCGCGATGCCGCGGCGATGCAGGCGATGACCGCGACCCGCCGCAATGCCCGCTATTTGCCCGACAGCCCCCTTCCGGACGCGCTTTCCTTCAGCTCGGACCTCGCCGCCAGCGTGCGCGATGCGGACTGGCTTCTGGTCGTTACGCCCAGCCACGCGTTTGGTGAGCTGATCGAGAAGATCGCCGGCCTTCCGCACCGGCTGGAAGGTGTGGCCTGGGCAACCAAGGGTTTCGAACCGGGTACCGGCCGGTTTCTGCATGAATTGGTCGAAGAGCGCCTTCCAGGCGTGCCGGGTGCGGTCGTCACGGGCCCGTCATTTGCCCGCGAAGTCGTCGAAGGGCTGCCTACCGCCGTTACCGTGCATTCGGACCACGCCGAGTTCGCCCAGCGCGTGGCGGAGCTGCTGCACGGACCGAGTTTCCGCGCCTATACCGGTTCCGACATCCTCGGTGCCGAGCTGGGCGGGGCGATGAAGAATGTACTGGCCGTGGCCACCGGCGTCGCCGACGGCATGCGCCTGGGCCTCAATGCCCGCGCGGGCCTGATCACCCGTGGTCTCAACGAGATGCTGCGGCTGGGCGTTGCCATTGGCGCCAAGGCGGAAACCCTGATGGGGCTGGCCGGCCTGGGCGACCTGGTCCTTACCTGCACCGGCGACCTTTCACGCAACCGGCGTCTGGGCCTGGCGCTGGGGAAGGGCGTCGGACTCAAGCAGGCGGTCGCCGAAATCGGCCAGGTCGTGGAAAGCATCCAGACCGTCGACGAGGTCATGCGCCTGGCGACGCGCCATGCCGTCGAGCTGCCCATCGCGCGGCACGTGCAGCGCGTCCTGCACGAAGAGATCACGCCGGCCGAGGGGCTGCGCCTGCTGCTGGCGCGCGAGCAGAAGCCCGAATACCCGGACGATTTCGTCGCCTGAACGGCGGGGCGGCCAGCCGCCCCGACCGGGCTGCATAGCCGGCCGACTTGCCTGGAAGCCCCCTGTCCTGCTATAAAGCGCGGCTCGCTCCGCGTCGCCCAGAAGGACAGGGCCAGGGACTCCGCCACACGGTTACGGTTTCCCCCGCAGTACACCTGACGCTAGCGATCTCCAGCACCGTGTGGCATCGCCGATGCCGCTGGCCGATACCGCCCTGGCCAAGGGCGGCAACACGACTATTCCGAGGTACGTATGGCCCGTAAATGCCAAGTTACCGGCAAGGGTGCGATGAGCGGCAACAACGTCTCGCACGCCAACAACAAGACCCGTCGCCGCTGGCTCCCGAACCTGCACGAGCGCCGCTTCTGGGTGCCGAGCGAGAACCGCTGGATCAAGCTGCGTCTTTCCAACAACGCCCTGCGTACCATCGACAAGAAGGGCATCGAGGTCGTCGTCGCTGAGCTGCGCGCTCGTGGCGAGAAGATCTGAGGAGCACTGAATCATGGCATCCAAGCGCGACAAGATCCGCCTCGTGTCCACGGCCGGCACCGGCCACTTCTACACGACCGACAAGAACAAGAAGACCACGCCGGACAAGATGGAGATCAAGAAGTACGATCCCGTCATCCGCAAGCACGTGGCCTACAAGGAAGCCAAGATCAAGTAATTGATCGGTTTTCCCGGCATGACAAAAAACCCGCCTTCCGGCGGGTTTTTTGTTGCCTGCGACCAGGGCGCAGAGTTCAGGCGAGCTCGGCGTGCTGCGGCAACACAGCACCAACCGCTGTTCTTGGGCGCCCGGTCAATCGCCCTGGGTGGCTGCCTGGCAGCCGAGCAGGTCGTTGTCGTTGATGACCCACTTGTCCTTGTCGGCACACAAAGCCACGTCTTCGATAATGCACTCGTCGCCGTCCTCGTCCACGACGCGCACGTCGTAGGAATCACAGGGAACGCCGTTGAGCGTGAACGTCTCGCCGTTGCCGATGGTGTGACTGCCGAGCTGATCCGGACCCCATTCGCGTTGCTCCGTCGGCGAGAAATACAGCTCGTGCACGGCGAAGTGCGAAAGGTTCTTGATGATGACCTTCGAGTCGGACGAATCGGCCATGGCCGGTCCGCACGCGACGGTCGATAACAGCACACCGATGCAGAAAAGGCGGGTGGATCTCATGAGCTCGCTCCTGGTTGTGCGCGCCGGAAGGCGCCGGTGGATTGCAGCGGATGAGGGACGGATTTGCAATCGGGCGAGTGGCTGGCCAGGTGCTTCTGGCGGGCGCGGCTGTTGTGGCGAAATGCCGTCTTTCGCAGGTTGGTGCTGAGCGAAGCGAAGCCCAGCATTGCCGGGCACTTTGGTGTGTTCGGGCTTCAAGAACAGCAGCGTTTCGTCTGCCTTGCAGGCAGCCGACTTCGCGAGTCGTCTCTGGGGTAGCGCAGAAGCAACAGCAACTGCGAAAACGGTCCGGGCTACGCGTTTCGTAGCCCGGGTTAACCCGCAGGGTTCACCCGGGGCGAACGTGCGTCGACGTCGGAAATGCGCCACGTCGTGCGGGCAACGATGATCGGGCGGCAATACATCGTTCACCCCGGGTGCGCTGTGCTTACCCGGGCTACAAAATCGAAAGCGCTGTATTCGTAGGCTGGCGCGTCATGACTGCCCAGGCGGTGTCCTGCGTGGCCGCACTTCGTTGCACGGATCGCGCGCCGTGTACCTGCGCCTAGCCACACCAAAGCGCCCGGCAATGCTGGGCTTCGCTTCGCTCAGGACCAACCTACAAAGCCAAAGCGAGGCAGGTCGGCCGCCCGCAAAACCCCCATCAGATATCCATCCCCAACCGCCACCGCGCACCGATGGACTGCGCCTTCTGCAGCACGACGGCGAAGTCGTCCAGCTCCGCGATGAGGTCGGCGTGCCGCCCGGCGTCTGCCTGCTGGCGCAGTGCAATGGCGAGGCGGGCGAAGTACTGCTGGCCTTCAGCGCTGTCGTGCCATTGGCTGTCGTCGGGCAGGTCCAGGCCCTCTGCCAGGTCCGCTGACTCATCATCATCATCGACGCAGAGGAACTGCATCAAATCGGGCAGGCCCTGCGTGCGCGCCAGGGTGTCGAGCAGGGGCTGGCCCTTGCCTACGGTCTTGCCGTCGACGGATGCATCAAAGCCCGGCGCGTCGGTGTCCAGCACGATGTAGTAGGCGACACCCATGGCGCTGCTCCCTCTGCTCAGGTTGCATCGGCGCATCCACGCCGCCGGTGCGGTGACAGTCTGAGCATACGGAATGCGGCGCGCGGCACGATCGACGGGGTCACATTCGTGCAAGTCGGATTGCCGAAAACAACGACGCCCGCACAGGGCGGGCGTCGCCGAATGCCTTGGTGAGAGGCGATCAGGTCGCGTTGACCAGCCGGTAGCCCTTCAGGCGCGCCGAGAATTCCTGCAGCGCGCGAATACCACTCTCTTCCGCTTCACGGCACCACTGCTTCAGGCCTTCGAGCATCACGGCGTCGCCGCCACGCTGCTCCATGAGTTCATGCAGACGCTGGCGGTATTCCATGACGGCAGCCATGGTGGGACGCTGGTTGACCCATTGCCCAAGGCGCTCGCGGGCATCGTGATCAAGCCAGCGACCGCCGCTCGAAAGGGCCTTGCGCAGGCGGTTGGGAAGGTCCTTGAGACTGTTGCCGGCCTGCTTGGCTTCCTCGTGCAGGGTGGGGGCGATGACGCCGCTGAAGTAGTCGGTCATCACCTGGAACTTGTGCGTCAGCAGGGCCTTGAGCGTCTCGGTGTCGGGCAGGTGCACATTGGGCAGCACGTCGAGCGACGGCGCCACGCGCAGCACCTTGGCCATGCCCAGCTTCTCGAACAGCTTGATCGCGGCCCAGCCGATGTCGAACTCGAAGCGGCGCAGGGCGAACTTGGCCGAGCTCGGGAACGCGTGGTGATTATTGTGCAGTTCTTCGCCACCGATGATCAGGCCCCAGGGGCTGAGGTTGGTCGAGGTATCGTGGCTTTCAAAATTGCGGTAGCCCCACCAGTGGCCCAGGCCGTTGACCACGCCGGCGGCCATGAAGGGAATCCAGATCATCTGCAGTGCCCAGATGAAGACGCCGTACAGGCCGAACAGCGCGAAGTTGATCAGCAGCATCAGGGTCGGGCCGGCTTCCGGGCAGGCGGCGTAGACCTTGTGCTCCAGCCAGTCGTCCGGCGTGCCCTTGCCGTACTTTTCCATGGTTTCCGTATCGCGGCGCGCCTTGCGGTACAGGTCGACGCCGTCGAGCAGCACCTTGCGGATACCGAAGAACTGCGGGCTGTGCGGATCTTCCTCGGTTTCGCACTTGGCGTGGTGCTTGCGGTGAATCGCCACCCATTCCTTGGTGACCATCGCGGTCGACAGCCAGGCCCAGAAACGGAAGAAGTGCGCCAGTACCGGGTGGAAATCCACGCCGCGATGCGACTGGCTGCGGTGCAGATACAGCGTGACCGAGAAGATGGTCAGCTGGGTCACGACGAGGAAATAGACGAGCAGTGTTGGCCAGTGCGCGTGCATCAGGCCGCCGGTCAGGAAATCGGCAACAGCGTCAAACATTGGAGTAAACCACCTAGGAGGCGAGGGCTTGACTATACCGCAGTCGGCGGACGTGGGGATCAAACAGAAGCAAAGCAAGTGCCATCCGCCGCCAATCCCCGACACTACACGATTCCGCGTTGTTCAAGTTGAGTCTAATCAAGCGCTTCGCAGGTTTTCGTGTCAGCGCGCGCCGGCGTGACGCCGAATGTCCGTACGGTCCTGGATGGGTCCGGATCGGCGGAAATACGTCACGCGTCGCGGTCCAGGGCGACGGCGCTTGTCGGTTTGCGGCCGCATCGGGAACAATCCTGCCCCGGCAACACGCGGCGTCCCTGTGACCGATCCCATTCCTGTTCCCATCCTGGCCGTCAACGCCGTGTCGCGCTCGCTCGCCGGACGCGAGATCGTGCGCGATCTGAGCCTGTCCCTGCGGCGCGGCGAGGTGCTGGGACTGCTGGGCATCAACGGCGCCGGCAAATCCACCACGTTGCGCATGATCGCCGGCGTGCTGGCGCCGGACCGTGGCCAGGTCCTGATCGATGGCGCCGACCTGTACGAAACGCCGGAACTGGCCCGCCGTGGCATCGGTTACCTGCCCGAACAGGCGCCCTTGCACCGGGAGCTGACGGTGGAGGAGTTCCTTCGGTTCTGTGCGCGGCTGCGTGGGCTGAAGGGCGCGGCCGTCGGTGCGGCGCTGGACCAGGCCATCGCGCGTTGCGACCTGGCGGAAGTGCGCCGGCGCCTGATTGGCCAGTTGTCCAAGGGGTTTCAGCAGCGGGTCGGAATTGCCCAGGCACTGATCCATCGTCCGCCGCTGGTGATCCTGGACGAGCCGGCCTCCGGTCTGGATCCGGTGCAAAGCGTCCGCATGCGCGAGCTGGTTGCAAGCCTTCGTCCTGACCACGCCGTGATCCTGTCGACCCATCTCCTGGCCGAGGCCCAGGTGTGCTGCGACCGTATCGCGATCCTGCACCGGGGCCAGCTGCGTCACCAGGCGGCGACATCTGCCGAGCGGACCGAGCAGCTCGAACAGCAATTCCTGCGCATCGCCACCGACCTCGAACCTGTCGCCGGGGTGGGTGTATGACGACGCTGATTCTGGCCCGTCACGAATGGCGGCGGCTGCTGGTGCAGTCCTGGACCTGGGGCCTGCTGGCGGCCACCGTGGCGCTGCTGGCCTACCTGTTCCTGCTGCAGGTCGACGCCTTCCTCGGCGGACAGTCGCGCCTGGCTGCCACGCCGGACGCGCCGGGCGTCACCGATCTCGTCGCCGTGCCGCTGCTGCGCATGGTCGGCAACCTGCAACTGTTCCTGGTGCCGCTCCTGACCATGCGTGCGGTCGCCGGCGAACGGCGCGACCACTCGCTGGCGCTCCTGCTTTCCTCCGGTGTCGACGACGGCGCCATCGTGCTGGGCAAGTGGCTGGGCGTGATGGGCTGGAATCTGGCGCTCATTGCCCTCGCGACGCTGATGCCGCTGAGCCTCCTGACTGCCACGCCGGTGGACCTGGGCCGCGTCGCCGCTGCTGTCCTCGGGCTGATGGCGCAGGCCGCCCTGCTGTCGGCGGTGGGCATCTATCTGTCGACGCTCACCCGGCAGCCGCCGTTGGCGGCGGCCCTTGGCGTCGCGGCCAATCTCGGACTGAACCTGGTGGATGCCGGCGCGCGGCTCAATGGTCTCAACCATGGCCTGATCAACTGGATTGCACTGCCCAGTCACCTCGATCCCCTTATGCGGGGGCTCGTATCGGCGGTGGACCTGGCCTACTTCGCCATCGGCGCGGCGGCCTGCCTGGCGCTGGCGGCGGGCCGCGTCGGCAGCTTGCGGAGCGCCGACTGATGCCATTTCGACCGCACCGCTGGCTGCGCGCCGCGCTGATCATCGCCGCCGCCCTTCTGCTGGGATTCCTCAGCACGCGGCTGAGCTTCCGCCAGGACTGGACCGCCGGTGCGCGGGCATCGCTCGGGCCGCAGACGACGGCCCTGCTGCGTACGCTCGACGCGCCGGTGGAAGTGGTTTCCTACGCCAGCGAAGTCGGCGCGCTGCGCGGTGCGATCGGCGATTTCATTGCGCGCTATCGCGTGGCAAAGCCTGACATCTCGCTGGCCTTCGTCGATCCCACCGTGGATCCGGCGGCCATGCGCGAGCGCGGCGTGCAGGTCGACGGCGAACTGGAGGTCCGCTACAAGGGGCGTAGCGAGCGGCTCAAGGTGCTGAACGAGCGCGAGCTGTCCAACGCGCTGCTGCGTCTGTCGCGCAGTCGCGAGCGCATGGTCGCCTTTCTCTCCGGTAATGGCGAACGCAAGCCCGACGGTGCGGCGAATGCGGATCTGGGCCAGTTTGCCCGCGTCCTGCTCGACCAGGGCATCCGCGCGGTGCCCCTGGTGCTGGGACCGAATGCGCGCATTCCCGACAACACCGACCTCGTCGTCATTGCCAATCCCCGGGTGCCGCTCGCCGATGCGGTCGTGGCGGAGCTGGTGGACTGGGTCGAGCGTGGCGGCGCGCTGCTGTGGCTGTCAGAGCCCGGCGAAGCCGTCGGGCTGGATCCGCTGGCCACGGCGTTGTCGGTCCGGGTGCTCGACGGCACCCTGGTCGATGGCAGTGGAGCGCGGCTGGGGCTGGGTGATCCGAGTTTTGTCGCCGTTACGGCCTATCCGGCGCACCCGGTGACACAGGGATTGAACCTCACCACGCTGTTTCCCCAGTCGGTGGCGCTGGCGCAACTGACTGGCGCGCGCTGGGACATCAAGCCCCTGCTCCGTTCCAGCGCACAGAGCTGGACCGAAACGGGCGTGATTTCCAGGACCGCCGAGTCGACCATCCGCTACGACGCCGACGGCCAGGAAATGCGCGGGCCGCTGGACCTGGCCTTCGCCCTGAGCCGGCTCTCGCCGCGTCCAGACCGGCGCGAGCAGCGCACGGCGGTCATCGGAGACGGGGATTTCCTGTCCAACAGCTTTCTCGGCAACGGGGGAAACCGCGAGCTCGGCGTGCGCATCTTCAACTGGCTCCTGGCCGATGACGACCTGATCGAGGTTCCCGATCGCGCGGCGCCGGATCGTGAACTGGTACTGTCGCAGGCCGGTCTCGGGCTCCTGGGTGGCGGCTTCCTGGTCGTCCTGCCGTCGCTCCTTGCGGCGACGGGCGGGCTGTTGTGGTGGCGCCGGCGTCGCCGCTGATGAAGCGCGAAACGCGCAAGAACCTGTTCCTGCTGTCGCTGGTCACGGCGCTGGCCGCGGGCTCGTGGTGGGTGGTGATCGGTGAACGGCAGGCGGCGTACACGCCGCTGACGACAATGGCGGCTGACATCGACATACTGGCGATCGACTGCCCCAGCCAGTGCCGTTCGCGCCGTTTCGCGCGCGAGGAAGGACGCTGGCAGATGCGCGAGCCCTATGCCATGCCGGCTGAGCCCGAGGCCGTGCGGCGTCTGCTTGCCCTGGCCGTGGCGCCGTCGCGATCGCGCCGGCCCGCGTCCCAGTACGACTTGTCGAAAATCGGACTGCGCCCTGCCCTGGCCATCGTGACGATCGGGCACGAAGCGCTTTCCCTGGGCGGTACCGATGCGATCAACGGCGATCGTTACGTCCGGATCGGCGGCGACGTCGCCCTGGTCGCCGACCGTTTCAGCGCCTGGGTGCTGGCGCCGCCCGAATCGGAGATCGACCGCCATCCGGCGGCGCCGCTGACGGTGCACAGTGTTCTCGTGGAGGGCAACCCGCATCCCGAGCTCGTCCCGGCCTGGCAAACGGTGACGGCCAGCCAGGTGCAGACGCCAGTACAGATTTCCGCTTCGGATAAAACGATATTGGTGGAACTTGTTGCAAGCGACGCCGACGAGCAGGTGCGCCTGCGCGTGCTGCCCCGCGAGGGGCGTTACGTCGCCCTGCGCGAGCAGCCGCCCCTGGCCTACTGGCTGGACGAAGCCCAGGTGCAGCAGCTGCTGCCGGCGACACGCTGATGCCCGAGCTGCCCGAAGTCGAAACCACGCGCCGAGGCCTCTACCCGCACCTGGTGGGGCGTCGCGTCACCGACGTGGTGGTACGGCGGGCGAAGCTGCGCTGGCCGGTCGCGGAAGAGCTGCAGACTGTCCTGCCTGGCCAGGTGGTCAACGCGATTGAGCGCCGCGCCAAGTACCTGCTGGTGCACACGGCGGCGGGAAGCCCGCTGCTGCACCTGGGCATGTCCGGCTCGCTGCGCGTGCTGCCCGCCGCCGTGAAGCCCGAGTTGCACGACCATGTGGACTGGTGCCTGGACAACGGACACGTGCTGCGTTTCAACGATCCGCGTCGCTTCGGCTGCCAGCTCTGGCAGGCACCGGGTACGCTGCATCCGTTGCTGCAGGATCTGGGGCCGGAGCCGCTGGGCGATGACTTCAGCGGACGCTATTTGTGGAATCTTTCGCGCGCACGCAAGGCGGCGGTCAAGCTGTTCCTGATGGACCAGCGTGTCGTGGTGGGCGTGGGGAACATCTACGCGGCCGAGGCGCTCTATGCCGCCGGCATCCACCCGGCCCGGGCGGCGGGCAAGGTGTCGGCCGAACGCTATGACCGGCTGGCCGCGGAAGTGCGCCGCATCCTGGCCTATGCGATCGAGCGCGGCGGAACCACGCTGCGCGATTTCATCAGCCCGGACGGCCAGCCGGGCTATTTCGAGCAGGAACTGTTTGTCTACGGGCGTGCCGGTGAGCCCTGCCGGCTCTGCGGCGGGGCGGTCCGCTCGGTGACGCTGGGACAGCGCAGCACCTTCTATTGCGCGCGCTGCCAGCGCTAGCGGCAAACGGTCAGGGCGATTCCGGCGCCAGCGGCAGCTGGGGTTGCTGCAGTTCGATCCGCCCTTCGCCGCTGATGATCTTCTTGAACTCGACGCGGCTGACCGAGACATACCGGTCGTTTCCGCCGATTTCCACCTGTGGGCCCTGCGTCACGGCGCGCCCGTGTTCGTCGACGCGCACGACCATCGTGGCCTTGCGGCCGGTGTGGCAGATGGTCTTGATCTCGGTGAACGAATCGGCCCACGCCAGCAGGTACTGGCTGCCCTCGAACAGCTCGCCGCGGAAGTCGGTGCGCAGGCCGTAGGCCAGCACCGGCACGTTCAGGGCGTCGACGATCTCCGTCAGCTGCCAGACCTGGGCCTTGGACAGGAACTGGGATTCATCGACCAGCACGCAGTGCAGCGGCCCGTTGCGGGCGATGTCGTCGCGGCACAGCGCAAGCAGGTCGTCGTCCCGCTCGAAGATGCGGCCGTAGGCCTTCAGCCCGATGCGCGAGGCCACCACGCCCACGCCGAAGCGGTCATCCAGGCGCGGTGTGAAGATCAGGGTCCGCATCCCGCGCTCGTGGTAGTTGTGCGCGCTTTGCAGCAGGGTCGTGGTCTTGCCGGCGTTCATCGCCGAATAATAGAAATAGAGCTTGGCCATCGGACGCGGATCGGGCTTCGGGGCTGGGGTCAAGGACTGGGGTCGGGGGGCGCAACCCGGTACATTACCGTCTTTCTGGTCCAAGCTCGCATTTCCGGTCGTGGCGGCCCTCCGCTCCCGGGCGAGCCCTTGTAGTGACGGTCCCCGTATGCTCAATCCTGCTCAACGCGCCGCGGTCGACTACTGCGACGGCCCTCTTCTCGTCCTTGCCGGCGCGGGCTCGGGCAAAACCCGCGTCATCACGGAAAAAATCGCCCACCTGGTTGGCAAGCGCAACCTGTCGGCCAAGAAGATCGCGGCGATCACCTTCACCAACAAGGCCGCGCGCGAAATGCGCGAGCGTGTGTCGAAACTGCTGTCCAGCGAGGCGGCATCCGATCTGACCGTCTGCACCTTCCACGCGCTGGGCCTGAAATTCCTGCAGATCGAGCACGAAAAGCTCGGCTTGAAAAGAGGCTTTTCCATCCTCGACGCCGACGACGGCGAAGCCATCGTCAAGGACCTCCTGCCCAAGGCGCTCAAGTCAGACCAGCTGTTCGCCCTGCGCAACCTTGTCTCGATGGCCAAGAACAACGGGTTGACGCCCGAGCAGGCCGCGGCGGCGGCGCGCAGTCCGCGCGAGCTGGAAGCCGCCGAGCTGTACGCGGGCTACCAGAAGCGCCTGAACGCCTTCAACGCGGTCGACTTTGACGATCTTATCCGCCTGCCACTGGCCCTGCTCGATTCGGACGAGGTGACGCGCAACGCCTGGCAGGAGCGCCTGCGTTACCTGCTGGTCGACGAATACCAGGACACCAACGCCGCCCAGTACCGGCTGCTGCGCAACCTGGCCGGGCCGCGCGGCGCGTTCACCGCGGTGGGCGACGATGACCAGTCGATCTACGCCTGGCGCGGCGCCAACCCGGAAAACCTCGACGACCTGGCGCGCGATTACCCCTCGCTCAAGGTGGTCAAGCTCGAACAGAACTATCGCTGCGCCAAGCGCATCCTGCGCGCCGCCAACAAGCTGATCGCCAACAACCCGCACAAGCATCTGAAGACGTTGTGGAGTGATCACGTCGACGGCCCGCCGATCCGCGTCATGGAGTGCAAGGATTCCGAGCACGAGGCCGAGCGCGTGGCCTCGGACCTGGCCCACATCGCCGAAAAAGCCAAGGCGAAGTGGGACGAATTCGCCATCCTCTACCGCGGCAACCACCAGTCGCGCGCCCTGGAAAAAGCACTGCGTCTGGCGCGCGTGCCCTATCACATCAGTGGCGGCACCGCGTTTCTGGATCGCCACGAGGTGAAGGACATCCTGGCCTACCTGCGCCTGATCGCCAATCCGGATGACGACTCGGCCTTCCTGCGGATTTCCAATGTTCCAAAACGCGACATCGGCTCCACCACGCTTGAGCGGCTGGGCGAGATTGCACAGACACGCCATGCTTCACTGCTACAGGCGGCGCAAAGCGATGCCGTGCTCAAGCAGCTGGCGGCGCGTTCGGCCTCGTCGCTGGCGAGTTTCGCCGATCTGATCCGTGACCTGACCCAGCTCTCGCGCAGCATGAGCGCGGCCGACCTGGTCGAGGAACTGATCCGCCGCACCCGCTACGCCGAGCACCTCACCGCCGAGATCAAGGACCAGGCCGCGCGCCAGCGACGGCTGGATAACCTGGCCGAGCTGGCGGGCTGGTTCCGTGCCATGCAGAAAGGGCCTTCCACCGCCGGCGATCTGGCCGCGCAGCTGGCGCTGATGACGCATTCGGACCGCGACGATCCCGGCAACGCCGTGCGCCTGATGACCTTGCACGGCTCCAAGGGCCTGGAGTTCCGCTTCGTGTACCTGGTGGGCGTGGAAGATGGCCAGCTGCCGCACGAAGGCAGCATCGAGGAAGGCCGGCTCGACGAGGAACGGCGCCTGATGTACGTGGGCATCACGCGCGCAAAGGAACGCCTGTGCATTTCCTATTCCGCGCGCTCGCGTCGTTTTGGCGAA
Organism: Tahibacter amnicola; assembly: GCF_025398735.1. Lineage (NCBI taxonomy): Bacteria > Pseudomonadati > Pseudomonadota > Gammaproteobacteria > Lysobacterales > Rhodanobacteraceae > Tahibacter > Tahibacter amnicola. The sequence goes on from NZ_CP104694.1 coordinate 664,907, forward strand.
GTGCTGAAGAACGAACCGAGCCGTTTCCTGACCGAAATTCCCGCGGACGACCTGCACTGGGACGGCCGTGATGCCGAGCAGGACGAGGTGGCAAAGAAGGAAGTCGCCGCTTCGCATCTGGCGCGCCTGGCCAGCCTGCTCGCGGACTGAGGCGACGCCTGTGCGCCGCGCCGATGCGCGCCACACGATGTCTCACGGATGTGAACTGAGGACGACGGGGAACCGATGAAGTCCATTTCGACGATCGTGGCAGCGGTTGCAGGGGTCTTCGCGCCCGTGGCGCTGGCCCTGGAGCCATTGGCCGACGTGCCCCTGGCCAGCCACGATTTCGGGCTGGCCATGATCGAGGTCCAGTTCGACAACGACGTGCGCATGACCTGCGCCCTGGACTCGGGTGCGGAGCGGTTCGGGGTGCTGCCGTTGTCGGTGGTGCGGCGCGCCGGCGTGGAAGCGGATTCGCGCGTGATCGAATTCATCAACGGCTCGAAACGGACGTTGAAAACCGCCATTGCGAGCATGCGGCTGAGCGACGCCACCTCGCAGCGTGGCCGCTTCAATGTCATGGATCTCAGGTTGTTGATGCCGGACGGGCAAACGCGCGAAAGCTGCCTGGTCGGCATCGACTATCTGCGTGCCTACACCGTGGATATCGACGGGATCGCGGGCCGGTTCCGCCTGTGGCCGAAGGGCACGCGCATCGACACGATCCTGGGGCCCGGGCGCAACGTGGTGATGGCGAGCTGGAACGACCTGCCGCGGGTGGGCGTCGTCGTGGACGGGCAAAACGTCAACGCGGCCATCGACACGGGCTCGTACAACTCGCATATCAACAAGCCGCTGGGAAAACGGCTGAACGTCCGCGAGGGCGATCCGCGTCTGGGCCCGCTGCGTGCCAGGGATGGGACGAAGTACGACGGCTTCACCCTGCCGATGCTGACCGTTGCCAGTTTCATGCTCGGTGACGCCGATCTGGCGGGCGAATCGTTCAGCTACGGCGACAAGCTGCGGGTGTCCAACACCTGGTCGAGCAAGCCCGCGGTGTGGCTGGGGTGGCGATCCCTGCGTGCGCACCGCACCCTGTTCGATTTTGCGAACGACGAAATGCGTGTCGTTCCGGCGCCCGCCCGCAGCCGGTAAACTGGGCGTCTTGCGCGCCGAGATGGCGCCCCCGGATGCAGAGCGCCGCCATGAGCTATTCACCGAAATCCATTGACCCGCGCGACCGTCTGATCTTCGCCCTCGACGTTCCCACCCGCAGCGAAGCCCTGGAGTGGGTGGACCGCCTCGGCGACGCCGTGACGTTCTACAAGATCGGCATGGAGCTGCTGACCAGCGGCGAGTACTTCCAGGTGCTTGCCGACCTCGCCGAGCGGGGCAAGAAGATCTTCGTGGATCTGAAATTCTTCGACGTGCCGGCAACGGTCGCATCGGCAGTGAAGGGGCTCACGCGCTATCCGGTCACCTTCTGCACCATCCATGGCAACGACGGCATGATGCGTGCGGCGGCGGCAGTGAAAGGGGACATCCGCATCCTCGCGGTGACCGCCCTGACCAGCCTCGACCAGCACGACCTGGATGACCTGGGCTTCCGCTGCGAGCCCGAACAACTGGTGCTGTCGCGGGCGAAAGCCGCGCTGGCGGCCGGCTGCGACGGCGTGGTGTCCTCGGGGCTGGAAGTGGCCGCGCTGCGGCGTGACGTCGACCACGCGCTGATCACCGTATGCCCGGGAATCCGTCCGGTGGGCAATGTGGACGACCAGAAACGCACGATGGATGTAGCCGAAGCCTTCGCCGCCGGCGCCGACTACATCGTCGTTGGCCGGCCGATCCGCCAGTCCGCCGATCCGCGCGCGGCAGCCCTGGCAATGCAGGACGCGATCGCCGCGGCAGTCGCGCGGCGCTGATCCGCTGCGACGCGCTACTTTGCTATCCCGGGTGGGTGCGGGCGGCGCGAAGTAATGCGGTTTCTATGTCTGCTCGCCTTGTTGTGTTCGTCGTCATTTACACCAGCAAATACACCGACTTACGTCGAATATATTCAGGTATTGCGTTAAGTGCGTTCACGTCGTAGCATCGCTCCCAGCTGTGACGAGCCTGCGCAACGCCGATAACAACACGCGCAAAACAATCACAAACCGCTTCCCCCTCCGGCACTGCCGGATTTGACCCGGGCGTTTGACCGACGCACCGGGTTTTTTCTTGCCCGTTGCCATCGCGCGTCCAGACGCGGCACAAGCGGTTTTGCTGGCATGCGCGAGAGTATTTCGGCTACAGTCGCCCGGCAGTTTTTTACACCTCCTGGGGAATTCACCATGTCCATGAAATTTGCTCGTGCCGCACTCGTGGCGGCACTCGGCCTGGCCATCATCGGCTGTGGCAAGGAAGATGCGGCGGGCACCTCGCCGACGGCAGCGGTTGTTGCGCCGGCGACGCCCGATGGCGTCATCGTTGCGGCGGCCAAGAACCTCAAGGCAGGCAACATCGATGCGCTGATCCAGAGCGCGTTGCCGCCGGAAGAGTACGCCAAGGTCAAGGCCGACTGGGCCAAGGAAATGAACGAAACGCCGGCCTCTGACGAAGAGAAGGCGAAGTTCGCCGAGAACATGACCAAGCTCACGGCGTCCGACGCCGAAGACAAGCTCTGGGCTGAACTCGAACCCAAGCTCAAGGAAATGGACGCCCAGATGGCGCAGCAGATGCCCATGATGGTCGCGATGGGCAAGGGCGTGATCCAGAGCTCGATCCAGCAGAACCAGGATCTGAACGACGCGCAGAAGCAGCAGGCGTCGCAGTTCGTCGATGCGCTGGGCAACTGGGTGCAGTCGGCCAAGTTCACGGATCCGGAACTGGCGAAGAAGTCGATCAAGATCGTGTGCGACACCGCGCGCAAGATCAACCTCAAGACGCTCGACGAAGCCCGGGCGCTCAGCTACGAGCAGGCGATGCAGAAGATCGGCGTCGGCTTCCTCGGTCTGAAGGACGTGCTCGCCCTTTACGGTTTCTCGATCGACAAGACACTCGATTCCATCAAGGCGGAAACGGTGTCGTCGGATGCCGCCACCGCGAAGGTCAAGGTGTCCTACACCGTGTTCGACACCGCGCTCACCGCCGAGAGCGACCTGGTGAAGGTGGGTGATCGCTGGTACGGCAAGGAAATGATGGACAGCCTCAAGAAGCACAAGGAAGGCGCAGCGGCACCGGCGGCTCCGGCCGAAGGTGAAACGGCCCCGGCGCCGGCCAGCAACGGCTGATCGTCGCGGTTCCCGGCTTTAACGGGAACCTAACCGAATAAACGCCGCCTTCGGGCGGCGTTTGCTTTTGCGCCGGTTACAATGTTCGGATGGAAGCCATCACGAACACCGGTAACACCCCTGAAGCCGCGCGCGTCCCCTGGCGACTGCGCCTGTTTGGACGTCTGCTTGAATCCTGGGTCCGCATCAAGCGCGATCCGGTCGATCCGAATCGTTTGCTGCTGCCGGGCGTGCCGGTCATCTATGTCCTGGAACGCTACGGGCTCTCCGATGCGTTGATTCTCGAACAGGCGTGCCGCGAGGCGGGCCTGCCTTCCGCGCTGGTGCCGCCCGCTGCGGTGAGCACGCGGCGCAAGCGCAGCTATTTCGTCACTTCCCTGCGCAACAGCCTGTTCTGGAATCGCGCGCGGAGAAGGCCGCCAACGGAAACGCTATCGGAACTGGTGCAGGCACTGGAAGCACAGCCGGAACTGGATATACAGCTCGTGCCGGTGTCCATCTTCGTCGGACGTGCGCCCACACGGCAGTCGGGCTGGTTCAGCGTGCTGTTCTCGGAAAACTGGGTGGTCGTCGGTCGCTTCCGACGCCTGCTGGCCCTGCTGCTCAATGGCCGCGATACGCACGTGCAGTTCTCCCAGCCGGTTTCGCTGCGGCAAGTCATCACGGAAGAGCAGAACCAGCGCAGCGAACGCACGGTGCGCAAGATCGCGCGCGTGCTGCGCGCCCACTTCCGCCGCATCCGCACGGCCATCATCGGGCCCGACCTGTCGCATCGCCGCACCATGGTCGATGCCGTCCTCAACGCCGAGCAGGTGCGTGACGCGATGGCCGCCACCGCCGCCAAGGAAGCCCTGACGCGCCAGCAGGTGTGGAAACGTGCACATGATTACGCATTGGAAATTGCTGCGGACTATTCGCATACCGTCGTCCGTTCGCTCTCGTTCCTGCTGACCAGTTTCTGGAACAAGCTGTACGACGGCGTCACCATGCGCCACTTCGACACGCTGCGCGCCGTGGCGCCCGGCCACGAAGTGGTGTATGTGCCCTGCCATCGCAGTCACATCGATTACCTGCTCCTGAGCTGGCTGCTCTACACCAACGGCATCGTGCCGCCGCACATTGCCGCCGGCGTCAATCTGAACCTGCCGCTGATCGGGCCACTGCTGCGTCGTGGCGGTGCGTTCTTCCTGCGCCGCAGCTTCAAGGCGAACGCGCTCTATTCGGCGGTGTTCAACGAGTACGTCGCGCAGCTCTTCGCGCAGGGCGTGTCGATGGAATACTTCATCGAGGGCGGTCGCTCGCGCACCGGCCGGTTGCTCCAGCCCAAGGCCGGCATGCTCAACATGACCATCCGCGCCTTCCTGCGCGAATCGCGCCGCCCGGTGGTGTTCCAGCCGGTGTACATCGGCTATGAAAAGCTGATGGAGGGCAAGAGCTACATCGGCGAACTGTCGGGCCAGCCCAAGGAAAAGGAAAGCCTCCTGGGGTTGTTGCGTTCCGTGAAGGTGTTGCGCCAGCACTACGGGCGCGTTTCGGTGAATTTCGGCGAGCCGGTGTTCCTGACAGAGCTGCTCGACCGCGAAGCGCCAGACTGGCGCCAGAGCGGACAGCAGGAGAAGCCCGAGTGGCTGGCGCGTGCCGTGGATCATCTGTCCGAGCGCATCCAGATCAACATCAACCGCGCGGCGGACGTCAACCCGATCAATCTCCTGGCCGTGGCGTTGCTGGCAACGCCCAAGCATGCGATGGCCGAATCGGACTTGCTGACACAACTGGAATTGTATCAATCGCTGCTCGCCGAGCTGCCCTATGGCGACCGTGTCACCCTGACCGAGAAAACACCCAAGCAGGTCATCGCCTACGGCGAGCAGATGGAATGGATCCGTCGTATCCGGCATCCGCTGGGCGACGTGCTCTCGTCCGACGGCAAGCAGGGCGTACTGCTCTCGTATTTCCGCAACAACGTGCTGCACCTGTTTGCCGCGTCGGCCTGGATCGCCTGCTGCCTGATCAACAACCGTCGCATGGCGCGCGCCTCGGTAGTGCGGCTGGCGCGGATGGTGTACCCGTTCATCCAGGCGGAACTGTTCCTGCCGTGGAACGAAGAAGGGTTTGTCGAGCGCATCCAGGCCACGATCGACTTCTTCATCCGCCGCGGCGTGCTCGGCGAGGACGCGGACGGCCGCGTGCTGAACCGGGGGCCCGGCCAGGGTGACGCCGCGTTCCAGCTTCGCACGCTGGCGCACAGCCTGCTTCAGGCCTTCGAGCGCTACTACATCACCATCGCCGTGCTGGTGAAGAATGGACGCGGCGCGCTGTCGGCCGGCGAACTGGAAAACCTCTGCACGCTCACGGCGCAGCGCCTGACCCTGCTGCACGAGCTCAACGCCCCCGAATTCTTCGACAAGTCCCTCTTCAAGGGCTTCATCGCCCAGTTGCGCGAGCGGCGCGTCATCTGGACAGACGACGCCGGCAAGCTGGATTTCGCCGACGCCCTGACGGACGTGGCCCGGGACGCCAAGGTCATCTTGAGCCGGGAAATCCGGCACGGCATCTTGAAGCTGGCGCCGCACCCGCGGGCGACTGCCGTTGCGGAGTCGGCTGCGGCGTGATCTGACTGGCCGCGGTGCGCCGTGGCCTTCTGTAGGTTGGCGCTGAGCGAAGCCAAGCCCGCCATTGCCGGGCGCGCTTTGGCGTGTCGGGGTGTCGAACAGCCAGAGCGTTTTGTCTGCCCTGCGACCAGTCGACCTGCTTTTCTTTACTTGTATAAAGAAGAGCAAGAATAGGAAAGTACACCCTGGGCTGGTCGGTTTTCGGCCATCCATGGCCGAGAACTGCGCAATCCCGTTCCTCGCGCACATCCCTGTGCGCGCCCGCCTGCGGCGGCTGGCCCTCCACGGGATTGCCGACCCGCATGGGGCCCCGGCAAGAGCGGCGTGCGAGCGGACGCAACGGCGACGGCAACAAAGCTGAGCGAGCCGACTAGGAAATCGCCGGCTCCCCCCGTTCTGGCCGTATTGGCAAGCGCACGGTGAATGTCGCGCCGTTCAGGGGGGTGCTTTCCACGTCAATCGTCCCCCCGTGGGACTTGACGATGTTGTAGGAGACCGACAGACCCAGCCCCGTGCCCTGGCCGACGGGGCGGGTGGTGAAGAAGGGTTCGAAGACGCGGTTGAGGTGTTCGGGTTCGATGCCGAAGCCGGTGTCGGTGATGGAAAACCAGATCTGGTCGCCCTCACGCCCCGTGCGGATGGTGATGCGGCCGCGTCCTTCCAGCGCCTGGGTCGCGTTGACGAGGATATTGAGCAGAACCTGCTTGATCTGGAAGGCCACGCACTCGATTTCCGGGAGCGTGCCGTATTCGCGGATGACTTCGGCCTTCTCGTTGAGGCGGTGGGACAGGACATTGAGCGTGCTCTCGATCGCGGCATGTATGTCGATCTTCTGCCACTCGGCCTCGTTGACCATCGAGTAGTCCTTGAGGTCCTTGACGATCTTCTCCACGCGCGACACGCCGTCGAGCGTTTCGGGCATCAGCGTGGTGAGGTCCTTGCGGATGTAGGGCAGGCTCTCCTTTTCTTCCAGTTCGTTGATGCGCTCCACCTCCGGGTGGCCGGCGCCCAGCACCTGCTTGAGCCGTTCGTAGGCGCGCAGGATGCCGAAGATGGACTGCAGGTAGCGCTGCAGGACACCCAGGTTGGCGCTGACGAACGCCATGGGGTTGTTGATTTCGTGCGCGATGCCGGCGGCGAGTTGGCCGACCGAGGCCATCTTCTCCGACTGGAGCAACTGGGTCTGCGTGCTTTCCAGTCGCTGGTTGAGGGCCTGGAGCTCGCGGTAAGCGGCGTCGCGCTGCAGCTGGCTGACATAGGCCGTCGAGTGGTGACGGATGCGCGCCACCAGCTCGATGCGGTCCGGCAACTTCACCAGGTAATCGTGGGCGCCACCGGCGAACGCTTCGCTCTTGACGGAGGCTTCTTCCTTGCTCGACAACACGATGACGGGGATGTCACGCGTGCCTGCATTGGCGCGGTAGTCGCGTAGCAGCGCCATGCCGTCAGCGCCGGGCATGACCAGGTCCTGCAGGATGACCGTGGCGCCGACTTTCTCGGCGGTGGCGACGGCCTCGGTGGCGTTGGCGCTGTAGTGGTAACGGATGTCGGCCTCCGGCAGCAGCATCCGGCGAATGGCTTCGCCGATCATGGGCTGGTCGTCGACCAGGAACACGGTGATGGGAAACTCCGCCACCGGCCGTTCGCCCGGGGTGGCCGTCTCGTCAGCTGTCATTGCGCTCCTCCTGGCGGATACCGGACGTACTGACGTTTGCCGTTCCGGTCCGTCGGTCCGGTGCAGACGCTGCTACGCCGATAGTAGTGATGCAAGTCGTGCGTCCTCCCGCTAGTTCGACGCCCGTGATTTACGCGTGGCCAGCACCTCTGCGATGCGGGCGGCAATGGACGGCAGCGGCAGGATCTCCACGGCCGCGTCCATCGCGGCGGCGGCCTTGGGCATGCCGTACACGGCACTGGTTGCACGATCCTGGGCGATGGTATGGAAGCCTTTGCTGCGCAGTGCCTTCAAACCCGCGGCGCCATCGTTGCCCATGCCGGTGAGGAGCACCCCCAGCCCTTCGCTGTTCCAGTGACGAACCATGCTGTGGAAAAACACGTCGACCGATGGCCGGTAGGCGTGGTCGACGGGATCGGCGGTGTAGCCCAGGCTGCCGTCGGACTTGAGCACGAGATGATCCGCCGATGCGGCCAGCAGCACGTGGCCCGCCGACGGCACATCGCCTTCGAGTGCGGCACGCACCGGCAGAGCCGACTTTTCGCTCAGCCATTCGGCCATGCTGGCGGCAAAGCGCTCGTCGACATGCTGCACGATGATGACGGCAGCGGAAAAGTCGCGCGGCAATCCGGAGAGCAAGGTCGACAGTGCGGTCGGTCCGCCGGCGGAGGCGCCGATGGCGACCAGCCGGTCCGCCGGTCGCTGCGTGCCACGGCGGGCAGGTGTGGCGGGTTTTGCGGCACCGCTGGCGATGAGTTTCTCGATTGCGTCGATCTTGGCCAGCAGTGGCGCCGTGGCGGATACGGAGTCCTTGCCGTTCATCACCGGTGTGTCGACGGCATCGATGGCGCCGTGGCCCATGGCCTCGAACACCCGCCAGGCATTCGCACCGACGCTCACCGTCACGATCAATACGGCGCAGGGTAGCTGCTGGACGATGCGCCGCGTGGCCTCGACGCCGTCCATGCCTGGCATGATCAGGTCCATCAGCACCAGGTCGGGGGTGTCCCGCGTACAGAACTCGACCGCTTCCAGCCCATCCCGCGCGATCCACGCGATCTTGTGGTGCGGCCGCAGGGACAAGGCACTGCGCAGGGCTTCGATCGCCAGGGGCAGGTCGTTGACGATGCCGATTCTCATGTCGCGGCCTCCCCGATCAGGTCAACCACGGCCTGCAGCAGTGTTTCATCGTGGAAACTACCCTTTGTCAAATAGTAGTCGGCGCCGGCATCCAGGCCGCGCTGGCGATCCTCAGGCCGATCCTTGTAGGAAACGATCATGACCGGCAATGCTTTCAGTACGGGATCCTTCTTGATCAGAGACACCAGCTCGATGCCGTTCATGCGCGGCATGTCGACATCTGTCACGACCAGGTCGAAGCTCCCGGTGCGCACCGCGTTCCAGCCGTCCACGCCGTCCACGGCCACTTCGACTTCGTAACCGCTGTTGCCCAGCAGCTTGCGTTCCAGCTCGCGAACCGTGAGCGAGTCGTCGACCACCAGCACGCGCTTGACCTTCACGCCCGCCACGCCGCCACCGTCACGTTCGACCTTGCTCAGCCGTCCGCCGCTGATGAGCTTGTCGATCGAGCGGATCATGTCTTCCATGTCGACGATCAGCGTTGGCGAGCCGTCTTCCATCAGGGCGCCGGCGGTGATGTCCTTGACCTTGCCCAGGCGCGCATCCAGCGGCTGCACGACCAGTTCGCGTTCGCCCAGGAAGCGGTCGACCACCAGCCCGAACGTGTGGTTGTGATCGCCCACGACGATGACGGGCAGTTCGTCGCCGACCACGCGCAGTTCGCCCCCTTCCAGTACCTGGCGCGCACTGACCAGGCCGATGTGCTGGTTCTCGAAGGCGAAATGCTCCCGGCCCTCCAGCAGTTCAATGCGGGTCTTGTCCAGCTTGAGCGTGCGATTGATGTAGGCCAGCGGGAAGGCATAGGGCTCGCCGCCGATCTCCGCCAGCAGCGTGCGGACGACGGAGAGGGTCAGCGGCAGCTGCAGGGTGAATCGCGCACCCTTGCCGGGCGTGGAGCTGATCCGCACAGTGCCGCGCACCTGGCGGATCATGTCCTGCACGACATCCAGGCCCACGCCCCGCCCGGATATGTCGGTGACGGTGTCCTTCATGGTGAAGCCCGGCAGGAAGAGGAATTCCAGCAACTCCGTTTCGGAGAGCTTCTCGGCTACTTCCGTTGTCGTGAGCTTGCGGTCGACGATACGCTGGCGCAGCCGTTCCACATCGACGCCGGCCCCGTCATCGGCTACCACGATCTGCAGCGTGCCACCGCTGTGGTGGGCTTCCAGCTGGATCAGGCCCTCGGCCGGCTTGCCCGCGGCGGCGCGCTTCTCGGCGGACTCGATGCCGTGGTCGACGGCGTTGCGCAGCAGGTGGCCCAGCGGGGCGTCGAGCTTCTCCAGCATGTCGCGGTCGACCTGCGTGCCCAGGCCGACAATTTCCAGCCGCACCGGCTTGCCCAGCGTGCGGCCGACGTCCCGCACCATGCGCGGAAAACCGTGCGTGCCGTCGGCGAAGGGGCGCATGCGACTGGCGAGGGCTTCCACGTACAGGCGGTGCGCCAGGTTCGCCGAGCGCGAGTCGAACAGCTCCAGTTCCACCAGGCGCTGCGACATCAGCTGCTGGATCTCCAGCGTGCGATGCTGCAGGTCGCTGAGCGCGCTCTGGATGCGGTCGGACATGGTCTGGGGCATGAGGGCATCGCGGATTTCGTCGATGCGCTGCGCCGTGCCGTAGTGCAGGCGCTTGAGGCGCAACAGGGAGGCCGCGAACGGCTTGAGCCAGCGCGATTCGACCAGTGATTCGCCCGCGAGCCCCAGCAGGCGGTTGAGATTCTCCGCCGTGACGCGAAGGACGCGGTCACCGGACTCCAGCGGCAGCGGGGCGCGCTCGGCGGGCGCCGCCGGTGCCGGCGCGGTGGCGGCGCCTGCGGCGACGGCCACCGCGGGTGCCGTCACGGTCCGGGCTGTCTCGGGTTCGTCGCCGGCTTCGATGGCGACCGTGAGTGCTGCCTGGAAGTCTTCGATCTCGGCGCGCTTTTCCTTCTCCCATTGGCCGACTTCCGCCTCGGGCGTGCCGGCAATACGGGTGAGGAGATCCACCCCGCGCAGCAGGACGTCGATCTGCCGCTGGCGCAGCGTGAGTTCGCCGCGTTGCGCGGCGACGAAGCAGTCTTCCATGACGTGGGCAACGCCAACCCCGACCGTCAATCCGACGATGCGCGCGGCGCCCTTGAGCGAATGGGACGCGCGCATGCATGCCTCGAGCTGTTCGGCCGAGGTCGGATCGCGTTCCAGCGCCAGCAGGCCGGTGGTCAGGACCTGCGTCTGGTTCTCCGCCTCGATGCGGAACAGATCGAGCATCGAAAACTGGCTTAGGTCATGGTCGCTGATGCCAGGCTCCTGTCGATGGTGTAGAAGAGCAGCTGTTCGTCGAGCACGCCGACGGTCTTCTGATTCCAGTCGAGCACGCCCTTGGTGTAGGTGGCTGTCGCGCGCGCGACCGTCGCCGGCACGTCGTTGAGCTCCTGCGTATGGAAGCGCTGGATGCCGTGCACCTCGTCTACCGGGAACACCGCCGTCCCGGCGTCGTGCTGCACCACCAGCAGCCGTTCCTGCTGGGCAGCGTGACGTTCGCGTTTTCCCTGCGGCGCGGCCTCGATGTGCAGCAGCTGCTGCAGTGAAATGCAGACCTGCAATCCGCCGCGGATATTGACCAGGCCCAGTACGATGCCGTTGCGCCGGTGCGGAATCGAATGCACCGCGCGAACGCTGGCGATCTCCCGGAACACGTGCGTGGACAATGCCAGCCACTCGCGCCCCACCCGGAACAACACGACGGACAAGGTCTGCAGTTCATCCAGCACCTTGGGCCTGGCCACGTGCTCGGTCCAGTGCTGGCTGTAGTCGGAAGGCATCGCGATATCCAGCAGCATGGCAGCCGCTGACGCATAGCGCGGACAGTTCCGGCAGTGGATGTGGGCGACGAGCTCGGGACACGACATGTCGCCGCGCACGCCGATGCGATTCCAGCAGTCATCGATGGCGCCGCGCGCGGTGATCATGCGCGACCCCGCGATACGGCGCCGGTGGCGCGCTGGGCGCGTTCGCGCAGCAGGCGCGCACCCTTGGCGTCACCCTGTTTCTCCAGCAGATAGGCCAGGTGCACGAGCACCTCCTGGTGGGAGGGGTCCAGGTAGAGCGCCTTCCGATAGTACTGGATCGCCTCGGGCAAGTTGCCGGTGGCTTCGCGCACCAGGCCCAGCAGCTGGAAGGCCCGCGCGCTCGGCCCCTGTTTGCGCAGGACCTCGTTGCACAGCTTGGCGGCCTCGACCAAATGTCCCTGGTCTGCCAGGCGTTCGGCCTGCTCGATGTCGCCTTCCGGCGGCGCCGCGACGGGTTCGGGCTTGCGCGGTGCCGGTGCACCCACGGCGACTGGCGCCGCGGGCCGCTTCGGCGGCGGCGCCGTGCGTGGCGTCGCAACGCGCGGCGCGGGCTTCTCGCGGGGAGCGGCGACCTTGGGCGGCGTCGCCAGGCCGCGGCGGAATCCGAAGGCGAGCGGAAACTTGATCGAAACGTATCCGTGGCTCATCACGAGCCCGGTTTCCGACGGTGCGACGAAGAGCAATCCCTTCTCGGCCATCAGCCGATCCAGCACGGACATGGCGCGATCCTGCGTGGCCCGGTCAAAGTATATAAGTACATTGCGGCAGAATACGACGGTGTACATTCCGGAGCCGGGCAGGAAGTCGTCGGCGAAGAGATTGCCCTGGCGCAGGGTGACCTGCGCGCGCACGTCGTCGCGCACGCGATACCCGCCCGGTACGGCGTCAAAGTGGCGATCGCGAAACTCCAGCTCCGCACCGCGGAAGGAGTTCTGCCCGTAGATGCCGCGGCGCGCCAATGCCAGCGCGCGTTCGCTGATGTCCACGGCGTCGATCTTGAAGCGGTCGGCCGCGAACCCGTTGTCGAGCAGGGCCATGGCCATCGAATACGGTTCTTCGCCGGTGGAGCACGGAAGGCTGAGCAGGCGCAGCGATGCACCGGAGAGGTGGGCAAGATCCTGCTGCAACAGGCTGACCATGGCGTTGAATGCTTCACGGTCGCGGAAGAACCAGGTTTCGGGGACGACCACCGCTTCGATCAGCTCCTGCAACTCGACGGCCGAGCGGCAGAGGATGTTCCAGTACTGGTCCAGGTCCGCGGCGCCCAGGTCGCGCATGCGGTTCCGGACCGCACGATCGATCGAGGACGATCCGATCGAGGCCGCGTCCAGGCCCATGGCGAGCTTGAGCCGGTTCTCGATGTCTGCGCGGCTCATGAGGCGGGCGCCGCCGTTGAATCCAGGCATGCCAGCATGGCCGGCGTGAGGAGCTTGTCGATCTCCACGCGCTGCACGATGCGGCCCTGGGTGACGCGTACCGGACCCAGGTACGCCGTGTCGGGATCGGCAAATCCGCTGCTGACGAACTCGGCGGCATCGCAGCGCAAGGTCTCGGTGGCCTGTTCGGCGACCAGGGCAAGGAGCGATCCGTCGGCACCGCCACGGCGCGCCATGATCAGCCGCGTGCTCAGGCGCGGGGCAGATGCGCGACCCAGGGCGAGCTGGCTCAGGTCGACCACCGGCACCGCGGCGCCGCGATAGTTGAGCAGGCCCGCAAGGCCCGCGGGCGCCTGCGGTACCTGCTTGAGCTGGACCAGCGGCAGCACTTCCACGATCTGCGTGGCATCGAGTGCGTAGCGGTCATTGCCGAGCTGGAAGAGCAGGAACAGCATACCGGTCGCGCCTCTGCGCCGAGCGACGTGAGTGTCATTTCTCCAGTTTGAACCGGGCGACGCCGCCGCGCAGGCTGCTTGCCGCCTGGTTGAGATCGTCGACCGCCTGGCTGGAGGTGCGCAGTGTCTCGACGGTCTGCTGCGCCGCCTCGCTCAACTGGGTCAGGGCCTGGGTGATCTGCTCGGCGCCGTTCGCCTGCGCCTGCATGCCTTCGTTCACCGATTCGAACCGCGGCGCCAGAGCCTGCACGTCGTTGATGATCTGCGACAGCTGCGTGCTGACCTGTTGCACGTCGCTGATGCCCCGGCGGACTTCCTCGGAGAACATGTCCATGCCCATCACGCCCGCGGCGACCGCGGACTGGATTTCCTTGACCATCTGTTCGATATCGAAGGTCGCGACGGCCGTCTGGTCGGCCAGGCGGCGGATCTCGGTGGCGACGACGGAAAAGCCGCGGCCGTATTCGCCGGCCTTTTCCGCTTCGATCGCGGCATTGAGCGACAGCAGGTTGGTCTGGTCTGCCACCTTGGTGATGGTGGTGACGACCTGGTTGATGTTGCCTGCCTTCTCGTTGAGAACGGCGAGCTTGGCGTTGATCGAGCCGGCCGCATCCATCACGCGACGCATGGTTTCTTCCATGTGACTGAGCGCCACCTGGCCGCCGCCGGCAAGGCTTGCTGTCTGGTCGGCGACGCCTGCGACTTCGGTCATCGTCTTCACCAGTTCGCGCGACGTGGCGGAAATTTCCTTGGAGGTGACGCTGACCTCGGTCGTCGTCGCCGCGATTTCGGCGGCAGTGGCCTGCTGTTCCTTCGACGCGGCGGCGATCTGGTTGACTGCCGAGTTCACATGGATTCCGGAGCGGTGCACTTCGCCGACCAGCGTCTTCAGGCCGCTGACCATGTTCTCCAGCGCATTGCCCATGTCGTCGTGCGTCGACTGCGTGGTCACGGTGCCGGTGAGGTTGCCGTCGGCGATGTCTTCCACCAGCAAGACCTTCTCGCGCAGCGAGGTGACCATGAGGTCAAAGGCCTTGGTCAGCTCGCCGATTTCATCCTTGCGCCGGTCGACGTCGGCCAGGGCGGTAAGGTCGCCCGTGGCGATCTTGGTCGCCGTGCCGACGACCTGCCGCAGTGCCTGCACGATGTCGCGCATCATGTAGGCGGCAACCAGCGTCGCGACGAGGAATGCGAGTATGGCCCAGGCCAGGGTTGCGTAAATCTCGCTCTGGAACTTTGCAATGCGGATATCGATGAGGTTGCGCAGGGACTGCTGCGCCTGATGGGTCAGCTCGCGCAGGGCCCGCAGGCTCGACTGCACTACCGCGTAGCGGTCCGCGGCACTGCGCCCATCCTTGAGGCCACGCGCCACTGCGGCAGTGGCGACGATCTCTTCGGTCGCGGCACGTTTGAGTATTGCTCCGACACCCTCCAGCTGCGGCTTGAGCGTGGCGTTGGCTTCAAACGCCTTGGCGAGCGAGAGGTCCAGGTTGCCCTGCAGGTATTCCATCAGCGTGGCCAGCCGGCCCAGGCGGTCGACCTGGTCGGCCGACAGCGGCTTATCGCCGGCGGTGGCGATGATCTCGGATGCATTGGCGATGACGTTGGAGAGCTCCGGACCCTGGAAGATCAGGATGTTCATCAGGTAATAGCTGTCCAGGTCCGGGTCGAGCGTCAGGTTGGAGGCATCGCCCGCGGCGGTGATCTGGGCAACGATGTCACCGAAGAGCTTGCCGTGTGCCTCGAGCAGCTCGGCACTGCCCAGCGACGGCGTCTGCTGCACCAGCTCGCGGACGGAGGCGGCGATACGCTGCCATTTGCCGGTCAGGTGCAGGTTCGCATCGAGCGCGTGGTCGACCTTCTCCATGCGCTGGAGCGTCGCATTGATCTCGGTGGCCTTGGCGAACAGGCGGTCCCTGCTGCCGGCGTCACCGCTGGTGGCCACCAGCGCCAGACCCAGGTGCTGCTGCAGGTCGTTCAGGAGTGGAAACAGGACCTGGTAGTAATCAAGGCCGCGGACCTCCTGGCGCGCAAACTCGATGCCGAGCTTGTCGACGGACGCCAGCATCCGGTAAGTCACCAGGGCGAAGGGGATCAGGAAGACAAACCCGATCAAAAGCAATTTCTGCCAGACCGTCAAATTCTTCATTTGCCGCCTCTGCAAAGCGCCCGGCACTCATGCCGGTGGGTTGTCGGCAATCGTCGCGTTCTGTTCCGTGCAGTCGTAAGGGGCCGTCAGGCGAGCCAAGCATCGGCCAAATGCACGGCCGGTCGCAAGGGTTTCCAGCGCTCCGCCGTGCGCCGGTTTGGTCGACGGCAGCGGTTGTGAAAGAGGCGTGAGGCGCGTGTGGGTCTTCAATCGTGTAGCAGGGTTGTTGTCGCGGTTGTTTTCCTGCGAGCCGGTGGGCGGCGCGACCGGGCCGTCCCGGCCACAATGGGCCCTTCCGGATAAAGGTGGCGGCTATGCGCGAAAGTGCCAATGTACCGAAGCGGTTGCGCGCCATGGTGTTATGGGGTGCGGGTGCCGCGTCTTGCGGCGGGCAGGCGGCCGCGAGCTGCCCCGGTTCGCCGGATGCGGCGGCGCGAATGCTGTACGAGCAGCACTATGGCTTCTACCGCGCCGATGCCGGCGGCAGCGCGCCGCTGGCGCCCGCGCTGCGATCGCTGCTGGTGCGTGACTGGCAGTGCCAGGCACCGGGCGAGGTGTGCGCGCTGGGTGCAGACCCCTGGGTCAACGCCCAGGATGGCGACATCCACGGTCCGATCCGTTACGTGGCCGGCGCGCACGGGGCCAGGCACGCCACGGTGTGGCTGCACTACCGCTTCGGTATCACGGCCGCGTCAGCGCGGCAGGTCGCCACGCGCCTGGACCTGGAACGCGATCCGGTTTCATCCTGCTGGTTGCTGGAAGACGTTACGGGCCCCGGCGGCGAATCGCTGCGGAAAACGCTGCGCCAGTTCGACGGATACCGGACGCCCTAGGCGGGCTGGTCGGGAATCAGCTGATTCTCAAGGTAGGCGATCATGTCCTTGAGGCGCAGCTTGCGCTTCTTCAGGCGCTTGAGCTGTAGCTCGTCACTGGCCGAATCGAGCGAAAGTCGTGCGATCGCCGCGTCCAGGTCGCGATGCTCGATGCGCAGTTCAACCAGCTGGCGCGTGATGTCGGCGGGATCCGGGTTGTGCATGGCGGCGCAGGGGGTACCCGGTACGGGCGACGCGACAAGTGTAGCCGCGCGTGGCAGTACCGCTCCACCGCGCGATGCCGGACGGCAGGCGAACTTGTGACTGAGAATCGTTCTTACTAACATCGCCGGTTCCGCCTGTCGATCCGGCCGATTCCGCAGGGATGGCGCCGGGTAGATCGCCGGCGGGCCGCATTCTCGGGGGAATACGCATGAACGGGCGCAAGGTGCTCAAGTGGTTGCATCTGTGGGTCGGATTGTCCGCCGGCCTGGTGTTCGCGATGCTGGGCCTGACCGGCGCCGTCCTCCTGTGGCAGCCTGAACTGGCGCAGCGCTCGGTCGCCGCCTACGAACGCCCGGCTCACCGCGAGGCGGCGGCCACACTGATCGACCGCGTCCGGCGCGACATTCCCGATGTCAGCGGCATCGAGCTGCCGCGGGCGGATATGCCTGTGTGGCAGGTTTTCGCCAAGGGCAAGCGCCTGTACCTGGATGACGAAGGCACGGTGCTGGCCACCCGTAGCCGCGACACCGACCTCATCCTCTGGCTGCGCGACCTGCACATGCATCTGCTGGCCGGCGACGCCGGCGAGGCGGTGCTTGGCGTGATCGGTATCGCCCTGCTGTTCCTGCTGGTGACCGGGATCTATCTCTGGTGGCCGGGCCGGGGAGCGATCCTCGGCAGTTTCCGCTGGTACTCGCAGCCGCCGGTGCGGCGCTGGCTGACCTGGCACCGCAGCCTGGGTGCGGGCGTGGTGCCGCTGTTGCTGCTGCTGGCCGTGACCGGCACTTTGATGGTCTACAGCGGGTTTACCCGTTCGACCCTGCGCAGTCTGATGGGCGATGCGCCGGAGCCCAGGCCGCCGGCACCGATTGCGGTGGATCCGCAACGGGCCATCGACTGGAACGCCCTGCTCGCGGCAGCCCAGGCGGCCTTGCCCGAGGCGGAGCTGCGCCGCATCACGTTTGGTCGCGGCGACAACGCCGTCGTGACGGTGCGTGGCCGCCAACCCGGGGAATGGCATCCGGCCGGCCGCAGCTCGGTGGCGCTGGACCCGTATTCAGCCCAGGTGCTCACCGTGCAGGACGCCACCCGCCAGGGGGCCGGCGCGCGCGCGGCCGGGGCGATGTATCCCCTGCATACCGGTAACGCGGGGGGCTTGCCCATGCGGTTGGTACTCACGGCGGTGGCGTTTGCGCCGTGCTTCCTGCTGGTCACCGGGTTTCTGTTCTGGCGTCGCCGCCGGGCGCGCGGATAAGCCGCCAACGATGGTGGAACTGCCGCAGGCGTCCCGCTGCGCGGCGGGGGCGCTGGTACAATGCGCGCCCGCCGCGCCGAACCTGGGTCATGTCTTCCGCTCTCGCCCGCAAGCACGAAATCAACGCCAACAAACTGGCCAAGCGATTGCGTCGCCAGGTGGGCCAGGCCATTGCCGACTTCAACATGATCGAGGACGGCGACCGCGTGATGGTGTGCCTGTCCGGCGGCAAGGATTCCTACACGCTGCTTGACCTGTTGCTGCAGCTCAAGGCCAAGGCGCCGGTGGCGTTCACGCTGCATGCCGTGCACCTGGACCAGAAGCAGCCCGGTTACGACCCGACTACGCTGCCGGACTACCTGGGGCGCATCGGCGTGCCCTTCACCATTCTCGAGCAGGACACCTACAGCGTGGTCAAGCGCGTGGTGCCCGAGGGGCGCACGATGTGCAGCCTGTGCTCGCGGTTGCGACGCGGCAATCTGTACGATCACGCGTTTGAGCAAGGGTATACAAAGATCGCGCTGGGGCATCACCGCGACGATATCGTCGAGACGTTGTTCCTGAACCTGTTTCACCAGGCCAAGCTCAAGGCCATGCCGCCCAAGCTCCGGTCGGATGACGGCCGCAATGTGGTGATCCGGCCGCTGGCCTATTGCCGTGAGGACGATATCGCCGACTACGCGCAGCAGAAGGGTTTCCCGATCATGCCCTGCAACCTGTGCGGTTCGCAGGAGAACCTGCAGCGCAAGGCCATCAAGGCGATGCTCGGCGACTGGGAGCGCAGGTTCCCGGGGCGCGTGGAGAACATCTTCCGTGCGATCGGCGATGTATCCCCGTCGCAGCTGGCCGATCCGAAATTGTTTGATTTTGCCGCCCTGGGCAGTCACAGCGGCCAGCGGCGCAGCAAGGCCGAGTGGCTGCTTGGCGACGGAGCCGACGCCGCCGACTGAATCCTTCGCGCCGGCATTCCGCGCGTTCCGTCTCATGTCCTGAGACTCGTTTTTTCCATTGTTGCCGATCGGCGGACGCGCTCCGCCCACGGGGTGATCCTTCATGTTTTTCCGCAATCTGAGCCTGTTCCGTTTCTCCGAAGCCGTCGCCGAGTCGCTGGCCGAGCTGGAAACGCACCTGGAAGAAAAGCGTCTGCGTCCCTGTGGCCCGCTGGAGCAATCCACGCGGGGCTTCGTCTCGCCGCACGGCCGTAACGCCGAAACGCTGGTGCACACGGTTGGTGCGTACACGATGATCACCGTGGGCGGCGAGGACAAGTTGCTTCCCGGTTCCGTGGTCAACGAGGAGCTGGCCGCGCGACTGCAGAAGATCACCGAAGAGCAGGGCCGTCGTGTCGGTGCCAAGGAACGCAAGCGCATGAAGGACGAGGTGCTGACGGACCTGCTTCCGCGCGCCTTCGTGCGACCCTTCCGCATGTACGCCTATCTCGATCGCAAGAACGGCTGGCTCGTGGTCGACACGTCCAGCCGCAAGTCGGCCGAGGAGACCGTTTCGGAGATCCGCGAAGCGATCGGCACCTTCCCCGCCACGCCGATGGCGCCGGAGGAGTCGACCCGCACTCTGATGACCGATTGGGTGACGCACGGCAAGCTGCCGGCGGGCTTGGCGCTGGGCGATGAATGTGAGCTGCGCGACCCGGCCGAGTCCGGCGCAGTGGTGCGCTGCCGGCGGCAGGACCTGGAAACCGACGAAGTGCGCGAGCACCTGAAGAACGGCAAGCAGGTATTCCAGCTCGGGCTCACCTTCGATGACCGCATCAGCTTCGTGCTGGGCGAGGACATGGTCGTGCGCAAGTTCCGTTTCCTGGATCAGGTGCTCGACGAACTGGGCGATACCGAGGCCGATTCGGCCGCGGCCGAGCTCGATTCGCGCATGGCCCTGATGACCCTGGAAGTCGAGCGCCTGCTGGGCAAGCTCGACGAATGGTTCGGCCTGCCCAGGCCGCAGGATCGGTGACTTTCTTGCCGCATTCGCGACAGTCGAATGCGGTACAGTCGTGGGGCGACAGCGAGGGACGGCACGCGGTTTTCTCTCAAAGCAACGGAATGCCGATGAACTCGAACGGCTGCCGATCCCTTCCAGCGATCCGGCAGTTGCTTCGGCAGGAACGCTGATGGCTCCGGACGATAATCGCTACCTCGAACTGGCCACGCCCAAGGGCGAGACCATCAAAGTGCTCAAGCGGGTCCATCCGCGGGCGCGTCGGCTGCGTCTGACGGTGACCTCCAGCGGTGCGCGCCTGTCGTACCCGGAGGGGACGCATCCGGCGCAGGTCTTCGCCTTTCTCCGCAAACACGTGAACTGGCTCGAGCGCAAGCTCGATGAACTCCAGCTCGACAGTGCCGGGCCGCCGCCGGTCAAGCCCGGGGCGCCGACCCTGATTCCCTTGCGCGGCGAAACGATCCGGCTGATGTGGCGCGACGGCGCCTTTCCGGCCATCGCCCACGAAGACGACAAGCTGATCCTTACCGTGCCCTCGTCCACCGCGCCACGCGCATTGTCGATGGCGCGCGCGCTGCTGCGATCGTTCCTCGAGACGCAGATCCGCCGGGATATCTCGCGACTGATGGCCCGCTACACGGGGGAGCTGGGCGCCGCGCCCGTGGGTGTGCGGGTCCGGCCGCTCAAGAGCCTCTGGGGGAGCCTCGACACGCGCGACCGGATGACGCTCGACCTCGCGCTGGCCCTGGCGCCGCCGGCGGCACTCAAATATGTGGTGATCCACGAGCTGTGCCACCTGAAGATCCGCAACCATTCGCCGCGCTACTGGGCGCTGGTGTCCCAGTACTACCCCGAGTGGAAAGAGCAGCGAACCTGGCTGCGCGAGAAGGGCCACGCACTCAAGGCGGAGCTGTCACGCCTGATTGGCCGTTAACGTCGGCAAAATTCGCCCATCGCGGCCGCCACTGGACGTGGATCCTCCAGGTGCAGGTGATGGTTGCCTGGCAGGTGCCGGATCGTGATGCCGGCAACGCAGGCCGCGCGGGCCATCATCATGTCGGTCGGCAGGTAAGACGTTGCCGGTTCGGCCAGCAGCATCAGTGTAGGTGCACGGATGCCGGCCAGGAGCGCACGGACCTGGTCTTCCGTGTAGCGCACAGGCGAAGCCAGGGTCAGGCGCGGATCCGACGACCAGCACCAGCCGCCATCGACACCGATCAGCCCCCGTTCCACCAGGGCCTGGGCCGCCATCCGGCTCAGTCCGTTCACCTGCTCGCGGACTTTCACCGCGCTTTCGACGGTGTCGAAGATGCGCAGGCTTTTCGCATGATAGGTCTCGCGCTGCGACAGCCCGCGGCGCAGCTGTTCGAGCGTGTTTTCCGGGGCCACGGTCAGCGGCCCGAGGGATTCCACCAGCAGCAACCGCTCGATCTGCTCGGGATGCACGGCGGCGTAGATGCTGGCGGTGGCGCCACCCAGGGAGTGCCCGAGCAGGGTGAAGTGCTTCCAGCCCAGGGCGGCGGCCGCGCCGTGGATGTCCCCCAGGTAGTCGACATAGTGGTACCAGCTGCCGGGCGGGCGATGACCGGACCGGCCATGGCCGGGGAGGTCGATCGCCACGACGTGGAAACGCTCTGCCAGGAGCGGCGCCAGCGTGGCGAACGAGGCGGCGTTGTCGAGCCAGCCGTGGACGGCCAGAAGTGGTGGGCGGTCACGTTCGCCCCAGGCCAGCGCGGCGAGCTTGACGTGCGGCAGTTCCAGTTCGAGTTCACGCGGCGCCATGGAGGGCCTCCGCGTCGACCGCGGTGCGCGCGGCGAATTCCGGCCAGCCCCGGGTGTGCTGAAGCACCAGTTTGAGCAGGGATTCCACCTGCACGGGCTGGTCATTGAGCGCCGGGATGTACTCGTAGCGCTGGCCGCCGGCGTGGAGGAAGTGCTGGCGGTTCTCGACCGCGATTTCCTCGAGAGTCTCCAGGCAGTCCACCGCAAATCCCGGACACACTACCTGTACGGCGCGGACGCCGGCGGCGGCGAGTTCGGCCAGGGTCACGTCCGTGTACGGCTTGAGCCATTCCTCGCGCCCGACGCGCGACTGGTAGGTCATCACATAGTCGCCGTCGGGCAGCCCGAGGCGTTCGGCCAACCGGCGTGCGGTGGCCTGGCAGTGCAGCCGGTAGGGGTCGCCGGCCTTGGCATAGCGCAGGGGAATGCCGTGAAACGAGAGCACCAGACGGTCCGCCCGGCCGTGGCTGGCCCAATGGGTTTCGATCGTGCGGGCAAGTGCCTCGATGTGATCCGGATTGTCGTGATAATCAGTGATCGTGCGCAGTTCCGGCGGCCACCGCAGCGAGCCCAGTGCGTGGGCCAGGGCGTCCAGGGCGGCGCCGGTCGAGGTCGCCGAATACTGAGGGTACAGCGGCAGGGCCAGGATGCGACGGACACCATCGCGGTCCAGCTGCGCCAGCGTGGCGGGCAGCGACGGCTGTCCATAGGTCATGGCCAGGTGCACCTCGACGGGGCCTGTGCAGCAGGCCTTGAGTTCCCGGTCCAGTGCGGCCGCCAGGCGCTGGCTGCCCGCCAGGAGCGGCGAGCCGTGCTCGGTCCAGATGCTGGTGTAGGCGCGGGCAGAGCGCCCGGAACGCAGCGGCAGGATCGCGCCATACAGGACCGGCAGCCACAGCCAGCGCGGTGCTTCGATCACGCGCGGATCGGACAGGAACTGCGCCAAATAGCGGCGAACTGCGGCCGGTGTCGGCGCGTCCGGAGTTCCCAGGTTGATCAGGACAACCGCGGCCTTGCCGGCGCGGGAGAGTTCGGCCTCGGGCCGACCGCTGTAGGTGAAACGGGGCATCGGGTTCCCTCGTGGATGCGCGTGCCGCGGCGCCCCCGGCGGCACGCAGGCCACCCCGGAACCGCAAGCGGATTCGCCGGATCCGCGCTAGAACCTTGTGGGATATCGGGAAACTGCTAGACTGGCCGAGCCGCGTCTACGCCCGATGCGGCCGACGATTACCAGAAACGATAACAAAAGACGGTGAACAATGAGCCTGCGCGCATTCCCTGCCGCTGCGGCACTGTTCGCTCTGCTGGCTAGCCCCCTGGCCACCGCGGAGCCGTTTGCGTTGGCTGCAGCATACGACCAGACCTACCGCGTCGACCTCGCCACCCGCACGGCAATGCTTGTCGGCGAGAACGGCACCCTCTTCGGCCAGCCCGTCGTGATCAAGGGCATGGCCTATTCCGCTACGGGCCAGCCCTACGCCGCATCGGACAACTTGAAATCGCTGCTCCGCCTGGAAACCTCGGCGCTGTCCGTGGTCCGGGTCGGCGGCTTCGGCCTGGAAGGCCAGGGCGATCCGGGCAACTACGATTCGCTGGACCTGGGTTTCACGATCAACTGCGAGGGCACGCATTTCCTGTCGTCGGCCTACGCCCAGAAGTTGTGGCGCGTGGACCCGAATACCGGTGGTGCGTCGGTCATCGGCCCGCTCGGCGCGAAGATCACCGGCCTTGCCGCCAAGGGGCGCGAGCTCTACGGCATGGGCTCGCTGGGCGATGACGGGCTCTACAAGATCGACCCGGTCACCGGGGTCGCCACGGTCATCCGCCGTTATCCCGAACTCGTTGGCCGTGCCAGCTATCTGTTGCCGGCATTCGATGCCGGCGGCCAGTTGTGGGCCGTCATTACCTACAACCCGTCGGTGAACTGGAGCGACCTTGCCCGGATCGACCTCTCCACCGGCGCGATGACCATCCTCGGACCCATCACCGGGCCCGAAGATCTGCGCAACATCGGCATCCGGGGCTTTGCCATCAACGGGCCCGGCGTGTGCCCGGCGGGTGAGCCGACCACGACGGAAATTCCCGCGGGTTCGCCGGTGGGCTATTCCCTGATGGCCGGATTCCTGGCGCTGCTGGGCTGGCGGCGCCTGCGTCGGCGCAACGCTCCCGACCGGGCAGTTTGACGGCTGCCACGGCGCTGCGGCGCCTGTTCCGCGGCCGATTCTCCATGAAAAGCATCTGAACCGTTCTGCCGTGCCGGGTTGCCTTCCGGCGTCGCTGCAGCGACGCTCGGCCCCGGACGCGCGCCAGCCGGCGCCGGAACGAGGGACAAGTCCATGAATAAACTAAGTGCAATTGTACTGGGCTTGGCCGGCCTGGTCGCCAGCTTTGCCAGTCCGGCCGGCGAAGCCGAGCACAAGCGGGCGCGCGAGGCGACACGGGTGCTCGACGAGATCATGCAGGCACCGGACCGGCGCGTCCCTGCCAACCTGATCCGTGATGCGCATGCCATCGCCGTCATCCCCGATGTGATCAAGGCCGGCCTGGTCATCGGCGGGCGCCACGGCGAAGGCCTGATTTCGGTGCGCGGCGCCGACGGCACCTGGTCTAACCCCAGCTTCATCAAGATGAGCGGCGGCAGCATCGGGTTCCAGGCGGGCGTCCAGTCCACCGACGTGGTCCTGGTATTCCGCAGTCAGCGGGGCGTGGATTCCATCGTCCACGGAAAATTCACCCTGGGAGCCGATGCCGCCGTGGCCGCCGGTCCCGTTGGCCGCACCGCGGAAGCCTCCACGGATGCGCAGTTGAAGGCCGAGATCTACTCCTATTCCCGCTCACGTGGCCTGTTTGCCGGCGTGGCGCTCGATGGATCGGTGCTGTCGATCAACCACGACGACAACCAGTCCGTTTATGGTGAGGGTGTAACTCCGCGCCGGATCTTCGAGGGCGGTGTCGGCAATGTGCCCGCGGACGTGGTCGACTTCCGCGACCGGCTGGAGGAGTACACTGCCAAGGTGAGCGAATAGCGCATATGCGTAAATCGGCTGACGCATTTCTGGCGTAAACTATCGAGCTTTGCCGCGCACGGCCGAGTGCGGCGACGTCGGGAGTTCCGCTATGGGTAGTTTCAGCATTGGGCACTGGATTATTGTGTTGCTGATCGTGGTGCTGATTTTCGGCACCAAACGGTTACGCAACATGGGTGGCGACCTGGGCTCTGCCCTGCGCGACTTCAAGAAAGGTCTGTCGGGCGATGAAGCCAATCCGCAATTGAAGGCGGATCCGCCGGTCGGCGAAAAGGCGCAGAGCGAGACCAAGCGCGAAAACGCCGAGTAAGTCACGCCGATGTTCGATATCGGTTTCTCCGAGTTTCTCCTGATTGCCGTTGTCGCGCTGATCGTGCTGGGGCCGCACCGCTTGCCGGGCGCGGCACGCACGGTCGGCGTGCTGCTGCGCCGCGCGCGCAACAGCTGGGCCAACGTGCGCAGCGAGATCGAGCGCGAGCTGGCCGCCGAGGAGATCAAGCGCAGCATGCGCGAGACCGCCGCGGCCGCCGATCCGCGCGAAGAGATCCAGGCAGCGGCCGATACCTTCAAGCAGACCACCGAAGAAGTCGGCAGGAAGCTCGATGAGCGAAACTGAGCAGGACCAGGGCGCCGAAGCCTCCTTTTTCTCCCACCTCATCGAGCTGCGCCAGCGCCTGCTGAAAGGGGTGGTGGCGGTCGGGCTGGTGTTGCTGGCGCTGATGCCCTTTGCCAACCGGCTCTACAACTGGCTGGCGAAGCCGCTGCTGCACGCATTGCCGGAAGGCAGCAAGCTGGTGGCGATCGAAGTCGCCTCGCCTTTTTTCACTCCGCTAAAACTGGCTTTCTGTACAGCGCTGGTCATCGCAATGCCGGTGCTGCTCTACCAGATCTGGGCGTTTGTCGCGCCGGGCCTGTACCGCCACGAGAAACGCCTGGCGATGCCGTTGCTGCTATCGAGCGTCGCACTGTTCTACGTGGGCTGTGCATTCGCCTATTTCCTGGTGCTGCCCGCGGTGTTCTCCTTCATGGCGAAGGTCACGCCCGAAGGCGTGGCGATGATGACGGACATCGGCAAGTACCTGGATTTCGTGCTCGTGATCTTCCTCGCCTTCGGCTTCTGTTTCGAAGTGCCGGTGGCGGTGGTGATCCTCGTCGCGTTGGGCTGGGTGACACCGGCGCAGTTGACGGAAAGCCGCGGATACGTGATCGTGGGCGCGTTCGTCGTGGCAGCCATCCTGACGCCACCGGATGTGGTATCGCAGCTGATGCTGGCTGTGCCGATGTGCATCTTGTACGAGGTCGGCATCATCGCAGCGCGCATGCTCGCCAAGAGTGACTCTCCGGCCGACGGCCCCGTCACTTAAATTGACACTCTCGGGAACCGACGATGATGCCTCTTTCGAGGGGCAATCGGCTCACGCGTTTACAATTCGTAACAAGTACGACACTGCATTTGCCGCCTTTTTCTGCGTGTGCGACGTATACTAATCCCGCAATACACGTAGTACCACTTCTTCTCCAGGGTGAATATCATGAAAAAGTCCGCTGCTGCAGCTGCCGATGAAGATACCCGCGACGCCAGCTTGCGCGTCTCCAAGCGCATGCGTGACAGCCTGAAAGCTGCCGCCGCCGTCATGGGCCGTCCGCTCTATGACGTGACGAATGAGGCGATCAACGATTACCTCGGTGGTCTGAAGCTCCCGGATCCGCTGGCTTCGCTGCGTAAAGGCGGCAAGGCCCGCAAGTAAGCTTCAGCACCTTCCATCGGGTGCACTGCACCCGGACGGAAATCAAGCGCCGCGCTCTTAGCGCGGCGTTTGCATTCTGGCAATGTGAAAATGTGTTTCACGGCGCGGGGGCGTAGCCCCGCTGTTCTGCTAGCTCCGCTCAGCCAGCCGCACGAATCGCCGCAGCAACCGGCGTCCGGCGGGCGTGGGGCCGCAGGTCTGTAGCAGGACACCCGGGTCGATGCCCTCTTCGCGCAACCGTTCCGCACGACCCCGCACATAGCCGGCCATCACGCCGGCGCTGAACTCCGGGTGGAACTGCACGCCCCAGGCGCGTTCGCCATAGCGGACGGCCTGGTGCGCGTCATGGTCCGATGCGGCCAGTACCAGGGCCCCCGCGGGGGGCGTCAGGACCGACTGCTGGTGTGTCGTCTGGGCGCGAAAGCCGCGCGCAAGCGGTGCGAACAGGGGGTCACTCCGGGTGGCCGACGTACAGACGATGTCGCGAGTGCCAATCTCGCGCCCCTTCGGTGCCCAACCGACTTCGCCACCCAGTCCATGCGCCAGCAGCTGGTGCCCGTAACACACCCCGAGAACCGGGCAGCTGGCGGCCCGGGCCACAGTGGCCAGCCATTCGGCCGTCCGTTCGCTCCAGGCCTGGCGCTCCGTCACCATCGCACCGGAACCGGTAACGATCACGCCGGCGTAGCGGTCCAGCGCAGGAAACGCCGCGTCCGCCGTGGCGTCATGGATGTGGACGGTGCCGACCGGCAAGCCCATGCCAATCCGGAACCAGTGGGGGAAGTCGCGACGACGGGCGCGCAGCGCCGGTAGCGTTGTCCCTGTTTGTACAATCAGAAAAGGTCGCATCAGTCGACCGGCGGCAGCACCGTCATCACTTCCGCCACCGTCGTCACGCCGCGGGCCACCTGTGCGGCGGCGGAAATCCGCAGCGGCCGCATGCCCTCCGAGAGGGCGGCTTCACCGTAGGCGACCAGATCCGTATTTGCGGTGATCATCTGTCGCAGCTTGGGCGAGATCCGCATCATCTCGTAGATGCCCGTTCGGCCCAGGTAGCCGGTGTTGCGACATTCCAGGCAGCCGACAGGGCCCTGGGTCCGTTCCGGCAAGGCCAGGTTCCAGCGGTGCGTCAGGGCATCCCAGGCGCGCGCGTCAATCGGTAGGGGCTTCTTGCAGTGCGGGCAAAGCGTGCGGACCAGGCGCTGCGCGACCACGCCGGTGAGCGTGGACTGGATCAGGTAGTGCGGAACGCCCAGGTCGAGCAGTCGCGTCACCGCGGTCGGCGCGTCGTTGGTATGCAGCGTCGACAGCACCAGGTGACCGGTCAGGGAGGCCTGCACGGCCATCTGGGCGGTCTCCAGGTCGCGGATTTCGCCGACCATGATGATGTCCGGATCCTGGCGCAACAGCGTGCGCACGCCGGCGGCGAAATCCAGGTCGATTGCCGGCTGCACCTGCATCTGGTTGAACTCGGGCGAGACCATTTCGATCGGGTCTTCGACCGTGCAGACGTTGAGGTCCGGCGTGGCCAGGAACTTCAGGGTCGAATAGAGCGTGGTGGTCTTGCCCGAGCCGGTCGGGCCCGTGACCAGGACGATCCCGTGGGGCCGCTCGACCATCGAGCGCCAGAGGTTTTCCTCGTCCATCGAAAAGCCGATCTGGCGGAATTCCTTGACCACGATGTCCGGGTCGAAGATACGCATCACGACCTTCTCGCCGAAGGCCGTGGGCATGGTCGACAGACGCAGTTCCACTTCGCGGCCGCCGGGGGAGCGGGTCTTGATGCGGCCGTCCTGGGGGCGGCGCTTCTCGGCCAGGTCCATGCGGCCGAGGATCTTGATGCGGGCCGTCACCGCGGTCATGACCGGGGGCGGAAACTCGAACACCTTGTGCATGTTGCCGTCGATGCGGAACCGGATATTGCCGGTGTCGCGGCGCGGCTCGAGATGGATGTCAGAGGCGCGCTGGTCCAGCGCGTACTGCAGAAGCCAGTCCACGATGTGCACGACATGGCGGTCGTCGGCACCGATGTCACCGGTCTTGCCCAGCTCCAGGAGCTGTTCGAAATTGAGCAGGGTCGACGGGTCGTAGCCGGCCTCGCCCTTGGCATCCTTGGCGCGCTGGATCGAGCGCTGCACGCCGAAGAACTCGGTCAGGTAGCGGTTGACGTCCAGCGGGCTGGACACCACCCGCTCGATGTCGCGGCGCAGGATGTGGGAAAGGTCGGCCAGCCAGCGCCGGTCGAAGGGCTCGGCGGTGGCGATCGTGACCTTCTCCGGCGCCACGGCTACCGGCAGGATGCGATACCGCGTGGCGTACTGGTGCGAAATCACCTGGGTGACCGCTGCCACATCGATCTTCATCGGGTCGATGCGCAGGTAGGGCAGCTCGGCGCGGTCTGCCAGCCACTGGGTCAGCACCTCAAGGCTCAGCGGCTTTCCGCCGCCGCGCTGGTCGACCGGCTTGAGATTGGCCACCAGCACCAGGGGATGCAGGGCGAGCTTGTCCTTGCCGGAGCGCGAATCGGCGCGAACCTTGCGGGCATCCTCGGCCGAGAGCAGTCCGTCCTGCACCAGCGCCATGAGGGTTTCGTCCAGCTCCAGCCGGCCATGCAGCCCCAGCTGGGCGGCACCGGCGGCGTTCTCGGTCTTGGCCACGGCGGGGCGGTGGGAACTGGGCGACATGGGCGTTCCTGTGAGGCATCGAAGCGCTCGTTATACTAGCGCGCTTCGCAGCATCTTCCGTGAGCCAATCTATGTCCACGCCCACATTTCAGGACATTATCCAGACCCTCAACCGCTACTGGGCGGAACAGGGCTGTGTACTGATCCAGCCGCTGGATA
Organism: Tahibacter amnicola; assembly: GCF_025398735.1. NCBI lineage: Bacteria > Pseudomonadati > Pseudomonadota > Gammaproteobacteria > Lysobacterales > Rhodanobacteraceae > Tahibacter > Tahibacter amnicola. The sequence continues at coordinate 694,033 of NZ_CP104694.1, forward strand.
CCGAGGTGGGTGCCGGCACCTTCCACCCGGCCACATTTCTCCGGGCGCTGGGGCCCGAACCCTGGGCGGCCGCCTACGTGCAACCTTCGCGCCGTCCCACGGACGGGCGCTATGGCGAAAACCCCAACCGGCTTCAGCACTACTATCAATACCAGGTGGTGCTCAAGCCCAATCCGGACAATATTCTCGATTTATACATTGGATCGTTGCGTGCGCTGGGGATCGACCCCCTCACCCACGACCTGCGCTTTGTCGAGGACAACTGGGAATCACCGACCCTCGGCGCCTGGGGCCTGGGCTGGGAAGTCTGGCTCAACGGCATGGAGGTGACGCAGTTCACCTACTTCCAGCAGGCCGGTGGCCTGGAATGCCGGCCGGTGACCGGTGAAATCACGTACGGCCTGGAACGTCTGGCCATGTATCTGCAGAACGTCGACAACGTCTATGACCTGGTCTGGACGCAGGCGCCGCACGGCGTGGTGACCTACGGGGATGTCTTCCTGCAGAACGAGGTGGAGCAGTCCACTTACAACTTCGAGCACGCAAACGTCGCCGAGCTGTTCCACTGGTTCGACGTGTGCGAGGGCGAGGCGAAGAAACTCGTCGAGGCCGGCCTGCCGCTGCCCGCCTACGAACAGGTCTGCAAGGCCTCGCACAGCTTCAACCTGCTCGATGCGCGCCGTGCCATCAGCGTGACCGAGCGCCAGCGCTACATCCTGCGCGTGCGCACCCTGGCCCGCGCGGTGGCCGAAGCCTATTACGCCCAGCGCAAAAAGCGCGGTTTTCCCGGATTGAAGGCGCGCGCGGAGGCGGCCCATGCTTGATTCCCTGCTGATCGAGATCGGCACCGAAGAACTGCCGACCCGCACCGTCGACGAGCTGGCCCAGGCGTTTGCCGGCGGCATCATCGAAGGATTGAAAAAGCGCGGTTTCGCGGTCGATGGCGAGGCTGCCAAGGTCTACTGCTCGCCGCGCCGTCTCGCGCTGTGGCTAGCGGGCGTCGCCGATGCGCAGCCGGACCAGGCCATCGAACGGCGCGGTCCTGCGATCGCCGCCGCGCTTGATGCCAGCGGCCAGCCGACCAAGGCGCTCAGCGGCTTTGCCGCGTCCTGTGGTACCACGGTCGAGGCCCTGCAGCGCCTGGAAACGGACAAGGGCGCCTGGTTCGTCTACCGGGCCGAGCAGCCGGGACAGCCGCTGGCGGCGCTGCTGCCCGATGTCATCGGCGAGTCTCTCAAGGCGCTGCCGGTGCCAAAACCCATGCGCTGGGGCGACCACGACTACGCCTTCGTCCGGCCGATGCACTGGCTGGTCATCCTGCACGGCAGCCGTGTCATCGACGCCGAGATCTTCGGCATCGCGAGTGGCCGCGCATCCCGGGGCCACCGCTTCCACCACAGCGGGCCCGTTGCGGTCGACAGCGCCGATGCCTGGCTCGACGCCCTGCGCGGTGCGCGCGTACTGGCAGATCCGGCCGAACGACGCCAGCGCATCCGCGACGAGGTGGAGCGTGCCGGGCGCGAGATCGGCGCCACGCCGCGCCTGCGTCCGGAGCTGCTCGACGAAATCGCCAACCTCACGGAATGGCCGGTCGCCATCCGCTGCACCTTCGAACGTGACTTCCTGCGCGTGCCGCAGGAAGCGCTGATCATGACGATGGAGACCAACCAGAAATTCGTCCCCGTTTTCGACGCGGCCGGCAAGCTCACCGAGCATTTCATCGGCATCGCGAACATTGAAAGCGCGGATCCGGCGGAAATCCGCAAGGGTTACGAGCGCGTGATCCGCCCGCGTTTCGCCGACGCGCGCTTCTTCTACGACGAAGACCTGAAGGCCCCGCTCGAATCGCACCAGCCGACGCTCGCGAACGTCACCTACCAGCAGGCGCTCGGCTCGGTCTGGGACAAGACCATCCGCGTCGCCGAGCTGGCCCGCACCATCGCCAACCGCGTCGGTGTCGACGCTGCACTGGCCACCCGTGCGGCCGGGCTTGCCAAGTGCGATCTCATGACGCGCATGGTCGGCGAGTTCCCCGAGCTGCAGGGAACCATGGGGCGCTACTACGCGACCGCCGGGAACGAGCCGGCAGAGGTGGCCGAAGCGCTCGATACGTTCTACCAGCCGCGATTTGCCGGTGACGGCATCGCCCCCGGCCGCGTCGGCCAGGTGCTGGCCGTGGCCGAGCGCGTGGATACGCTGTGCGGCATCTTTGCGGTTGGCCAGAAGCCGAGCGGGAACAAGGATCCGTTCGCCCTGCGCCGTGCCGCCCTGGGCCTGGCGCGGACCTTGATCGAAAGCGGCCTGTCGCTGGACCTCCCCGCTCTCCTGGCGGACGCACTCGGCCAGATCCCCGAATCCGCCCTGGCCGCCGGAATGCCCAAGCCGAAGGAGGGCGCCCCTGCCTTTGACGCCGGTCAACGTCGTGCGGAGCTGGGACGCGAACTCTACGACTTCGTGCTGGACCGTCTGCGCGGCTACTACACCGACCTGGGGATCGCTCCGGATCTGTTCGAGGCCGTGCGCGCCCTGGCGCCGGGCGACCTGTCGGACTTCGACGCACGCCTGCGCGCCGTGGGTGAGTTCGCGCGCCTGCCCGAGGCGGCGGCCTTGGCCGCGGCGAACAAGCGCATCGGCAACATCCTGCGCCAGGCCGGCCAGGTGGAGTTCGGGCAAATACAGACGAACCTGCTGGGTACCGGCGCCGAATCAGGCCTGCACGACGCCCTGGTCAACGCCCAGGCCGCCACGGCGCCCCTGATCGCCGACCGGACCTACGTGGCGGTTCTCAAGCGGTTGGCAGAGCTGCGCGATCCGGTCGATGCCTTTTTCAACGACGTCATGGTCATGGCGGACGACGCAGCGGTCCGACAAAACCGTCTTACCCTGCTTGCTCAGTTGCGCCAGTTGTTCCTCCACGTGGCCGACATTTCGGTCCTCCAGGCCGCCTGATCCGAGCCTTCCGGGTGCCGCCCTTGCGGGCGGCGCCTCGCGGTCGTCACCGGGCCGCACATTCTGCGCGAACGCGCCGCAGGGATTTTCTATACGAATTCCTTCGTATTGTGCCGGAACAGGCGCGAAATCGTCGATATCGGCGAAACCGCGGCAATACGCAGCGGTATTCAGCAAATACCCACAACGCGGTTGACGTGGAATAACGGTTTCATTACGTTCGCCCGCTGGGAGTGCCGAACGTCATGACCCGTATGTAACGGCCGTGATTTTGGCGACTCAGGGTACGCGGAGGGGTCCGCCGTCCTGGGGTTGTAACGAAGTGGGGTGTTCGCGCTTGAGGGAGCGCATGGGGCTGGCGGCGGTTCGCAAGAACCGCCGTTCTCTTCGCTCGCGTCGTCGTCGTCATCTCCTCCAGTTCTTCTCCTAACCGGCGACAGGGGCCGGCTCGTCGTGCTCGCGCACGCTTTCGCGGGGTACGCGGTTCAGTACCGCGGTACACAATTGGAGGAGTCACCATGTCCACGTTGACACACGGCCGGAGCGGGCGTTCCTTCCGGCGTTCCGCCCTTGTCCTCGCCCTGGGGGCAGTTATTGCCAGCGGCGCCGCACTGGCCCAGAAAGCCACCGGGGAAATCTTCGGTCACGCAGGCGCTAATGCCAGCGTCACGATCGAAAACACCGATACTGGCCTGACGCGAGAGATCACCGCCGACGCCAGCGGTCGGTTCAGCTTCAGCCAGCTGCCGACGGGCCATTACCGGGTCACGAGCGACGGTGCGACAAGAGATGTCCAGGTCAAGGTAGGCACCGGCAGCGAGGTCAACTTCGCCGACAAGGACTCCCAGAAGCTGGAGGCCATCGAAGTCACGGGTAACGCCATCAATCCGATCGACGTGTCGTCTGTCGAGTCGTCAACGGTGTTTACGGCAGACCAGATCGCCGCGCTACCTGTCGCGCGCGACATTTCCTCCGTGGCGCTGCTGGCGCCCGGTACGGTCCGGGGCGACAGCGGATTCGAATCGCTCGGCGGTGGTCCTCTCGCGTCCTTTGGTGGTGCGTCGGTCGCCGAGAACGGCTACTACATCAACGGCTTCGACGTCACGAACATCCGCAACTTCACGTCCTTTGCGAACCTGCCATTTGAGGCGATCGGCGAGCAGCAAGTGAAGACCGGCGGCTATGGCGCGGAATTCGGCCGCTCGCTGGGCGGCGTGATCAATATCGTGACCAAGCGCGGCACGAATGAATTCAAGGGGGTGTAAGCCTCTACTGGGAGCCCAACTCACTCAGGGAGCAGGCGCCGGACGTTCGTGACGCCGAAAATCCGGACGACTACTACAAATACACCTCGCACGACACCGAAGACTCCATCACCTACAACATCTACGGCAGCGGACCGATCATCAAGGACAAGCTGTTCTTCTTCGCGCTCGCGGAAGGTCAAGACGTAGACCTGGGCAACTACGCAGCTGATGACATCGCGTCGCGGAATCGCTTCCGTCACAACGACAAGCCGCACGGAATGGTCAAGTTGGACTGGAACATTACGGACAGCCACATCGTAGAAGTCACCGCGATCTCCAACCGCAACTACTACGACACGGTGATTTACGAAAACGACGAGCCCTACAGCCTCGTCAATGCGACCCGGCTGGACAAGTACCAGCTTCGCTACGGCGGCGAAGTATACATGGCCAAATACACCGGCTATCTGACTGACAACTTCACGGTGAGTGGGCAGCTTGGCCAGCTGGAATACCTCAACGCGTCGCGTGTCGGGATTCCACCGGGTGCTGATTGTCCGCGCGTCCTCGACGGTCGTGCCGGCGGCGCCCTTGTCGAGCTGGGATGCTGGACCGCCGCAACGGTCGATGACGCCAACGCGCCGCCTGCCCGCGACCAGCGACGCGCCGGTCGCCTGGATGCCGAATGGCATGTAGGAGACCACGCTATCCGCTTCGGTTACGACAAGGAAAAGTTCAATTCCACCAATGTCGGAACGACACAGTCAGGCGGTGAGTACTGGCGCTATTTCGCGCGGCCGGCAAATGGGATGGTCAATGGTGCCGCGTTGCCGGCAGACGCCACAGCCTACGTGCGACGCTGGGTGCGCAATACCGTCAGCGGGGCCTACGACGTCCACAACACGGCCGCCTACGTCGAAGACAGCTGGCAGGCAACAGACAATTTTGTGGTCTATGCCGGTATCCGCGCAGAAACCTTCGATAACCGTAACGCCGAAGGTGAAAGCTTCGCCAAGGCCGACAATCAGATTGCCCCGCGCATCGGCTTCTCCTGGGACGTCAACAACGACAGCACCCTGAAAGTCTTTGGCAATGCGGGGCGCTACTTCATCCCGGTAGCCGCCAACACGAATATCCGGGCTGCCGCTGCGGAATACTTCAACACGGACTATTTCACCTTCACCAGCATTGATCCGGTGACCGGTGCGCCGGTGGGGCTCGGCCCCCAGTTGGGGCCGGACGTGCTTGCCAGCAGCGGGGTAGCGCCGGTTGCCGCGACCGTGACCGCCGCCAACCTGAAGCCGATGTACCAGGACGAGCTGATCCTGGGCGTGCAACGCGCATTCTCCGACTCGTGGTCGGGCGGTGTGCGTGGCGTCATGCGCGAAGTCAAGAATGGCATGGACGACTTCTGCTACGCCGGTCCGTTCGCAAAATGGGCGGAAGACAACGGATTTGATGACTTCGACTATCACACCGTCCCGGACTGCGTGATTCTCAATCCCGGCAAGGACGCAGAGTTCGCACTCGATCTGCAGGACGACGGCACTCTCACAAATGTCGTGATCCCGGCACGCTATTTCGGCCTTCCGCAGTATCGCCGCAAGTACACAGCCATCGAGTTCTTCTGGGAAAAGGTATGGGATGGAAAATGGTACCTGCAGGGGTCGTATACGATCGCGCACAGCTTCGGCAACGTGGAAGGCTATGTGAATTCAACGCTGGAGCAGGACGACGCCGGCCTGACACAGGACTTTGACTTCGCGTCCTTTACCCATGGCACCTACGGCAATCTGCCCAACGATCGCCGCCATGCCATCAAGCTGTTTGGCACCTACCAGCTGACCGATGACTGGCGCATCTCCAGCAACTGGATCTTCCAGTCCGGCCGTCCGCGCAGCTGCTACGGTTTCGTTCCGGATACCGTCCCCGATTTCAACGCTCCCGACGGGACAGCAGCCAACGGATCCGGCAGGTACACCTCCGCCTCCAGCCTGTACTGCCTCGACGAAAACGGCAATTCGGTTCTGCGTCCACGTGGTTCGTTCGGCACGACACGCTGGATCACACAGATCGACCTGTCAGTGGCCTGGACGCCGAAGATCGGCGAAGGCAACCTCATTCTCAAAGCTGATGTGTTCAACGTGTTCAACGCGAAGCGTCCGACGGATTACAACGAGATCGGCGATCGCACGCGCGCCACTCCCGAGCACAACCCGAACTTCGGATTGCCCGCGAGCTACCAAACCCCCCGCTACTTCCGCTTCACCGCCCGCTACGACTTCTCACTCTAGCGCGGGCACCCCGCGGTGGCAGACCCGCCGCGGGGCAGCAAAGCACTCTCCATTAGGCCGTCGCGGGATGCGACGGCCATTCTTTCCGGGTAGCGGCCTGTAGCCATCAAGGCACTCCGGCGTGCGACGGGAAGATGGCGCACCGGTGACAAAATGTCACGGGTTTGACGAATCCCTCTTCGACGACGCAGGTGGCCGCCGCGATGTTCAGCTGGCAGCTACTTAGCATCGCTGGGCCGAAGAGCCGGACAGGCGACATTGCTGCGATGTCGCGACCGTCTAACCCTGGAGGAGGGGAAAATGCAAGGACACAACAAAGGATCTGGTGCGCGCCGCACCGGAAGCGTCTGGTGCTGGGCGATTGCCGGGCTGCTCGCCGCGCCGCTCGCTACGACAGCGGCCACCAACGCCAGGCAAGGTTATCGCGAGGAAGCCACGCCGCACGTGCAGGTGGGAACCATCACGCCGGATCGCTTCGTACCACACACGCAATCGTTCGACGTCCATATCGACTACGACCTTCCGCCACCGGCGGTCGAGCGCAGCAGCCTGGCCTGCGACATCGCGCCGTTCACCACGGCCAGCGGCACGGCGCTGGTCGACCTGGTCAAGGCATCAGATGTCACCGGCTGTATCTACAGTCTCTTCGACCTCACTGGCACCACGGCCGGCCAGGTGTTCAACGAGGCCAAGATGATCACCGTCGCCAACGCGCTGACGGAGATCGCGCCGGCCTATCCGGGCAACAACACCACCAAGATGTGGCAGCTGGTGATGTTCCTGCGCGCCGGCTTCTATGTGCAATACAACAATGCCACGGCCGTCGGCAACTACGGGCCGTCGCTCGACCAGGCCGTGAACGCTGCCCTCGATGCGTTCGCGCTGACCGAACACCTCGACGCCATCAACGCCGAGAACGGCACGCAGCTGTATGAGCTTCTGGTTCTGGTCGACAGCGCCGATCTCACCGGACGCCAGTTCAACCTGTTCAAGCGCGTGCTCACGGACTACTCGCCGGCCTACCACCCCCAGGCGAAGATGGTGACCGCGGTCAATCGCGTGTTCACGGACCTCTACTATGGCCAGTACAAGCCCGGATTCCAGAGCGATGTCGAATCGGATCCGAGCATCATCACTGCGCTGAGGGCCTTCATCGAAACCAACACGGCCAACGCGGGCACGACCTATGAGTACCTGCTCGTCAACGCGACCAACGAGTTCGGCCGTTTCATCCGCTACCCGGGCGTGTACACGACGGTCAAGGAAAAGCTCAAGTCCATCCTCGATACCTATCCGATGATCGGCCTTGGCGGCGGCATCTGGATGGCGGCGGCCGGCATGGTCGACTATTACGACGGTGCCAACTGCGCGTACTACGGCGTCTGCAATTTCAAGCAGACGGTGATGGCGCAGTTGCTGACGATCACGCATCCGTGCAGCCCGACGCTGGCGCTGCGCGCGCAGAACCTGACCGCTTCGGAAATCGCCGACACCTGCGCCAAGGTGGCGGGCGAGGAAACCTACTTCCACCAGGTGATGCAGACCAACAACACGCCGGTCGCCGACGACCAGAACACGTCACTGACCATGGTCGTCTACGACAGCAGCTACTACTACAAGGCGTATTCCGGCGTGCTGTTCGGCCACAGCACCAACAACGGCGGCATTTACATGGAAGGCACGCCGTCCTCGGCGGGCAACCGTCCGCACTTCTACGCCTATGAACGCGCTGCGACGGCGAACTCACCCTGGGAGATCTGGAACCTCACCCACGAGTACATCCACTATCTCGACGGGCGCTTCGACATGTACGGCGGTTTCGGCAGCTACCCCACCAGCGCGCCAAACTCCGCGGTCTGGTACATCGAAGGCGTCGCCGAGTACTTCTCCTATACCTATCGCCAGCTGACCTATGCCGGTGCCGTCACCGAGGCACTCACCCAGCGCCTGCGCTTCCGCGACATGCCCGCGACGATCTACAACACGGACTACAACCGCATCTACGGCTGGGGCTACCTGGCGGTGCGGTTCCTGATGGAGCGCCATCGCGGCGATATCGACAGCCTGCTGGCCCTCTTCCGCCAGGGCAATTACGCGTCCTACCCGCAGTGGGTCAGCACGATCGGCGGGAACTACGACGTGGAATTCCGCCAGTGGCTCAGCTGCTTCGCCGGCCACAACGGCGATACGAGCCAGTGCACGGATCTGGACAAGCTGTTCGCCAACGGCTTCGAGAATCCGACGCGCCATTGATAGCCCCACGGCGTGCGGGAATGGCCGTTTCGCCGGCCATTCCCGCGTCCGCCCGTTCCGGCGGCCACCTTGCACGCGCCAGCGGCTACACTGCGTGTCGTTGTGACTACCCCGGCGTGCCGGCATGGCGTTGATTGAAATTCTCGCGGCGACGGCCGTCGTGCTGCTCCTGCTCGTGGTGATCCTGCAGGCGATGGCATTGCGGCGACACCAGGATTCGTCCGATATCCTCAAGCCCGCCATGGAGTCGCTGCGGTCAGACAGCGATCGCCTGGAGCGGGTCCTGCGCGACGAACACCGCGCAGCGCGCGGCGAGCAGTCGGTGGGCATGGAACAGCTGCGCGACAGCGTGCAGCATCAGTTCGCGCAGCTGGCGCAGGCCCAGCACCTGCGTATCGAAGGGTTTGCGCAACGTCTCGACCAACTCACCACGCGGACGGACTCGCGGCTGGAGTCCCTCCGGCTGGCGCTGCAGGAGGACGCGCGCAAGGCGCGTGAAGAGGGTGCGCAGTCGCTGGCGCGGTTCGGCGACCTGCTGCAACAACGCCTGGCTCAACTCTCCGAGCACAGTCAACAGCGCTTGGCTGAAGTGCGCGGCACGCTGGAGACGAAGCTGGCGGAACTCCAGGCCGACAACGCGCGCCAGCTCGACGCCATGCGCGTGACCGTCGACGAAAAATTGCATGCGACGCTGGAAACCCGGCTTGGCGAATCGTTCAAGCTCGTGTCAGAACGGCTGGAAATGGTCCACCGTGGCCTGGGCGAAATGCAGGGCCTCGCCGCCGGCGTCGGCGACCTCAAGCGCGTGCTGAGCAATGTGAAGACGCGCGGCATCCTGGGCGAGGTGCAGCTCGGCGCCCTGCTCGAACAACTGCTTACCACCGACCAGTACGCCAGCAACGTAGCCACTGTGCCGGGCTCGACGGAACGGGTGGAATTTGCCATCCGCCTGCCCGGCCGCGACACCGATGCGCCGGTCTGGCTGCCCATCGACGCCAAGTTCCCGCGCGAGGACTACGAGCGGCTGCTGGATGCGCAGGATCGCGCCGACGCCGAGGCCAGTGCCGCAGCGGCGGCCGCGCTGGAGCGCCGGGTACGTGAAGAATCCAAGCGCATCCGCGACAAGTACATCGCGGTGCCGGCGACCACCGACTTCGCGATCCTGTTCCTGCCGACCGAAGGGCTCTACGCCGAAGTGATCCGTCGTCCCGGATTGTTCGAGGCGCTGCAGCGGGATATGCGCGTTGTCGTCACCGGCCCCACGACGCTCAGCGCCACGCTCAACAGCCTGCAGATGGGATTTCGCACGCTGGCTATCGAAAAGCGTTCCAGCGAGGTCTGGCTGCTGCTGGGCGCGGTCAAGACCGAGTTTGGCAAGTTCGCCACTGTGCTGGAAAAAACCCGCAACCAGCTGGATACGGTGCGCAACAGCATCGACGCAGCCGGTGTGCGCACGCGTGCGATCGAACGCAAGCTGCGCAGCGTCGAGCGCGTATCCCAGGAGCAGAGCCAGGGCCTGCTCGGCGAGGGGGCCTTGGCCGAGCCGGACGAGGGCGTCAACGCCGACGCCTGAGACAGCGTTGGCGTCGGTCTGACGCACGGGCAGGCTACCATCGGGTGCCGACCCCGTTCCGGATGCTGGTCCGTTCCCAGCCCGTGCCTGACCCTGTCCGTTCCTGCCTGGGAGTCCCTATGCGCTACCTGCTCGCCTCTGCCATTGCTGCCAGCCTCAACGCGGTTGCCGCCGATGCCCCCGACTATTCGCTCACGGTCTACAGTTCAGCCCGGCCCGGGCAGGTGAACACCGAATCGCTGGCCAACTATGGCGGCAACTTTCCGGGCTTCGCCCTCGTGCGCGACAGCCGCAAGATGACCTTGCAGGCGGGCGCCGGCGTGCTGCGGTTTACCGATGTTGCCAAGCGCATCGATCCGACCACGGTCGCATTTGAAAGCGTCACCGATCCGGCGGGCACCCGGGTGCTCGAGCAGAACTACCAGTTTGATCTGGTCAACCGCGAAAAGCTGCTGGAGCGCTATGTCGGCCAGGCCATCACCGTCGAACAGGAGCGTGGCGACACGGTCGAACGCCTGTCGGGCACGTTGCTCTCGGCAGCCGACGGCACGCTGATTCTGCAGCGCGATACTGGGGAGGTGGTCAGCATCGGCGCCTACACGAATGTGCTGTTCCCCAGCCTCCCCGGCGGCCTGATCACGCGGCCGACCCTGGTGTGGCTGGTCAACGCCAAGCAGGCGGGTACGCATGACACCCGCGTCAGCTACCGCACAGGCGGCATGACCTGGTGGTCCGACTACAACGTCACCCTCCGCGAGCAGGGCGACAACTGCACGATGGACCTGTCAGCCTGGGTGACGATCGTGAACCAGTCCGGCGCCAGCTATCCCGCGGCGCAGCTCAAACTGGTGGCGGGGGACGTCAACCTGGCGCCGGGCCCGCAGGCGCCGGCCGCGCCGCGCAAGATGGTCATGATGGACCTGGCCGCCGCCGGTGCAGAGGCCGATGGTTTCCAGGAATCGCAATTGTTCGAATACCACCTGTATACACTGGGGCGTCGCAGCGACCTGCCGGATAACTCCACCAAGCAGCTGGAGCTGTTTCCGTCAGTGTCCAACGCGGCCTGCCGCAAGCAGCTGGTCTTCACGGCGGCGCCGCAACCGTGGGCGTTCTGGTCTTCGCCGATCACGGATCAGGGTTACGGCGCGACGACGTCGGGGACCGTCGGCGCCTATCTCGAATTCAAGAATGACGAAGCCAACAGGATGGGCATGCCGCTCCCCGCCGGGCGCCTGCGGGTGAACCAGGCATCGGTTGACGGGAATCTCGAGTTCGTCGGCGAAGACGTCATCAAGCACACGCCGCGCAACGAAACATTGCGCGTGAAGCTGGGCAACGCCTTCGACATCGTCGGCGAGCGCAAGCAGATGAGCTTTAACGTTGATTCCGGCGCCAAGCACATCGACGAGAGTTTCGAAATCAGCGTTCGCAACCGCAAGAAGACACCGGTCAAAGTGGTGGTCCGCGAATATCTGTATCGCTGGAGCCGCTGGGAAGTGACCTCAAGGAGCCACGAGTTCGCCAAGCGCGATGCGGCGACGATCGACTTCCCGCTCGACATTCCCGCGGACGGGGAGGTGACGGTGAAGTATGGGGTGCGGTATAGCTGGTGACCGCGTGATCCACATTCCCGGAGCCGGAGCGTTTCGCCTGTCCTTTGGCCAGCCGACCGCCCTCCTGGCCCTTGCACCAGGCGGGCGCACCTCCGTGTGCGTCCCGTTCGGGAGCCGATCTGCTAGCGCCTGACCGACTCTCATCGGATCAGAAGCGGCGCGTCATCTTTGCGCGCAGCAGCAGCAACGGCAACGGCAACGGATGCGTTGGTCCTGTACGGGGCTGTGCGGCATGCAGTGGGACGGATGTCCGGAACCGCGATTTCGACGGGTGGCACCAATTGCCATGGCCATACGGTCAAATTTGATGGCTGGCACCATTTCGTCGCGCGTGCGATTCGATGGTGGCACCAATTGCCATTGCCATACGGTCAAATTTGATGGCTGGCACCATTTCGTCGCGTGTGCGATTCGATGGGTGGCACCAATTGCCATTGCCATACGGCCCAATTCGATGGCTGGCACCAACCTCCCCGACCCCAACCTCCGTCCGGCACCAACCTCCTGATCCGGGCTGATGGCGCGCCGCCCGGGAGGACCTCAATCCGCGCTCGTATCCTTCATCGCCACGGCCTTGACACCGATTTCGACGAGCGACTTCTGTGCACTTTCCACATCGCTGGCACTGGTGTACGGGCCGACGCGGACGCGGTACCAGGTCTTGCCGTTGAGGTCGGCGGCCTGGATCTTGGCGACAAAGCCGGAAAGGGCGAGCTTGGCCTTGAGTTCCTCGGCGGACTTGGGTTCCGGATAGGAGCCTGCCTGGAGGATGTAGCGTCCGGCGGGAGCGACCGGTTCGGGCGGCGTGGTGGCACCAGGGTTCTGGGCGGCAGCCTGCTGGCGTTGCTGTTCGGCGCGTGCCTTGGCACTGAGCTCGGCATCGGGAATGGTGACTTCCTTCTCGGGCAGAACCGAGTAGAAGTCATAGGTCTTCTTGGCGCCGGACTTGCGCGCCTCGTCCGCGACGGCCGGGTCGCTGGCCTTGGGGGCGACGGCTTCGGCGTTGGGCTGGGGCAGGTTCGACTTGCGCAGTTCCGGCAGCCAGTTCTTCATCCACATCACACCTGCCAGGCCCAGGCCCAGCAGCACGCCGACGCCGACCCACACCCATGCGGGCCAGGCGCTGCTTCCGCCGCCGGTGCGTGTGGCCTGCTTGCGTTTGGCTGCCATTCTCTCGAACTCCACAATGCCGCTTTGTCGTCGTCGCCGGCTCCGGGCGACGCGATTACATGCTTTCCGGTGCGCTGACGCCGAGCAGGTCCAGGCCGTTGGCGATCACGACGCGGGTGGCCTCGGCCAGTGCGATGCGAGCATCGCGCACGTCGGCATCATCGACGATGAACTTGCTGTCGTCGTGGCGGCTGGCGTGGTACCAGCCGTGGAACGCCGCGGCCACTTCGCTGAGATAGGTCGCCACCAGGTGCGGCTCCAGATTGAGCGCTGCGGTATCGACCACTTCCGGGTAGCGCGACAGCATGACCATCATGGCCAGCTCGAATTCATTCTCGAGACGGTGCAGGTTGGCCAGCCCGTTCTCGTGATTCCACGCCAGGCCCTGATCCGCCAGCTGGCTGTGCACGCGGCAGACGCGCGCATGGGCGTATTGCACGTAGTAGACCGGGTTGTCGGTCGACTGGGAGCGCGCCAGGTCGATGTCGAAGGTGAGCTGGGAGTCGGTCTTGCGCGCGGCGAGGAACCAGCGCGTCGCGTCACGTCCGACCTCGTCGATCAGGTCGCGCAGGGTCAGGTAGCTGCCGGCGCGCTTGGAGAGTTTCACCTCTTCGCCGCCGCGCATCACGGTGACCATCTGGTGCAGCACGTACTCGGGCCAGCCCTTGGGAATGCCAATGTCCAGCGCCTGCAGGCCGGCGCGCACGCGCGTGACGGTCGAGTGGTGGTCGGCGCCCTGCTCGTTGATCACCCGCACATAACCGCGCTTCCACTTGGTGACGTGGTAGGCGACATCCGGCAGGAAGTAGGTGTATCCGCCCTGCGCCTTGCGCATGACGCGGTCCTTGTCGTCGCCGAAGTCCGTGGTCTTGAGCCAAAGGGCGCCGTCCTGTTCGTAGGTGTGACCGGCGGCGATCAGCGCCTGGACGGTGCCTTCGACCAGTCCGTCGGAATACAGCGATGACTCCAGGTAGAACTCGTCGAACACCACGGCAAAGGCACGCAGGTCCAGGTCCTGCTCGCGGCGCAGGTAGGCGACGGCGAAACGCCGGATTGCGTCGGCGTCTTCGGGATCGCCGGCCCCGACGACGTCTTTGCCGTCGGCGTGAACGGTGTCGCCGGCGAGGTAGCTCTTCGCCACGTCGAGGATGTAGTTGCCCTGGTAGCCGTCCGCCGGCCAGCCCGGTTCGCCGGGGGCGACGCCCTTGACGCGCGCCTGTACCGACAGCATGAGGTTTTCGATCTGCTGGCCCGCGTCGTTGTAGTAGAACTCCCGCGAGACCTTCCAGCCCGTCGCATCCAGCAGGCGGGCCAGGCTGTCGCCCACCGCGGCGCCCCGGCCATGGCCGACATGCAGCGGGCCGGTGGGATTGGCCGACACGAACTCGATCTGCACGGCCTTGCCGCCGCCGGTGTCGTTGCGACCGTATGCGCGGCCGGCGGCCAGGATGTCGCGCACCTGCGCGCGGTAGGCCTCGGGGCTCAGGAAGAAATTGATGAAGCCGGGACCGGCAATCTCGACCTTGGCAATCTGGTCGGTGGCGGGCAGCGCATTCACCAGGGCCTGGGCCAGGTCGCGCGGCTTCTTGCCGGCCGCCTTGGACATCAGCAGGGCCGCGTTCGCCGCGAAATCACCGTGATCCTTGCTTCGCGTGCGTTCAATGACGAACGCCGTGGAAACGTCGGTCGGCACCTGGCCGTCACGCTGCAGCGTTGCAACCGCCTGCAGCACCTGGTCGCGGAGAAAATCTTTCACGGGAATCGCCAGTGCGGATAAAGACCGGTCATTGTATGTCGGCCGTCGCCAAGCCCCAAATCAATCGCACCGGAAAGTGGGTGATGCGTTGCAACAATTCCTTCATGGACGATGCCTTGCCGGTCACAGCTGTCGCTGGCGACAGCTACATGCGCCAACGAATTGATGCGTGTCGGAAAATGCCGGGCTGTGGAGCGGCTTGTGGATAACCCTGTGTGCAATCGCCGCCGCCGAACCGGCGGTCCGCCTGAAGACCGGCCGGTGCTTTCGTAAAGCATGTGTCAAAATCATTCAAAAACAGTGACTTATGGCACGACTCCGGTCAGCGCAACGAAGTCGATGCAAGATCGCGGCACACCCCTGTCTCCATGTGAATAACTGCGCAAACGTACAGCTTGCGCGGGGGTGGAAACCGCGGATTTGCCGGGCCCGCCGGCCGGATGCTGTCGTGCAACTGT
Source organism: Tahibacter amnicola (assembly GCF_025398735.1). NCBI lineage: Bacteria > Pseudomonadati > Pseudomonadota > Gammaproteobacteria > Lysobacterales > Rhodanobacteraceae > Tahibacter > Tahibacter amnicola. The sequence goes on from NZ_CP104694.1 coordinate 709,346, forward strand.
CATCTGTCGCTCGACGGCTTGTAACAGCCGGGGTCTACGCTTCCCCGGGTCACCAGCCGGCCACGGCGAGGCCGGAACCCTCCGCAAGGACCCGCGGTCGAGCCTATCCATTCGGTCGCTGACGCAGGATGCGGTACCCGGCACAGGGACGTGCCGCAAGGATGCAGCAAGGACAGAAGCAAGGCCCGGCGTGCGGGATGCGCACGGCGCGCCGCGGTGCACGGAAGCGCCAACATTCAGTGGCCCGGGCCGGAACAGGCGGCCCGGGCCGGACGGTCACGACGTGTTTGAAAGATTAGTCAGCTCGCGCTGGGCTTCGGCCAGAAAGGCCTTTTCCTTGCGGCGGTAATAGGCCGGTGACACCTTGGCCCGCTTCTGCATGCTTTCAAACACGTTGCGCGCCTCGGCCAGGCGACCCAGCCGCTTGAGCAACTGGCCATAGCGCAGACGCGCCTCCTCGCCCGGATAGCTCGTCGACAGTGCCTCGTACTCGCGCACCGCGCGATCGTTCTCGCCCAGCTCTTCCAGGCAGCGGGCCATCATGAAGTGCACGTCGACCGACTGGTGCTGCGGGTTGGACTGGATCAGCGTATCGAGCGTGTCGCGCGCACCGGCGTACTGCTCCAATCCGATCTGGGCCTGCGCCAGCGAATACAGAAACAGCGGATCTGTCGCGTAGAAACCCTTGAGGATGGAGCGATACAGCTCCGCGGCATTGGCGTAGTCGCCCAGGCGCAGGCTTTCCTCGGCCAGCCGGCGCCGATTCTCGACGGTGTCCGCCACTTCCAGTTCCTGGGCGATCCGGCGCCGTTCGCGCTCCGGATCGATGCGTCTGGCAACGTCGCGCACCATGCGGCGGCTGGACGGGTCGTTGCGCAGGTCCGGAATGATCTGGGTGATGATGTAGACGGCGGCCCCGAGGAACTGGCCCAGCATGATCAGCCAGATCCACCAGTAGGGACGGCCAGTACGCACCAGGTGGATCAGACAGACGAACTGCAGGGCGACCGAAATGGCGATCAGGAAAGGCATGGCACGGCGGAAAAACGGCGACGAGGCGCGTGATCTTGGCCGCCGTCGGCCCCGCACGCAAGCATAGGCGCACGGGGCCGGCGTACTGTTTACTTTTTCAGTGATGCTTCGCGGGCGGCGCGGAATTCACTGTCGGCCGACCACTGTGGCCAGCCCGTTTCCCCGGCCAGCTTCTTGCCGACGGCGTATAGCGCCTGCACGTCGGCGATCACGCCGTCGAGCGGCAGGTCGTCGCGGAATTCATCGCTGACCTGGTGGTAGCGGTTCTTGGTGTAGTCGTCGAACGCGACGCGGCCGGCACTGTCCCCGCCCTGTTCGAGGTCGGTGCCGCCCTTGGCGTAGAGTGCCGGTACGCCCTTGCGCGCGAAGTTGAAGTGATCGGAGCGGAAGAAGTGCCCCTTCTCCGGCGTCTCCTCGGCTGTGGCAACACGGCCCTGCGCCGCCAGCGCCTCCTTCATGTAGCCGTCGAGTTCCGATTGGCCGAAGCCGACGATGGTCATGTTTCTCGCCTTGCCGACCAGGTACATCGCGTCCATGTTGATATTGGCCACCATGCGCGCGGGCGGCACCGGCGGATGAGCCGCGAAGTACTTGGATCCGAGCAGGCCCGACTCCTCCAGCGTCACGGCGACGAACAGCACGGATCGCTCCGGCGGGGGCTGCTGACCACCGAAGGCTTCGGCGATTTCGATCAGTGCGGCAACACCCGTTCCGTTATCCACGGCACCGTTGTAGATCTGGTCACCCTGCAGCGAGGTGTCCTTGCCCAGGTGATCCCAATGCGCGCTGTAGACGATCGTCTCGTCGGCACGCTGGGAGCCGGGCAGCAGGCCCACGACATTTTCCGAGCTGCCTGTCGTGATGGTGCTGGTCAGGTTGACCGACAGTTTCGATTTGAGCGGAATCGCCTTGAAACCGCGTACATCCGCGGTCTTGCGGATCTCATCGAAATTGAGCCCGGACTTCTCGAACAATCGGTGCGCGCTCTCGTTGGTCAGCCAGCCGGCCACTTCCATGCGGGGCGCCGGATCTTCGCTGCTGGGCAGGTCGTGCTGCGGGCCGCTCCAGCTGTTCTCGATCACGCCCCATCCGTAACCGGCCCCGGCCGTCTCGTGCACGATGAAGGCGGCGGCTGCGCCGCGGCGGGCGGCTTCTTCGAACTTGTAGGTCCAGCGGCCGTAGTAGGTCATCGCACGGCCCTTGAACAGGTCCGGATCGTTATTGGCAAATCCCGGATCGTTGACCAGGATGATGACCGTCTTGCCCTTGAGAACGAGGCCGTGGTAGTCGTTCCAGTCCTGCTCCGGCGCGTTCACGCCGTAGCCGACGAAGACGATGTCCGAATCCTTGAGCGATACCTGCGGCTTGGCCGCCAGCGTACCGACCACCATGTCCTTCTTGAATGCGAATTTCTCCACGCCCGATGGCGTGGTCACGTCCAGGGTGAGGTCGGTGTTGGTGAGCCGCGTGGACACGGTTGGCACCGACTGGAACCAGGACCCATTGTTGCCGGGCTTGAGGCCGGCGCGCTCGAACTGGTCCTTGATGAACGCGGTGGTCAGGCGTTCGCCCAGCTCGCCCGGTTCGCGTCCTTCGAACTCATCGGAGGCGAGCTTCTTCAGGCGGGCACCAAAATCGGGTGCGGTGATCTCGGGGCTGTAGCGATGGTTGATCGCGTCCGGCGCCGGCGTCGGAGCGGGCTTGACCTCGGCTGTAGGAGCCGGTGACGGTGGTTCAGCCGGAGGCGGCGCCTCGTTGGTGCAGGCGGCGAGGAGCAGGGCGATCGCGCCCGCCAGTGACAAATGGCGCATGAAGCCTCCCAGGTCGAGCAAAAACTCGAGTGTAGGAGGCCTCGACGGGTGAGGCCAGACCAGAAGTCATGGCCTGGCCCAAAAGCGGGGCGACCCGGCGAAACGGGCCGCCCCGCGGAAAGCGCTTACTTGGGCGACGCACCGCTGAACGGCTTGGCGGTGGCGCCGCTGATCGCCCCCACCTTGGCAGTGTCGCTGACGTAGAGCTCGACTTCGCGGCGGAAATCCAGCCGTCCTTCCACCACCGCATTCGGCCCAATCACGATGCGCGGGGTCTTCTGCTTGCCCCAGTTGAAGCCGCTGGGCTTCTCAACCAGGATGCCGCCCTGGATGTGCGAGTCGGCGCGGATGTCGATGTCACCGGCGACCGTCTCCACGCGGCCCTTGACCCGCGCCGCGTCGATGTCGATATGGCCGTTGACGTTGCTGACATCGCCGCCAATATCGGCGCCGCGCCTGGCTTCGATCGAGCCGTTCACCGCCTCGACGCTGTGGCGGACCGTGGTGCGCTGGCCGATCGTGATGCCGCCATTGACGGTTTCCAGCGAGTCGGCGCTGGCGTCATCACCCAGGGTGACCTCGCCGTTGACGGTTTCGATGGCGTCTGCCTTGGCGTTGTCGCCCAGCGTGACCGAACCGTTGACGGTTTCCAGGTCGCCGCCGGCCTGGCCGGATTCGATGCGGATGGAGCCGTTGACCTTGTCGATGTCAGGCCCGGTCACACCCGCCATGGCGGCGGTCGACAGGGCGGCGGCAAGGGCAAGGACGAGGGCGCGAATGGTCATGGCGGACTCCTGCAGCAAGATGCGTTGGGTGTGGATCCGAACCGGCGGCGGCCAGTTCGGGTTGCAGCCTTCGATGCGCCCTTCGCCAAAAGGGTTGCAATGCGGCGCGCGGGATTTTCGTTACCATGCCTGATCCTTTCCCGCTGTCTGCCTGCCGTGACCACTCCCAAGCCGGTTCTTCTCCTGATTCTCGATGGCTGGGGCCATCGCGTCGAAGCCGATTACAATGCCATCGCGCTGGCCCGCTGCCCGAACTGGCGCCGCCTGGTCGCCACCTGCCCGCACGCCCTCGTCGACACCCACGGCCTTCATGTGGGGCTGCCGGATGACCAGATGGGCAATTCCGAGGTCGGCCACATGAATATCGGTGCCGGCCGGATCGTCTACCAGGACCTCACGCGCATCGACCAGGACATCCGCACCGGCGACTTTGCGCAGAACGAAGCCCTGGTTGGTGCCTGCACCGCCGCGCGCGCCGCGGGCGGAACGCTGCACCTGTTTGGCCTGGTGTCGCCGGGCGGCGTGCACAGCCACGAACAGCACATCCTCGCCATGATCGACATGGCGGCGAAGCAGGGCGTCGAGCGGATTGCGGTGCATGCCTTCCTTGACGGTCGCGACACACCGCCGCGCAGCGCCGAGCCATCGCTGCGCCTGCTCGAGGAACGCTGCGTGCAGACCCCGGGCGCGTCCATCGCGACCGTCAGCGGCCGCTACTACGCCATGGATCGCGACAAGCGGTGGGATCGCGTGCGGCTCGCCTTTGATGCGATCGTCGATGCCCAGGCGGAATTCCACGCGGCCTCGGCCGTGGGCGCGCTGGCGGCCGCCTACGGGCGCGGCGAGAACGATGAATTCGTCAAGCCGACCATTATCGGCAGTGGCGCGTCCTTCCGGGACGGCGACGCGGTCGTCTTCATGAATTTCCGCGCGGACCGCGCGCGCCAGTTGTCGCAGGTCTTCACCGATCCGGGCTTCGACGGGTTTGCGCGTACGCGCCTGCCGGTGCTCTCGGCCTTCGTGACGCTCACTCAGTACAGCGCAGACCTTGCCGTCACGGCCGTGGCCTACCCGCCGCAGTCGATGGCCAACACCCTGGGCGAATACCTGGCGGACCTGGGCAAGACGCAGTTGCGTATCGCCGAAACCGAGAAGTACGCCCACGTCACGTTCTTCTTCTCCGGCGGACGCGAAGCGCCTTTCCCGGGCGAGGAGCGCATTCTCGTGCCGAGCCCGAAAGTGGCCACGTACGATCTCAAACCCGAAATGAGCTGTCCGGAGCTGACAGACCAGCTGGTCGCCGCCATCCTTTCCGGGCGCTTCGACTTTATCGCCTGCAACATCGCCAACCCCGACATGGTCGGCCACACCGGCCTGCTGGACGCCGCGATTGCCGCCGTGGAAGCAGTCGACGTCGCCCTGGGACGGATTGAGGCGGCGATTCGCCAGGCTGGCGGCGCCCTGCTGATCAGTGCCGATCACGGCAACCTTGAACAGATGCTCGACGAGAACGGCCAGCCGCATACGCAGCATACGGTCGGACCGGTGCCGCTCGTCTACGTCGGGGCGGGCAACGCCCGGGTTGCCAGCGGCGCACTGCGTGATCTGGCACCCACCGTGCTTTCCCTGATGGGCCTGCCGCAACCGGCGGAAATGACCGGTCGCCCGCTCGTGACTTTTCAGTAGGAAACGTCGTGACGACGGACCCTGCGCTTGAGTCCGCCGGACCTGCGGGATGGCGCGCGTTGTCACGATCGCGCGAACAGCAGCCGGGCCCGCTGCCAAAAGGCGACAAAGTGGCGATTGTCGAGTCCGGTGTGCATCGCCCTTCACCCTGCGTCGACATGTCATCCGTTCACGAATCCCGACGGGGGAACGGCTCTTGCTTTCTCCTACGTGAAGGCCGCATCAACGTCATGAAATTGACACGGACGCTGGTGCTGTCAGCGCTAATGGTGATGGGCAGCTCGGTCGTGCTGCCGGTGCGGGCGCAAGATGGCACCGGAAGTGGCGCGTCAGCCGCGACGACATCGGACGATGCAGCGAGCCGCCAGCAGGAAGAGTCGCAGACGCAGCAGAAGCTGCAGGCCCTGCGCGAAGAGATCCGCGCACTGGCCGAGCAGCAGAAAGCAACGGAGGCGCAGAAAGGCGGCGTTGTTGCGGAACTGCGCGAAAGGGAAGTCCGCATAGCCGCAGTCGCCAAGGAAGTGCGTTCATTGGATGCACGACTGGGCGAACAACAGGCCGCCCTCGCCGTTTCGCAACAACAACGGGGAGAGTTGGAACAGAAATTGAACGTACAGCGGGACGCCTTGGCAACGCTGCTTCGATCAGCCTACGCGCTGGGACGGCACGAGGAGCTCAAGCTGATCCTGCAGCAGGATGAAGTATCGACCGCGTCGCGGGTGCTGGCATATCACCGCTACTTCCAGCGCGCACGCATCGATCGCATCCGGCAGTTGCTGGTGGACCTGGCTGATCTTGCCCGGGTGCAGCAGATGATCGAAGCGCAGACGGCAGCCATTGTCGCCACGCGTACGGAACGTGCGACGGAAACGTCCACCCTGCAGCGCGAGCGGGTTGAGCGCCAGGCGCTGATCGATCAGCTGGACCTCACGCTCAAAGGCCAGGCGGAACGGATCGCCGCGTTGGGCAAGGATGAAAAAGCCCTGGTGGAACTGCTCGAGCGGCTACGCGATGTCTTTGCCGATATCCCGAAGCAGCTGGCAGGAGCCGAACCGTTCGCCGACCGCCGCGGCCGACTGGCCTGGCCGGTGACGGGGAAGATCTCCACCGGGTTTGGCGCTGTGGACGACAGCGGCCGGGCTATCACGGGAATCGTCATCGCCGCGGGAAACGGCACCGAAATTCGCGCCGTCGCGCGAGGCCGGGTGGCCTACGCGGACTGGCTGAAAGGGTATGGCCTGCTGGTGATCCTGGATCACGGCGATGGCTACATGAGTCTGTACGGATATAACGAGACACTGCTCAAGGACGTGGGCGACTGGGTGGATGCCGGTGAGGCGATCGCCACCGCAGGCGCCAGCGGCGGCCGCAAGGCCACTGGTTTGTATTTCGAGTTGCGCAACCGGGGAAAACCGCTTGACCCGCGCGCGTGGCTAAAGACGGCGAGCAATTGAACTTTTGTATCGACGGCGCTTCTACAGGGACACCCGGTCAAAGGACACCGACATAGCGGTATAGTCAAATCGAGTCTTGGGGAGTTGTTTCAATGTTGTCCCGGTCCTTGCTCTTCGTGGCGCTGTCGTGCGCCGCCGTCGGCGCCAGCGCCGACTCCGTCCCCTCCGTCGAGGCGACCACGCTTCCGGTCGTCACGGCCAAGTCGGGCCTCACGATCGAAGACGTCCGCACCTTCACGTCGGTCTACAACCTCGTGAAACAGGCGTATGTCGAGGATGTGGGTGACAAGCAGCTGATGGAGGCTGCGATCAAGGGTCTGCTATCCGGGCTCGATCCCCACAGCGAATACCTCACCCAGCGCCAGCTCACCGAGCTGACCGAGGACACCAGCGGTTCCTACGCGGGTCTTGGTCTGGAAGTGCTGACGGTCGACGGTCTTCTGCGCGTCGTGGCGCCGATCGACGACACGCCGGCTGAGCGCGGCGGAATCAAGCCGGGCGACGTCATCACCCGCATCGACGGCAAGACAGTCACCGCCGAGAACGTCAACGATTCGGTCGATCTCCTGCGCGGCCATCCGGGCAGCAGCATCACGCTGACCGTGATGCACGAAGGCGCCGACGAACCGGCTGACATCACGCTCAAGCGCGAAACGATCAAGGTGTCGAGCGTGCGTGCCAACTGGCTTGAGCCCGGTTATGCCTACCTGCGCGTTGCGCAGTTCCAGGAAGACACCGGTGCGGAACTCAAGCGCAAGCTGGGCAAGCTCAAGGCCAAGCTCAAAGGAAAGGACGCGGCGCTCCGCGGCGTCGTGCTCGACCTGCGCAGCAACCCCGGCGGTCTTCTGACCGCGGCCGTGGAAGTGAGCGATGCCTTCCTGGAATCGGGCACGATTGTCTCCACGCGTGGCCGGCTCAATGAGAACGACCTCGCCTTCAGTGCCACCGCCGGCGACATGACCGACGGTGCGCCGCTGGTCATCCTGGTCGACAAGGGTACGGCGTCCGCGGCGGAAATCGTTGCGGGGGCACTCAAGGACAACCACCGCGGCGTGATTCTTGGCCAGCGCACCTTCGGCAAGGGCTCCGTGCAGACGGTCCTGCCGCTGGATGACGGCCATGCGGTGAAGATCACCACGGCGCGCTACTACACACCCAGTGGCACCTCGATCCAGGCCACGGGCATCGTGCCGGATATCGAGCTTCGCGATCTCAAACTCACCCTGCGCGATTCCGCGCCGACCTTGATCAGCGAACGCGACCTGCCCAATCACCTCAAGGGCGAGAACGAGTCGAGTGATGCCGAAGCGACATCGGACACCAAGCCGGCCTCGCTGGATGACTACGCGCTCAATGAGGCCATGCACGTGCTCAAGGCGATTGCCTTGCGGCCGGGCAAGACCACCAAGGGCTGATCAGTCGGACCGGCCCCTGCAAACCCTGCGGCCCGCCCTGTGCGGGCCGCAGTATTTCCGGTCACCGCGTGCCGGGCTTGGGCGGCATCGGGAAGAGCGCGACTTTCTCACCGTTGCTGGCGTCCCGGATTGCTGCCGGTCCACGCTTTTCCACTTCTTCAATCTTGACGATAGACTGGATCGGCAGGTGCAGCACCCGCGTCTGGCCGAATTCTTCGCGCAGGCGTTCTTCGGTCGGATCGACCACCAGCCCCTCGCCGCGCGACTCGAATACCAGATCGCTGATCTCGGTGAATCCCCACAACGCACTGGAGCCGACGCGCTCGGCGTAGAGCTCGTAGCTTCGTCCCTGGTTGATGAAAGTGATTTTGTAGAGCGTTTTCTTCGACATGTTCAGCAGTGGGGAAGTGACGGGACGAGGCTCGGCGCTCAGTTGCGCCAACGCCGGGCGATGGCCGGACGCGATACCAGGGCAAAAAGGACACCCAGCAGAAAGCCGCCGATATGGGTCCACCACACGACGGCCCCGAAGCTGGGGCCGACGTAGGTGAAGAGCAGCTGCAACAGCACCCAGAATCCGATCAGGAGTGGCGCCGGTACCTTCACGAACTCGAGGAACAGTCCGAGCGGCAGGACCAGGCCCAGGCGCGAACGCGGAAACAGGGCCAGATAGGCGCCGACGATGGCGGATACCGCGCCGCTCGAGCCGACGATCGGCGCATTGACGCTCGACAGCGTCAGCGCGCCGACCAGATTGGCCGCGGCGCCACCCAGCAGATACAACAGCAGGAAGCGTCGGGAGCCAAGGACGCGCTCGGCCGCCACTCCGAAAATCATCAGGAACAGCAGGTTGCCGGTCAGATGCAGCCAGTCGGCGTGGACGAGCAGTGCGGTGAACAGCCGGGCGGCGCGCAACTCCAGCAATTGGCGGATCAGGGGCGCGTCCGGATCGAACAACCGTGCCGGTACCGTGCCCCAGCGGTTGAGCAGCGCGAGGCGTTCATCGAGCGGCGCCGCCGCCAGCCACATGAAGGCCAGCACGCTCAGCACGATGATGCTGATGGTCGCCCAGGGGGACGTCGGGCGACGGCGCGACTCAACGTGGGTCAACAGGGGCATCGGGCGTCCTCCTGCGATGGCTTTGCCGTGGCGGTCGGTGGCGCGGAGTCGCGACCAGGCAGCTCCGCGGCATGGGCGTCAGGAACCGCCGCGCGGCAGCAGGAAGCGTTGGCCGTGAAATTCCAGCACCGCGCCGTCCGATCGAATCTCGACGAGCTTCACATCGGTGCCGAAGCTGTCACCTTCCACCTGACGCACACCGTTCACGACGACAAAGCGCTGCGCCGGCGTGGCGCTGTAGACATGCATCGACAGCTTCAACTCCGGCAGCTCGCGACGCACATCGAAGGGCAGCTGCCAATACATCGGCAGGCTTTCCAGCGGGGCCGCCGCCGGCGGATTCGCGGCGGCCGGCTGGCTCGCCTGGACTGCCGCGGGCGGTGGCGGTGCCGGTGCCGCAGCTGATGCTGGCGCCGCGTTCACTGGTGGCTGAGCGGGCGGTTGTGGCGGAGGCGGCGGTGGTGGCGCCGAGACCAGGGCGGGCTTGGTCGCCGCCGGTGGGCGGATCGCTTCGGTGGGAATGCCGTGCGGGCGCGGCTGCACCGCCGCCGGCAGCCGCGCGGCTTCCGGATGACCCGGAGCGAGCGGTGCGCTTGCGGACTGCCGGGCCTTCGCTGCCGATTTCGCCTGGACGGCGTCGGGATCGTCGATCGCGTCTGTCGCGGCGGGATCAGCCTGCGCCAGCATCGTCGGCGCGGATTCCCCCGGGGCCAGGGGATTGGTTCCGTCGGGGTGTGACTCGGATTCGCGTTCGGCCACGTCGCGCACCGTCGGTGCCTGGGGCGCAGGAGCCTGGTTGTGTACGGGCGGCGCCGGCGCCAGCGTGTCGACGACGTTCGGGTTCGGAACCGCCCCGGCCGCCATCACGGGTTTGCGCGACGCGGCTGTGCTTTCGGCCACAGGATTGGAAGGGCTCGCTGCCGGCGCCGCGGTGCCTTTGGTGGCCGGTGTCGCGGCTGGCGCCGCTGTGGTTGCGCTTTGCCTGGCGTCCGGTGTGGGCGGTGCGGGGACCCGGGAGGTCCACCAGCCGATGCCCAGCGCTGCCACGATGGCGATGGAAAGGAAGGGCAGCAGGGGCCGCCGGCGGCGACGCGTGGCGAAGGCCGTGCCCAGGGTCGGCGGTTCGCCGAGCTGGCGCTGCTGTTCTGCCTTCTTCAGGGCTTCGTGTATCAACGACATGGGTATGGTTGTCCGTCTATTCCACATTGCGAGCCAGATGCGGGCCCTCGGGCGACAGCGCGGCCAGCGCAAACAAGGTTTCCGGGCCGACGATGCCGTCGGCCGTCAAGCCGTAGGCCACCTGCAACTTGCGCACGCGTTCTTCCAGTGCCGCATCGAAGTAGGCTGGGCCGAAGTTGCCTTCGCCATGCCCATCCAGCCGCGCCAACTGGCCTTTCACCCAGGCGACGCCCGCGCCGGCATCACCTTGCTTGAGGCGTCCCGGCACGTCGGCCGGCAAGCGCCACGTCGCATAGAATCCGCCTTGCCACAGGCGCGTCACGGCGCTGCGATCGAGCGTATGGCTGGTGCCGGCGAAGTCTAGCTGAACCTTGTCGCCGGAAATCCCGCGCAGCAACGCCAATCCATGCTTGCCGCCTGCTTCCAGCTCCAGCAGCAGGGGGCGGTCGAAGCGGGCCAGCTGCTCCAGGGTGGCGCGGCCGCGCAGACAGTCGAACCCCGGGAAGATCTGCGGCTGGCAACGCGCGGCCTCGGCTACGCTCACTTCGCTCGAACTGACCTGCCAGCGGGAAAGAAGTTGCGTCCAGGCGGCAAGGTCGGTGGCCGCGCCGCCTCCCAGTTTTGCCACCAGTTCTTCGGAGGGATCGGCCTGCGTGGCGGCCGGAGCGACCGGGGCCAGCACCGGTGGCGCGGGTGCGGGAACCGGCCGGTTCGCCCACCATGCCGCCGCGCTGGCCGAGGCCACGGCGATACCCAGGGCGGCCCAGCGGCCGTAGCGGCGGACGTAGTACCGGGCGTGCCCGGGCAGCGTCTCGTCGGCCGCCAGGTCCACCAGGCGTTCACCGATGGCATCTGTCTCCCGGGCGAAACCGGCCATCAGCGAGCGATCGGCGATGATGTTGATCAACCGCGGCACGCCGCCCGACCGCTGGTAGAGCGCGCGCAGACCCAGTCGCGTGAAAGGCAGCTTGCGCGATCCGGCCACCGCCATGCGATGGCGCACATAGGCCTCGCACTCGTCGGCATCCAACGGCATCAGGTGGTAACGGGCAGTGATCCGCTGGGCGAGCTGGCGCAGATCCTGGCGTTCGAGCAGCGTGCGCAGCTCCGGCTGACCGAGCAGGATGATCTGCAGCAGTTTCTGGGTCGGCGTTTCCAGGTTGGTCAACAGCCGCACCTGCTCAAGCGACTCGACCGACAGGTTCTGCGCCTCATCCACGATCAGCACGACGCGCAGGCCCTGGGCGTAGGCATCGAGCAGGAAGGTATTGAGCGTGTCGACCAGCGCCTTGAGGCTGCCCCGCTTGCCCTCGATATCGAGCTTGAGCTCCTCGCAGACCGTCTCGACCAGTTCGACCGGGGAGACCTTTGGATTGAGCACCAGCGCAACGCGGGTGTTCTCCGGCAACTGCTCCAGCAGTAGCCGGCAAAGGGTCGTCTTGCCCGTGCCTACTTCGCCCGTCAGTTGGACGAATCCGCCGGATCCGCCCTTGCCGATGCCGTAAAGCAGGTGCGCCAGAGCGTCCCGATGGCGTTCACTGAGGAACACGTATCGCGGGTCCGGCGTGATGGAGAACGGGGACTCCTTGAGTCCGTACTGCTCCAGGTACATGCGGCGTGGTTCCTCGGTCGGCCCGGGCCGGTCTATCCGTACAGGACATGCAAGCTTAACCCATCGCGCGTTACGCACCGGTCGTGGGCCGGGACGCCGGGTTGCCGCCCCGGTCACCCGGTGGCGTCGCCGCCGGACGCGCTACGAAAAAACGAGCTGCGCCCGAATTGGGGCCAGCCACGAATTGGGGCCAGCCATGAATTGGGGCCAGCCACGAATTGGGGCCAGCCACGAATTGGGGCCAGCCATGAATTGGGGCCAGCCACGAATTGGGGCCAGCCACGAATTGGGGCCAGCCACGAATTGGGGCCAGCCACGAATTGGGGCCAGCCACGAATTGGGGCCAGCCACGAATTGGGGCCAGCCACGAATTGGGGCCAGCCACGAATTGGGGCCAGCCACGAATTGGGGCCAGCCACGAATTGGGGCCAGCCACGAATTGGGGCCAGCCACGAATTGGGGCCAGCCACGAATTGGGGCCAGCCACGAATTGGGGCCAGCCACGAATTGGGGCCAGCCACGAATTGGGGCCAGCCACGAATTGGGGCCAGCCACGAATTGGGGCCAGCCACGAATTGGGGCCAGCCACGAATTGGGGCCAGCCACGAATTGGGGCCAGCCACGAATTGGGGCCAGCCACGAATTGGGGCCAGCCATGAATTGGGGCCAGCCATGAATTGGGGCCAGCCATGAATTGGGGGCGCCACCGTTATGCCACCGGGCAATCGGTCAGTGCCAGGGAACGCTCACCACGCCTCGGGGCAATAGAGGGCGGTGCCAGCCATCAGGCCTCCAGGAAGCGTCAGGGTGAGCCGCCGTAACGACGTATTCGGCGGCGGTGTCGCAAACGGTGCCGCCGGTCCCGGTCAGCAAGGCTGCATGACAGGCGAGGATGGTGCGCACCTCGTCTGTCAGCCATTTCCGTGGCCGAGGTTCGGGAATCAGGCCGAGCCGGTTCATGGTGGCGGCGACGGCGGCGGGATCCTGTCCGAGTCCGCGGTGCAGGGCCACGAGCTGCTCCCGCAATGGCCAGGTCCAGGGATCACGCTCCAGCCCATTCGCGCCGATGGTGCAGCCGAACAACGCCACGGGCGTGCGCAGCCGCGAATCGGCCGGCATGACCAGGGGCTGACGTGCCCGTATCGGCGGGGTGGGCTCGATGAAGCAGGCGGGCAGGTCCAGGTAGGGCAGCAGCGGCGTCAGCGCAGCGGCCGACTCGACGCCGAAAACGGCGTCAGGCGCCAATGCAAGCAGGGCGTCAGCCCCCGTTTCCCGCAAACACGTGATGAGACGCGCACCGGCAGGGCGCCGCAGCAGGCCTCGCGTTCGGGGTGATTCGAGATCCGCCAGGCACTCGACCAGCCGCTGGTCAGTGCTGCGCGCAAACCGTCGCAGGCGGCGGGCGCCGTCCCTGGCCTCGTGCGCCGAGGGGGCGCAGACATAGCCGAGCAATCGCATGGAACTCCTTTTCCACGAACTCTTTCCCTTCCCTGGCGCACAATGCCATCAAAGCGCGGCCGACAGCGCAAATCAGAATTGGCACGATCGGTATTGCAACGCGAATTCGACGGGCGCTCACTCGCCCGAATCGCAATCCGGAATCGTATGGAAACGCGGCGGTACGGGATGGATCCGGCTAACTGCAATCGCCCGAAATACACACAAGTGGACATGTGTGTCTGTGTAGAAAATCAGTTGCCAATCTGAAATTGTCTGTAAAAACAATCAATTGTTGGCCATGGCATCGAAGCGCAGTGACAGAATCGGAATCCCCATCCCACCAGAGGGTGTGGCTCCCGGATGCGCCGTCGGAATGCCATGCAAGATCCAAAGCTGGACCCCAAATTCGCCCAACGATTGGACCAGGCTCTGACCGCAGCCGGCATACCGGCCGATCGTACCCGCGTACGTCGCGTGGCCGTGATGTTCGACGTGACCCGGGAAACTTCACGCCTCTGGACCAAAGGCCGCGTGCCAGGTCTGGAGACATTGCGCACCGTGGCCAGCCGGTTGCAGGTGTCGCTCGACTGGCTGGGAACCGGCCGCGGCTCCTCGACTCCGTCCAAGGTCAAGGACGACCACGAGATCTACAACGCCGATTCCACCGAGCTGGCGCTGATTGGAAAGATCCGCACCATGTCGGCCAAGCGACGCCGCGCGTTGCTCAATCTGCTCTCCGACGACTAATCACCCGCTCTGCCATCCCCCAAACGTCACCCTTGGCCCCTGGTGACCGTTACCCCATATCGACCCCCACGGCGTGATGATCAGCGGCGGGGATTGTCGTAAACATCGGTCACGCAGGATCGCCTACACTTCGGTCCATTGCGCGATATGGGGAGATCGCATTGAGCAAGTTCTTGCGTGCACTGCAGAAAGCGGGCCTGGTGGATCTGGAAGACGACACGCCCGTCGCCCCGACCGAGCCGGTCGCGGAAACGCCGTCTGAGCCGGTGGCCGAGCCCGCACCGCCGGAGGAACCCCTGCCGCCGCCGCCCGTTTCCGGCACTGGCGAACTGGTCGAGCAACGTCCTTTCGACGCGATCTACGCCGAACAGGCCGTGCCCGCTAGCAGTTTCCCGGCGGAAAAACTCCTGAAGATTCTCGACGGCCTCGGCGCGCTGGATCCCGCCGCGCGTATCGCGGCCGTCCGGGCGCTGGATGCCGCCGACGATTCCTGGACCATCGACGACGCCCTGCTCGACGCCGAGCGCAAGACCCGCGCCCTCGGCGCCGCCCGAGCCCAGCTGGAACAGCACGCCCGCACTGCGCTGGAGCAGGCCCGCACCGCGATCGCCGAGCGGGATCAGCGCCAGCAGGATGCGGTGACCCACATCCGCACGCAGATCGCGGAGCTCGAGGCCCTGCTGGAACGGGAGGTCACGCGCGCCACCGAGGAAAAGGCCGCCATCGAAGGCGCTGCCCGCGGCACCAAGGAAGCCTGCCTGCGCGAAGTCAGCCGGCTGGAGGGCGAGGTCGCGCGGCTGAAACGAATCGCCGAGATCTTCGGCAGCGCGGGCCCTGTCTCCGCGCCGCAATCCTGATTTGTCCTCGCCCACTGGAGCCCCCATGGCAAAGTTGACCCCGCTCGCTAAAGGTTTGATGACGCTGGTGATTCTCGGCGGAACCGCCGCCGCCGGCTGGCATTTGGGCCTGAAGGAGATCGTCCAGGGCAAGAAGGCCGCTGATCCGGCCAGCCCCGGCGTGACGCCGGCCGCGACCCCGTCGACGCCGGCCAAGCCGGGCGTGTCGCCCGCACCTTCGACCACCCCTGCGCCGCCTCCGGCCACGGCTTCGAACGCACCGCTGGGTTCAGCCGGCAATCCCTTGAAAGTCAGCCTGGTCAGCTTCCACGGCTACGCCCCGGCGCTGCTGGCCAACGGCAAGGCGCTCAAGACCCAGCCCGGTTCGCTGTTTGCGCAGCAGAACCTCTCGGTCGAGTTCGTCATCCAGGACGACATCCCCACGCTAGCCACCATCTTCGAGTCGAAGTCTGCCCATTGCGCCTGGCGCACTTCGGACTTCTGGGCGCAGGAACAGCCGAACCTGCGCAACGCGGGCCTGGACGGCCGCGCCATCATGGCAGTGGACAACACCCAGGGCGCGGACGCGATCATCGCGCGCGATCCGGCGATCCGCCGCGTGGAAGACCTGGCCGATCACAGCATTGCGCTGCTGCAGTACACCCCTTCCGACGGCATGACCATCGACGCCGTGGAGAACTCCAGCCTGACCGCGCGCAAGAAGAGTTCGCTGCGCTATGTCTACATCAATGCCGAGGAAGGCACTGCCGGCGTCCGCGCGGCGCTGGAATCGGGTAGCGTGGATGCGGCCGCACTGTGGGACCCGGACCTCTCGCTGGCCCTCAAGAACGTGCCGGGCGCGCACGTCGTGTATTCGACCAAGACGGCGACCAACCTGATCTACGACGTCATCGTCTGCGACAACCGCCTGCTCGGCGAGCCGGCGAACGAAGCGGCATTCCAGTCGCTGGTCGCCGGCTGGATGGCTGGTGTCGATGCCGCGCGCAAGGCGCCGGACGAAGCCGTCGACGCGCTGGTCCGGACCGAGGAATTCTTCACCCTCCTGGCGAAGGACCAGGGGCGCCCGTTCGTCAAAGCCCTGTTCGACAACCTCGTCTGGACCGGCCTTGAAGACAACGCCCGCATCTTCGGCCTCGTCGGCGGCACTAACCACTACGAGCGCGTCTACCGGCGTTTTGACGGCATCTATCGCAAGGCCGGCGCGCTGGCCAATCCCAATTCCCCGGTAATCGCCCCGCAGGATTCGGTCGACCTGCGCTTCATCCGCAACCTGCTGGCCAAGAACCAGGCCGCGCAACAGGCCGCCGCCAAGCCGGAATTCACCTTCACCGAGAGCGAACGCCAGCAGGTCGCGCGCAGCGAGCCCTCCGTCACCAAGCCCGTGCTCATCGGCTTTGCCAGTGGTTCGGCCGAGCTGACCAAGCGGGCGCAGAAGACAATCGACGATGAACTCGTACCGTTCATCGAGAACAATGGCTCGGCCTATTTCGAGATCTCCGGCAACACCGACTCCACCGGTGCCCGCGACACCAACATGCGGTTGTCGCGTCAGCGAGCGCAGGCAGTGGTGGACTATCTTGAATCGCAGTGGGAATTCAGCCGCGCTCGTTTCGTCGTCACGGGCAACGGACCGGACAAGCCGCTGTGCAACGAAGCCTCGCCGCAGAGCGAGAACCTGAGCCTGGAAGATTGCCGGGCAATGAACCGCACCACACGCGTGGCAGTGCTCAAGCGCTGAGGCGCGCGGCCGGCCCCGCCTGGCGGGGCCGGCGCCGTGCTGTGGAATCCGCCAGAGGGAAAGGATGAGGGCTGCGATGGCGTCTGAATCGTCGACATGGAACCCGTACGCGCCGCTGAGCGGCCGCGCGACACGGCAGCTTGGGCTCACCGCCGTCGCCGCCGTGCTGATCCTGTGGTCGCTGATCAGCGGCCTGGAACTGGTCGGCCCGAACAAGTTGCCGGCGCCCTGGCAGGTGGCCAAGGCGTTCGCCTACCTTGCCTGGGACGGCGAAAACGGCCGCAGCCTGCTGCTGAACGCGACGATGTGGTCCGTCGGTCGCGTGCTGGCGGCGGGTGCGCTGGTCGTCGCGATCGGCATTCCGATCGGCGTCCTGATGGGCGCATCACCGCGCGTGAATGCCGTGCTCTCCCCACTCGTCGACCCGTTCCGCTCCGCACCCGTGGTGGCGCTGCTGCCGATCATGGTGATGTGGTTCGGTATCGGCGAATGGATGAAGATCCTGTTCCTCTTCGTCGGCGCCGTGGTGTACCTCATTCCGATGGTGCGTGACGCGATGCAGGCGGTGCCCCAGGCCTACTGGATCAGTGCGCGTGACCTGGGCGCCACGCCATGGGAGGCCGTGCGGCACGCGGTGCTGCCGCTGGCCATGCCGCGCATTGCCGACGCGGTGATCGTTGGCGTGTCGGTGATGTGGACCTACATCACCGTTGCCGAATATGTGAACGCCCGCGAGGGGCTGGGCCAGCTGATCCAGAACGCCCGGCGATTCTCCGCCATGGACCAGGTGTTTGCCGGCATCATCGTCATCGTCGCGTTCGCCCTGCTGAGTTATCAATTGATGCGATATATCAAAAGCAAGATGTACCCATGGGAGACGAAGCTGTGAGCGCGGCGGCCACACCGGTGAGCGTGGAACTGCGCGACATCGTGCAGGAATACCCTGCGAAAGATGGAAACGGCGTCGTCCGCGTCGTCGACGGCGTCAGTATTTCGCTGGACCGCCCGGGCATCGTGATGCTCCTGGGGCCATCCGGCTGCGGCAAGTCCACCTTGCTGCACATGATGGGCGGTGTCCGTCCGATCGGTGTCCAGACTCCCAGTTCCGGCCAGGTCCTGGTCGACGGCCAGCCCTGCGTGGAAGCACATGACGACGCGGTCATGGTGTTCCAGCGCTACGCCAACCGGCCGGACCTCACCGTGGAGGAGAACGTCGCCTTCCCGTTCCGCCTGCGCCACTGGCGCACGCGTATCAGCGCCGCCGAGGCGAAGAAACGTGTCGACGAAACACTCGCAGCGGTCGGCCTGGACGCGCATCGGCGCCACCTGCCCTCGCAGCTGTCCGGTGGCCAGAACCAGCGCGTGGCGCTGGCGCGCGCCCTCGTCCTGCGGCCGCGCATCCTGCTGATGGACGAGCCCTTCGGCGCCCTGGACGCCCAGACCCGCGCCGAAATGCAGCAGCTCCTGGTACAGATCTACGAACAGAACCCCTGCCTGGTGGTTTTCGTCACCCACGATGTCACCGAGGCGCTGACCCTGGGCGACCGCGTCATCGTGCTGACCAGCCAGCCGGCGAAGATCGCCGACGACTTCTCCATCCTGGAGCCGCGGCCGCGTTCAGCCACCTGGCAGCGTTCAACCGAGGCGGTCCGGATGGAAGAACGCATCCTGGCCCAGCTGCACGCCAAGAGCCCGGGCCGCGCGTCGCTGCGCGTATCGGTCTGACGGGGGCCGCCGGTGACCGTTGACCCGAACTGGAATACAGGCCGCGAGGAAGACCAGCCTTCCTATCTGTGGGAGATGCTCACCACGCCGCTGAACATCAACCTGTTCCTGGCGACGCTGGCCAGCAGCACCATTCTCTCGATTCCCTACGGAGCGCCTGGCGCGATCCTGCCGGTGCTGGCATTCGCGGCCGGCGAGGCGATCGCGTCGATGTTCATTCCCTCGTCGCCCACCTTTCGTGCCAAGGTGGACCGGAAAATCAAGATCCGTCGCCGCGAAGCCGCAGCGCACCACCTGAGCGCAGAGATCCTGCGCCGTTCCACCCCCGGCGACGCGCGCTGGCAGATCTACGAGGGTCTGCGCGAGCGCGTGCTGTCGCTGCGCGAGATCGGTCAGCACCGGCGCAGCGCGATCAGCGAGCGCGACCTGGATCGCATTGAAGACACTGCCATCGATTTCCTCGGCCTGTGGCTGGCCGAACTGTCCATGACCGACCGGCAGGGCACTGTCAACGAACGCGACCTGGAGCGACGCATCGAAGACATCGCCCGCCGCATCGAGGAGGGCGCCGAGGACAGCCGCAGCCTGCGCAAGGCGCGCGCGGACCTGGAAGAACTCCTGTTGCGTCACCGTCGCCTTGCCAGCCGCAAGGCTGCCGTTGACGCGGCCCTGCTGTCGCTGCCGGACGCCGTGGAAGAGATCTACCAGGCCGTTATCACCCAATCCTCCACGGCCGAGGGGGGCACCCGGCTGACCGAGGCGATCGAACGCCTGCGCCTGGAGGAAGAGCTGGAAACCAGCTATGGCGCCGAGATCAAGGAAATCGTCAAACCCGAGGCCTCGCGCGCGATCGCCGCGGCGCGGCATGGAGTAAAAAAATGAACAAAGTCAGTCGGGGCGAGCTGGAAAGCCTGGTCAACTTCTCCGCGCAGGAGCGCCTGGTCAGGGACAGTTTGGCCGCGGCCTTGGCCGAGCCACTGTCGCGCCTGCGTTTCCTGGGGCGCTACACCAGCTGGAACGGCTTCTTCGGCTCGGGCGTCGCCGCGCTCGCCGGCAAGATCGGACGCAGCCGGCGGCTGTTCCTGGATCCCGACCAGCCGGTGCGTGCGGTCGCCGATCGCAGCGTCTACGTCGCCAGCTTCTTTTTCGACGCCGCGCGCGATGAATTCGATGATCACGACTCGGTACACCGCGACACCCACCGCTGCCTGGCACAGGCCACGCTCAAGGGACTGCTCGACTACGAGACACCGAACCTGCCGGCGCTGGCCGATCCGCGTGGCGTCAATGCGATCCTGGACGACCCGGAATGGCTGGCGGCGCTGAACGCGCGGGTTGCGGAGGGCTACGGCGCGCGCAGCAGCGACGACCTGCCGTCCATCTTTGCCGCGATCGGCTATCACCTGGGTTCGGAACTGCTGGCCGACCGCGAGTTCTCGATCATCGATGAAACCTTGCGTAACCAGGCGCCGGATCTCGTGCGACACCTGCTCACGACGCGCATCAGCATTGCCGGGCAGGAGCACGTGGCCTACCAGTGGATCGCCATTCATTCGGGCCATGGCGGCGGTGCCGAAGCCGACCACTTCGAGTGGGCGACGCAGGGCGCTCGCCTGGCTTTGCGGTTTGCGCCGCAGGACCAGCACGCTGCGCTCAAGCAGGAGCTGCATCGCGGTTTCATCGCATTCGCAGCTGATCATCGCCGCTTCTTCGAACACGTCAACCACGCCTGATTCGCTCTACGCCGTCGCTTGCGAGCGCCGGCGGTCATTCTCTCGCCAAGCTCCGGAGACCGATCTCATGTCCAGCATCAATTTCTTCGACCGCCTCGGCAACCTGTGGCGCGGCTTTGTCTCGCTGTGGATCGCCGACGTTGAGAAGAAGCATCCGGAAATCGCGTACGAAAATGCGATCAATGGATTAATCACTAAATATACCAAGCTCAAGACCGCCACCGCCGCGATCATCCGGCGGCGCGAGGAGATCGACAGTCGTGTCGACGCCGAGAGGCGCGCCCTGGCCGACGTCAACCGTGACCTGGAAGCGGCCCTGGCCACCAACCAGGACGACCTGGCGCTGGTGCTGCTGCAGAAGAAGAGCGCTGTGGAGGCGGAACTCGCGGGCCTTGGCACGGAAGCCGAGCAGTCCAAGGTGGACGCGGACGATGCAAAGAACGCGTTGCTCGCCGTCAAGGGCGAAATCGGCAAGCTCAAGGCCGAGCGCGACCGGATGCTCGCCAAGATGCAGAGCGCCCAGGCGCGCATCCAGATCCAGTCGCAGCTCGACGGCCTGTCGGTCGAAGCCGACGTGCAGGCGCTGGACAAAGTGCGCGACCACATCAAGAACACTATCGCCGAGGCCAATCTCGGCAAGGAACTGCGTGACTCGGACCTGGACGTTCGACTGAACAAGCTGCGCCAGGAGTCGGGCAACGTCACCGCGCGCGCGCAGCTGGACGAACTCAAGCGCCAGCGCGCCGCGCAGCAGGCTGCCGGCAAGCAGATGTAGGGAGCCGCCCATGGCCGCCGACGCCCGTGCCGCTACGCCCTTGCCCCGCTGGGCCGAGACGATCCGCCGCAAGTACCTCGGCGGGGAAGCCTCGATGTTCATCCTGCACCGCAATGTGTTTGATGAGATCCTGCACGGCGGCGAGTTCTATACGGTCGTGGAATTCCTGTCCGAGGTCCTGCTGAAGGACAACAAGGACACCATCATCGTGTACGACCCCTCCGCGGGTGTCCGCTACGCCAAGCGCAGCAGCAGCGTGGCGGCCGCGGCCGAGCCGATGGGCGCGAACAAGCCGCCGGAAGAAGCGCTGGCGCTGATCGAGCAGGAGATCCTGCTGCGCCACAGCGCCGCCTTGGTCATCACCTATGCCGGCAGCATTGCACCGCCGGGCGAGGAGCACTTCCTCGCCCACGCCGACCGGATGGCGGCGATCCGGCTGCATCGCTGGTCGATGAGCCCCGAGCTGGAAAGCAAGGACAATGTCGTCTTCCTGCTCACCGAGTCGCTGGCCGAGCTCAACGGCAAGCTGGTGGCCAATCCCCGTGTGGCGGCGGTGGAGATACCGCTGCCAGACAAGGATGAGCGCGCCGGTGTCATCCGCAAGGTGGATCCCTCCATCGATGCACAGCATGTCGCGCGCCTGGCCGAGCACAGCGCCGGCTTGCGCGCCGTCCAGATCGCGCAGCTCCTGACCCCCCGCCAGCAGGACACGGGCCTGGGCGACGAGCAGCGCCTGGCGTTGATCCGCTCGCTGCTGGGCAGTTCACCGGACGCCGTCGAGCGCGCCAACAAGCTCGCGGCCATCACCCGGGGCATGGACACCGAGGAAATCCGCCATCTGATCAATCCGGCGCATCCGTTGCCCGAGACCGATGCAGGTGATCCGTATGCGGAAGTGATCGAACTGGTGCACCAGCGCAAACGCGAAATCATCGAGAAGGAATGCGCAGGGCTGATCGAGTTCGTCGATGCCCGCCATGGCCTGGACGCCGTGGGCGGTGTCGCCGGCATCAAGTCCGAGCTGATGCAGGTCGCCGCTGCCATCCGCGCCGGTGACCGCCATCGCGTGCCCATGGGGCTGCTGTTTGTCGGTCCCATGGGCACCGGCAAGACGTTCATCGCCAAGGCGTTCGTGAAGGAATCCGGCCTGACTGCGGTGACGCTCAAGAACTTCCGCTCCAAGTGGGTAGGCTCGACCGAAGCCAATCTCGAGAAGGTCCTGGGAATGGTCAAGGCGCTGGGACCGATCATCCTCATCATCGACGAGGGCGACCGAAGCTTCGGTGGACAATCCGAAGACAGCGACGGCGGTACCTCCTCGCGCGTGATCGCCCGGCTCAAGGAATTCATGAGCGAGCCGGACAACCGCGGCCAGGTCCTCTTCATCCTGATGACCAATCGCCCGGACAAGCTCGATATCGATATCAAGCGCGCCGGCCGGATCGACCGGAAGATTCCCTTCTTCTATCCGGACACGCCGGAGGATGTCGAGTCGGTCCTGAAGGCGCTGTTCGGACGCTACAAATTAGGAAGCGCGATCGACTGGGTCGCCGAACGCGAGCGCACTTCCGCCCGGCTGGTCGGTTACTCCAACGCGGACCTGGAGGCATTGTGCCTGCTGGCCCTCAACCTGGGTGGCGAAGACAGCACCGTCACCGTGGAGCACTTTCTCAAGGCCATCGACGACTACGTTCCCGCCCGCGATGCCGGCATGCTGGAATATATGGAGATGCTGGCCGTCTTCGAAGCCTCGCGCCGCAGCATGCTGCCCGCGCGCTACCGTGACATGTCGCAGGATGAATTCAACCAGCGCCTGCGCCATCTCAAGAACGAACTGCGACTTTAAAGGAGTCTTGCCATGTCCCCGTTGCCCAGTGCCAGTCTCGAGCTGCACCACCTGCAGGCGATCGTCCGCGCCATGTACGATGTTGCCCGCACCGACGGCGTGCACGACGCCGAGCTCGTCATGCTGCGCGGCTTCTACGAATCGTGCCAGCGTGACTCCGGCGCCCTGGCCTCGTTCGACGATATCGTCGGCATGCCCTTCGATCTGGCCGCAATCGTGGATGATTTCGCCGCCGCCGAACGCAAGGCCGCCCTGATCCACTCCTGCCTGCTGCTGGCGCATGCCGATGGCGACTACTCGGCGGGTGAGCGGGCCAAGGTGGCGCAGTTCGCCACGGCGCTCGGCATGTCCACGGAAGAGCTCGCCCAGACCGAAGAGGCCGTCGCTGATCACCTGTTGCAGCAGATCTCCCGTATCAGCAACGTGGACGCCTTGCGCGAGGTGGCGCGCAAGCTCTGATGGCGGTACCCGGCTCGGTGCCGCGGCCAATTCCGGCGTGCATAACGCCAGAGGCTGGTCGTGCGATCGTGCAGACGACACGATGTCCGGAGTTGTAACTGATTGATTTTTCGAGGGTGCACGTTTGGCAGTCGTCTTGCTGCCAATCCCCCAAGCAGGGCATTTGGTGGTGCATGGACGCATCATCCAGGACGGCAGGGGCCAGGGAGGCAGGGACGGTGAGGCAATCGTGGCATTCGCCACCTGCCACAAAGGGCCGGCGTTCGCAGCCGGCCCTTTTTCTTGCACAGGTTCCCGGACACTGCGAACTGACGACCTGACAAGAAAAGAACGGCCGGTCCGATGCCGGACGGACGCGGGTGCAGCCGGAGAGTGAGAAACTGCATCCGCCAGGCAGCGTGTGGAGGTTGCAGGTGGGACGGGGCAATACAGACGACGAAGCCGCTTCGCAGGACGACATGGCCAGGAACGTCCAGGCAACGCAGGCCGCACTGACACAGGCGCAGCGCGCTCTGGCCAGCGCCGATGCCTTGCGGTTGGCGACGCTCGCCACGGTCAACGACGGGGTTCTCGTCACCAATGCCGAAGGTGGCATAACCGGCTACAACGACCGCTTTCTCGCCCTCTGGGGTCTTCCCGCCCACGTCATGGCGTTGGACAACCATTTCGACCTGCTCGAAGTCCTCCAGTCGCAACTGAAAGACCCTGTCGCCGCCATCACGCGGACGCGCGAGGTATACCGCCATTTTGGCGATCGCGGCATGGAGGTGCTTGAACTGGCCGACGGACGCGTTTTCGAACTCCGCACGCACGAGCAGCGCGTGGACGGCATCGTGGTCGGGCACGTGTGGGCCTACAACGATATCTCCGAGCGGGCGCATGCCGAGGCGGCGCTGCGCGGTGCGCTCAAGAGCCAGGAACGCCTGGTCGATGCCGAACGCGCGGCCCGCACCGAGGCCGAGCGCGCTTGCCGCATGAAAGACGAGTTCCTGGCCACGCTGTCGCACGAACTGCGCACCCCGCTCAACGCCATCGTCGGATGGTCGCAGATACTGCTTTCCGGTCGCGCGGAACCTGCACATATTCAGCAAGGGCTGGAGACGATCGCGCGCAACGCCAAGGCCCAGGCGCGCCTGATCGACGATCTGCTGGATATGAGCCGGATCGTGTCAGGCAAGGTGCGACTGGAGCTGCAGGAGCTGGACCTTCCCGCCGTGATCGACGCCGCCGTGGACGCTGTCCGCCCGTCAGCGGATCTCAAGAGCATCCGCCTGCGCAAGATCATCGACCCGGTGGCGGGCCCTGTCGTGGGCGATCCCAGCCGGCTACAGCAAGTATTGTGGAATCTGCTGGCGAATGCGGTGAAGTTCACGCCGGCCAATGGGAGCGTGGACGTCACGCTCGAACGGGTCAATTCGCACGTCGAAGTGGTGGTCAGCGACACCGGTGCAGGCATCGACCCGCAGTTCCTGCCGCATGTCTTCGACCGATTCCGCCAGGCGGACTCGTCAACGGTGCGCACCTACGGCGGCCTCGGGCTGGGGCTTTCCATTGTGCGGCAACTGGTGGAAATGCATGGCGGCAGCGTCTGGGCCAGGAGCGACGGGCCCGGCCGAGGCTCGCGGTTTGCCATGGTGCTGCCGCTCGCCCCAATCCGGCTGGCGGGCGTGGGACGCGATTCACCGCCGCCTGCGCGCGCAGTACAGCAGGACTACGCCGGCATTGGCCTTGAGGGAATCTCGGTACTCGTGGTCGAGGACGAGCCTGACACGCGCGAACTGATCCGGAGAGTCCTGCTCGATTGCGGAGCGCAAGTCACCACCGTACCCAGTGCAGCCGAAGGGCTGCACGCCATCCAGTCCAACAAGCCCGACATTCTGCTCAGCGACATCGGCATGCCCGACAAGGACGGGTACCAGTTCATCCGGGAAGTACGTCGCCTGCCATCAATGAACGGCGGCAAAGTCCCCGCCGTCGCGCTGACCGCCTTCGCCCGATCCGAAGACCGCACCCAGGCGATGCTGGCCGGCTTCCAGATGCACATCGCCAAACCCATCGAGCCGCGGGAACTGGTTGCCACTGTCGGATCGCTGGCAGGACGGACCGCGCGGTTGGACGACTGAGGCGTTTGCCGGGGGCTCGACGGAGTTGGTGCCACCCACGGAGTTGGTGCCACCCAGGAATTCGGTGCCACCCAGGAATTCGGTGCCACCCAGGAATTCGGTGCCACCCAGGAGTTTGGTTCCAGCCGTCATGCGCGCAGGAATTCGGTGCCACCCACGGAGTTTGCAGGAATTCGGTGCCACCCACGGAGTTTGCAGGAATTCGGTGCCACCCACGGAGTTTGGTGCCACCCACCCAGGAACTCGGTGCCACCCACGAGTTTGGTTCCAGCCGTCATGAGGAACTCGGTGCCACCCACGAGTTTGGTTCCAGCCGTCATGCGCGGGTGCTGCTTACCCAGGCGGAGAGCGCAACGCGGCTGATTCCCGGCAAAGGCTCCGATCGGGCTTGGTACCACCCACCGTATCCTTGACCCGGTGGCGAGTGATGCAGGTGCCCGGATAGTGCCAGCCATGATTCGCCACGGCGGAGCGTGAGTACGGATGGTCGGTGCCGGGTGTCGATCCACCAGACTGACGGCACGCCGCGTTCACGGCAGAGCCAATGGAGCCGGCCGCGGCGACTCGCCGCGGCCGGCCTGTTCAACTAGCGGCAGTATTGCTGGTACTCGTAGTAGCCCCGCGTCCAGTCGCCGTCCTCATATCCGCCGTTTCCGTTCGGATCGCAATAGCCGCCCGGAGAGGTCATCGGACACCCGGGGGTGCTTGGGCCGTGCTGGCAATAGTTGTCGGCGCGATTGCAGGGGCAGCTCGGATACGGATTGGTGCTACCGGTAGCGATTGACCAGGACTCGGTGGTGCCGAACCACTCGACGCCATCCCGAACCATGCGTACGCCGAAATTCGCCGCGCCGGATGCGGGGGCGGTGATGTTGAAGGTGAACGTGTGGCTGGCGCCGGGAGCGATCGAGAGATTGCTGCACAGGTAGGCGCGCGCGTTGGACGGCGAGACGTTATAGCCGCCGCAGCTCCAGCCGCTCCAGGTTACCGTGTTGTTTGACGTCGAACCCAGACGGTAATTGTTCGCGGCCGTCCAGGTGCTGGTCCCGGTGTTGGTGACGCGCACGGAGACCTGGCGCGTTTCATTCGGCGCCATGGTGGCAGGCACCGAAGAGGCGCTGCGCACGACAGTAGCGTTGTTGCTTGCGCCGCCACCGCCAGTCCAGTTCAGCGCCGCCGTCGCGCCGCCGCCGTTCTCGTAGTAATCCATGCGGATCGTGTGGTTGCCCGCGGCCACCCAATGCACGGCGGTAAACGTACTGGGCGCCTGGTCGCGCCACTGGTCAATGACCGGTACGTTGTCGACCCATACCCGAACGCCGTCGTCAGCTGTCGCTGTAAACGTATAGTTTCCGGATGTTGCGAAATTGGCAACACGCTCGAAGCGGATGGCGTAGTTGTCCGGTCCGGTGCAGTTGCTGGCCGCGCCATTGCCCCAGTTGTAACTGAAGCCGTTGGCTCCGACGGCCTCATGACGCACGTCGACAGGCGCGCCACTGAACTGTCGGTTGTTCCAGATCTGCAGCCGCCAGCGATCGCTGGGAATGGGCAGGGTGGAGGTCGAACAGGTCGGGGGCGTCGAACCGCGATTGGCGGGATTCCGGAACTCTTCCTTGATATCGGTCAACGCCTGTGGAATGTTGCGAAGCGCGAACCCCGGGAACCCCGTGCGCACGCGATCGGTAAACCAGCACAACGCGCGCACTTCAGGTAACGTACCGCGCGTGGCGTTGTAGTTGCGGATCTCCTCGTAGGCCTTGTTTGCCCAGTCGGCTTGGTAGTTCTGCTGCGGAACGGGATCAGTACCACCCGTGTAGGTATTGAACTCCGTGATATAGACCGGCTTGCGCTTCGCGGCCGGAATGGCGCTTATCACATCGCGGTAGTAGCGGAAGGCGCTGTCAAACCACCAGCTCGGAATCGCGCGGCAAGGTTGGCGCGGATCCGTGCAGCTGCCGCGGATACCGCCGGTGTGGATGGCAAAACCGTCCGAACCGGTCAGCGCGCCAGCCATGGTTCCCATCCAGGCGGGGTCTGTAAAAGGGGAGTTGAAGGTCGCGAGGAGTTGCACGCCGGCCGGCTTGGCGGCCCACAGATGATTGAAAGCCGCGGCGTACTGTCCGGCCGTGATGGGCTGCTGGTCGTAATCGAGATTCGGCTCGTTCCCCACGATAAACAGATTCGTGATCGACGCGAGCTTGCTGGTGCACTGGAAGAAGTCCGATCGCCACTGATTGTATTCCGCGGAATTCACCGGTACAGCGACCTGCCGACCGTTGGCCGACTTGTAGTCGACGCGGAAGATCACCTGCATGCCCTGATTCTTCGCTGCCTGCGCCATGGCTGCCAGGCCACTGACATCCCCACGGCAGGCATCTGTTGCATGTACCAGCTCCACCGCCCACCCGCGTTCGCCATGCGGTGCAGCAGGATCGACCATCGACGTGTCGCCGGAGAAGTCGTGCACGCCAACCAGTGAGTTGGCGGCGGTGGAGGGGCCCGCGGCCAACATCGCAGAAATACCCAGGGCAAGCGCGCTCGCGCCCGTCGACAACCATTGCAGTTTTCGCATCGTAGATATCCGTGACTGAGTGAGATTTCGCCAGACCGCACGACCAGCCACGCCCGCCCGCCGCCGGCGAACATTTAGCAGCCGCCGATACGCCAGTTTCGCGTCGTTTGTAAGGCCGTGCCTATTCGGCAGATCCCTGTCAGCTGCCGATGTCCGGAGTTTGCTGCGCGGCGTCGTTCGATGGTTCCGGTGCGTATCCGACGAGCCCCCGCCCTTGGTCGCGCAGCACCAAAATACACGATGTTATCGGTGGACAAAATGACAAAGCGCTCACATATCCCGTCGATTGCTCGACATTCTGGCGCCGTTGTTCAGAAACGAAATCCTTCGTCGGTCTTTAGAATAATCTTGCGAGACGGGACACGCTCATGCGAGAAAACGCGCGCAAACGTCGCATGCCGTTTCATCCGTATCGAAGGTGCTGCCCGGCGCCGGATGTGCTTGGCGCCTGCGTGTCCGGTGCCAGCCATGTATGCGCGGAAACGGTGCCATCCATGAATCGCGGCGCGGAAACGGTGCCATCCATGAATCGCGGTGCCGATGTGCTGTGCTCTGGCAATTGGGCGGGTGTCTTTCAACTCCGGCGGTGACGCATCGGGCGCAAAATGAAAATCAGATTATTCCGAACTAAGTTCGCGGAAATCGCCGATGCTCTGACAATGGCACGTGCGTGACGATGGCCGCATGAGACCATCCCGCTACCAGCTCGTCAGCGCACAATCGCCGCGCTTTTATCATTGCATCTCCCGATGTGTGCGCCAGGCGTTCCTGTGCGGGGTCAATCCGCTCACGGGCCAGAGCCTGTCGCACCGCCGTCGCTGGATCGAGGAGCGGCTGCTCGAACTGGCGGAGATCTTTGCTGTGGGGGTCTACGCGTATGCGGTCATGAGCAACCACGTCCACCTGGTGCTCTACCTAGACCCGACCGTGGCCATGGCGTGGAGCGCCGGTGACGTTGCGGAGCGCTGGGTACGCCTTTGTCCTGCTCGCAGGAACGGGCTGGTCGATATCGACGCGTGCCGCAACAAGCGACACCTCATTGCCACGGACGCCGGCCAGGTGGAAATCTACCGCAAGCGGCTGATGGACCTCGCTTGGTTCATGCGCTGCCTGAACGAACCGGTTGCCCGTCGCGCGAATGCGGAGGACGAGTGCACGGGCCGCTTCTGGGAAGGCCGCTACAAATGCCAGGCGCTGCTGGATGATGCGGCGGTCCTGGCGTGCATGACGTATGTCGATCTCAATCCGATCCGCGCGGGTATTGCAAAAGATCTGGCGGCTTCCGAATACACGTCGGCACGTCGGAGAATCCGCTCAGAGAAGGACGCGGATTCGCCGTTGCTGCCCCTGGGTGGCCTCGCGTGCGGCGGGCTGCCAGTCAGTCGTCGGGAATACATCGACCTTGTCGATTGGACCGGCCGGCAGCGTAGAGTCGACAAGCGCGGGCATATCAGCGCCACGGCTCCGCCGGCTCTCCTTCGGTTGAACGTCACCGATCGCTATTGGTTGCGCCAGGCTGGCGGGATGGAGACGCTGTACTGGCGAGCCGTTGGAGCGGCGCAGGCCCTTGCGGATATGGCACGTCTGATCGGCCAATGCTGGCTCAAGGGGGGCGGCAGGGATCAAGTGCCGCAGGCGTAGGCAACTTCGCTGATCTAAGGGAAAAGACGAACCGTGAACAGTACGGGTGCTCCCCGGGGCTCGGCCACGGCGGAGATCCAGCGGCCGGGAATGGCATGCCCCGGCTCGAGCCAGTTTCCCGACATTTTTGAATGCCCCGACGGCGACGCTCATCATCTCGCGCAGATGCGGTCTTCAGCTCGCCAATATCAGACGGTGCCAGCCACACAGACGGTGCCAGCCATATCAGACGGTGCCAGCCACGACGGAGCTGGTGGTGGTTGGCACCGGCCACCCACCGATCCACCGTGGCTGGCACTTTCCACCCGATCACAGGGTGCCAGCCATGGAAGCCAGTGCCGGCCATGAATACGACTGAACGTAAAGGCTGAAGGCCCCGCGGAGGCGGAAGCAGGAGGACCGAAGCTGACGGCTGCCTGTGGCGGCGACGATTGACCGGCGACGGGGCGCGGCAAGGTTGCGTCGGCGGTGATCTACCCTGGTTCGGTCGATGGCGGAACGGCCGGGCCGTTCCGCCGTTGGCACGGTTACTCGCCGAGCGTCAGCAGCGACGCGTTCCCGCCTGCAGCCGTGGTGTTGATCGTGACGGTCCGCTCGGTGACGAAGCGCGTAAGGTAGTGCGGGCCGCCGGCCTTCGGGCCGGTGCCGGAGAGTCCCTCGCCGCCAAAGGGCTGTACGCCGACGACCGCGCCGATCTGGTTGCGGTTGACGTAGCAATTGCCCACTTTGACATTTCTGGAGATTTTCTCGATCGTCGAGTCGATGCGGCTGTGCACGCCGAGCGTGAGGCCATAACCGGTTGCATTGATCTGGTCGATGATCTTCTCCAGATCCGCGGCCTTCCAGCGCAGCACGTGCAATACCGGGCCGAACACTTCGCGCTTGAGCTGGCACAGCGAGTTGATTTCGAAGGCGCGCGGGGCGAAGAAAGTGCCATGGGCGGCTTCCTCGCCCATCTTGGCGACCTTGATAAGGCGCGCTTCCTTCTCCATGCGGGCCGAATGCTCGTCGAGGATCTTCTTCGCGTCCTCGTCGATGACCGGGCCGATGTCGGTCGACAGCAGGCGCGGTTCGCCGATCTTGAGCTCATCCATGGCGCCGGCCAGCATCGCGATCACCTTGTCGGCGATGTCTTCCTGCACAAACAGGATGCGGGCGCAGGAGCAGCGTTGACCGGCTGAGTAGAACGCCGAGTTCACGGCATCCTTCACCACCTGTTCTGGCAGCGATGACGAGTCGGCAATCAGGGCGTTCTGGCCGCCCGTTTCGGCGATCAGTACGGCGATGGCGGCGTCTCGCGCAGCCAGGGCGCGATTGATGGCGCGCGCGGTTTCGGTCGAGCCGGTGAAGGCCACGCCGGCGACGCGCGGATCTTTGCACAGTGCTGCGCCGACGGTAGCGCCGTCGCCGGGGAGCAGCTGCATCACAGCTGCTGGAACACCGGCCTCGTGGAGGATCTGCGTCGCGCGGAACGCGACGAGGTTCGTCTGCTCCGCGGGCTTTGCGATCACGGCATTGCCGGTAACCAGTGCGGCCACCACCTGGCCCATGAAGATCGCCAGCGGGAAGTTCCACGGGCTGATGCAGACGAAGACGCCGCGGCCATGCAGGAACAGCTGGTTCGATTCGCCCGTCGGGCCCGGCAGTACTTCCGGATGACCCAGGAGCTTGCGCGCCTGATTGGCGTAATAGCGGCAGAAGTCGACGGCTTCGCGCACTTCGGCGATGGCATCGGGAATGGTCTTGCCGGCTTCGCGAACGCACAGGGCGATCAGCTCGCCACGGTGGGTTTCCAGCAGGTCCGCGGTGTGCTCAAGAATCTTGGCGCGGCCGGCGGCGGGCATGCGATCCCAGTCCGGCTGCGCGGCGGCGGCATTGCCAAGGGCTTTCTCGACCGTCGCGCTGTCGGCGGCCTGCCAGCTGCCAACCGTGCGGCGGCGGTCGGCCGGGTCGGTGACCGGCGTCGGTGTTGCGGACGAGGTCGCACCCGGTACCAGCGGCGTTGCCTTCCAGCTCTGCACGGAGGCGGCGATCGCGTCGGCGAGTGCCTTGATTTCGTTGTCGTTGCCGAAGTTCACGCCCATGGAATTCTTCCGTTGCTCCCCGAACAGGCCCACCGGCTGCGGAATGCGCGGGTGCGGCTTGGTGCTGAAGTTGCGCACGACCTCGATCGGGTCGGCGACCAGGTCGCGGATCGAGAGCGACTCGTCCACGATACGATTCACAAAACTGGTGTTTGCGCCGTTTTCCAGAAGGCGACGCACCAGGTACGGCAACAGGTCCTCGTGCGAGCCCACCGGCGCGTAGACGCGGCACGGCACGTTCAGGTTCTTCTCGCCGATGACTTCGGCGTACAGGTCGGCGCCCATGCCGTGGAGGCGCTGGAACTCGAACGGACGCCCTTTGGCCATGTGGTGAATGGCCGCGATGGTGTGCGCGTTGTGCGTGGCGAATGCCGGATAGAACAGCTCGCCGTAGTCGAACAGGCGCTGCGCGCAGGCAAGGTACGACACATCGGTGTTGGGCTTGCGCGTATAGACGGGATAACCCGAGTGGCCGCCCTCCTGGGCGCGCTTGATTTCCGAGTCCCAATAGGCGCCCTTGACCAGGCGCACACACCAGCGCTGGCCATTGGCGCGGGCGCGCTCGGCCAGCCAGTCGATCACGAACGGGGCGCGTTTCTGGTAGGCCTGTACGGCCAGGCCGAAGCCCTGCCAACCGGCCAGCGACGGGTGCGCGTGTACGGCGGCGATGATGTCGAGCGAGATCTCCAGGCGATCGGCTTCCTCGGCGTCGACGGTCAGACAGATGCCCTGGGCCTTGGCCAGCTGCGCCAGTTCCAGCAGCTTGGGTTGCAGCTCGGCCTCGACACGGGCGCGCTTGGCCACTTCGTAGCGCGGATGCAGGGCCGAGAGCTTGATCGAGATCGAGGGCGCGTCCAGCACGTTCGGGAACGGACCGCGGCCGCCCAGCGCCTTGATCGCATCGATGTAGGCGCGGTGGTAGCGCTCGCCGTCGGGCGTGGTGAGCGCGCCCTCGCCGAGCATGTCATAGGAATAGCGGTAGGCGCGGTTGTCTTTCTCCTGCGCGCGGTCCAGGGCTTCCTTGATGGTGCGGCCCATCACGAACTGGTGACCCATGATGCGCATGGCCTGGCGCACGGCCAGCCGGATCACCGGCTCGCCCGCGCGTCCGACCAGGCGCTTGAGCGCGCCCATGAAATTGCGCTGGGTTTCGTCGGCGAGGGTGACCAGCTTGCCGGTCAGCATCAGGCCCCAGGTGCCCGCATTGACCAGGACGGAGTCGCTCTTGCCGAGATGGGATTCCCAGTTGGCGTCGCCCAGCTTGTCGGAGATCAGCTTATCGGCGGTCTCCTTGTCGGGGATGCGCAGCAGCGCCTCGGCCACGCACATCAGGAGCACGCCTTCCTCGGAGGACAGGTCGTACTCGCGCATGAAAGATTCAACCGCGGATTTCTGGTCGGCCTTGGCGCGTACCCGGGCGACCAGCTCGCCGGCGCGAGCCAGCACCAGGTCGCGTTCGGCGGGCGGCAGCGCCGCCTGGGCGACCAGTTCGTTGACGGCTTCGGTTTCGTCGCGGCAATAGGCCGCGGTCATGCGCGCGCGGGTCGCATCGGCCGGCGCGGGCAGTTCGGGGCTGAGAATGTCGGTCACAAAGGCTCTCTGGGTTGGCGTCCCGGTGACCCGACCGGCGACGCAGGGAGCCGGATTGTAGAGGTGGGGCTCTAAAGCGGCCAAGTGACATAAGCGCACGTGGCGAGGGATGCGACATCCGGTCGCCGCGTCCGCCCAGTCGCCGGACAGGCATGCAGCGGGCGTTCGGGCGCGGTCCTCGGCCGGATCAGCGGGATGACAGGGCGCCGGGGGCCAGTTGGTGAGGTCTGCCAGTTCGATCCGGGCCGCTTCACGACAGGCTGGCCGTCGGATTGGCGAGGGGCCGGGATTCTGGCCGATCCGGCGATCGGGGAGGGCCGGGCCATTGGCTGCGGCCGATCCGGCCGGGCGACACCGGTGGCCTCGCGGCGCGCTCCGCCCTGTCGTGACAACGGTCGCCGGCCCTTGCGATGGCGTGGTTCCATCGGGAAGCGGCACGTCTTTCGGGGCTGTCCGCGATCTTGCGGCGGGTTCCGGCGGACCGCGGCGAGGCGTTTGCCGGGGGCCAGAGAGCCCTCGTCCTTGCTGCGAAGTCCCTCAGTGACTATCATTTTACGGTTTCACGCACCGCGTCAGCGACGATCCCAGCCCAGTCAGGCTGTGAACGGTGCCGTACCGGCGTTTCCAGCGCCGCGTCCGGTCCCGGCCATGGCGGACTGGACCGTCCACGATGCGGGCGCGTGTGTTTGCGATGGTCTCTCGACGTCCCTTGAGCAGTGATGGCAGCCGCGCCCTCGCCTCGCGCGGTTGCGATGTCGTCCCAGCAGCAACGTCGAGCCGCCCGAACCACCGAATTCAAGGTTGCAACGAGTGATGGCAATGAAGTCTTTGACAACTACGCGTATCGGACGAGCCGTCGCTGCGGTGTCGCTGGCGCTGGCGACAGGCATCGCGAACGCGGCCGGCGGCCTCCCGGCGCGCTGGCAGCTCAACATGGACCCGGGCGTCACCGAGACAGCCCAGAATGCCTATCGCATGCACATGATCGCGCTGTGGATCTGCGTGGTCATCGGCATCATCGTGTTCGGCGCGATGGCGTGGGCGATGTTCAAGTTCCGCAAGTCCAAAGGCGCCGTTGCCGCGCAGTGGAGCCACAATACGACCGCCGAGGTGATCTGGACCATCGTCCCGATCGTCATCCTGGTGGCCATGGCCTTCCCGGCGACCAGCATGCTGGTCAAGCAGGCCGATACCTCCAACGCCGAGCTGACGGTCAAGATCACCGGTTACCAGTGGCGCTGGGGCTATAACTACATGGAATATCAGAACAAGCCGGTCGGTATTTCGTTCATTTCCAAGCTGGATGCCGACAGTGACAAGACGCGCCAGCTGAAGTCGGGCCTGGACCCGAACGCCGTCAAGATCGGCGAAGAAGCCACCTATCTGCTCAACGTCGACAAGCCGCTGGTGCTGCCGACCAAGACCCGCGTGCGCTTTGTCATTACCGCCGATGACGTCATCCATGCCTGGTGGGTGCCCGCGCTGGGCTGGAAGGTTGACGCGATTCCGCGCGTAATCAACGACGCCTGGACGGAAATCAAGGAGCCCGGCACCTACCGTGGCCAGTGCGCCGAGTTGTGCGGCATGGACCACGGCTTCATGCCGATCGTCGTCGTCGCCAAGCCGAAGGCCGAGTTCGAACAGTGGCTCGCCGGCCAGCAGGCCGCCACGGCTGAAGCCTCCGCCCCGAATGCCCATGCTGCTGCGCCGGCTCCCGCCGCTGCGCCGCAGGGCTAAGTCATAACGTTGTAGAGGTCGAAGCCCATGGCTACGCACGCCGCCACCGATCATAACGATCACCACGACGACCACGATCACAAGCCCACGGGCTTTTTCGATCGCTGGGTCTTCACCACCAACCACAAGGACATCGGTACCCTGTACCTGGTGTTCGCGTTCATCATGTTCTGCATCGGTGGAGCGATGTCGGGCGTGATCCGCGCCGAACTGCTCAAGCCGGGCCTGCAGCTGGTCGAGCCGTATTTCTTCAATCAGATGACCACGGTGCATGCCCTGGTCATGATCTTCGGCGGCGTCATGCCGGCCTTCGTGGGCCTGGGCAACTGGATGATCCCGCTGATGATCGGCGCGCCGGACATGGCGCTGCCGCGCATGAACAACTGGTCCTTCTGGATCATGCCGTTCGCATTCAGCCTGTTGCTGTTGACCCTGTTCCTCCCGGGTGGCGCGCCGGCCGGCGGCTGGACGCTTTACCCGCCGCTGTCGCTGCAGGGCGGTGCGTCGATCTCCTTCGCGATCTTCGCCATCCACATGATGGGCATCAGCTCCATCATGGGTGCGATCAACATCATCGCCACGATCCTGAACATGCGCGCGCCGGGCATGGACCTGCTCAAGATGCCGCTGTTCGTATGGACCTGGCTGATCACCGCGTTCCTGCTGATCGCCGTGATGCCGGTGCTTGCCGGTGCGGTGACGATGTTGCTTACCGATGCCTACAACCTCACCAACTTCTTCAATACCGAAGGTGGTGGCGACCCGGTCATGTTCCAGCACGTGTTCTGGTTCTTCGGTCACCCCGAGGTCTACATCATGATCCTGCCGGCCTTCGGCGTGGTGTCGGAAATCATCCCGACCTTCAGCCGCAAGCCGCTGTTCGGTTACCAGGCGATGGTGTACGCCACGGCCTCCATTGCGTTCCTGTCGTTCATCGTGTGGGCGCACCACATGTTCACGGTTGGCATGCCGCTGGGTGGCGAGCTGTTCTTCATGTACGCCACGATGATGATCGCGGTGCCGACCGGCGTGAAGGTGTTCAACTGGGTCTCCACGATGTGGAAGGGCTCGCTGACCTTCGAAGCGCCGATGCTGTGGGCGATCGCCTTCGTCATTCTCTTCACGATCGGTGGCTTCTCGGGCCTGATGCTCGCGATCGTGCCGGCCGACTTCCAGTACCACGACACCTATTTCGTGGTGGCGCACTTCCACTACGTGCTGGTGACCGGTGCCCTCTTCTCGATCATCGCCGCCGTGTACTACTGGTGGCCGAAGTGGACCGGCAAGATGTACAGCGAGCCGCTGGCCAAGTTCCACTTCTGGTGGAGCACCATCTTCGTCAACGTCCTGTTCTTCCCGCAGCACTTCCTGGGCCTGGCCGGCATGCCGCGCCGTATTCCGGACTACAACGTCGCCTTTGCTGACTGGAACTTCGTCAGCTCCATCGGCGCCTTCGGCATGCTGTGCTCGCCAATCATCATGTTCTACGTGCTGTGGCACTCCAAGAAGTACGGTGCCAAGGCGACGACGCAGGTGTGGGAAGGCGCGCATGGCCTGGAATGGACGGTACCGTCGCCGGCTCCGCACCATACCTTCACCGAACCGCCGGTCATCCACGCGTCCATGCTGGCGCATGGTGATCCGACGCACTGATGATCCGATGCCCGGAGCCGTCGTCTGACGACGGCTCCCGAGCCGGCAGCTGACCCATGAGCCCGCAATCGCCCTCGTTCGATCCCAAAGACCGCCGCGCCGGTGTGCGCCGGACGGCGTGGATCATTGGTGCGATCGTGCTTCTGATCTATATCGGCGGCTACATTCAGCGCATGGTGGCGGCATGAGCAGCGGGTTTGGCTGGCAGCGCAATGGCTGGGTTATCGCCGGCATCGCCTTCGCGTTTTGCTTTGCGCTGGTGCCGCTCTACAACATCGCCTGCGAGCATGTCCTGGGTATCAAGATGGACCAGGGCGCTACCGACGCGTCGGAAGTCGCCGGCATGCAGGTGGACACGTCGCGCTGGGTGACAGTGCAGTTCATCGCCAACACGCATAGCAAGCTGCCCTGGCGCTTCAACGCCGAGAAAGTGAGCATGCAGGTGCATCCGGGCGAGTTGTCGGAGGCGTTTTTCGACGCCACCAATACGTCCGATCGTGCCATCGTCGGCAATGCGGTACCGAGCGTCGCGCCGAACACGGCCTCGCTGTATTTCAACAAGACCGAGTGTTTTTGCTTCACCGAGCAGCTCCTCAACGCCGGTGAAACGCGCCGCATGCCGGTGCGGTTCATCATCGATCCGAGGCTGCCAAAAGATATTGGTACCGTCACGCTCGCGTACTCCTTCGTGGAGAACGACATCGCGACGAAGAAACTTGCCGAATCCAACCAGGCCGCCGTACCGGCGACCTGAACCAGCGTTCCAATCCGGGGTTTTTGATCATGGCAGCAGCACAAGGCAAGCACATCTACTACGTGCCACATGGCAGCAAGTGGCCGATCGTAGGTTCTATCGGCCTGTTCATTACCATGTTCGGTGCGGCCAACTGGCTCAACGAAGCCAGCATCGGCAAGCCGGTCTTCTTCGTCGGAACGGCCATCATGCTCTACATGATGTGGGGCTGGTTCGGCGACGTGATCCGCGAATCGATCAAGGGCTTGTACAACAAGCAGGTGGACACCTCGTTCCGCATGGGAATGATGTGGTTCATCTTCTCCGAAGTGATGTTCTTCGCGGCGTTCTTCGGCGCGCTCTACTACGCACGCAGCTTCGTGGTGCCGTGGCTGGGCGGCGAGGGCGACGGCGCGCTGACCAACTTCTATCTGTTCCCGCAGTTCGCCACGGCGTGGCCGACCAACGGACCGGGTGCGCTCGGCGGTGCCTATGAGACTGTTTCTGCCTGGGGCTTGCCGCTCGTCAATACGCTGATCCTGCTGACCTCCGGCGTCACGATCACGATCGCCCACCACGCCCTGCGCGCCGGTCACCGCAAGCAGCTGCTGGTCTTCCTCGGCCTGACCATTCTCCTCGGCGCGATCTTCCTGTACTGCCAGGCCTACGAGTACATGGAGGCCTATCACCATAACCTGACCCTGTTCTCGGGGATCTACGGCGCGACGTTCTTCATGCTGACCGGCTTCCACGGCATGCACGTCACGCTCGGCACCATCATGCTGCTGGTGATCTGGTTTCGCTGTGCGTTTGGCCACTTCGACAAGGAACACCACTTCGGCTTCGAAGCCGTTGCCTGGTACTGGCACTTCGTCGACGTCGTGTGGCTCGGCCTGTTCGTCTTCGTGTACGTGCTGTAAGCGCCGTCGCGCGAAGTGCCCGCACTTCGCGCATTGGCTGCACCTGCCTTGCGACAGAGCCGCCGTGTGCGGCTCTGTGCGTTTATTGACCTACGCCGTGCGGCTGGATCCAGCCCAGCTTGATACCGATGATCACCAGGATGATCAGCGTCACGGACAGCGCAATGCGCCACGTGAGCGCCTTGACCGTCCGGTCGGTGGCGCCCTTGTCGACCATCATGTAGTACAGCCCGGCGCCGAGGTTGTAGAGGATCACGATCAGGAACGCGATGATGATTATCTTGCCGGCCATGGAATTCTCGAAGGCATGCGCAGGAGGCTTGGTCGTGAAGTATAGGCCGCAGCCACTGTGACCAGGCGCTGGCACCGCCCGTCCTGGTTTGCCCTGCTGCTATTCGCCGCAGGCCTTGCGCTCTTCCTGGCGCTGGCACGCTGGCAGTGGGCCCGGGCGGAGGAGAAGGAGGTCCTGCTGGCCGCCTACGCGGCGTCCGCCACGGCACCTACCCAGTCGTTGTCCCCCTCGACAGATGCATTGCCGGCCGAGGTGCTGCCCCGCGTCCGCGTCAACGGACGCTATCGAACCGACCGAGGGTACTGGCTCGTGGATCAGGTGCGTGACGGCAGGAACGGGCGTTACGCCATCGGCGTGTTCACGCCGAATGGCGAGGCGGCCGATCTACTGGTCAACCTTGGATGGGTGGCCAGCCCGGCGGGAGTGACGTTGCCTGCGTTTCCCAGCCTGCCGGCAGACGATCGGATCCTGGAAGGCATCTATGCACCGCCGCCGGGCGGTGGTCTGCGCATGGGGGGCGATGCGCTGCCGCGGCAGAAGTCCTGGCCGAAGGAAACCATTTTCCTGGACCAGGCGGCCATCGCGGCTGACCTGGGAAGTGCATTGCGTCCACGCCTGCTGTTGCTGGACGCCGAATCCGGTTCGCCGCTCAGGCGTGAGTGGACCCCGGCCATCATTCCGCCGTCACGCCACCGCGGGTATGCCTTTCAATGGTTGTCATTCGCCGTCGCGGCGGTGGTGATCTTCGTGGTGCTGCATTGGCGAAAAGATCAAAAAGGACATCGCACATGAATCCACAACGTCGCAAACGCCTGCAATTGATCGCGGTGATGCTGATCTTCCTGGCGCCGATGGTGGTGGCCTTCACCCTGCACCTGCTGGACTGGCAGCCGGGTCAGACACGAAATTTCGGAAAGCTGGTGCAACCGCCCGTGGATATCGCCGACGACCCGGCCACGGTGACGGGCGGGCAGCCCTATGCGTGGAAGGACATCGAGTACCGCTGGACACTGGTGCTGATCGCCGGACCCGGCTGTGCGAAGAATTGCCAGGCGCGTCTGGGCGAAGCGGAGAAACTGTGGTCCGTGATGACTCAGAAGGCGCGGCGTCTGCGCTTGGCCGCGATCCAGTTTCCATCAGATCTGCGTCCAGCCGACGCCAAGACCCGCATCCAGTTCGTCGACAGCAAGGCACAAGCGCTGCTGGGGCTGGCACCTGCGCAGCTGGACAGTGTGGTCGCGGCGATTGTCGATCCCGCTGGCAAGCTGATGCTTCACTATGACGCCAACTATGACGCCGCTGCCGTGCGGCAAGACCTGTCCAAGCTGATCCGTTGATATGAGCGCTTCCTCCGTGCTGGTTCGCCGTCTGTCGTGGTTCGCCGTTGCGTTCGCGCTGCTGGTGATCGTGTTCGGCGCCTTCGTGCGTCTTTCCAATGCGGGTCTGTCGTGCCCGGACTGGCCGACCTGCTACGGCAAGATCACCTGGCCCAAGCACGAGGCCGAGATCAGCACGGCGAATGAGGCCTTTCCGGAACGGCCAGTGGAATCGCACAAAGCCTGGCGCGAGCAGGTGCACCGCTTCCTCGCCGGCTTCCTGGTGCTGCTTACCTTTACCCTGGCCGCGCTGTCGTTCCGCCGACGGACGCAGCTGGGGACCGAATCGCGTGTGCTGCTGGTTACCGCCGCGGTCATCGTGTTCCAGGCACTGCTGGGCATGTGGACGGTGACCTGGAAGCTCAAGCCAATCGTGGTGATGGCGCACCTCGTCGGTGGCATGCTGACATTTTCCCTTCTCGCTTTTGTCGCGTTGCGACTGACCCTGGGCGCGAGCGGAACCGACGAAACCGCCAAACTGCGACGAATGGTGATCGTCGGCATCGCGCTGGTCGCCATCCAGATCGCGCTGGGTGGCTGGACCAGCGCCAACTACTCGGCCCTGGCCTGCGGCATGGATTTCCCGACCTGCGCCGGAAAGTGGTGGCCTGCGACCGACTTCCGCGAGGCCTTCGTGCTGTGGCGTGGAATTGGCGTGAACTACGAAGGCGGTGTGCTTGACGCGGATGCGCGCACGGCGATCCAGCTCGTCCACCGCATCGGTGCCGTAGTCGTCACGGGCCACCTCATCGGCGTGATCATGGTTGCGTTCCGCCGCCGACTTGGCGCGTGGGGGCTCGCGCTGCTCGCCGCGCTCGCGGTGCAGATTGTCCTGGGTATCAGCAACGTCAAGCTGGGTCTGCCGCTACCGGTGGCCACCGCGCACAACGGCGTGGCGGCGGTACTGCTGTTCGTGTTGCTCGGGATGATGGTGCGGCTGCGCAGGTCAGCCTAGCTCGGCCATCCGCGGAATGAGGGGTGGCACCGAAT
The DNA here is from genome assembly GCF_025398735.1 of Tahibacter amnicola. Lineage (NCBI taxonomy): Bacteria > Pseudomonadati > Pseudomonadota > Gammaproteobacteria > Lysobacterales > Rhodanobacteraceae > Tahibacter > Tahibacter amnicola. The sequence continues at coordinate 750,470 of NZ_CP104694.1, forward strand.
TGGTGGGTGGCACCGAATTGATGGGTGGCACCGAATTGGTGGGCGGCACCGAATTGGCGGGTGGGCACCGAATTGGTGGGTGGCACCGAATTGGTGGGTGGCACCGAATTGGTGGGTGGCACCGAATTGATGGGTGGCACCGAATTGGTGGGCGGCACCGAATTGGTGGGTGGCACCGAATTGGCGGGTGGGCACCGAATTGGTGGGTGGGCACCGAATTGGTGGGTGGCACCGAATTGGTGGGTGGCACCGAATTGGTGGGTGCCACCGAATTGGTGGGTGGCACCGAATTGGTGGGTGGCACCGAATTGGTGGGTGGCACCGAATTGGTGGGTGGCACCGAATTGGTGGGTGGCACCGAATTGATGGGTGGCACCGAATTGATGGGTGGCACCGAATTGATGGGTGGCACCGAATTGATGCCCGCGTACCGCGGTGGCTGTTGGTGCTGGTGCGCCGGTGCGCAGTGCAAAGCAATGGAACCAATCCGGAAGTCGGGACTCACGGTCGTGGCGGAGGTACCGGCATCGGATTTTCCCGCATGAAGGCCGCGGTCGTTTCGCCCAGCGAACGGCACCAGGCCTCAGGCCCTTCGCACAGTACCGCGTACCAATTTCGTGCGACGTTGCCTTGCCTTGCCGCGCGCATTCTGACGATGGCGTTGCCCGGATAGTGCGGCGCTTCGTAGGAGACCCAGACTCGACCGTCACCGCCCTGCAGCGTGAAGAACTTCACGTCCTTCGAGCGTGAGAAATCGGCATTCACGTCTGATCGTGCCCGCAACGCGGCGGCACCCTCTTTTGCGGTGGCGAACTCCATGGGCTCCTTGTCGGCCAGCACTTCGACATCCTGATCGCGTGCGGCTGTCGGTGGCGGATCACCAGCGTCTGTGGGCGATGGGGCCGGCCCAGAGCCAGCCATTTCATCTGGTCCATACCTGAAGGGAATCAAGGCCCAGGATTCCTGTGGCTTGCCATCGCAGTGCGTGGGTACGAATCGCCACATGTTCGCTGCTTCGACGGACGCGGCGTCCAACTGTTCATAGCCGCTGGATACCTCCACCTGGATTTCCCTGGGTTTGCCATCCGTATCGACCAGCACACGGAGCACCGTCGTGCCGCTGACCGGTTTCGCTTTCAGCGCTTCCGGGTACTTCGGTGGTTTCGCTTCGGTGTACCGAAGTTGCGTGCAGGATTCCGCCTTGGCAGGGACAACGATGACACTCGCGAGTGCAAGCGCGGCAAGAAAGTACTGCATGGGGAAAGAATCCGGCGAGGTCCAATCAGGAATCGTTGCGCAATCGGGGCCGCGCATCAATGCCATGACACGTCAGATGCCGACGCTCGAAGTCGTCCGCGCATAATCGAAACGGTCCAAATGATGGGTGGCACCAAATTGAAACGGTCCAAATGATGGGTGGCACCAAATTGGATGGGTGGCAACAAACTGGATGGGTGGCACCAAACGCACCAAACGCGCACCAAACCTGATTCTGTGCGCGCCGCAGTGCCCTGCGGCACTGCGGCGCCTGCTTGGTGCACTCAGTGCTGGTGGCGGCGATTACCCTTCGGGCAGTGGCAGGGCGCCGTCGGGCCGTATTCCATGCCGAAGGTGCGGCCGTCGCGGTGGCGCTGCCAGTAGAACGTCGGTGCCGGGCGTTGCTTGCCGCCGACTTCGGCCATGTCGGCGTCGACGTCGAACAGGCGGCCGTTCACCATCACGTAGCGCGTGTCGACTGTGGCCTGGATGTTTTCCAGCGGGTTGGTGTTGAGCACGACGAGGTCAGCGCGCTTGCCGGGGGTGAGCGAGCCGAGTTCCTTTGACATGCCGAGCATGTCGGCGCCGTCGAACGTCGCGGCGCGCAGGGCTTCGTGGTTGCTGAAGCCGCCCTGGGTCAGCATCCAGATTTCCCAGTGCGGCGCCAGGCCTTGCAGCTGGCCGTGCCCGCCGATCTGGATGCGGATACCGTTGTCGCGCAGGTGCTTGGTCGCCTTGGCGACTTCGATGTGATGATAGTCCCATTCCGGTGCCGTTTCGCGGCGTACCGAGCGTTCCTCCAGCGTCTCGCGCGGGAAGAAGCGCTTGAGCTTCTTGTCTTCCCAGATATTGCTGCGGGCATACCACCAGTATTCGCCCGAGAGGCCGCCATAAGTCACCACCAGGGTGGGCGTATTGCGCACGTCGGTCTGCTTCCACAGGTTTACGACATCGCCGTACAGCGGCGCGACGGGGATGTTGTGCTCGATGCTGGTCGCGCCGTCGAGAATCATCGGCAGGTTGTGGTTGAAGGTCGAACCGCCTTCCTCGACAACCAGCATGCCAAGCTCGCGTGCGGCCTGGTTGATCTGCTGATGCTGTTCGCGGCGAGGCTGGTTGTAGCTCTTCACGCTGAATGCGCCGTTCGCCTTCATGCGTCGCAGGTGGGCGCGCGCGTCGTCCAGCGAATTGACCACGGCCTTGAAGTCGCCATCGGCGCCATAAAGGATGGTGCCGGTGGAAAACACCCGCGGACCAACCAGGTCTCCGCTCTTCACCAGTTCCGCCTGGGAAAATACGGTTTCCGTCGTCGCGGAAGGGTCGTGCATCGTGGTGATGCCGAAGGCAAGGTTGCTGTAATACGCCCAGTTCGCCTGCGGCACGACGCCCGTGCTGAAGTGATTGGCATGCGCATGGACGTCCACATAGCCCGGCACGATCGTCTTGCCGCTGGCGTCGACCACGCGCGCATTGGATGGAACGGCAATATTGCGCCCCAGTGCCTTGATCGTGTCACCCTCGACGACGAGCGTACCGTCCTCGATCACCTCCTCGCCGTTCATCGTGACGAGGCGGGCATGGGTGAAGGCGACCACCTCCGTCGGCTTGTCGACGGCTGTCGTCAACCCGAGATCAATGCCCTTGAGCGATTCAGGCTTGGGCAGCGTGGCCGGCGCGCCCGGCACGAACGCGAAAGCGTCTTTCAGTTCGCGGGTGAAATAGCGGTTGCCGACCATCCAGTGCAGGCTGCGGCTGTCGCCACCCCAGTGCAGGTAGGAGCCGACGTCGGCGGAAACCTTGGTCACCGGAATGGCCGAGGAGTCCTTGTTCAGCTCGATCACGCCGCCGGTCTGCGGCATGGGCGTGACGTAGGCATTGAACAATTCAGTGAAGGCGACCCACCGGCCATCGGGACTGATCGACACGGAATCGACGTATTTGAGGTCAAAAATCTCGCGCGGCTCCTCACCATTGAGGCCGACGCTGGAGATCTTCTTCTTCAGATCGCCGCCGGTCAGGAAGATCACGCGCTTGCTGTCGCCGGAAAAGCGCGTCTCGACGCCTTCCTTGGCCACGCGCACCGGCTTTCCGCTGTCGATCGCCATGACGTAGACGCCGGTCTCGCCGCTGTTGAGCGAGCCTGTCAGCGAGCTGCCGGATTGCTTGGACCACACAACGTACTTGCCGTCTGGCGAGAAGGCCGGCGAATAGTAGAAACCCGGTGCGCTCGTGAGCGTCCGTTCACTGCCCGAGCGCAGGTCGCGCTCGACGATGGCGCCCTGCTTTTCGTCAGACCAGGTCGTATAGAGCAACTTCGAACCGTCGGCGTTGAAGCGCGGCTGGTATTCGAAGATGTCATTGCGCGTCGCAAGGCGCTGCGGTTTGCCGTCCGGCAAGGATTTGGTCCACAGATGCCCCAGCGCGTGGAAGACCACCGTCCTGCCGTCGGGACTCGTAGCGACGTCGCGGATCATCCGGGGTGCGAAGTGGTCACGGTCGAGCGGTTGTTCGAAGCGAAGCGGGGCGGCCACCGTCTGGTCCACTGCCGCAGAGAACGGAATGGCCGCCGGCTTGCCGCTCGCCGCGTCCACGCGCCACAGCTTGCCCTGGGCCCAGATGACGATGCTGCGCGAATCCGGCGTCCAGGCGAAGTTGGCATAGGGTCCGAAGATGGCCCAGGCTTCCTGCATGTCGTGGGAGAGGCCGTCCCAGAGTGGCGTCACTTCATTGGTGGAAAGGTCTACCTTGTGTAGAACGGATTTTTCCCGCACGCGTTTGACGAAGGCGAGCGACTTGCCGTCTGGCGAGGGCTGCGGTCGCACCGCGCCGCCCGGGGAGGAAACGACGTCGACGATATCGCCGGTCTGGCGATCCAGCCGCTTGATGGCGTAGATCGTGCCGTGCGGGTTCTTGTTGTACTGGAACGAGGGGCCCGGCGAGACATCTTCCGAGAAATACACATAACGCCCGTCCGGACTGACTGCCGGTTCGCCCAGGTCCTGCTGGTCATTCTTCTTCTTGGTCAGCTGCAGACCTTCGCCACCGGCGGTGTGGTACAGCCACAGCTCACCGGCACCGAGCGAACGTTCGGAGCTGAAATGCTTGCGGCCGATCAGGTACTGGCCGTCGGGGGTCCAGACCGGATTGTTGAGGAGACGGAAGTTCTCCTTGGTCACCTGCTTGGCGTTGCTGCCGTCGGTGCGGATGCGCCACAGGTTGTTGCCGCCGGCGCGATCGGACGTGAAGGCGATCTCCTTGCCGTCGGGCGAGAAGCGCGGCTGCACATCCCAGGAGGCGCCGCTGGTGACGCGCTTGGCCGTGCCGCCTTCTATCGGCAGGAGATACAGGTCGCCCAGCAGCTGGAACACGATCTGGCGGCCGTCGGGACAGACGTCCAGATCCATCCAGGTACCTTCGTCGGTGGTGAACTTCACGGACTTGGTCGCGCCGTGCGGGGCGTTCACGTTCCACTCCGGCGCCTTCTTTTCCTTGTCGGCGGCCAGGGCGGGTACGGCGAGAATCAGGCCCAGCGCGAGGGCCAACGGACGGTGCGTCATGCGTGTCTCCCCATCGAAAATGCGGTCGATGCTAGGACACGGCGCGCGCCGCCGGCTTGGGCTGGAAGTCCCGGGTGGTTATGACTTTTCCGGCCGATTCCGCGGCGAGGGCCCGGCCACGGACGGTGGACGGGCGCCTGGCTGCGTCGGCGGCAGGATCAGGCGGGTTGCACGTCGTGCAGCTTCCACACCCGGCCGGCCAGGAGATTCATGCGGTGCTTCACCACGGCGTGGGGCAGGCTGGTCACCACTTCCATCTCGGTGTGGAGGTCAGACTGTTCTGCGCTGACATGGGCGGCGGGATCGCTGGCCCCCAGGGCCGGATCGACTGCATCCGGGTCGGGTTGCAAGGCCCGCCAGCGCTCCCAGAGCTGGGGTGCGCGCAGGGCGGCCTGCAGGGCGGCGGCGAAGCTATCGGGGCTGATGCCGTCGAAGGACAGCTCGGCGAACTCGCCGCGGGCCTGGGACAGATCGCCAATGCTCAGGAAGAAGCGTTGCGGGCGTGCAGCCATGGGAGACTCCGGTGTCCAGCCTGGCGATAGTCTAGCGCGCGCGAGTGGGGACGGCGTGACGACGGGCGGGTCGGACCTTGCTTCCCGCCCGGCGCGGCAGCGGCCAGCCGCGGCCCCGTCGACGGCCGTCGCCGTCGATGGGGTGGCATGCTATCAGGCAGATAGCGTCCGTCGCGCCGGTGGTGATGCCGTCACGCGTGTTGCGCCCCGATACCGGCGGCAGCGTCTTCTCCGGCGATGGCGCGGTGCGTACGCGCCAGCAGTGTGTACACCGCGGGCACGACGAACAGCGTCAGCAAGGTGCCGAAGCTCATGCCGCCGACGATGACCCAGCCGATCTGGTGGCGGGCTTCGGCACCCGCGCCCGAGGCAATTGCCAGGGGCAGCGCGCCGAGCACCATTGCACCGGTGGTCATCAGAATGGGGCGCAGGCGCAATCGGGCCGCCTCAAACGCCGCGTCTCGCTTGCTTCGTCCGTGCGCCTGCAACTGGTTGGCAAATTCCACAATCATGATGCCGTGCTTGGCGATCAGGCCGATCAGCGTGATCAGGCCGATCTGGGTGTAGATGTTCCACGATCCGGCCATGTCAGTGAGGCCCCACTTTGCAAACATGTTCACCAGGACCAGGCAGCACAATCCACCGAAGGCCGCCAGCGGCACCGAGATCAGGATGATGATGGGGTCGATCCAGCTTTCGAACTGGGCGGCAAGCACGAGGTAGATGAAGGCGAGCGCCAGCAGCAGCATCACCACGAAGGCGCTGGACGACTCGCGGAATTCGCGCGACTGGCCGGAGAAGTCGTACTGCGAATCCGGCGCCACGCGCTTGACGGCGTCGGCCAGCCAGTCCAGTGCTTCACCCATGCTGTAGCCGGGCGCCAGGCCCGCGCTGATGGTGGCCGAGCGCAGGCGGTTGAAGTGGTTGAGCTCCTTGGCGGCCACTGACTCCTGGGCCTGCACCAGGTTGGCCATCTGCACCATGCCGCCATTGGCGCCGCGCACGTAGATGGCGGAAAGCTGGTCGGGTACGCGGCGGCCTTCGTTGTCGACCTGGACGATCACGTCATATTGCTCCGAGCCGCGCTTGAAACGCGTCACCTGCCGGCCACCGAGCAGGCTTTCGAGCGTGCGGCCCACGTCCTCGACCTTCGCACCGACGGCGGCCACCTTGTCGCGGTCCATATCCACGCGCAGCTGTGGCTTGTTGAGCTTGAGGTCGGAATCAGCGTTGGTCAGGCTGGGATTCTTGCGGATCTCGGCCAGCAGTGAGTTACTGATCTTGTCGAGGTCCTCCCAGCTGCCAGTGGTCTGCACGACGAAGGACACGGGCTGGCCGAAGTCATCCGCACCCAGCGCCGGTGGCAGCACCGGAAACGCCATGATGCCGGTGATGCCCATGAACTGCGGGAACAGCATGCCCTGGAGCGCGGCTGCGTTCATGGGGCGCTGGGACCAGTCCACCAGGCCGACGAAGCCGATGGTCTGGGTCACCGAGGGGAAGCCGACGATCTGGAAGTAGCGGTCGACGCCGGGCGATTTGGCAAACGCCGCTTCCATCTGCTTGGCGTAGGAGTCGGTGTAATCGGGCGTGGCGCCCTCGGGCGCCATGCCGAAACCGATCACGAAGCCCTGGTCTTCCTGGGGCGACAGCTCGCTCGGCAGCGCCTTGAAGGCGAACAGGCTGACGAGACCTGCCAGCACGATGCCGGCGAAGCCATAGACCACCAGCCGATGGCGCATGCTCCAGCCCAGCGTGCGTTCGTAGCCACTCTGCACGCCGCGCAATACGCGCTCGCCCAGCTGAAACGCCTTGCCGTGGGACGTGGTGTGCCGCAGCAGGCGCGAACACATCATCGGCGACAGGGTAAGGGCGGTGAAGCCGGAGACGAGCACCGCGCCAGCCAGGGTGAGGGCGAACTCGATGAACAGGCGGCCGGTGCGGCCGGTGGAGAACGCCAATGGCACGTAGACGGCAGCGAGCGTCAGGGTCATGGCGACGATGGCGAAGCCGATCTCCTTGGAGCCGCGCAGGGCGGCTTCCATGGGCGGCATGCCTTCCTCGATATGCCGGTAGATGTTCTCCAGCATCACGATGGCGTCGTCCACGACCAGGCCGATGGCCAGCACGATCGCCAGCAGGGTGAGAGTGTTGATCGAGAACCCGAACGCATACATCAGCGCGAACGCGCCGACCAGCGAGACCGGAATCGTGACGATCGGGATCAGCGTCGCGCGGACCGAACGCAGGAACAGGAAGATCACCAGCACGACGAGCAGGATGGCCTCGCCGATCGTCCAGTAGACCTCGCTGATCGAGTGCTCGATGAAGATCGTCGAGTCGTGGGCGATCTCGACGGTGAGGCCTTCGGGCAGCGTGCGCTGGATCTCCGGCAGCAACTTGTGCAGGCCCGCGGAAATGGCGAGCGGATTGGCCGTGGCCTGCTTGACCACGCCCAGGGGCACCGCATTGCGACCGTTGAAACGGGCGCGGAAACGCGCCTGGTCCGCGCCCTGTTCGACCCGGGCGACATCACGGATGCGAACGGCGTAGCCATCGGCACCTGTGCGCAGCACGACCGCGCCGAATTCCTCGGGTGTCTTCAGGTCGGTTTCCGATAGCACGGTGAATTCACGCTGGGTGCTTTCGATGCGGCCGGCGGGAATCTCCACGTTTTGTGCGCGCAGCGCGTCTTCGACGTCGGCGGGTGTCAAGGAATAGGCGGCCAGGCGAGCCGGATCGAGCCACACGCGCATCGCGAACTTGTTGCCATAGACCTGGGCCTGTGCCACGCCGGCGATGTTCTGCACGCGGTCCTTGACGAGGCGCTCGGCGTAGTCGGCGATTTCCAGTTCCGAATGGCGATCGGACGAGAACGCCAGGTAGATGATCGGTTGGGCGTCCGCTTCCTGCTTCTGCACGACCGGCTCACGCACTTCGCGTGGCAGGAAGTCGCGAGCCAGGGCGACGCGGTCGCGCACGTCGGAAGCGGCGGCGTCGGGATCGCGGTCGAGGCGGAAGCGCACGGTGATCTGCGAGGATTCCTCGCGCGACACCGAGCGGATGTAGTCGATGCCTTCAATGCCCGACAACTGCTCTTCGATCGGCGTGGTCACCTGCGACTCGATCACCTGGGCGCTCGCGCCCGGGTAGGTCGTCGCGACGTTGACCACGGGCGTGTCGACCTTCGGGATCAGGCGCACGGCCAGGCGTTCGTAGCAGATCAGGCCGACCAGCAGGATCACCAGGTTCACCACCGTGGCGAAGACCGGGCGGCGGATGGAGATGTCGGAGAGAATCATGGGTTCTCCTCAACGCGCCGGCGTACCGGCACTGCCACCCGGCGACTGGGCGGCGGCCGCTGCCGGCGCGGTCTGCGCCTGGGCCTGTACCGGTGCGCCGGGATGGATCTTCATCTGACCGGCGCTGATCACCATGTCCTGGGCAGTCACGCCTTTGACGATCTCGACGAAACCCGGCTTGCGCAGGCCGGTCGTCACTTCGACCAGTTCTGCCTTGCCGTCCTTGATGATGTATACGAATTGCTTTCCGCCCTGCGGCCACAGGGACTGCTCGGGGACGAGCAGGGCATTCTGCCGATTGCCGACTTCCAGCGTGACGCGCCCGAACTGGCCCGGATGCAATGCGCCGTCGGTGTTCGCAACACGGGCGCGCAAGGTGACCGAGCGCGTGGCAAGGTCGACCTGGGGGGCGACCGCGTAGACCGTACCCTCGAAGCGGCGGGCGCCGCCCGCATCGACCTGGATAGTGATCTTCTGGCCCGGCTGAAACCGGCCCAGGTATACCTCGGGCAGGCTGAAATCGAGTTTGAGCGAATCGGTGGCAACCAGGTCCACCAGCGCGTCGCCGGCCTTGACGTACTCGCCCGGGCTGACCAGGCGCAGTCCGACCGTGCCGGAAAACGGCGCGCGGATCTCGGTCTTGTCCAGGCGGGTGCGGCTGGACGCGAGCTTCGCCTCATCCACCTTCGCCTGAGCCCGCTTGTTGTCGACATCGGCCGGCGCCATCAGCTTGCGCCCGGCCATTTCGGTCGCACGCTTGAGCTCGCGTTCGCTGTTGGAGGCCATGGCCTGTGCCTCGGCCATGTCGGCGCGAGCCAGACTACCGTCGAGACGGAACAGCGGCTGGCCCTTGCTGACCTTCTGGCCCTCGTCGAACAGGATCGATTCCACCAGTCCCGCCACCTCCGGCCGCAAGGTCACGGCCTCATCCGCACGCAGCGTACCGACGGCACTGAGCGACTCGGCGACCGACTCGACCTTGGGCGGCGCTGCCTCCACTGCCGTGGGCGGCATGCCACCCGGCGGGCCCTGGGTAAACGCGGGCAGCGATACCGCGATGCCGGCGGCAAGCAGTCCGGCTCGAAACAGGTGGGCGCGGGCGGGAGGGGGGTACGCGTCATAGGGGCTCCATCGGGCGTAGCTGGCGTGGCGGAGGTCGCGCGTCGACAGGCTGGCCAAGTTTTCCAGTAGTAACGGGGATTCTAGCGCCGCGGACGTGCCATTAGTCGTGCGCCGGCGGCACCGCCACGGCAGTGCACGATGGGTGTAAAAACAGCGACGTTGGTCGAATGGCGGCTTGCCGGCAGGCGTCATGTGCCGGTGGCATCGATAAGGATAGAAATCCCAGTCTGCGGTTTTTTTGTCAGTTGTCGGCGCTCGGGCGTGCCGATCCGGCAATTCAACGGCCGGCAATTTCCCGCGCCATCCAGTGACGCGCGATGGGGGCCAGGGCATCGGCAACGGATGCGGCCGGGCCGTGTCCAACCGTGCCCAGCAGCGGTGCGGGCAACCGTTGTTGCAGAGTATCCAAGTTCTCTTCTGCAAAAGGCATCGTCGCGTCGACGCGGTTGGCGATCCAGCCGACCAGCTCGCAGCCATCCGCGACGATGGCGCGCGCGGTCAGCAGGGCGTGGTTGAGGCAACCCAGGCGCAGGCCGACGACGAGCACGACCGGCAGGCCCAGCCGCAGGGGGATGTGCGCCTGCATGAGGCTGTCGGACAGCGGCACGCACCAGCCGCCCACGCCCTCCACGACGATGTGGTCGGCCTGGACCGACAACGCCCGGTACGCCGCTTCGATCGGATCGAGCGTCAGGGTGACCGCCGCCTGCCGTGCCGCCAGGTGCGGTGCAATCGCCTCGCGCAGGGCGAAGGGATTGACATGCTCATAGGCGGGCATGGGCCGGCTGGCCTGTCGCAGGGCCAGTGCGTCGTCGTTGACCAGCCGACCGGCGTCATCGGTGCAACCGCTGGCGACCGGCTTCATGCCAGCGGCGTGCGCACCGCAGGCCACAAGGGCGGCCACCAGTCCGGCGCTGACATGCGTCTTGCCGATGCCCGTGTCGGTACCGGTGACGAACAGGCCCTGGGCGGAAAGGCCGGTCGGAATGGGGCGGGCTGGCATGCGTTGGCGTGGGGATCCGGGCGGCAAGAGGCCGATTATGACGCGGACGGGTCTGCCCCGACATTCCACGGGGAACTGGCGCGCACGCCGGGCCAGCAGATGCCGCCTTCGGTCGGATTCCCGCAGCGGGGCCTGGCCTTCAAGGCACACAGCGACACATACACCCGGAGTTCGTAGCCCGCTGTCGTTTACACTAGCTGTTCGTCCGAGGGAAACCACCATGTTTGACGCTGCGCCGATCACGGCGACCACCAAGGCGGAGCTCTACCTCGCCCTGGCCGAACAGATGCAGGGCCTGCTCCACGGCGAACACGACCGTGTCGCCAATGCGGCCAACTTCTCAGCGCTCGTGTTCAACAGCCTGCCCGGCCTGAACTGGAGCGGTTTTTACTTCTTCGATGGCCAGGAACTGGTCGTCGGCCCGTTCCAGGGCAAGCCTGCCTGCGTCCGCATCCCCCTGGGCAAGGGTGTCTGCGGTACGGCCGCGGCAACGCGGCAGACCCAGGTGGTACCCGATGTGCATGCCTTTCCGGGGCATATCGCCTGCGATGCGGCATCACGCTCGGAAATTGTCGTCCCGCTGTATCGCGGCGAGCGTCTGGTCGGCGTGTGGGACGTCGACAGTCCCTTGCCGGAGCGTTTCGACGAAGAAGACCGCATCGGCATGGAACGGCTGTGCGACGTCTTCCTGGCATCCCTCGCGGACGCCTGAGCCGTCCTGTCTTTCGATAGCGATTTACCGGAGCACCATGGCCAGTACTGACAAGATCCGTAACGTTGGTCCGAAATCCGCCGCCTGGTTGCGCCAGGTCGGTGTGCGCACGCTCGAGGACCTGCGTCGTGTCGGCCCGATCGAAGCCTTCATGAAAGTGAAGCGCGCCGGTTTCCGTCCCAGTCTCAACCTGCTCTATGCCATGCAGGGTGCGCTGGATGATTGCCACTGGGCGGACTTGCCCGAAGCCACCAAGCAGGGCCTGGTGACGGCGGCCGAAGCCGCCGAGACGGCAAACCCGATCAAGAACCGCTGGGACAAGGCTGCCGCGCGTTCGGCGCAGCGCGACGGATCGGGCGTCGAGAGCGGCGGCGAAGACAGCCCGGCGCGCGAGGAAAGCGACGGTTTTGGTGACGGCGACAGCGGCGTGCGCGAGATCACCGGAACCTCCCGCGACTTTGATTGATCCGGACCGGTGCGGGTCGTGGTGACACGCACCGGTCCGTCCGGTCGCTCAGCCGGGGCGCCGGTGTGGTTTCAGGCGTTGCTGCGCTCGCGCACCTGCGCGAAGGTCCAGTCCTGTACGAGCGCGCCGTCCTCCCAGACGGTGACCATGGCGTGTTCCCAGCCCGGCTCGGGCAGGTAATCCTCCACGCGCGCCAGCGCGTCGGGCACCGCAACGGTGCGGTAGCTGCCAAATTCCCGGTGGTGCAGCAGCACCAGTCGGCCCCGCTTGGACAACTTGCCCGGATCGGTCACGGGCGCCTTGAACACATCCAGCCAGGCGCCGTCGATACGCGCGGCCGAACACTTCAGCGCGAACTTCTGCGTGTCGCGGTTGATGCCCTGGAGCAGGGCGCCGCCCATGCCGAAGGCGACGTTCTCGGCGCTGTAGCCGGCCTTGGTGATGCGCTCGAGGATCGCGCGGATGCTGTTGGGATTGATGCCGTCGCCCTGGATCAGCCGCACGTGCTGCAGTACGCGGTACCCCTTGGCGTTGACGGTATGGCCGAAGGCTTCATCCAGCAGCCCCAGGCACTGGTGAACGACATCGACCGGCTCGCCCGAATCGGGCCGCACCACCACGGTGGCGCCGCTGCGGATGACTTCCTCGCGCAGGGTGGTGCCCCAGTGTTCGCGGATCGCCTTGAAGATGTCGTAGCTGTCTGACACGACCGCCACCAGTCCGCCGGGCTTGGCGAACTGGCGCAGCATGTTGCGGTAGGCATCGACCTCGCGTTCCCGGCCCCAGCTGGTGATGGTCGAATGTTCGGCGGCCGGAATCGAATAGCCGGCCATGGCTTCGCCATAGTAGGCGCGCGCCGTCAGCACGCCCGATACCGTATCCGTACCCATGAAGTTGACCAGGTGCGCTGCGCCGCCAAGTCCCGCGGATTCGGCGCTGGATACGCCACGTGCGCCGAAATCGTGCAGCTTGAAGGCGATCTGGCCGGCCGGATCATCGCTGGAAAGATCCAGATACTGGCGGATCAGCTGCTTGAGGTGCCAGCTCTGCGTGGCCACCGTCACTGGGTACCACAAGCGTAGCAGCAGCGTTTCCAGGTAGCTGGGCAGCCAGCAGCACTGCGCGTCGGTCGACTCGATCGTCACCAGGGCGTGGTGGGTGGGGACGACGGTGCCTTCCGGCACTGCGCGAATGCGCAGCGGCAGGCGCCCGTTGAACCGATCGACGATGTGGCGCCAGCCGCTCTCGTTGAAGGGCTCGCCGTGGGCGGCGTAGAAATCGCGCGCCTCGTCGACCATTGCGTGGGTAATCGGGGTTGCCAGGTATTCCTTGAGGATGGCCTGCAGTCCGAAGAACACGGTGCGCTCGTACAGTCCGCCGCGCGATTCGACGTAAAAGTAGGTCGCGTCGGTGCCCGGCGGGTACTGCAGCCAGTGGCTGGCCTTGTAGCTGTCGGTGTTGAGGATGAGGTTCTGGAGGTGGCGCATACGGAAACTCCTTCCGCAGAGGGGGCAGAGCCGGTCTATCCGGATCCGGCGCGGCAATGCGGCCGCGCGTCGCGGGGTTCCTCAGGCGACGCCGAGGAAGTGTTGCACGATATGGTAGTGGTCTTCGAAGAACTGCTCTTCGAGCGCCAGTGCCTCGGCAATGGGCATCCATCCGGCCTTGTCCGCATCGTCGCTGCCGCGTACCGGCGGCAGGTCGCCCGAGGCGAACTCGAAGTGGAAGGCGTGGGTGATGGTGCGGCCGCGGGTGGAGCGATCCGGGTGATCGAACACGCGCTGCGCCTTGAGCGATCCCTTGAGCACCGGCGCCGGAATCTTCAGCCGCGTTTCCTCGCGCAGTTCGCGCAGCGCGGCGTCGATCAGGTGTTCGTCCTGGCCCAGGAAGCCGCCGGGCAAGGCCCACAGGCCCTTGCCGGGTTCGGCACCGCGGCGCACCAGCAGGAGATGGCCCGAATACACCACGACCGCGTCCACGGTGACGAAGGTCGGCGGATAGGGGGCCGAATCCCAGGCCTTGCGATAGTTCTTGAGGAAAGTGAACTCGCGCGACAACTGGGCATAGCCGGGTGTACGCCGGAAGGCCTCGAGCATGGCGGCGACCGGCGGCGGCACATTGGCCTTGATCAGCAGCTGCCCGCCCTCGTCGGCGCTGAAGAGATGGTCGCGGATCTCGGTGGCTGACAGAACCTCGCAATGCTGAACATTGCACAATTCCCATTGTGGGAACTCGCGCAGGTAATAGCTGGAGGCGTCTTTGTCGCGGCCGACCAGGCCGACACGGGCGTCGGCCGCACCGCCGTCGTCGGCGATGGCCGCGGCGACCTGGCGCTGCACGAGGCTGATCCAGGCGGTTTCGTTGTACAGGTGATCCGAGAGCGGGCGAATCAGCAGGCGGTCCGCCTCGGCGCCGACGGCGGCGCGGATCATGACTTCGCGTTCGTTGGCGTTCCAGGGATTGCGTGTGGAGCGTGGCTTGCCGGCGGATCCGACGAGGATGATGACCTTGGCGGCCAGCCCCAGGGCATGCCGGACGACCGCGTGATGGCCGTTGTGGAACGGCTCGAACCGGCCGATGAAAACCAGGTAGTCAAAGCGCATGAGCACCCCTCATGGCAGGAAGAAAGCGGCGGGTCTATCCCATCGCCGGACTTATGCTACGAATGAGCATAAGTCTTGGCAAGTGCGCACGTGCCGATTCGCCAGGGACGTCACGATTTCTTGCGATCGGGCCTTCTGGCCGATGCCGCGTGGGCCCGGCGCCAAAAGCCCTATCATTCGGCGCCGGCCGTTTCGGCCCCCGGAAGCTGTGCCGTCCAGGAGAGACGATGACCGAACCCAGCGACGCAATCCTGCCTGGCCTGATGGTGCTTCACGGCAACCGGCTGGAGGATCTGCGCGATGTGCTGTCGCTGTGGTTGCGGCGCGAACCGTTGCGTCCGCTGGAGAACGAAGTCGTGCTCGTGCAGAGCAATGGCATCGCGCAGTGGTTCAAGGCCGCGCTGGCGCGCGATGTCACCGACGGCGGCATGGGTATTGCCGCCGCCATTGACGTGCAGCTGCCGGGGCGCTTCGTGTGGAGCGCGTACCGTGCCGTGCTCGGTGCCGGTCTCCCGGAACACTCCGAATTCGACAAGGAACGGCTGGTCTGGCGCCTGCTGCGCCTGATCGGCGCCCACCTGCACAAGCCGGTGTACGAGACGCTGCGACGCTACCTGGCGGACGATACGGATCTGACCAAGCGCTACCAGCTGGCCGGGCGGATTGCCGACCTGTTCGACCAGTACCAGGTCTACCGGGCGGACTGGCTGGTCGACTGGGGGGCCGGCCACGACCTGCTGCGCGATGATCGCGGCCGCCCGCAGAAGATCCCGGAGCTGCAACGCTGGCAACCGGCGCTGTGGCGCAGCGTGCTGGCGGATGTCGGTGGCAAGGCGGCGACCCTGCACCGCGGGGCGCTGCACCAGCGTTTTGTCGACGCGGTACAGTCGCTGCCCGAACGCCCGGCTGCGCTGCCGCGGCGCGTGACCGTGTTCGGGATCTCGTCCCTGCCGCAGCAGGTGCTCGCGACGCTCGCGGCACTGGCGCGCTTCACCCAGGTGCTGGTCGTTGTCGCCAATCCGTGCCGCTACTACTGGGCCGACATCGTCGACCAGCGCGAATGGGTGGCCGGGGAACGCCGCCGGCAGGTGATCAAGCCGGGCAGGCCCGCAACGCTCGATCCGTCCCAGCTGCATCTCCACTCCCACAGCCTGCTGGCGGCGTGGGGCAAGCACGGCCGTGACTACCTGCGCCTGCTCGACCGCCTCGATACGCCGGAACACTACCGCGAGCGGTTCTCGGCCTGGGGGCAGAAAATCGATCTTTTCGGCGATACGCCGGGGCGCACCGTGCTGGAGCAGGTGCAGCAGGGGATCCTGGACCTGACGCCGTCGCCGACCGTTGCTACTGACAAGACAGCAATTCTCCGCGGCGACGATTCGATCACTTTCCACGTGGCCCACAGCGCGCAGCGCGAAGTGGAGATCCTCCACGATGCGCTGCTGGCGCGCATGCAGGCGGCGGCCGACGCCGGCACACCCCTGCATCCCCGCGACATCATGGTGATGGTGCCGGACATCGCCACCTACGCATCCGCCATTCGCGCGGTGTTTGGCCGTCATGCCGCATCGGATCCGCGCCATATTCCGTTTACCGTCGCGGACCAGCAGTCGCGCGGCAGCTCGCCAGCCCTGATCGCGCTGGAAAGGCTGCTGTCACTGCCGGATCTGCGCCTGGGGGCGACCGAACTGTGCGACCTGCTCGACGTGCCCGCCCTGCGCCGGCGGTTCGGGCTGGACGATGAAGCCCTGCCGACGTTGCGGCGCTGGATTCACGAAGCCGGCATCCGCTGGGGCCTGGACGCCACGCAGCGCGAGTCGCTCGGACTGCCGGCCCGCGGCGAAAACACCTGGCAGTTTGGTCTGCGCCGGATGCTGCTGGGCTATGCCGTGGGCGACGCGGACATCGGACTGGCGATCGATCCCTACGCGGAGATCGGCGGGCTCCAGGCCCCCCTCGTCGGCATCCTGGCCGACCTCGTCAACACCCTGCGCCACTACTGGCAGCTCCTGCGGCGCGAGGCGACGCCCGCCGAATGGGCGGTGAGCCTGCACGGCCTGCTCAGGGACTTTTTCGATCCCCGGGAGGATGAGGAACTGCTGGAACTGGAACGTCTGCAGGACAGCCTCGACGCCTGGCAGGAGGCCACGGCCGCGGCGGCGCTGGAGCAGGCCTTGCCGCTGGCGGTGGTGCGCGAAAGCTGGCTGTCGGCGCTGGATGAGCGCGGCCTTTCGCAGCGCTTCCTCGGCGGGGGCGTGGTTTTTGCCACCCTGATGCCGATGCGCGCGATCCCGTTCCGCGTGATCGCGCTCCTGGGCATGAACGACGGCGACTATCCGCGCCAGCGGCAGCCATCGGACTTCGACCTGATGGGCGATGCCCGCCTCTATCGTCCGGGCGACCGCTCCCGGCGCGAGGACGACCGCTATCTGTTTCTCGAAGCGCTGCTGTCCTCGCGCGAGGCGCTGCACCTGTCCTGGGTGGGGCGCAGCGTGCGCGACAACAGCGAGCGACCGCCCTCGGTGCTGGTCGGTCAGCTGCGCGATCACCTGGTATCGGGCTGGTACTGCGACGGCCACGCGCCGGACGCGTCTGACGCGGGCGCGCAGGTGCTGGCGGCACTGACCGTCGAACATCCGCTGCAGCCGTTCAGCGTGCGCTATTTCGACGGTAGCGACAGCCGCCTGTTCACCTATGCCGCCGAATGGCGCCAGGCGCACAGCGCCACCCAACACCCCGCCGGCGACCTTTTGCCCGAGTGGGTGCCGGAGGCATCGCTGACGCTGACGACGTTGGGCGCCTTCCTGCGCCGCCCGGTACGGCAGTTCTTCCAGCAGCGCCTGAAGGTGTACTTCGAAACCCCCGTCGATATTGCCGACGACAACGAGCCCTTCGCGCTCGATGCGCTGGACGACCACCGCCTTGCCGCGCATCTGGTCGGCGCGGCCCTGCAGGCGCCGGACGAAGCCAGCGGCGATGCCGCTATCCGGCGCGAGTCGGACCGCCTGCGCGCCAACGGCATCCTGCCGCTCGCGGCGTTCGGAGAGCTGGCGCTGGCGGTGCCGTTACAGCGTGCCGGCGGGGTGCACGCGCGTTTTCGCGCAGCCCTGGCGCGCTGGCCGGTGCCGCAGCCGCGCCGGGAACTCACGATTCCATGCGGCGACCTCCTGATCGAAGACTGGGTGTCCGACCTGCGTTCCGACGTGACGGGTGAAACGGTCCGCGTGGTCTGCCTGATAGCAGACCTGTGCGACCGCAGCCGGCAGCCGCGATATGCCAACCTGGCGCAGGCCTGGACGACCCACCTCGTGGCGCACGCTGCAGGCCTTGCCTTCACCTCGCAGCTGGTGGCGCCGGATCGTTCGGCGTGCCTGGAGCCGCTGCCGCAGGCCGTGGCGCAGGCGTTGCTGAATGATCTGCTGGCAGCGATGCGCCTTGGCATGCGCGCGCCCCTG
Organism: Tahibacter amnicola; assembly: GCF_025398735.1. NCBI lineage: Bacteria > Pseudomonadati > Pseudomonadota > Gammaproteobacteria > Lysobacterales > Rhodanobacteraceae > Tahibacter > Tahibacter amnicola. The sequence continues at coordinate 768,459 of NZ_CP104694.1, forward strand.
CCGCTGGCCTGCAAGACGGCGTTCGCCTGGCTCGCCGCTGCGGCCAAGGGCGAGGGCGATGCCGCAGTAGCCGCCGCACTGCGCTACAACCGCAGCAGCTACGACGGATCACGCGGGGAATGCGAAGAAGACCCGTACCTGGCGCGCAGCTTTCCCGAGTTCGAGGCTCTGCTGCGGCAGGGGTTTGAAGCCTGGCTGGGGATCTACCGGCCCCTGTTTGAACGGCTGCAATGGGCGGAAGTCGCATGAGCGTGCCGCAACCGCTGGATCCGATGACGTTTCCCCTGCGCGGCGTCCGCCTTATCGAGGCCAGCGCGGGCACCGGCAAGACCTGGACCATCGCCGCGCTCTATCTGCGTCTGGTGCTTGGCCACGGCTGCGACGGGCCGCTGCTGCCGCCGCAGATCCTGGTTGTCACGTTCACCCGTGCGGCGACGGCGGAGTTGCGCGAGCGCATTCGCGCCCGCCTGGTGGAAGCGGCGGCCGTGTTCCGGAGCGGCGCGGCCGTCGAACCCTTCCTGCAGGCATTGCTGGCGACCCAGTCCGACGCCGCCGCCCGCGCGACGGCGGCCGCGCGGCTGGAACTGGCCGCGCAGTGGATGGACGAGGCGGCGATCTACACGATCGACGCCTGGAGCCAGCGCATGTTGTCGCAGTTTGCAATCGGCAGCGGCAGCCCGTTCGACTTCGATCTGGTCGAGGACGAGTCGGAACTGATTGTCGAGGCGACGCGCGACTACTGGCGCAGCGAGGCGTACGCGCTGGATACGCACCAGGCGGCCTGGCTGGTCGGCACGGTGGAAACGCCCGATGCGCTGGCGGGCTTGCTCCGGAACGCGCTGGGCCGCCGTACCGACAACGCGCAGCTGACCGGCATCGACCCTTCGATCCCGCTTGGGGGCTCCTTGCGCGAAGTGATGACGGCGATGGCCGGCTCGCTGCACCGCCACAAGCGCGAATGCGCCGCACAGGTCGAGGCGTTGCAGGCGTTCCTCGATGGGCTGGTGGCCGCCCAGCGGATCAATGGTGCGCGGCTCAAGCCCTCGCGCTACACCGAATGGCTGTCGCGGCTGCGGGCCTGGGCGGAGGACGCCGCGCCGGTAGCGCCTGCCTTGACCGAGTCGGCCTGGGAACGGCTCACGGTCGACGGTATCCGCAACGCGCTCAAGGACGACGGTCCCGTCGAATGGCCAGCGGCGCTGGCGGCGGTCGGGACGTTGCGCACGGCCGTGGCGCAATGCCTTGACCTTCAGGGCGTGCTGGTGGCGCATGCCGTCGATCGTGTCCGCGAACGCATCATCGCGGCCAAGCGGCGGCGGGCGACGCTGGGCTTTGACGACGTGAAACGCCGTCTGGAACTGGCGGTCAGCCGCGATATCACCGGGCGACTGGCGGTGGCCATTGCCGCGCAGTATCCGGTCGCGCTGGTCGATGAATTCCAGGATACCGATGCGGTGCAATGGCGCCTGTTCCATGGCATCTACGGCAACCATCCGTCGGCCGCGCTGCTGCTGATCGGTGATCCGAAGCAGGCGATCTACAGCTTCCGCGGCGCGGACATCCACACCTACCTGGCGGCCCGCGAAAGCGCCGAGCAACCGCGCTACACCTTGAGTACCAACTTCCGCTCGACGGCGCCCCTGGTCGGTGCGGTGAACCGCCTGTTCGAACACGGCATGCAGTGGCCGGACGGTCCGTTCGCCTTTGGCGCGGCCGGGCACGGCCTGCCATTTCATCCGGTTGACGCGGCCGGTCGCGCCAGCGCACTGGTGATCGACGGCAATCCGGTACCGGCCATGCACCTGTGGCTGCATGCGCCCGATGACGCGCCGGGGAAGGCACGTTACATGGACGTCATGGCCGCGGCGACGACGGCAGAGGTTGCCCGCCTGCTGTCCCTGGCGGCCGCCGGGCGCTGCGGTTTCGCAGCGCCCGCGGCATTCGCGCCGCTGCGGCCGGCGGATATCGCTATCCTGGTCCGCGACGTCGGCGAGGCACGCGTGATGCGTGCCGCCCTGGACCGGGCCGGCCTGCGCAGCGTCTACCTGTCCGATCGCGACAGCGTGTACGACACCGCGGAAGCGGCCGACGTGCTGACCTGGCTGGGTGCCTGCGCAGAGCCAGGCGAGGAGCGCCGGCTGCGTTCCGCGCTGGCCACCGCCACGCTGGACCTGCCCTGGTCGCAGCTGGATGCACTCAACCACGACGAAGCGGCCTGGGAACAGCAGCTGGAACGTTTTCGGCGCTACCAGCAGGTGTGGCGCAGCGCCGGCGTGCTCGCCATGTTGACCGCATTGCTGCATGAATTCGATGTCCCCGCGCGCTGCCTGGCGCGCGCCGGTGGCGAACGGGCGCTGACCAATGTGCTGCATCTGGCCGAACTGCTGCAGGAAGCCTCCGTCACGCTCGATGGCGAGGGGGCACTGGTTCGTCATCTGCGCGAGACCATCGCAGGTGATGTGGCCGGTGACGCCGCGCTGCTGCGGCTGGAAAGCGATGCGGGCCTGCTCAAGCTCGTCACCGTGCACAAGTCCAAGGGACTGGAATACCCCCTGGTGTTTCTGCCGTTCGCGTGCAATTTCCGCGAGGTCGGCGCGTCGGGCCCGCGCCGCACCGTGTGGTACGCCTGGCACGGAGCGGATGGGCGCTTGCACCTGGATGTGTCGCTGGACGAGGTGTCGCGGCGTCGTGCCGACCGTGAACGTCTCCAGGAAGAACTGCGCCTGCTCTACGTCGCTGTGACGCGCGCCAGTTTCGCCTGCTGGATCGGCGTTGCGGCGCTTCGCATGGGCAATGCCAAGGTCTCGCAACTGCACAAATCCGCCGTGGGATACCTGCTCAAGGGCGGTGAGGCGATTGCAGCTGGCGAGCTCGCCAGCCTGCTGGCGCGTCTTGCGGAAGGGCAGTCCGGCATGGTCGTCGGCGAGCCGCCGGGCAGTGATGGCACGCGGCCGCAGGTGCCGGCACCGGTCACGCTGGCGTTGGCCCGGCCGTACCGGGGAGCGCCGCCGCCGCGGTGGTGGATCGCCAGCTACAGCGCACTGCGCCTGGCCGGAAGCGACAGCGCGCACACGCCGGGCGAACCGGAAACCGCCGGCCAGGCCGTGCTGGCCGAGCGTGTGCACGACCTGGTACCGCTCGCTGAGGCCATTTCAGAGCAACTCGCGCCGCTTGCTGCGTTTCCGCGCGGGGCGGCGCCCGGTACTTTCCTGCATGGCCTGCTCGAGTGGTCGGCGCAACAGGGATTTGCCCAAAGCCTGTCGGACACCGCACTGCTGACCCAGACCATTGCGCGCCGCTGCCAGCGGCGTGGTCTGGCGCCCTGGATCGGTGCGCTGTCGCGGTGGATGCAGTACTTCCTGACCGTTCCACTGGCCTGCGCCGAGGGTACGGTCAGTCTGGCTGCATTGCCGATGACGCACTACCAGGCGGAACTGGAATTCTGGTTCGAGGCGGCGCAGGTGGACGTGGCCCGGTTGGACCGGCTGGTCACGCAGGCGACGCTGGACGCGCAGGCACGCCCGCCGCTCGAACCGGATCGCCTCAATGGCCTGCTCAAGGGTTTCATCGACTTGGTGTTCTGCCATGCCGGCCGATACTACGTCGTCGACTACAAGTCCAACTGGCTCGGCCCCGATGCGGCTGCCTACGACGCCGCGACGCTGCGCCAGGCGATCCTGGTCAATCGCTACGATATGCAGTACTGCCTCTACATCCTCGCACTGCATCGCCAGCTGCGGGCGCGCCTGCCGGACTACGACTACGACCGTCACGTGGGTGGTGCGATGTACCTGTTCCTGCGCGGTGTCGATACGGCCGGTCATGGCGTGCACCGGGAACGCCCCCCGCGGGCGTTGATCGAGCACATGGACCGGCTCTTCGCCGGCGCGGGAGCGGCTGATGCGTGAGACCCTGTGGCGCGCGATGGATACCGCCGTGGCGGAAGGGGCGCTGCGTCCCCTGGACCGCGCGTTCGCGCGTTTCGTCGTGGAAATCGACCCTGGCTGCGACGATGCGGTCGTCGCGGCGGCCGCGCTGTGCAGCCAGCGCCTGGGTGAGGGCCACACCTGTCTGTTCCTGCCTGCGCTCGAAGCACCGGCGACGCCGGACGACGCGCTGGCCTATGTACTGCCGGCGCTGCCCGCGGGAATGACGACGCGCCACTGGCAGGAACGCCTGCTCGCCTCCCCGGCAGTGGCGTCTGCGCAGGCCGACGGACGCGCCCTGCTGGTGCTCGATGGAGAACGGCTCTACCTGAAGCGCTACTGGGACCATGAATGCCAGGTGGCGGCCGCGATCGGCGTGCGCACCGGCCGCTGGTTGCCCATGCCACAGACCGCGCAGGATGAGTTGCAGCGCCTTTACCCGGCTGCCGCCATCGCAACGGTGAACTGGCAGAAGGTCGCCTGCGCCATCGCGGCGCAAAGCGCGTTCTGTGTCATCACCGGCGGCCCGGGTACCGGCAAGACGACCACCGTGGTGCGCCTGATCGCCCTGCTGCAGACGGCAGCACTGGCAGGCGCCGGGCAGCGCCTGCGAATCCGTCTGGCAGCACCGACTGGCAAGGCCGCCGCGCGGCTGAAAGAATCGATTGCAGCCCAGGTCGAGGTGTTGCCGATCTCACCGGAGGTCCGCCAGGCGATTCCGGCGGATGTCTCCACCGTACACCGCCTGCTGGGCAGCCGCCCCGACCAACGCCGGCCGCGGCACCACCGTGGCAATCCGCTGCATGTCGATGTGCTGATCGTCGACGAGGCGTCGATGGTCGACCTGGAAACCATGGCGGCCCTGCTCGATGCGCTGCCGCCGGACGCCCGGCTCATCCTGCTGGGTGACAAGGACCAGCTGGCATCCGTGGAAGCCGGCGCGGTGCTGGGTGATCTGTGCCGGAACGCGGCAGCCGGCCGCTACTGGCCCGATACGATCGCCGCGGTGGAACGGGTCGCGGGAGAACCCATCGACGCGTTCGCCGGTGCGGGAACCGCGTTGGACCAGCACGTGGTGATGCTGCGCGAAAGCCACCGTTTCGGCGAGCACAGCGAAATTGGCCGGCTCGCCGCCGCGGTCAATCGCGGCGACGCGGCCGCCGCAACGGAGGTACTGCGTGCGCCGGCAGCGGCCGCTGCCGTGCGCTGGCTCGCCGGGCGGGGCGATGCGGATGCCGCGATCATCCGCTACGCGGTCGATGGCGGTGCCGGTGACGATGGCTTTGGCCACTACCTGCGTGTTCTGCAGGAGCGCAGGCCCGGGGCGGATGCGGCGACCGCGGCCTATGCGCAGTGGGCCGAAGAGGTTCTGGCGGCGCGCAGCGCATTCCAGATTGTCTGTGCCGTGCGTCACGGCGAGGCTGGCGTTGCGGGCCTGAACGCGCGTATCGCGGCCGCACTGCAGGCGGCCGGGCATATTCCGGTTGATCGCGGCTGGTACGAGGGGCGCCCGGTGATGCTCACGCGCAATGATTACGCCCTGGGGCTCATGAACGGTGATCTGGGCGTCACGCTGCGGGTGACCGATCCGGCCGGTCGCGCGGCGCTGCGTGTGGCGTTCGCCACCACCAGCGCCGAGGGTGAACGGCGCATCCGTTTCGTGCCGCCCAGCCGCCTGGAGGCCGTGGAGACGGTGTACGCGATGACGGTACACAAGTCGCAAGGTTCGGAATTCCACCATGTGGCGCTGGTGCTTCCCGGGCAGCACAGCCCCGTGGTGACGCGTGAACTGGTCTATACGGCGGTAACGCGTGCGCGCCGCCGTTTCAGCCTGATTGCCGGTGAAGACGCGCTGGTCCAGGCGATCGGGCGACAGGTGGAACGCACGTCCGGGCTGGCCGGACGCTTCGGCGCCTGATCAGGTATCTGTCTCTTTCCGCCGACGTTCCGCCACCAGCTGCGCGAGGATGCTGACCGCGATCTCATGCGGCGTTTGCGCCTGGATAGGCAGGCCGACCGGTGCGTGGAGCTGTGCGAAAGCAGCAGCGCGTTCGCCGAGCGCCTCCAGCACGGCGCCGACCCGTTTGCGGCTGCCCATCATGCCAACGAATGCGGGGGCTTCGACGCAAGCACCTCCAGTGTTGCCACGTCGGTGGGAAAGTCGCGGTTGAGCAGCACCGCGTACACCGGGCGCGTCGTGTCGAGCGCCGTGGCCAGTTGCACGTAGTCGCCGCTCAACACGTGCGCGTCGCGGAAGTCGCCGTCGGCGAAGCACGCATCGCGCGGATCGAATATCCAGATGTCGAAGTCGAGGTGGCGCGCCATCTCGTACAGCGCGACACCGCAGTGCCCGCCGCCGGCGATGAGCAGGCGTTCGTCCGGCCGGGTGCGGCTGGTGGCGCCGGCGTGCCCGATGTCGGTCTCGCCGAGGGTGACTGTATTGCCGGCGCGCAATTGCCGGAAGATGGTTTCGGCACGCTCCCGATCGGTCGGCCCCGACCAGCGACGCAAGGCCAGCTGCATGCTGCCACCGCAGACGCCTGCGGCATCGGGGCGGCCGGAGAGATCGATCTCGACCGGCGCCCGGTCGCCGTTATCGGCCAGCAGTCGCCGGGCCGCTGCGATGACACGCGCTTCCGCCTCGCCGCCGCCGATGCTGAAGGACTGGCTCGCGGCCGTGACCAGCATGCGGCTGCCGCCTTTGCGGGGAGTTGCTCCGCGCGTCTGCAGCACTGTCGCCACGACGACGGGCCCGTGGGCCAGCCATTCACCGAGCCGGCCGAAAAGTCGTTCGTCCAATCCGTGCTCCCGCCTACGATCCGGATGCGGCGCCAGCCGGCACGGGCGCTTCCGGGGAGGAGTGGGCGGGGTCTGGCGTGCGCACCGCTGCGATCGCATCCGCCACTGCTTCGGGTGTCGCCGGCGAGGCCAGCGGCACGGCGCGTGCGTCGCCGAAGGCAGCGACTGCGTCGCGCAGCGCTTCGCGCACACTGATCGCCAGCATCAGCGGCGGTTCGCCGACGCCCTTGCTGCCGAAAATCACCTGGGTGGTCGGTGTGCGGGAGCGCTTGAACAGGGTGACGTGGAACTCCCGCGGCACCTCGCCGATCGTGGGGATCTTGTACGTGCTGGGCGCGTCGGTCAGCAGCTTTCCGGCCGCGCTCCAGCGCAGTTCCTCGCATGTCAGCCAACCCATGCCCTGGACGAAGCCGCCTTCAATCTGGCCGCGGTCGATCGTTTCCGCCAGCGAATCGCCGACATCGTGCAGCAGATCGACTTGCCGCAGCGTGTATACACCCGTAAAACCGCAGACTTCCACTTCGCTGACAGCGGCGCCGAAGGCGTAGTAGTAGAACGGATGGCCGTGGCCGCGCTTGGGGTCCCAGTGGATCACCGGGGTGCGGTAGTAGCCGGTGGCGGACAGGCTGACGCGCGCGGAGTAGGCGGCGCGCGTCACCTCGCTGAACGGTACCGCGACGCTGGCGTCCGACTGGCGGCGTGCGTGATCTTCGGAGAAGACGACGTCGTCGGGCGTTGTGCCAAGCATGGTCGCGGCGACAGGCGCCAGGCGTTCGAGCAGGGTTTCGCAGGCCGCCTTGACGGCCTGGCCGTTAAGGTCCGACCCGCTGCTGGCGGCCGTCGCGGAGGTGTTGGGCACCTTGTCCGTGCTGGTCACCATGATCTGGATCGTGTCGACGCGAACGCCCAGCGCGCGACTGGCGACGGCCAGCATCTTGGTGTGCAGGCCCTGACCCATCTCGGTGCCGCCGTGATTGAGCTGCACGCTGCCGTCGGCGTAAATGTGGACCAGCGCGCCGGCCTGGTTGTATTCGGTCTTGTTGAACGAGATGCCGAACTTGACCGGCGTGATCGCCAGGCCACGCCGGACATGCGCATGGCTGCGGTTGAATTCGTCGATCTGCCGGCGGCGCTGGTCGAAGTGGCTGTCGCGGCGCAACTGCGCCCACAGCTGCGGCAGGTGGTTGTCCACGACCGGCTGCCCGTAGGGCGTGTCATTGCGCGCGGGTGTTTCGTCCGGCCGGTAGAGATTGCGCTCGCGCACCGTTTCCGGCGGTAGCTGGCGGTAACGCGCCACACGGTCGAGGATCTCCTCGCCCACCAGCATGCCCTGGGGGCCGCCGAAGCCGCGGAACGCCGTGTTGGAGGCCAGGTGCGTCCGGGCGATCAGGCCGGTGATATGGACGTGCGGTGTGTAATAGGCATTATCCACATGTACCATGGCGCGCATCAGTACCGGCGGCGACAGGTCGGCGCTCCAGCCACCGTTGGCGTACAGGGTGACGATCAGCGCCTTGAGCAGCCCGTCGTCATCAAACCCCACCTCGTAGCGGGCCAGGAAGGGATGGCGCTTTCCGGTCAGCTGCATGTCGGCGCTGCGGCCGAGCTTGATGCGCACGGGTTTGCCCGTGCGGAACGCCGCAAGGGCCGCGACGGCCGCATAGGGATTGGCCTGGGTTTCCTTGCCGCCGAATCCGCCGCCCATGCGCAGGCTCTTGCACACCACGCGGTTTGACGGCAATCCCAGCACGCGCGCGACGATGATCTGTGTCTCGGTCGGATGCTGGGTGGAGGAGGTCACCTGCACCAGTCCCTCCGAGTCGACGTGGGCCCAGCTCGCCTGTGTTTCCAGGTAGAAATGGTCCTGCCCGCCGATGTGCAGCTCACCGCTCAGACGATGCGGTGCCAGGTCCATGGCCGCGGCGGCATCGCCGCGGGCGACCACGGCGGGTGGCAGGTGGAAGGACGACTGCGCGATGGCCGTCTCGATATCCAGGACGGGCGGGAGCGGCTCGTACTCCACTTTCACCGCCCGCGCTGCCTGTTGAGCGATGCGCTCACTGGTGGCCACCACCCAGGCCACGGCCTGGCCATGGAACAGCACCACATCGCGCGGAATCAGCGGCTCGTCATGGAGGATCGGGCCGGTGTCGTTCTCGCCGGGGATGTCCGCGGCGGTCAGCACGCGGATGACGCCCGGCAGGGCGAGTGCGGCGGTTGCGTCCATCGCGACAATTCGCGCATGGGCATGTGGCGCCTGCACGGGATACAGGCTCAGCAAGCCGGTCGGTTCGTGCTGTTCATCGGTGTACACCGCGCGGCCGGTCACGTGGCCCACGGCGCTTTCGTGGCGCAGGTTCATCGGCAGTGCTCCTGCACGAATTTCGCGAACAGGCTGCCGCACAGCCGACGACGGTACGCGGCGCTGGAACGATGATCATCCAGCGGGGTGAACACCGACTCCAGTCGGCGGCAGGCTTCGGCAACGGTGTCAGTGTCGAGCGTTCTGCCGAGCAGGAACTCCTCCACCGCGGTGGCGCGCATGGGAGTTGCCGCGACGCCGCCGTAAGCCAGCCGCGCGTGGGCGATGATGTCCTGGTCGAAATCCAGCGCGAATACAGCGGCGACGATGCTGATGTCGTCGGTCTGGCGCTTGGCCACCTTGTACGCGGCAGATAGTCCGCTGCGGCGCGGCAGGGTTACCGCGACGATCAATTCGCCATCGGCGCGGCGCGTCTTGCGGTAGCCGGTGAAGAAGTCGCTGACGGGAAGCGTGCGGGCGCCTTCCGGCCCGGCACAATGCACCTGGGCGTCGAGCGCGAGCAGCACCGGCAGCAGGTCGCCGATCGGTGATGCGGTACCGAGGTTGCCACCGAGCGTGGCGCGATTGCGCACCTGGCGCGCGGCAAACCAGTACAGCATCTGGTCGAGCGCGGGAAACAGGCCGGCCAGTTGTGTCTCGATCGTCGTCAGTGGCACGCCGGCGCCGATGAGAACATGGCCTGCCTGGATGTCGATATGGCGGAGCGCGGCAATGCGGTCGAGCGCGATGAAGGACGGCGCGACCGGTTGCCCGTGGCTGAGTGCCACGCCCAGGTCCGTGGCGCCGGCGATCCATGCAGCCTGCGGGTTGTCGCGCTTGAGCGCGATGGCCTGGTCGACCGAGACCGGCAGGTGGAACGCAGGGATCGGGTCGGATGCACCGCCGACGTCGGCGTGCAGTGCCCGGCAGAATGCGTCATCCGGCCGACTGTCGCCGGCCAGCTCGTCGGTCGCAGCGCGGATCGGCCGGTAGCCGGTGCAGCGGCACAGATTGCCTTCGGTGGTGATATCCGTCAGCTCGCCGTTGTAGTAGCCGGCGAACAGGCTCATCACGATGCCCGGCGTGCAATAGCCGCACTGGGAGCCGGCGCAGCGGACCATCGCCGCCTGCACCGGGTGCAAGGTGTCGCCGTCGGCCAGGGACTCCACGGTGACGACGCGGCGACCCGGTACCGAGCCCATCGGGAGGAGGCAACTGTTGACCGCCCGGTACGTGGCGCCGCCGTCCTCGGCGGATTCGACGATGGCGACCGTGCAGGCGCCGCAATCACCGTCCGCGCAGCCTTCCTTGGTTCCGGTGAGATGGGCCCGGCGCAGCCAGCGCAGCAGGGATTCGGTCGGATCGGTATCTGCCAGCGGAATGTCGCGGCCGTTGAGGTGGAAAAACGGGCGGTTTGTCATCGGCAAAGAGTAGCGCAGCGCCGCACCCGAAGACACCGGCGCGGATGTCTGTCGCGCCGCCGCCATGACGCACTGCGCCAAAACACCCGCCTAGGCGGCGGCCACGGCTTGGTGCAGACTCCGGCGAAGCCAACCGCCGTGCCGCGCCCATGTCCGAAGCCGTCCAACACACCGAGCTGATGCTGTCCGACCGTCTTGCCGATTTCCTGCGCGGCATGCCCAAGGCGGAGTTGCACATTCATATCGAGGGTTCGCTCGAGCCCGAGCTGATATTCCAGATGGCGCAGCGCAATGGCGTCAGCCTGCCCTATGCCAGTGTCGAGGCATTGCGCGCGGCGTACGCTTTTACCAATTTGCAGAGTTTTCTCGATATCTACTATGCCGGCGCCAGCGTGCTGCTGACGGAGGTCGACTTCTTCGACATGGCCTGGGCGTACTTTCTGCGCGCGCGCGCCGACAACGTCATTCACGCCGAATTGTTCTTCGACCCGCAGACGCACACGATGCGCGGTGTGCCGTTTGCCGTCGTGATCAATGGCCTGCACCGGGCCGTCGAGCGGGCGCGCCAGGAGCTGGGCATCCGTGCTTCATTGATCCTGTGCTTCCTGCGCCACCTGAGCGAGGACGAAGCCCTCGCCACGCTGGAGGAGGCCAAGCCCTATATTGGCCGCTTCATCGGCGTGGGGCTGGATTCGGGCGAACTGGGTAACCCGCCGGAGAAGTTCGCGCGCGTCTTCGCCGAGGCGCGCCGCCTGGGGCTGCGCATCGTGGCACACGCGGGCGAGGAGGGGCCGCCTGCCTACATCTGGGGCGCGCTGGACGTGCTCGGCGCGGAGCGGATCGACCATGGCGTGCAGGCGTTGAAAGACCCGGCGCTGGTCGAACGGCTCGTGCGCGAGCACATTCCACTGACGGTATGCCCGCTATCGAACATAAAGCTCTGCGTATTTCCGACGCTGGCCCAGCACAACCTGCGCGAGCTGCTCGACCGCGGACTCGTGGCCACGATCAACTCGGACGATCCGGCCTATTTCGGCGGCTATATCAACCAGAACTACCTGGAGACCTTCCAGGCCCTCCAGCTCAACCTGGGACATGCGCGGCGGCTCGCCGAGAACAGTTTCGTGGCCAGCTTCGCCAGTGCGGAGGAGAAATGCCGCGACCTGGAACGACTGGTCGCCTACTTCGACCAGACCTTCGCCCCGGCCTGAGCCGGCTGGCCCGGGCCGGGCAGGCGTGACAGCGGCGGCTGCAGGCGTCACTATCGGCATTCCCTTCATCGCGTCGCTGATTCATGGGCAGACTCACCACGCACGTGCTGGATACCGCGCAGGGCAAGCCTGGCGCAGGCATCCGGATTGATCTCTACCGCCTCGACGCCGGCCAGCGCCGGCCGCTGGCGCAGCGCACCACCAATGTCGACGGCCGCTGCGACGAACCGCTGCTGGCGGGCGCCGCGCTGCTGCCGGGTACCTATGAGCTCGATTTCCACCTGGGTGCGTATTTCAAAGGCGCAGGTATCGCGCTGGCCGATCCACCCTTCATCGACGTGGTGACGTTGCGCTTCGGAATGGCGGACGCCGACAGCCACTATCACGTGCCGCTCCTGGCGTCACCGTACAGCTACAGCACGTATCGGGGCAGCTGAGGTGCGGTCATGAGTGCCTATCTGGTCGAGGCCGTTGGCCTGTTGCTGCGCTGGCTGCACGTGGTGGCTGCGATCGCGTGGATTGGCGAATCGTTCTATTTCGTGGCGCTCGATCGCGGCCTCACGCCGCCGAAGGTCGGTGGCGGCGGCGTGTCGGGAGAGTCCTGGTCGGTTCATGGCGGTGGCTTCTACCACAAGCAGAAGTACCTGGTGGCGCCCGCGGTGATGCCGGAGGAACTGCACTGGTCAAAATGGAAATCCTATACGACGTGGATTTCGGGATTCTGCCTGTTTGCGATGCTGTACCTGGCATCGCCCGGCCTTTATCTGATCGATCCGGCCGTCGCCGCCTGGACCCCGGCGCAGGCCGTGATGCTGGCGATCGCCTTTCTGCCGGGATCATGGCTGGTCTACGACCTGCTGTGCCGTCTTGTCGGCTTCCGGGACGCATTGCTCGGCGCGCTCGTGGGCGTTTACGTAGTCGCGCTGACGTATGCCGCGACGCAGTGCTTTTCCGGCCGTGCGGCATTCTTGATCGTCGGCGCCAGCATGGCGACGATCATGTCGGCGAATGTGTTCTTCGTGATCATTCCGGGCCAGAAGCGCATGGTCGCGGCGCTGGCGCGCGGCGAGGCACCCGATCCGCTTCCCGGGCGACGCGGCAAGCAGCGTTCCGTGCACAACACGTATTTCACGCTACCGGTCGTGTTCGCGATGTTGAGCATCCACTATGCGACGGCCTATGCGCATCCGCAGAGCTGGCTGGTGCTGGTGCTGTTCATGGCGGCAGGTGCGGTCATTCGCCAGTTCTTCGTGGTGTGGCACAGCCGCGAACGTGCCTGGTGGCTGCTCGCGGTGGCGGCCGCCGTGCTGTTGGCCGTGTTCGGGATGATGGCGCCGCGTGAGCCGGCGGCGGCCAAAGCGCCTGCGGTTCCCGTGCCGGCAACGCCGGCGGTACCGGCGCCAGCTGCCACACCCGCGGTGGCGACGCCGGAAGCCGTGCAGGCGATCCTCGGCAAGCACTGCATCCAGTGTCACTCGGCCAAACCCTCGATGATTGCCAGCGCCCCCAAGGGCCTGCAGTTCGACCAGCCGGACGACCTGCGCAAGCATGCTGAGCTCATACGCCGACAGGTCGTGGCCTTGAAGGTGATGCCGCCCGGCAATTTCACGGGAATGACGGACCAGGAGCGGTCGGTCGTCGAGGCGTGGCTGGCGTCGCGGCCGTGATGCAGGACCCGTCGAGGGGCCGCCGGCTGTCGTCTTTGACCCGGCGTTCCATGCGGATCCTGCCGCGCTGATGGCCCGGGTCGAGCGCGCCGTGCACTGGGACGAGCGCATGCGCGCCCGCCGGACCGCCAGTCTTGGCGTCCCTTATAACTATTCACAGATGCACTATCCCGCCTGTCCGATTCCGGCGGAACTGGACACGCCATGCGCGCAGCTTCCATTCCGACGACGTGACCTTGCTGGTCGGTGCCAGCGGCATCAGCATCCTCTCGCTGGGCGGCGCCCGCCCGATCGTGTTCCGGCACAAGACAGACCGCTCGCGTGAGCACGTTTTCGTACTCACCGCCGGGTCATTGCTGCACATGTCGCAGGCGATTCAGGCCGAATGGCTCCACGCCATCCCGAAAGTTCCCGATGCGGCCCCGCGCATCAGCCTGACGTTGCGGGCGATGCGGTGATGAGCCCTTGCGAATACCCTCCGCTCACGTGAGAAACTTTTCAACCGCCGCCATTCCGATGTCTGCGGGGCGACGGAATGCGGTTCGGACGCGATTGCTCTCGCGGTCAGGAACGCCGAGTGATTCAAATGTCTCCCGCCACACGCGCGTGCAGCGAGCGATGCGGTCAATGATCTGCGCGGCTGCGGGAGGCATTAATCCGAACCGCCCTGCACCGGCAAGTGCATTGTCCAGGCGCGCTGCGCGTCCCTGAGGCTGAGAGGTGCAGCACTCTGTCTGACGTCATGCCCAAACCGCAGGTCGCGCAGGCTCGATTCGATGAGGTGTCGGCGTGCTCAACCGGGCGCCCTCAGCCAGCTCGGCTTGGGACCAGCCGCGCGCCAGCCGGGCCTGCCTGACGAGGGTGGCCAGGTGATTTGTCGCTGCCTTTACCGCCGGCGAGGCGAAGTCGGATTCTCTGCGCCGCATACATCATACTTTTTGATAGACGGCCTATCCTGTCATTCATGACGCATTACGCCGCTGGTGGCAAAAGCAGTTCTCCGGCACCCGGCAGCATCCAGCGGTGCCTCAACGCCACCTCTTCGCAGTTGTCCCCCGGCCCGCCACGGTCGATGACCAGGAAGTCCGAGACTTGCTCCAGCGCGATCAAGGGGTGGTGCCAGGTGCCGCGGTGGTAGTTGACGCCCTGGCCGTTCTGCGACAGGAAGGCCCTGGGGCGAGTGTGGGGATCGGCGGTCACGACGACGATGAACGGAGTACGGGACAGCGGCACGAAGGCCTGGCTGCCCAGGGGGTGGCGTTCGACGCATCGCAGTGGCATCGGCAGCGTGCGTGGCTCGGCGCGGAAGATACTGATCAGGGGGTGGCCGTCCCCGGTGCCGGTGTCGACGCGAGCCAGGTCATGAAAGCGCTGCGCGGTACCGTCGTTGACGGCGTACACCTGGCGCGCCGATGCCGGTTCGATCACATCGCCGAACGCGGCGAAGGCGGCGGCCGTGAGCGGTTCGAGCGCCAGGACATCATCGGGTCGGGGGTTGCTCACGGGGCCGGGATCCCGCGCAGGCGCAGGCGCGACACGCCGCCATCGGGGAAGATGTTGAAGCGCACGTGCGTCACGGCGTCGTGCGGGAGGATCTGGGAATCGTAGAAGTGCTGCCGATCCATCTCCAGCTTCTGTTCCGGTAGCAGCACCGGCCAGAACATGGACTGCGTCACCAGCGACTCCGGCGTGCCGCCGGGCACGCGCGTGGCCTGCAGGGAGCAGCGATCCGGGTAGTTGCCCTTGAAGTGGCAGGTGTCGACTTCGACGGCGCGGATCAATCCGGGTCGGGCCAGCGCGACGATGCACCAGTCGTTGCCGGGTTCGCGACGTCGTCGCGTCTCCCAGCCGTCGCCCATGTTCACGCCGCGGCCCGGCAGGAGCAGGCTGGTGGCCAGGCCGAAGTGCTGGTTGTTGGTGGCGACGATCGTGCCGCCGTTCAGGGCACTGGCAAGGTCGATGAGTCCGTCGGCATCGACGGCTGTCGCGTCGAACTGCGGCGTGCCGTAGAGGCGCAACCGCGCCAGCCCGCCGTCCGGAAACAGATTGACCCGGACATGCGTACAGACCGCATCGCCACCGAGCGGAAAATAGTGATGCCGATTACCGCCGAGGTTGACCGGGGGCAGGACGCTGAACCACGGCGTCTGTTCCGTCGGCTCGCCGCCAGGTACGCAGCAGCCCTCGATGCTGGCGGCGGGCGGAAAATTGCCGGTGAAATGGCTGGTGTCCAGATCCGCGCCGTGCAGTCGTCCCGGGCGGGCCAGGCGCACGATGCACCAGTCGTGGCCGCTGGTGCGCTTGCGGCGGCTCTCCCAGCCGTCCATCCACTTGCCGTTGGTGTCGTACTTGCCGGGAACAAAGATCGCCGGCTCGGGATTGAGCATGCGCTCCTTCGCGGCGAAGAAGTCGTCGCTGGCCACCAGCGCCTCGGCGCCCAGGCGGGCGTCAGCGAGGTTGACGTGGCGGCGGGTGAACTCGGGTGCTTCGGGATCGATAGCGGGAAGTGCCATTGGCGGTCGTCACACAGTCAGGGTTGTACAAGGTCGGCCAGACGCAGCTGGGCGATGCGGTCGATCTGTTCCAGTGCCTCGGTCAGCTCGTCCTCCGGCTCGCGCGCCAGCCGGCGCTGCATCTGTTCGATCACGCTCTGGCGGGTATGGCCACGGACGGCAAGGATGAAGGGAAAACCGAACTTCGCCTGGTAGGCGTCGTTGAGATGGGTGATCTGCGCGTACTCCTCTGGCGTGCACAGATCCAGGCCGGCGCCGCGTTGTTCGGCGCTGGAGGACGGGGTCAGCTCGCCGCGAATGGCGGCCTTGCCGGCCAACTGCGGATGCGCGCGGATCAGCGTCAGCCGGGCCGCGTCGCTGGCCAGCGCGACGCAGCGCGCCATGGCCTGCTGCAGGGCCTCGCACGAGGCGAACGGCCGCTGCAGGCTCACTTGCCGCGCGACCCAGGGCGAATGCTCGTAGACGCCGCCCAGGTAGACGGTGAATGTGTCGGCGTCGAGGCGGTTGATGTCGTCCAGTGTCATCGTGCGGTCTCCGGCGCGTAGGGATGCTGTGCCTTCCAGTGCCGCGCGATGTCGATGCGACGACAGATCCAGACCCGGTCATGGCGCGCAATGTGATCGAGAAAGCGTTGCAGGGCGATGAACCGGCCCGGGCGCCCGAGCAGGCGGCAGTGCATGCCCACCGACATCATCCGCGGCATCTCCGCCCCTTCCGCGTAGAGGACGTCAAAGGTGTCACGCAGGTAGTCGAAAAAGTGCTGCGCGGTGTTGAAGCCCTGCGGCGTGGCGAAGCGCATGTCGTTGGCATCGAGGGTATAGGGCACGACCAGGTGTGCCTTCGTGGTGCCGTCGGAAAGTGCCACGTCGGTCCAGAACGGCAGGTCATCGCCGTAGTAGTCGGCGTCGTACTCGAAGCCGCCGTGTTCCACCACCAGGCGTCGCGTCGCGGGACTGTCCCGCCCCGTGTACCAGCCCAGCGGGGCATCACCGGTCAATTCGCGATGGATGGCAACCGCGCGGCGCAGATGGTCGGCTTCCTCCTGCGGCGACAGGTTCTGATAGTGAATCCAGCGCCATCCGTGCGAAGCGATTTCGTGGCCGAGGGCCTGGCAGGCATGCACGACTTCCGGATGCCGCTGCATTGCCATCGCGACACCGAACACCGTGAGGGGCAGCCCGCGTTTCTCGAATTCGCGCAGGATGCGCCACACGCCCACGCGCGAGCCGTACTCGTAGATCGACTCCATGCTCATGTGGCGCGCCGGATAACTGGCGGCACCGACGATTTCCGAGAGGAACTGCTCGCTGCCGGCGTCGCCGTGCAACACGCAGTTCTCGCCGCCTTCCTCGTAGTTGAGGACGAACTGCACCGCAATGCGGGCGCGGCCGGGCCAGTTGGCCTGGGGCGGTATGCGGCCGTAGCCGACCAGGTCGCGGGGATATCGGGAGCTTGCTGCCATGCCGCGCTGTGTCCATGAGACCAGCGCCAAGTGTTGCGACGGAAACGCATTTTGCGCAAGCCGGGGACACCAACGAACGGGGCCCGCCGGAGCGGGCCCCATGGCGTTACCCGGCAAGCGGCCTAGCGGCTGATAGCAACGGCGGGACTGGCCTGGGTCGGCTGCAGCGACCGCGCCGCCTGGACCAGCTCGACGAATTCGGCGCGATAGCCAAAGCGGTCGGTGCCGCGCACGCTGTCGGCCAGGCGCGCAACGGCGTCGAGATTGAACTGACCCAGGTGCGTGCCGCCGCGCAGCGAATCGGCGAAGGCGGCCACGGCCGCCGCGAAACGCAGGCGCTCGCTCGCGTTCTCTGCCATATCCGATCGTTTCACCGCCCGGCTGATCAGCTGGCTGCTGTCGGCATCCGGCTGCTTGTAGCGCAGCTTGACGAAGGCGAGTTCGTCGGACTTCGAGCCCTCCGCCTTGGCATCCGGTGCGGCGTAGCGCAAGGCATCAATCTGCGTATCAGCGTCGCCGACCAGGGTCAGTTCGTACAGGGCCGTCACGTCGTGACCGGCGCCGATCTCGCCGGCGTCGATCTTGTCGTTGTTGAAATCCTCACGGCGCAGCTGGCGGTTTTCGTAGCCGATGAGGCGATACTCGGCCACCAGGCGCGGGTTGAATTCCACCTGGATCTTCACGTCCTTGGCGATGGTCATCAGCGTCGAACCCACTTCTTCCACGAGCACCTTGCGCGCCTCCATCAGATTGTCGATGTAGGCGTGGTTGCCGTTGCCGATGTCGGCCAGCTGCTCGGAGAGTTCGTCGTTATAGTTGCCGCGGCCAAAACCCAGCGTGGTCAGCGCCACGCCGGACTTGCGCTCGTTGGTCACGAGGGTCTTGAGCGCTTCCAGGTCCGTGGTGCCGACGTTGAAGTCTCCATCCGTCGCGAGCACGACGCGATTGATGCCATTCTTGATAAATACCTGCTTGGCGGTTGTATACGCCAGCTGGATACCTTGTCCGCCGTTGGTGGAACCGCCCGCCGACAGGCTGTCGAGCGCCGCGATGATGCGGGCATGCTGGTCGCCCCGCGTGGGCGGAAGCACCAGGCCCGCGCTGCCGGCATACACCACTATCGAGACGCGATCCTGCGCGCGCAGGTTCGGCACCATCTGCTTGAAGGCTTCGCGCAGGAGCGGCAGCTTGTCGGCATCGTTCATCGAACCGGAGGTATCGATGAGGAAGACGAGGTTGGACGCCGGCATCGACGCGGCCGGAAGCTCATAGCCTTTGATGCCCACCAGCATGAGCTTGCGGTTGGCGTTCCACGGCGCCGCGGCCAGCTCGGTGGTCACGCTGAAGGGCGTTTCGCGGGTGGCGGGTGGTGCGTAGGCATAGTCGAAATAGTTGATGAACTCCTCGGCGCGGACCGCGTCGGCCGGCGGCAACTGGCCGGCGCGCAGCATGCGGCGGACGTTCGTATAGCTGCCGGTATCCACATCGATGGAGAAGGTTGAAACTGGCGTCTCGGCGGTGCGCAGGACCGGATTGTCGGCGTGGTCCTGGTATTTCTCGGTGTTGGCAATCTGCGCGTCACGCGGGGCTTCGGACGTGGCGATGCGGCCGCCGGCCATGCCGGCAACGATGCCGGGAGCGGGGGCAATGGATGCGGGCTTGGCCAGCACGCGTTTTGGTTCGGCCGGCGGCGGGGGCGCGGCGGCCACGCTTTCTTCGGTGACGACCGGCGCGGGTACGGTCACCGCGGCCGCCGTGGACAAGGCATCGGCGTCATCCTTGGCGCGGCGCTGCGGTTCAGCCCGCTGCTCGCCGGCCGTGGCGCCGCGGGTGGCGTCGTTTGCGGCGATGTCGCCGCGCAATTCCTTGCCCACGATTTCCGCCTTCTTGAGCTTGGCCGCAGACTGCTTTTCATCGGCCAGTTCCCGGTCGGAAGCCCGGTTCTTGTCGGACGAGGCGTTGGTTCGCTGTTCGGCGCAACCGGCCAGGAATACGGTCATGGCAGTGGCGATGGCGAGGGATAGGGCGGTACTACGCATGGCCGTGAGCTCCGTGTCGGTCGAGGGTGGCGAATGCAACGCGGTAGCCGGGGCGGCGGGGTTTGAGCCGGTGTTATCGAATCCTTGACTTGCCCTGTTGCCGACAGGAGTAGCATTGCCCGGCCCCTGGAGGGCTCAAGGAGACGCCAATGACCAAGACGATCGTGCTCGCAGGAAGTCTGGTACTCACGCTGGCAGGAATGGCTATCGCGGCCGAGGAGAAAAAAGCGGCGGCCGCACCGCCGGAGATGTCGCCCGAGCAGAAGGCCATGATGGAGGCCTACGAGAAAATGGGCGCGGTGCGCGAAGAACACAAGCAACTGGCGTATTTCGCCGGCAACTGGGATGCAAAGGCGACTTTCTGGATGGATCCGAAAGCCGATCCCGTGACCGACAGCGCGAAGGCAACGGTGGAGCCGCGCTTTGACGGGCGCTACCTGCACATGGTGTACAAGGGTAATTATCAGGGACAGCCGTTCACCGGTGAAGGTCTCATCGGTTTCGACAACCTGAAGAACAAGCATTACGTGACCTGGATCGACTCGATGTCGACCGGTATCTGGGTGGGGTCGGGGACCTACGATGCGGCCAGGAAGACCTACACCTACCACGGTGAGATGCCCGATCCGATGAAGCCATCGACCGTGGTGAAAATGCGCCAGGTATCACGCATCGTCGACGACAAGCACTACGTGTTTGAATCGTACGAGACGCATGACGGCAAGGAAGCCAAGACCATGCAGATCGAGTACTCACGCCTCTGAACGCAGTGGACGGGATGCTGCGCGATCCCGTCCGGGGAACGTCTGGCCCTGGGCCAGACGTTCCTGCCGATCGTTTACTGGCCGAAGCGATAGGCCACGTTGAGCGACAGCACGTCGATCTGCTCGAAACGGCCATTGCCGGTCTCGGTCAGCTCGAACTGGTTGCCGATGTCCAGGTAGCGATCCCAGTCCAGACGCAGGTCCCATGACGGCGTGACGCGCCAGTTCAGGCCCAGGCCGTAGAAAGCTTCGGTGCTGCTGTCATCGGGGGCGCGGAAGCTGCGCGGACGGCCCAGCGGATCGAGGCCGGATTCGCGGTAATCCGTTTCCGCATTGAAGAGGCCCGCACGGACGATGCCGGAGAACCGGTCGGTGAATTCCCAGTCGCCGAACAGGGCGAGACTGACGCCCTTGATCTCGTAGGTGCCATCGTAAGTGGCGGTACCGCCGGTGACATTGCTGGCGCGCACGCTGTAGAAACTGGTCACCTCGCCCAGGTCGTTCCAGGCCAGTTCGACGCCCAGCCAGGGCAGGAAGCGATAGCCGGCGAAGGCTTTCCAGGTTTGATCCTCGTCATCGACCAGGTTCGCGGCCTGGTAGGCGAGCGTCGGATGGTTGCGGTACGCGCCGTAGACCTGGCCGGCGAGCGTGTCGTCATAGCTGGCCTGGCCCAGTCCGCCACCGACATAGAAGCCCGGGTCGTTCGCCTGTGCTGCGCCCGCTGCGAGCGTCGTGGCAAGAATCAGCAAGAGTCGGGGTGTATTCATGATGTTCTCCATTTGTGACTTTCGCGACACGGTCGCGCCATCCGGCCGGTCGTGGCGGCGCGAAATGTAGCAGGTCGGCCCGCCCGAGCGGGTCGTCTCGCCGGCGGGCCGGGGAGGTCCACTTTTCTGGTCGAAATAGCCGACCAGTGGCGCGAAAGGGCGGGGTCGGCGGCACCCCGCCGGGGTAGGGGGGCGAACGTCGGGCCCGCTTCTTGCTGTCGTGCGGTGGCCCGGTGCGGTTTACCATTGCCGGGCGCGCCGTTCCCTCACAGGCAGGTTGATGGGCATGAGTTCGCCGACGCAGACAATGCCGGTACTTTTCATCGGACACGGATCGCCGATGAACGCCATCACGGACAACTACTGGAGCCGCGCGCTGCGCGAGCTGGGGCGGCAGCTGCCAGTGCCGCGCGCGATCCTGGTGGTTTCGGCGCACTGGTACGAATCGGGCAGCTTCGTCACCGCGCAGGCCGCGCCGGAAACCCTGCGCGACTTCGGCGGATTCCCGCCGGCCCTGTACGAAATGCGCTATCCGGCGCCGGGCGACCCGGCGCTGGCACGGCAGGTAGTCGCCCTGACCGGTGGCCGTGTCGATGCCACCACCGAGTGGGGCCTGGACCACGGCAGCTGGAGCGTGTTGTGCCATCTGTTTCCCGAGGCGGCCGTGCCGGTGGTCCAGTTGAGCCTGGATATGCGCCTGGCCCCACGCGACCACGTCGAACTGGGCCGGCAGTTGTCACCCTTGCGCGACGACGGGGTGTTGATCCTTGCCAGCGGCAACCTGGTCCACAACCTGGCGCACGCGCTCCGGGCGCACCGCAATGGCGACATCTGTACGCCTGACTGGGCGCAGCGCTTCGATACCGCGGCAGCTGCGGCCCTGCAGAACGGTGACCAGGACTTCCTGCTCTGCGCCCTGGGCAGCGTCGACGGACGCCAGGCCCACCCGACGCCGGACCATTTCCTGCCGTTGCTCTACGCGGTCGGTGCCGCGCGGGCCGACGACGCGCTTGATTTCCCGGTCACCGGCTTCGACATGGGATCCATCTCGATGCGTTCGGTGCGGTTCGCGCGCGCCGCCTGATCCGGACGCCGGTCGAGGCGGGCCGTACAATGGCGCGTCCTTCCGGAGCACGCCATGCCCAAGCCCTTCCAGAACGCGGTTGACCAGATCAAGGCGGCCATCGACCGGCACGAGCGCCGCGCGCGGCCCAGTGGACTGGATTGCGCGCTGGCCGACCGCATCGACTTCCTCAATCCGGCGCATTGGGACGCACTGGCGCAAAGCGCATCGTTTTTCATGTCCCGCGACTACCGCCGCCTGCTGGAAACCCACAGCCCGGCTGGCATGCAGCAGCGCTACGCCCTGGTCTACAGCCAGGGCCGACCGATCGTCGCCGTCGCCGCGCAGATCCTGGAGATCGGGGGCGACCAGCTGGCCAACTTGCCGGACTCCAAGGTGCGCAGGAAGGCGCTGGAGCAGATCCGCACGCGGCTGCTGGTCTGCGGCAGCCTGGTTTCCAGTGGGTTTCACGGCATCGCATTCGCTGCCGGCGAGCCTGATGAATTGCTCTGGCACGGTGTCGCCGAAGCCCTGTACCGCATCCGGCGGGCCGACCGGCTCCACGGCCAGGTCGACTACGTGATGATCAAGGACCTGGACGAAGCCCGCACCGGCGCGGCGACCAGCCTGCGCGACTTCAGCTACCGGCCGATGCAGACAGAGCCGGAAATGGCCATGCCGATCCGTCCGGGCTGGAAGCGGTTCGAGGACTACCTGGCAGACCTGAACTCGAACTACCGCAGCAAGGCGCGGAAGGTCATCAAGCAGGTCGAAGAGGCGGGCTACCGGGTCGAGCGAAACGCCGATGCGGCCGCGCACGATGCGCGCATCCATGCGCTGTACACCGAAGTGGAGAGCCGCGCCAGTACGCGCCTTTCCGCGCTACCGCAGGGCTATTTCGGCGCCCTGTCGCAGTGCGCCGGGCCGCAGCGCTTCCGCTGTACGCTGATTCGCAACGACAGCGAGATCGTCGGCTTCATGAGTACCGTCAAGGACGGTGATCGCGCGCTGGGTTACTACGTGGGTTTCGATTATGGCGTGAACGCCAACGTGCCGTTGTACCTGCGTCTGCTGCAGACGCTGATCGAAGACGCGATTGAACTGGGCTGCTCCGAACTGAGCTTCGGGCGCACGGCGGCGGAACCCAAAGCCTCGCTGGGCGCCGTGGCGCATGCCAGTCATGTGTGGCTGCGGCATCGCGTGCCGGCGGTCAACGCGCTCGTGCGCGGGATTTTCGGCCGCGTGCAGCCCGGCGAAGCGCCGGAGCGGCGGCCCTTCAAGGCCGCCAAGGAGTAAAAAAACCCTTCCCGTTTGGCGCGGGAAGGGCCGAGGGCGTCGCCTCTCCAGGTGCCGGGCGCGTCACTCGCGACTGCGACCGGCGCACGGCGCCCTCTTGAACGGTGGCGTCAGGCGCCGAAATCGTCGTGGAATACGTGATCGCGGCGACACAGCGCGCCCGCGGCTTCATCGACCAGCAGGTTGAATTCCGCGCCCGTGGGGATGGCACTGCCGTCGAGGTTGCGGATGATCCACCGCGCGGACTGCTGGTCGAAGTCGACGCCGACTGGCTTGGCATTGCTCCAGTTCGCTGCGGGCGTGACATAGATCCGTGCGCACGGATCGCCGTCGGTCAGCGGGTGGCTGATCGGGAAGGCTGGGCCGGCCAGCGAATCGTCACGCACCAGGTTGTCAGCGGCGATGCTCGGATCCTGCGAGTAGATGTGGAACTGTTGGTTCTGCGGAATAGGGAAATAGTCTAGTGTGTAGATCTGAGGCATCAGGATGCCCGATCCAAAGCCCGCGACATGCGGCAGCTGGCCGCTGATGCCGGCGCGATGGGACAACAGCAGCAGGTAGCCGAACAGATCTGCGTCGTGGATGTCGACATCCGAGCTGTACGACGCTTCGCCACCGGCATTCAGATGCAACGATCGACCGCGGCCGGCAGCCGGAACGAAGACATGATAGGCGGAGCCGGCGGCCAGCGAACCGCCGCCTTCGTTGACGACGCGGAAAGTGCCACCGGAGAAGTCCACGCCGGCGACGACCGGGTCGGCATTCGCCCGGAAGGTATCCGGAGCGAGGCTGGGCGTGAGCAGGGGTGTCTGGTCGGCCTGTTGGAGCAGCGGATCGCTCATCGCGCTGGCGTTGCCGGTCGTGTTGAAGGCACGTACGCGATGGATGAGCGAGGCGTCGCCGAATTCAAAGGCGCCGATATCCGGATCGGTATCCGCGTCGCGGTGCTTGAAGCGGCGCAGGCCGTCGGCATCGATCTGCGGCAACGCTTCTTCCTGGTACAGGCTGCGCAGCACGATGTCGTCACCGGCGCCGATGGCGGGTGATCCGGGAGACAGTCGCAGGTCGTGGGTGCCGTCGGCGAATAGCGGGTTCAGCGTGAGCGTGTCGGGCCCGAGCGGCGGCGTCGATCCACCGTTGCCGAAGTACAGGTTGTGGTTTTCGTTCACCTGGGCGTCCTGGATATGGAAGCCACGCTGCGCGTTGTACGCGACGATATTGTTGAAGAAATCGGCATCGAAGCGCCCGTTGAAGGAGACGCCATTGCCGAATCCCACGGCTGTATTGTTCAGGACCTTCGCCGACATTGATCCCTGGCCAAACTGCGTCACGGCGATGCCCTGCTCGTACTGCGCCGGCGCAGTGCGTTGCACTGCGTTCGAGACGACGATGGCCTTGGCGGTGAGGGCGGGGTTCATCGCGTTCACGCTGATGCCCGTGGCCAGACGTCCGCGCACGTGGTTGCCATAGATGCGGACGTAGCTGTCGCCGGTGCGCATGCCTACGATCACGCCGTCGACGCTGGTGCTGCCGTCGACGTAGATGCGGTTGTCGTGAATATCGCCCGTCATGCGGCCCTGGTTGAGGGGGAGACTGAAACAGCGTTCGCGCTGATGTCGCCCCCCATGCGGACGAGGTTCTCGCCGATGTCGTAGCGGACGAACGCCTCGCCCATGCTGGACACCGTGATGGCCGGATCGACGCCGGACGCGGTGTGCACCACCAGTCGCCGCAGTACCACCGTCGCATCGGCACCCGCATAGGCGCGGACGCTGCCGCCCAGCAGGGTAAAGCCCGAGATCTCAATATGGCCGGACGAGAGCTGGTAGTAGCCGACGCCAATGGTGCGGCCTGCCGCCAGTACCGGACGATAACCGTCAACCGCTATCAGGTGGAGGGATTTGTCGATGTGGAGCGATTCGTCAATGATGGCATTCGTGCGCACATGCACGATGCCGCCGCTGGGTGCCGCATTGATGCAGGCCTGCAGCGTGGTATCGCACGGCGCCGTACCGGGCCAGCTTTGCGCCAGCGCCAGTGGGCTGGCGAGCGAGGCGCACAGTGCCAGCAACGGGGTCAGGTTCTTGTTCTTTTTCACGAGGGATGTTCCAGGGGGTTTGCTCCGTAGACGGGCCAGCTGGCGTGGAAGCGACATGGCGCAGCACCTGCTACGCAAGTGGTCCAGCTCGTACGGCAAGGTGTGCCGGTTGAGCGCTGGCCACGCTTGCCGCCACAATGGCGCCGATTGCGCCTGGACGGGGAAGCCGGGCCCTGTCGCGACCATTGCGGTGAGACGATGAAAGCGAGTTGGAAGACGAGGCTGCTGGCAATGCTGGCAATGGTTGCCGGCGTACCGGCGATGGCCACCACCTGGTCGTCGCTCACGGTCGAGGATCCTATCCGCCCCGGTGCGACGTGCGAGGTCTCCGAGCCGGCCAGCTATGGTTCCTATGTCTACCAGTGGCCGTCGAAGTACGACCAGGTGTTCTGGCCGCAAATCGACGAAACGGGCATCTGGTTCTGCGCGAAATCGGGGTTTGCCGCGCTGATCGGCGATTTTGAAACACTCACCGAATCCGAGCGGATGCGTGTGGGCGTGCACCTGGCCAAGGTCTACGATCCTGCATTGCACCTGGGCCCGGCGCAGAAGCTGGCCCTGCTCGAAGGCATCTATGGCATGCGCGAGATGGACGCAAAGAAGCAGATTCAGCTGCAGCGCGTGCTGGCAGTGCACTACGAGCGCGACGGCGACTACACCCGGGCCACGACGCTGCGACGACAGGCGCTCGGACTGATCCGCCAGGAACTGGCCCAGGGGATGCTCGATACGCAGCGACGGCTCGAGTACCTCTTTGTTGCCGCGAACTATGAGCGCGAGTTCGGCAAGGCCGCACAGGCCGATGCGGATTTGTCCGCGCTTTCCCGCGCCCTGGACGCGGTCAAGAGCGAGGAGCCCACCGTGGTCGACTACGCCGCCTATCTGCGTGAACTCGTTCCCGCGTCGCGGCGCATCCTGCCGGGTGGCCAGCTGGCGCCGGCAGAAAGCGAGCCGTGACCGACGCTAGAGGGTCTGCAGGTTGGCGTAGGCCAGCACTAGCCACTTCGTACCTGCGCCTTCGAAATTGACCTGCACGCGGGTGTGATCTCCGGCGCCTTCGTAGTCGATCACCACGCCGCTGCCGAAACTGGCGTGGGCGACGCGCTGGCCGAGCTTCAGGCTGGGGGCTTCCTCGATGCGAGCATGGAAGCGTCCCGTGTAGGCCGGGCGCTGTGACTGCACGCGCGGCCGCACTTCATGCAGCAGCTCCGGCGGGATCTCATTGAGAAAGCGCGACGGACGCGCATACGACTCGACACCGTGCAGGCGCCGCGATTCGGCATAGGTGAGGGTCAGCTGCTCGCGCGCGCGCGTCACGCCCACGTAGGCCAGGCGGCGTTCCTCTTCCAGGCGGCCGGGTTCGTCCAGTGATTTCTGGCTGGGGAAAAGGCCATCTTCCATGCCGACCAGGAAGACCACGGGAAACTCCAGTCCCTTGGCGGTATGGAGCGTCATCAGCTGGACGCAATCCTGGCCCGGTTCTCCCTGGCCTTCACCGGCCTCCAGCGCGGCATGCGAGAGGAAGGCCGCCAGTTCACCCAGGCCGGCTTCTTCGTCATCGGGCGTGAGCTGGAAGCGGCTGGCGACGTTGACCAGCTCGTCGAGGTTCTCCACCCGTGCCTCGGCGCTGCCGCGGGAATCCTTTTCGTAGTAGTCGCGAAGGCCGGTCTTGATGATGGTGTGTTCCATCTGCTCGGCCAGGGTCAAGCCGCTGTCGGCGTCGCCGGTCAGTGCGGCGCCCGCGAGCAGGTCACCACCGCCGGGCGGGGCAAAGGCAATGCGGCATTCGCTGGCCAGGCTCTGGATCAGGTCGATGAAGGCGCGCAGCGCATTCTTGCTGCGCGCGGTGAGCTCGGTTCCACCGAGCACCGACACGCTCGCTTCCCACAGCGATGCGCCCTGGCGCCGTGCGGTCTGGCGGACGAGATCGAGGCTGCGTTCGCCGATGCCGCGCGGCGGCGTGTTCACGCTGCGCTCGAACGCGGCGTCGTCGTGCCGATTTGCAATCAGGCGCAGATAGGCGAGCGCGTCCTTGATCTCGGCGCGGTCGAAGAAGCGCTGGCCGCCATAGACACGGTACAGCAGGCGGTGCTGGTTGAACTGTTCTTCGAAATTGCGCGACTGCGCGTTGGAGCGGTACAGGATGGCCACATCGCTTGCGCGGCCGTCGCCGGCGATGTATTCGCGGATGCGTTCGACCACGTAACGCGCTTCGTCCTGCTCGTTGTAGGCGGCATAGAGCTGGATCGCGTTGCCGCTGTCGCCCGAAGTCCACAGCTGCTTGCCCAGGCGGCTGGGATTGTTGGCGATGATCGCGTTGGCGGCCTTGAGAATGGTCGCGGTGGAGCGATAGTTCTGTTCCAGCCGTACCGTCTTCGCGCTGGGGTAGTCGCGCAGGAATTGCTGCACATTTTCCACTTTGGCGCCGCGCCAGCCATAGATGGCCTGGTCGTCGTCGCCGACGACGAACACCTTGGCCGTCTGGCCGGCGAGCACGCGCACCCAGGCGTACTGCAGGCTGTTGGTGTCCTGGAACTCGTCGATCAGGAGGTGTCGCCAGCGTTCCTGGTAGTGCGCCAGCAGCGAGGCATCATTGAGCCACAGCTCGTGCGAGCGCAGCAGCAGCTCGGCGAAATCGACCAGCCCGGCGCGCTGGCACTGCGCCTCGTAGGTGCTGTAGATCTCCAGCAGGGTGCGGGTGACCGGATTGTCACCGTGCTCGATCGCATCAGGACGCTTGCCTTCGTCCTTGTTGTTGTTGATGAACCAGGTGGCCTGCCGCGCGGGCCAGCGGGATTCATCCAGGTCCAGCGACTGGATGATGCGTTTGACCAGGCGCTGCTGGTCGTCCGCATCGAGAATCTGGAAGGTTTCCGGCAGGCGCGCCTCGCGCCAGTGGCGGCGCAGGAGCCGATGGGCGATGCCGTGGAAAGTGCCGATGGAAAGGCCGCGCGTGCCGTGCGCGATCAGCTGTTCGCAGCGTCCGCGCATCTCGCCGGCCGCCTTGTTGGTGAAGGTGACGGCCAGAATCGAATAGGGCGATACGCGTTCGACTTCGAGCAGCCAGGCGATGCGGTGGATCAGCACGCGCGTCTTGCCCGAGCCGGCGCCGGCCAGCACGAGGTAATGGCCGGCTGCGGCACTGACGGCTTCGCGCTGGGCGGGATTGAGGTGATCGATCAGATGGGAAACGTCCATCCGCCGATTTTATCCGGCTCCGGCACGGTAGGAGATACCGTGCCGGGCAGAACTCAGTAGTGTTCGCGTGCCTTGGCCGCGGCCGGCGGCGACATGATGCGGTCGATCAGGGCAATCGCCACGGCCGAGGCCACGAAGGTCATGTGCAGGATGGTCTGCCACATGATGGTATGGGCCGACAGGGTGTCCGCCTTGATGAAGGTCACCAGCAGGTGGATCGAGGAAATGCCGATGATGGCCGTGGCCAGCTTGACTTTCAGCACGGCGGCATTCACGTGCGACAGCCATTCGGGCTGGTCCGGATGGCCTTCCAGGCGGAGCCGCGAGACGAAGGTCTCGTAGCCACCGACGATCACCATGACCAGGAGGTTCGAAATCATGACGACGTCGATCAGGCCCAGCACGGTGAGCATGATCGCGATCTCGGCCGACGGTACGCCCGCGGTGGCGCCGGCGGCGGTCGCGGCAGGGGCATGTGGCAGCAGGGTGCTGTGGATGAGGTGCCAGAGTTCGCGCAGGAACTGCACGACGTACACGGCCTGCGCGACGATCAGGCCGAGGTACAGCGGCAGCTGCAGCCAGCGCGAGGAGAAGATCAGGGCGGGCAGCGGCCCGAGGTTGCGTTTGTGCGATTCCATGGTCTGTTCGGGGGCAGAAGGGATCCGGACAGTCTAGCAGCGTGGCGCTGCGGGTTCATGGCGGCCTCCGCCTGGGAGGCGATGTAACTGCCCAGCCGGGTGACTTCTGTCCTAGAGCATGCGGCGGACGCCCGGCAGCTTGAGGATGTAATCGTGGCCCATCAGCTGCGATGGCGTGTAGTAGCCGCCCGGATGCTTGTTTGCGAGTACTTCGCGCACGATGCCGATCGCGGCGGATGCGGTCAGGTCATAGCCGTTGGGCGTGACGATCGCGAACTTGGCGTCGTGCCCCTTGTCGTCGTGGACTTCGCCCCAGACATAGCAGTGCGTGCTGCGACGTTTGTCGGCGTCCGGACCCGGCGTCTTCTTGTCAATCCGGCGCTTCATCAACGCCTGTACTGGCCGCAGCGCCAGCAGCGGCCGCAGCCGTTGCATGCTGCGCAGGCGCGCAACCGCTGCGGGCGGCACGACCATGTAAGTCTCGATGTTCGGGATGCCGGTGGATACGTGCGCGGTATACAGGTCGCCCCACGGAATCGTCACCGCCGTGCGGACCTGCCCGTCGTGGGCAAATTCGCGCGTCTTCCATCCCAGCGGGACGTCGACCAGCTGGCCATTGACGCGGGCGCGTCCACCGCGTGCCAGGCCTTCCACGCTGGTCTTGGCGGTGCCGGGACTCGGACCGCCGCCCGCTTCGAAGCCCAGTACCAGATGAGTAGCACCGGGCAGGCGCGACTTGAGCAGTGCCGCGACACAGTCGGTGGGAACGACATCGAAGCCGGTGCCCGGCATCACGATGAGGTTCTGATGCCTGGCGCGCGAATGCGCCTGGTGGCACATGGCGAAGACGTCGATCTCGCCGGTGATGTCCAGGTAGTGGGCGTTCATCGCCAGGCATGCCTCCAGCATCGGCTGGGCAGTCTGGCTGAAGGGCCCGGCGCAGTGGAGCACCAGCGGCACGTCGTCGAGCGCGCGCACGATGTCGGTGACCTTGCGCAGGTCGAACACCCGGCGGGTGAGGCCGAATTCCGCCGCGATCGCATCCAGCGCTTCCCGGTTGCGGCCGGCGAGGATCGGCTTGAGGCCGTGGCGTACGGCCTCATTGACGATCAGTCGCCCGGTGTATCCGTTGGCTCCGTAGATCAGGAAGTTTCGCATCACTTGTCCATGGCGGCGCGCTGGGCGGTGATCAATTTACGGAAGTAGAAATCGGGAAAAAAGCGCCGTATGCGCCAGCGCAGCCGCTCGGCCGCGGTCGGAATGAGGAGGTACCGGCCCGCTGCCACCCCGTCGAAAACGAAGGCGGCGATGTCGTCAGCCGATTCGGTGGCACGGGTCATCAGGCGATCGGCAATCGCCCGCGTCTTCTCCGGTCCACGGAAGTTTTCCAGGAGATTGGTGCGAAAGAACGACGGACACACCACGCTCACGCGCACGCCCGATTTGCACAGGGCCATTTCCGCGCGCAGCGAATCGGACAACGCGACGACGCCGGCCTTGGCCACCGAGTAGGAGGCCAGCCCGGCGGCACCGGCGAGGCCGGCAAAGGACGCCGTATTGACGATGTGACCGCGGCCGCGCGCCAGGAAGATGGGCAGGAAGGCGCGACAGCCGCGCACGACGGAGAGGAGGTTGATCTCCAGCATCCAGCGCCAGTCGTCCAGCGGCGTGTCGGCCACATCGCCGGCTGAAGAGACGCCGGCATTGTTGATCAGCAGGTCCAGGTCGCCCCAGCGGGCCACCACGTCGTCGCGCAACGCTTCCACCGACGTGTCGCTGCCGACGTCGACCTGGAACGCGTCGCCGCGCGCGCCCAGCGCCTGGATCTCTTCGCAAACGGCATCGGCGCGGTCGGCGCGGATATCTGCCACGCCCACCTGCCAGCCGGCGCGGGCGTAGCGCAGGGCCAGGGCCCTGCCCAGGCCGCTGCCGGCGCCGGTGATCAACACTCGGTTATTGCGCATGCGTGGTCCTGTCGGATCCGATGAGAGCCACAGCGCCCGGCCATCCCCGCGAGCTTCCGGCATTCCCGTGGCAGGCCTGCCGGCCGGATGCGCTACGCTCGGATTCTGTCCCCGAACCGACGACCTGTCGAGGTGTTGCATGACCCCGGATCTGATCAACCTGCAGGGCAAGACCGCGCTGGTCACCGGCGCCAGCCGCGGCATCGGCGCGGCCACGGCGACGTTGCTGGCGGCGCACGGCGCGGAGGTGATCGTATCCAGCCGGCGCCAGGACGCCTGCGAGGCGGTTGTCGCGGCAATCCAGGAGAGCGGTGGCAAGGCGCGCGCGCTGGCGGCCCATATTGGCGAGATTGCCTCGATCGATGCCCTCTTCGCGGCGCTGGACGCTGAGAGTTGCGTACCGGACATCCTGGTCAACAACGCGGCGGCCAATCCGTACTTCGGCAGCATGCTCGAGATGCCGCTGGGGGCCTACGACAAGACGGTCGAAGTGAACATCCGCGGCTATTTCTACACCACCCAGCAGGCCGCCCGGCGCATGCGCGGGCGCGGCGGCGCGATCGTCAATGTCGCGTCGGTCAATGGCCGGCGTGCGGCGCCGGGGCAGGGCGTCTATTCCTTCTCGAAGGCGGCCATCATCAGCATGACCGAGGCCTGGGCGCGGGAACTGGCCGGCGACGGCATCCGCGTCAACGCCGTGCTGCCCGGACTCACCGATACCAAGTTCGCCAGCGCGCTGACCCAGAACGAGGCGATCCTGAAACCGCTGCTGCGGACGATTCCCCTGGGGCGCATGGCCCAGCCGGAGGAGATCGCGCCGGCCATCGCGTTCCTGTGTTCGTCGGCAGCGAGCTATCTGACCGGCGCTTCGATCGCCGTGGATGGCGGCTATCTGGCCTGACCTGGGGATTTTCCCGTCGCCCAAAAAGAAGGGCCCCGCCAGCTAGGGGGAGCCGGCGGGGCCTGGGGTGCGGGAGGGGCCTGGGGATGGGGCCCTTTCCCGGGTTCATTCAGGGAGGGGAATGAACCAGGTGCCGTTGCGTGCACCTGGTGACTAGGACGGAATCCCGCGGAAAAGGTTCGCAGCCGGGGAAGGCGGGATTCAGAGTTCGTTCAGAACGGCGAATTCTCTTTTCTATCAATTGCTTGCCGCGGATCTGGTGGTGTGGGCCTCAGTGCGCCTCGTCCCAGTTGGTGCCGACACCGATATCGACGACCAGCGGCACCGCCAGTTCCGCCGCGCCCGACATGCGTTCGCGGATACCGACGGTGACCGGTTCGAGAGCATCCTCGCGCACCTCGAATACCAGTTCGTCGTGGACCTGCAGCAGCATGCGCGCGTCGTCCCGGTCGCCCAGCCAGGCGTCGACCGCGATCATCGCGCGCTTGATGATGTCGGCGGCCGTGCCCTGCATCGGCGCGTTGATTGCCGCGCGTTCGGCACCGGCGCGCAGGTTCTGGTTGCGCGAGCGGATATCGTCCAGGTAGAGCCGGCGGCCGAATACCGTCTCGACGTAGCCGTCGCGATGGGCCTGTTCGCGGATGCCGTCCATGTAGCTGCGCACGCCGGGATAGCGCGAGAAGTAGCGGGCGATGTATTCATTCGCCTCGTTGCGGGCGATATCCAGCTGGCGCGCCAGGCCGAACGCGCCCATGCCGTACATCAGTCCGAAGTTGATCGCCTTCGCGGCCCGGCGCTGATTGGCATCGACCTGCTCCGGTGGCAGGCCAAACACCTCCGCGGCGGTCGCGCGGTGCACGTCCAGGCCACTGGTGAAGGCGCCGAGCAGTCCCTGGTCCCCCGACAGGTGGGCCATGATGCGCAGCTCGATCTGGGAATAGTCCGCCGCCACCACCTTGTAGCCGGGCGGTGCGACGAAGGCCTGGCGGATGCGCCGGCCTTCCTCGGTGCGGATGGGAATGTTCTGCAGGTTCGGATCGGACGAGGACAGGCGCCCGGTTGCGGCAATGGCCTGGTGGTAGCTGGTGTGCACGCGCCCGGTGTGCGGGTTGACCATTTCCGCCAGCTTGTCCGTGTAGGTCGAGCGCAGCTTGGCCAGGCCGCGGTATTCCAGGATCAGGCGCGGCAGCTCGTGCTGGTCGGCAATGGCATCCAGCGCTTCTTCATTGGTCGACGGCTGTCCGGTCGGTGTCTTCACGACGACCGGCAGTTTCAGTTCCTCAAACAGGATGGCGCAGAGCTGCTTGGGCGAATCCAGGCTGAAGGTTCGCCCGGCGATCTCGAAGGCGCGCTGGGTGAGCTCATGCATGCGTTTGGCCAGTTCGTGGCTCTGCACGCGCAGCGCCTGCGTGTCGATCAGCACGCCCCGCTGTTCCATGCGGGCGAGCACCGGCACCAGGGGCATCTCGATCGTCTCGAACACCTGGCGCAAAGCCGGTTCGTCCGCGAGTTTCTTCCACAGCACACTGTGCAGGCGCAGCGTGATGTCGGCGTCTTCGGCGGCGTAGCAGGTGGCCTGTTCCAGGTCCACCTGACCAAACGGAATCTGCTTGGCGCCCTTGCCCGCAACGGCTTCGTAGGGAATCGTCGTATAGCCCAGGTAGCGGCGGGCGAGCGAATCCATGTCGTGCCGGGTGGCGGTGGAATGGAACACGTAGGACTCGAGCATCGAGTCATAGGCAATGCCGCGCACCGTGATGCCCTGGCGCGAAAGCACGTTCACGTCGTACTTCGCGTGCTGGCCCAGCTTGGGACGGGCCGGATCTTCCAGGATAGGCTTGAGCGCGGCCAGCACCTGGGCGCGATCGAGCTGCGCCGGTGCGCCGGGATAGTCGTGGGCGAGCGGGATGTAGCAGCCCTTGCCGGGCTCCACCGCCAGCGAGATCCCGACGATCTCGGCGCGCAGCGGGTCAAGCGACGTGGTTTCGGTGTCGAAGGCGATCAGCGGAGCCTGGCGCAGCCGTTCCAGCCAGGTATCCAGCGCCGCGGCGTCGCGGACGCACTCGTACTCGCCCTTGGCGGCCAGGGCCGGATCGAGGTCTGTCGCTTCGACGGCGCGGTTGCGATACTGCGGCGCCACCTTGATGACGGACGCCGAGTCGGTGACGGCGCCGCCGTCGAGTTCCTTGAGCGCCGCATTGAATTCATAGCGGCGATAGAGATCGCGCAGTGCATCGACGTCGCGATCGCGCAGGATGAGGTCCTTCGGGCCCAGCTCCAGCGCGACGTCGAGCTTGATCGTGGCGAGCTGGCGCGACAGCGGCAGGTGGGCCAGCGCGCTGCGCAGGTTTTCGCCGATCTTGCCGCCGATCTTCGCGGCGTTGGCCATGACGTTGTCCAGCGTGCCGTACTCGCCCAGCCACTTGGCGGCGGTCTTGGGTCCGCATTTCTCCACGCCGGGAATGTTGTCGACCGTATCGCCCATCAAGGCGAGGAGATCGACGATCTGGTCCGGCCGTACCCCGAACTTCTCGAATACGCCGTTGCTGTCGAGCGTCGCGTTGGTCATCGTGTTGCTGAGCGTCACGTGCGGTCCGACCAGCTGCGCCATGTCCTTGTCGCCGGTGGAGACGATGACGTCGATGCCCAGCGCCGCGGCCTGGTGGGCCAGCGTACCGATGACATCGTCGGCTTCGACACCCGGCACGCGCAGCATGGGAAAACCCAGCGCCCGCACGATGTCGCACATGGGTTCGACCTGGGCGCGCAACTCGTCGGGCATCGGCGGACGGTTGGCCTTGTATTCCGGATACAGCGCGTCGCGGAACGTCGGCCCCGACGCATCCGAGACGAACGCCGCGTAGTCGGGTCGCGCCTTGAGCGTGGAACGCAGCATGTTGACGATACCGAACAGGGCCCCGGTCGGCTCGCCCGCGGCATTGGTCAGCGGCGGTAGCGCATGAAACGCGCGGTAGAGATAACTCGATCCATCGATCAATACGAGCGTGGGCATGGGGGCTACTCCTGTCGGCCTGCGAGCTTGGCGCATGCCGCCACGCCTTTCAATCGCACGCCGGGCGCCAATGGTCGTACGGCGCGTGGTCGAAGGACGCGGCCTGCGCGGCGCCGGGGGCAGGACGGTTCAGTTCTCTTTGGCTATGCTGGACCCGACGCACCCGGCCCCGGACAGGCGGTGCGGCCTCATCCCAAGGAAACCTCGCAGGAGCACGCCATGAGCCCGAAAGTGATCGTCCTTGCCCTGGGTCTTGCCGGTGTCGCCGTTGGCGCATCGGCGGCCGAGCCGCCCGCCAAGGCGGACGCGTCGGCGCTACCCGCCGCGTTGCCGCCGCCATCGCTGGAAGACCCCGGCGTCAAAACCGCCCCGGAGCCGGCCGCGACCGCCGACACCCCGGCCGCGGGCGCCGCCCGCAACAAACGCGGCGAAGCGGCGCCGGATGTGTCGATCCGCCAGGAAGGCGATGACACGATCGAGGAATATCGTACGTCCGGGCGCGTGACGATGATCCGCATCTCGCGCAAGGGCGGCGTGCAGCAGACCTTCATCGACACCGACGGCGACGGTCGTCTTGAAGGCAATCCGAAGGAAGGGCCGGTCGCACCGGTCTACTACAAACTGTACGAGTGGAATTAGGAGCGACTGTGAGCGGGCGCCACGCGCCCGCTCACAGCCAGTCGCGCGGAACGAGGTACTCGGCAAGGCGCGCTTCGGCGCTGCCGGGCTCGGGTTCGTACATGTATTCAAAGCGTACGCGCGGCGGAAGGCTCATGAGGATCGATTCCGTGCGGCCGCCCGACTGAAGCCCGAACAGGGTGCCGCGGTCCCACACCAGGTTGAATTCGACGTAGCGGCCGCGCCGGTACAGCTGGAACTCGCGTTCGCGTTCGCCATAGGCGTGGTCGCGGCGGCGCTCGACAATGGGCAGGTAGGCATCGAGGAAGCCATTGCCGACGGCGCGGGTAAGGTCGAAACACCGGTCGAAACCGCCGTCGTTCAGGTCGTCGAAGAACAGCCCGCCGACGCCGCGCGTCTCCTGCCGGTGCTTGAGAAAGAAGTACTCGTCGCACCAGCGCTTGTAGCGCGGATAGACTGCCTCGCCAAAGGGGGCGCAGGCGTCGTGCGCGACCTGGTGCCAATGGCGCACGTCCTCGTCGAAGGGATAGAACGGCGTCAGGTCGAATCCGCCACCGAACCACCACACCGGGTCCGCATCCGGCTTGTGCGCCTCGAAGTAGCGCACGTTCATGTGCGTGGTTGGCACATACGGGTTGTGCGGGTGAATCACCAGCGATACGCCCAGCGCCGTCCAGCTGCGGCCGACCAGCTCCGGCCGGTGCGCCGTGGCCGATGCGGGCATTCGGTCGCCGTGCACTTTGGAGAATCCGACGCCGGCCTGCTCGAAGGTCGCGCCGTGTTTCATCACGCGCGAGCGGCCGCCGCCGCCTTCGGCGCGAACCCAGGTGTCTTCGCGGAACCGGGCGGTACCGTCGGTGTCTTCCAGTGCGCGGCAGATGCGGTCTTGCAGGTCGCGCAGGAAGGTTTCCATGCGCGTGATCGGTGCGGAATTCATGCGGTGTGCCGGGTTTTCGGGGGAGAGGCCGGCGGCGCGGTCGCCGCCGGCGCGGCGCTCGTCAGCTGCTGAGCAGGACGAGGTTGCCGTTGATGTCCGTCACAAGGTTCTGGATCCAGCCCAGGTAGTTCTTGTGGATGTACCTGGTTCCGCCCTTTTCCTCGTACTTGAGGTTTTCCGAGCCCAGGTAGGTGATGTGGATCTGGCGCTTGTCCCAGGTGATGTCGATGCGGGCGACATGGTCGCGCAGGTGCAGGGTGGCCTTGATGTCGCCGGCCTTCTCTTCGGCGACCGACCAGCCGCGGGCGACCAGGGCCTGCTTGACCGCCTTGCTCACCTGGGTGTCGGTGATGCCGGCGGGAATGGCGATGGGGTCGGGATTGACCAGCGGTGCCTGGCGCGCCGCCATCAGCAGGACCAGGATCGGCAGAAGCAAGAAAAGCCAAAAGCGATTACGCTGCATTGTAGACTCCATGTTGTCGGTGGGCGATCACCGGCCCGGGCCGCATGGTAGAGACGACGCCCGCCGCGGGCAATCGCACGGCAAGGCGCAGCGGCAGCGTTGCTAGCTCACCCGGTCGAGCATGCGCCGGTGGCCGATCAGGCGCGCATAGCGCGTACCGACCTCCAGCCACAGGCAGTAGCCCGATTCCATCGCAAGCCGCCCCAGGTCCCGCAGGCGCGGCCGCCACGGGGCTTCGGCGCCGATCATCTCCACGTCAAAGCCCAGCGACAGCGCCAGCAACCGGCACCGCTCCAGGTGGTAGCGGCTGGAAACCAGGGCGACCGGCTGCCCGGCGTCGGCCCCCAGCAGGATGCGGGCGTGGCGCAGGTTCTCCAGCGTATCGATCGAGGCGTCCTCGCACTCGATCTGGCAGTGGCGCGGCAGGCCCATCTGCTGCAGTGTCGCCAGGCCTGCCTGCGCCTCGGTCGGGCCCTCGTCGACCGTGCCGCCCAGCAGGAGCACGCGGCGGCGGGGATCGGCCTGGACCAGCGCATGGGCGCGGCACAGGCGCTGGACGTAGTCGGCGTCCGGCCCGGCGTTCACCAGCCGCTTGCCGAAGACCAGAATGACCTGGGCCCGCACCGGCGCCGTGGCGGCCGATCGCGCCGTGCGCCAGGCGCGCAGCCCGTACAGCAGCAACAGCAGGCCGCCCGTCGCGGCGCACGCCAGTGCGGCGGCCAGCAGCGAATGCCACACGTCGGGGTTGCCCAGGTGTTTCCAGCGGCTGGGGCGGGCCGGCGCGGCCGCGTCGGTCTGGGGATCGTCAATCATGGATGTCGTGTATGGTACGCGCCCCGCCGGGGAGGGGCCGGCGGCCCGCTGCCGGAGTGCGACGCGTGCCGCGAAAGCCCTGCGGCGCCGGCGACGCTTCCTGCGCAGAGCGCGTTGTATATTCCCCGCCGCTCGGTGAAGCAAGCCGTGATCTTCCACCCTCGACAGGTTCCCATCGCTTGCCCCAACGAATCCCTGCTCTCGCCATCACTGCCTATACCGCCACCTCGGCCGTCGGACACGGTACCAGCGCGCTGGCCCAGGCCCTCAAGGATCGCCGCAGCGGCCTGACACCCAATGATTTCACCACCACGGCGCTGGCTTGCTGGATCGGCCGCGTCGAAGGCGTGGAGGCGGTGGCGATACCACCGCAATGGGCGCACTGGGACTGCCGAAACAATCGCCTGGCCTGGCTGGGACTGCACCAGGACGGCCTGCGCGACGCCTGCACCGACCTGCTGCGCCGGCACGGAGCGCGCCGCGTCGCGCTGGTGCTCGGCACCTCGACCGCGAGCATTGGCGCGACCGAAGCGGGTTATCGCACGCTCGATGCGCAGGGCGCTTTTGCGCCGGCCTTCCGGGATCCGATGCTGCATACGCCCCATTCCCTGGCGGCCTTCGTACAGGCGGTGCTGGGTACCCGGGGACCGGTCGCAACGGTGGCGACCGCGTGCTCGTCGAGCGCGAAGGTGTTCGCGCAGGCCGAGCGCCTGATCCG
The DNA here is from genome assembly GCF_025398735.1 of Tahibacter amnicola. Classification (NCBI taxonomy): domain Bacteria; kingdom Pseudomonadati; phylum Pseudomonadota; class Gammaproteobacteria; order Lysobacterales; family Rhodanobacteraceae; genus Tahibacter; species Tahibacter amnicola. Next base: position 807,071 of record NZ_CP104694.1, read on the forward strand.
CCTGGGATGGGCGGACGCCGCCATCGTGGGGGGCGTCGATACGCTCTGCGACAGCGTGTTGTTCGGCTTTAATGCGTTGCAGCTCGTGTCGCCGGACCCGTGCCGGCCGTTCGATGCGGCTCGCAGCGGCATTTCGATCGGCGAGGCTGCCGGGTTTGCGATCCTGGAGCGTGCCGACGCGGCACCGTCCGCGCCGCGGCTGATCGGCTGGGGGGAATCGAGCGATGCGCACCACATGTCCTCGCCGCACCCGGAAGGCCTTGGTGCGCGCCTGGCCATTACCGATGCGCTGGCGCGGGCCGGCCTGGGGACCGAACAAGTGGATTATGTGAATATGCACGGGACGGCCACGCCTGCCAACGACGCGGTCGAAGCGGCAGTGGTCGCGGCCATGTTCCCCGCCACCACGCGCGCCAGCTCGACCAAGGGATGGACGGGTCACGCGCTGGGCGCCGCGGGTATTGTCGAAGCGGTTGCCACGCTCACGGCGATGCGCGAGGGGTTCGTGCCGGGCAGTCTCCATTGCACGCATCCGGATCGGGCCTGCGGCCCGCAGCTGGCCCTGGGTAATGAGACGCGCGACATCCAGGTGGCACTGTCCAATTCATTTGGTTTTGGCGGTAACAACGCGGCGCTGCTGTTTGGCCAGGGAGATCCCGCATGAGCCTGGCCTGTCACCTGCGCGTGAGTGGCGTCGGCCTGTGTGGGCCAGGATTACCCGGTTGGCCGGCCAGTATCGACGCACTGCGGGGCGCGGCCGAGCCGGACGAGCGGATCCTTCAGCGGCCGGCGCCGCCCCTGCTTCCCGCCGCGGAACGCCGGCGGGCGCCCGACAGCGTGCTCTACGCGGCGCAGGCGGCGTCGGAAGCCTGCGCCATGGCGGGCGCCGATCCGGCGCTGCTGCCGTGCATTTTCGGCTCCAGCCAGGGCGATATCGCCATCACGGACTACATGTGCGCCACGCTGGCGAGCGCGCCGCTCGAGCTGTCGCCGACCAAGTTCCACAATTCCGTTCACAACGCCGCCGTCGGCTACTGGAGCATCGCGACCGGATGCCGCGCGCCGTCGACCGCGCTGAGCGCCTGGAGCGACACTTTCGGCGCTGCCCTGCTCGAGGCCGCGTGCCAGGCGGTGGACAACGAAGACGCCGTGTTGCTGGCTGTGTACGACACGCCCTCGGCCGGGCCGATGAAGCCGGTCATTCCCTATGACATCGGATTTGCGATGGCGCTGGTGCTCACGCCGGACCGGCCCGGCGCCGATGGCACCCGGCTGGTGCTGGAGCGCTGCCAGGATGAGGCACACGCCACCGTGCCCGCTACGGACTGGGCACGGCGCTACCAGCAACGCAGTGGCGCGGCGGCCAGCCTTCCGTTCCTCGAGGCGTTGGCCGGGCACGCCAACAGGCGGGTGGTCGTCGGTGCCGGGCCGGGACTGTCCCTGGCCGTGGAGGTATCCCCATGAGCCTGCGCATCGGCGCCGTGATTCCGGCGCTGAACGAAGAGCGTGCTATCCGTGCGGTAGTGGAAGGTGCATTGCGCCACGCCGCGCCGGTCATCGTGATCGACGATGGTTCCACCGATGGCACCATCGCCGCCCTGGAGGGCTTGCCGATCGAGCTGATCCGTCACGACCGCCCCGGTGGCAAGGGCAATGCCCTGCGCGCGGGATTCCGGCGCGCACTGGAACTTCCCGTCGATGGCGTGGTGACGCTCGATGGCGACGGCCAGCATTCACCCGAGGACATTCCGCGTCTGGCCGCCGCGGCGGCGCAGTTGCCGGGCCATATCGTGGTCGGTGCGCGCCTGATCGGGCGCGAACGCCAGCCGCGCATCCGCCGCATTGCCAATGACATCGCCGACTGGGGCATCGCCTGGGCCGTCGGCCAGCGCCTCCTCGACAGCCAGAGCGGCCAGCGCTGGTACCCGCGCGATGTGATGCGCCTGGCGGTTGACGTGGTGCCGGAAGGCTTCGTGTTCGAGGCGGATATCCTCATTGAAGCGGCCCGCCGGCTGGGAACCCGGGTAGCCGCCATCCCGATCGAATCGCGCTATGCGGGCGAATTCCGCCGCAGCCACTTCAAGCCGCTGCGCGACTTCTGCCGCATCACCAGCCACGTGGTGGGCCGTGTGGTCGAGGCGGGTTCCGTGGTCCGCAGCTACCGGCGCGCGCGCGTCACGCCGATCCACCTGCTTGATTCGGAATAGGCTCCGGCTGGCTACCCGATACCGGCGTTAGCTGGTAGGTTTGGTGTTCGCGGTCGCGATGCCGCTACTGCAAGACGTCTTTCGACTTTCCTGGCCGAGATCCGTCGATGTCCCATAGTCCATTGCTGCTGCAGCTCATCGTCATCCTGGGCACGGCACGCGTGCTGGCACTGCTGCTGCGCTATCTCGGCCAACCCGCGGTGATCGGCGAGATGCTTGCCGGCATCATGCTCGGCCCCATCGTGTTCGGCGCCCTGGCCCAGGAGCTCCATGCCGCGCTTTTTGCCAGGGAAAGCCTGGGCGCACTGACGGGCTTGAGCCAGCTGGGGCTGGTCATCTTCATGTTCGTCGTCGGTGCGGAGATGCGCATGCCCACCGGGGTGCGCACGCAGATGATTGCGGCGACGCGCGTTGGCGTGCTGACGGTCGTTCTGCCGATGCTGCTGGGACTTGCCATTTCGCCCATGCTGCATCCGAGGTTTGCGCCCGACGGGGTGAGCTATTGGCCCTTCGCGCTGTTCATGGCCGCGTCGATGGCCATCACGGCGTTCCCGGTGATGGCGCGCATCCTCAAGGACACGCACATGACCCATACGCCGGTCGGCCAGCTGTCGCTGGCCTCGGCGGCCGTCACCGACGTGCTCGCATGGGTGATCCTGGCCCTCGTCGTAGCGCTCATTTCCCTCGATCACGGCTGGGTCGGCTTCGGCCGCACCGTCATCGGCCTGGTCGTGGTGGTCGGCCTGGCCTTCGGCGTGGTCCGCCCGCTCATCTCGCGCGTCCTGCAGCGCCACGCCAGCGACGGCAAGCCCGACGGCATGGTGCTCGCCCTGCTGCTGGTCATCACGTTTGTCTTTGCAGCGGTGACGCAGTGGTTGCAGCTGCATGCCGTGTTCGGGGCATTTCTGTTCGGTGCCTGCCTGCCGCGCGATGATCGCCTTCTGCACACCCTGGTCGAACGGCTCGAGTACATGGCGATCGTGGTCCTGATGCCGGTGTTCTTCGCACTGGCCGGGTTGAACACGACTCCGGATGCCTTTGGCGGCACCGGCTTCGGTGCGCTCGGCCTGATCCTGGGTGCGGCGATCATCGGCAAGATCGTGGGCGGGCTGGCGGGTGCGCGCTGGAGCGGCATGGATTGGCACTCATCCATGGCCGTGGGCTCGATGATGAATGCGCGCGGCCTGATGGAACTGATCGTGATGAAGATCGGCCTGGATGTCGGTGTGATCGGCAAGGAGATCTTCACCATGTTGATGGTGATGGCCATCCTCACCACGGTGATGTCCACGCCACTGCTGATGGCTTTCATGCGAGGGCGCCATCCGGGAAAGCACGCGGCCGGCGCCGCCCTGGGTGAGAGCCGGCAGTAAGCAATCAACCCGCAATCCAGACGAGGGCGCAGATGGATACCGTGCAGCGCGATGTCGTGATACTGGGTGGAGGACTGGCGGGGCTGTGCCTGGCACTGCAGCTGCGGCAGCGATTTTCCGACTTGTCGATCGAGATCATCGAGCGGCGGCGCCATCCGTTGCCGCTGGCGGCGCACAAGGTCGGCGAGTCCACGGTCGAAATCGGCGCGCACTACTTCGGCGAAGTGCTGGGCTTGCGCGGGCACCTGGATTCGGCGCACATCCGCAAGTTCGGATTCCGGTTCTTCTTCAGCGAAGGCCGGGAAGACCTGCCCGCACTGACGGAACTGGGCGTGCGCCGGGTGCTGCCCACGCCCAGTTTCCAGATTGACCGAGGCATCCTGGAAAATCACCTCGGCGAGCGCGTCCGCGCCGCCGGAATGGCGTTTCACGACGGTGCCGTCGTGCGCACCGTGGACCTGGCCACTGGCAACGAGGAACACCGCATCGGCTTCGAGCACGAGGGAACGATGCACCACCGGCGTGCGCGCTGGGTGATCGACGCCAGTGGCCGTGCCGGCCTGCTCAAGCGCAAGCTCGGGCTCGCGCAGGCCAACGGGCACGATGCCAATGCGGTGTGGTTCCGCATCGACGACAAGCTCGAGATCGACGCGTGGTGCAACGACGAGCGTTGGCGCACCGAATGCCAGCCGCCGGAGCGCTGGCGTTCCACCAATCACCTGTGCGGGCCCGGCTACTGGGTGTGGCTGATTCCGCTGGGGTCCGGCGCCCACTCGGTCGGTATCGTGTGCGATGCGGCGATGCATCCCCTGCACACCATGAACACCTTCGAGCGCGCGATGGATTGGCTTAGGCGCTTCCAGCCGCTGGTCTGGCGTGAATGCGACAAGCGCAGCGACAAACTGATGGATTTCCTGTTCCTGCGCGGCTTCTCCTACGGCTGCCGGCAAGTCTTTTCCGGCGACCGCTGGGCGCTCACCGGCGAGGCGGGTGTCTTCCTTGATCCCTTCTACTCGCCGGGCAGCGACTTCATCGGCATCAGCAACACCTACATCACCGAGCTGATTGCGCATGATCGCGCCGGCACGCCGGTGGCGCCGTATGCGAAGTTGTACGAGCAGTTCTACTTTTCGTTCTACGAAAACACGCTCTCCCTTTATCGCGACCAGTATCCGCTCTTCGGCGACGCGCAGATCATGCCGGTCAAAGTGATCTGGGACTACGCCTATTACTGGGGCGTGCTGTGCCAGATCGTTTTCCAGAACCGGCTGACCGACCTGCGGTTCCTCGGCGCGTTGCGCACGGACCTGGAATCGGCGAGCGCGTTGAACCTGCGCATGCAGGCCTTCTTCCGCGACTGGCTGGCGGTGAGCGAGGGCCGCAATCCGGCGGTGATGCTCGACCAGGGCCGTCTGGACTGGTTCCATGCGCTCAATGCAACCTTGCATGACGTGCTCGACCAGGCCACGGCGCAACAACGCATCCGCGACAATGTGAACATGTTGCAGAACCTGGCGGCCGGGATCGTGGCGCGGGCACAGCGGGCCTGCCCGCACCTGGCGGCCCCGGAAGACCTGGGTGATGCCTCCCTCGCGCCGGAACTCTTCGAGGGGCCCGCCTGGCAGACGGAAGGCGTGACGCGCTGCTCAAGCGGGCCCGCGTTCGCTTGACCGTGCCGGCGGCAGCGGGCTCAATGCCGTCATGAAACGACGACTGATTCCTGTCTGCCTGATGCTGGCCGCATGCGGCCAGTCCAACATGGCGCCGCCGCCGGAAAAATCCGCCGATGCGCCGGCGTTTTCCAACAGTCCGTCACGGGGTTCGGCGCGTGCGGGCAACTGGGCGCGGGCGAGCGCCGAGCACCAGGGCAAGCCGATCGTGTGGGAATACCGCGAGGATTTCCCGACGGAGAAACTCCAGCAGATGCCGCAGCTGATGGTGGTGTCGCTCTTCTACGAACCTTCGCGGGAGGATGCGCTGCCCAATGCCGGCCAGGAAGCGCGCTTTGACCTGGCGGAGGAACGCATGCGCGAACTGGCCAAGGGCAAGGCGGAACTGGTGGCAGCGATGAGCTGGAATCGCCAGCACGACTGGTATTTCTACGGTACGGCCCAGGCCAGCCAGGCGGAGTTCCGCAAGGTATTCGCCGACGCCGAACGCGTCGCCGGCACGGTCGAGGACGATGCCACCGGCAAGTTCTACAGCACCCTGCTCAAGCGCATGACCGGCAAGTAAGTTGCCGCGTCACCCCATGGCGCCGTTGATGCCGATCACCTGCCCGTTGATATAGCCGGCGATATCGCTGCACAGGAATGCGACCAGCGCGGCGACTTCCTCTGCCTTGCCCGCACGCCCGGCCGGCACCAGCTGCCGGATCTGCTCGGGCGGGAAACTCTCGCGCGCCATGCCGCCTTCAATCACACCGGGCGCCACGACGTTGACACTCACGCCGCGCGAGGCCATCTCGCGCGCAAGTGATTTCACCGCGCCGTGCAACCCGGCCTTGGCCGCGGCGTAATTGGCCTGGCCGCGGTTGCCGAGTACGGCTGCTACGGATGAGATAGCAACGATGCGCCCGTGCCTGGCACGGTTCATCGGCAGCAGCAGCGGCTGCGTGACGTGGAAGAACCCGTGCAGCGAAACATCGATCACGCGCGTCCATTGGGAAGGCTGCATGCCGGCCATGGGCGCGTCGTCGTGAATGCCGGCGTTGTGAACCAGGGTGGTGACCGGGCCGGATGACTGGAGTTGCTCGATCGCGGCGCGTGTCTGATCGCCATCGGCGAGGTCGAAGGCAATGGCCTCGGCGGTGCCGCCCTGTTTGCAGATGGCGTCCACCACCTGTTGCGCCCGGTCCGGCGCGCGATTGGCATGTACGATGACGTGCAGGCCCTGTTGCGCCAGCGCTGCGCAGATCGCACCGCCGATATCGCCACTGCCGCCGGTCACCAGCGCCCTGCGGTTTGGTGCGTTCATGCCGGTTCCTCTGCCCCGCCCGCGCTGCGATTGACCACGGCCGCACGTCCCTGGGCCAGCACCCTGCCGGCGTGTTCGACGCGGAACCCGTATTGCCAGCTGTCGGGGCCGGCGAGGAGGCGTTCGACATAGACGTCCAGGTCACCGGGGAGATCGTCCAGCCGGGCCACCGTCAGCTGCACCTGGCGTAGCGCGACGAGGAAACCCGGCGCTGCCGTTTCGCCGGCGGCCCGGGCGCAAAGGCCGCCATGTACGGCCATGGCCTGGGCGCCGTACTCGCAGGCGTGCACCGCGCGCAGCTTGTCACCATTGCGCAGCGGGTTGTCCAGCCGCCGGTGCGAGGCACTGCGTGCGTGCAGGGTCTGGGCGTCCCAGGCGACGACCTGGTCGAGCAGGCACATGGCGCCCGCGTGCGGAATCAAATGTTCCCATTGGGATCTATCCACGGGATGGCACCTTCTGGCGTCCGGACAGGAGCAGCGCAAGGATGAAGTTCGACACGACGCCGATCGTGACAGTAACGCCGATCGCGCGCAGCACCGGCAGTGTCGACAAGGCCAGCAGCAGGAACACCAGGAAGGTGCTGGCGCTGCACACCAGGATGGCGTGCAGGGTGCGCCGTTGCTCGCGTTCGTCGTCCTCGACGTGTTCGAAAAAGAGGGCGTAATCCAGGCCCAGGCCCGCCGCCAGGATCAGCGCCACGAGGTGGAACAGGGTCAGGCTGACGCCGCCGGCGCGCAGGCAGGCCAGGATGACCAGCGTGGTGAGCGCCATCGGCAGCACCACGCGCAGGATGCGGCCGACCCGTCGCAGGGCGAGCGCAACGACGCCGACCAGCAGCACGGAGGCCACCGCCAGCGACCACAGGACGCGCGTCCGGTAGGCGGCCACCAGCGATTCGGAAGCCTGTTTGAGATCCAGCAGGCGCACCGCGCTGTCGGGCGTGGCGGCCAGCTGCGCCAGGGCCTGGGGTTGGTGCACGCCGATCAGGCTGACCAGCCCGATGTGGTGATCGCCACGGGACTGCAGGACGGCACGCAGCCGCAATCCCAGGGGGCTGTCGCTGAACCGTGCGGCGTCGACAGGCGCGGCGGTGCGTGCGGCTTCGACATCCGCGAGGAAGGGGGCGAAGAGGTCGGTCTTGAACGGCAGCTCCTGGCTTGCTGTCGCCAGCTGTTGCCGCAAGGTTGTCGCGTCCGGCAGGCGCTCCTGGCGGGCGCGCTGGGTGAACTGGCTGGGCAGGTAGCGCGAGGGCAGCTCATAGCCGTCCAGTGCGCCGGCGGTCTGCAGTGCCGCAAGCGGTGCGTCCAGCTGCTCGCTGCGGCGTAGCACGGTTTCCGCATCGGCGCCTTCGATCACCAGCAGGTAGCGCACGTCCGGCGCGCCCAGCTCGGCGCGCAGCGCGGCGTCGCGCTGGACCAGGGCGGGGGCAACCGGCGTCAAAGCCGCGAGATTGTTCTCCCAGCAGGGCGTGCGCCCGGCGCCGATGCATACGGCGATCGCCACGCCACCCACCAGCGGTGCCAGCCACCAGGGCCGGGGGAGGGCCGCGACCCGGCGCGACAGCTGGGCCAGGCGCGGCGACTGCGCCGCATCGTGGGGGCGTCCGCCGAGCAGGCGGGACAGACCATAGCGCGTGGTCAGTGCGGCCGTGGCAAGACCGACGATAGTGAAGACCGCCAGCTGCTCCAGACCGTCCACGCCCGAGGCAAGGAAGGCCAGGTAGGCGATGCAGGTGGACGCCACGCCCGTTGCCAGTGTCGGCCAGAGGCGACGCGCCACTGCCAGTGCAGAGGTGCCTTCGCGCAGATGGCTGAAGAGATGGATCGGGTAGTCCTGCGCCACGCCGATCAAGGTGAATCCAAACGCCAGCGTGATGCCGTGCGCGCCGCCGAAGAGCAGCGTCAGTGCCGCCATGCCGGCCAGGCCGCCAGTCACCAGGGGCAGGGCACCGGCCATCACCGTGCCGACCCGCCGGTAGGCCAGGAGCAGCAACAGGACGAAGCCGATCGAATCGACCCTGCCGATCCGGTTGGCCTCGGTGCTGGTCTGGTGATTGATCGCAACCGTGAATGCGCCCGGTCCGCTGATCTCCCAGCGCGCCTGCGTGCCGGTTGCCGCGTCGGCCAGGTGCCGTTGCAGCGAGGCCAGGGCCGCGGACTGGCCCGCCGGGTCGAAGCCCGCGGCCTGGGTTTCCACCAGGAGCAGGGCCGAGCGGCCATCGCGGGTGAACCAGACATCGCCGTAGCGTTCCGGTTCGGCCGGGGGCGCCCAGGCTTCGGCCAGGCGAAGCGTCTCCAGCGTGGGATCCCGCGCCAGCAGCGGTTTGATCCAGGCGCCTGCCGGCGAGCCCAGGTCTTCCAGCCGCTGCTGCAGTTCGTCGCGCAACTGGTCGGCGTCCAGCGGGTGTTCGTCAAATCGCGGGCTGAGCAGATACCTGTACGGCAGAAAGTCGTCGCCGACGGCAGACAAATCCGTATCGCCGTTAAGGGCGCGTACGAACCGGGCATCCCCGCGCAGCGCCGGCACCAGGCGTTTGGAAACCTCCGCCAGACGGTCCGGGGTATCCCCGTACAGGGCCAGGAGCAGCAGCCGCGAGCCTGGCCCTTCGCCGATCTCCTCCAGCAGCAGGCGTTGCTCCGGCGTGCGTGCCGGCGGCATGAAATTGCGCAGGTCGGTGCTGACCCGGAGTGTCGTCACCACGTAGGCGAGCAGCGCGCCCAGGACGCCCAGCCACAGGAGCAGCAGGCCGGCCCTGGCCCGGGTGCTCATGGGCTGGTCCGGCACAGCTGGTCGAGTGCCGCCGGGGTGGGGGTTTCCGCCAGTGCGTGGGCGGCGAGGGTGTCGACCAGCAGGAAGCTGCTGTCGCCGCCGGCTTCCTCGACGCGAAAGCAGCGTGGCGTGTCGCCGCTGCCGTCGATCCGGACCCGGGTGACGTGCTTGGAAAGGGCCGCATCCCGCGGCGCCAGATCCAGCTGCCAGCGCGTGGCATTGCCGGTGCTCGCCAGTGTGTAGCTGCGCGCCAGGCGCGCGGCGTCCCCGGCCAGCGTCGCGCCGAAGCTTTCCAGGAACCCGGCCAGCGCCGGAGCCCGCTTGAGCGAAAAGCTGCGGCGCGGCTTGCCCTTGCGCTCGATCGTCACCTGGGAACCGGCGATCCTGGTGGTCTCGGAATAGGGCGCAGTGACGCGTTTGACGAGGGTGCCGTCGGCGTCGTACGCAAGTTCCCCGGCAAGGAGCAGTGGTGCATCGAGCATCTGCACGAAGCGGATCTCGCGGTAGGGGGTGAGCGCCGGCGCGTCGCGCCTGAGGCGCGCGACCAGCGCCGCGGGATCCGGCGGTGCGGCCGACTCAGGCGCGGCGAGGCTCGCCGTTGGCGGCAGCAGGCACGTCAACGCGATCGCTATGCCAGAAATCATAGAAGTTGAACCAGTTATAGGGATCCAGGCGCGCATAGTGCTCCAGCCGTTCGGCATAGCGGGCGAGCCACGCATCCAGGCGCTGGTTGCGCTCGGTGCGGGGTATTTCTATACAATCAGAAAATGACTCGAAATACAGATCGTAGCGGTTGCCGCCGCGATACAGGCCGAAGCACAGCAGTACCGGTGTCTTGAGCACGGAGGCGATCAGGTAGGGGGCTACCGGCAGCGGTGCGGGCTCACCCAGGACCAGCGCCGTGCGCGTGGGTTCATGCGGGCGCGCCCGGTCGGCCAGCAGTGTCACCAGCGCGCCTTCTTCCACGGCCTCCTTGAGCGCAAGCACGATATGCGTGCCGCCGACCGAGGCATCGATCACCGTCGCGGCGATCGCCGGGTTGAGTGCCTGCAGCAGGTCAGTCACGGCGGGCGTCTGCGACTTGTCCAGCACGACGCGGACTTTCACCTCCGGCCGCTCGCGCGCCAGCACGCGCAGGATCTCGAAGCTGCCGACGTGCGAGCCGAGCATCAGGATTCCGCGCCCCTGTCCGTAGGCCTGGAGCAGCAGGTCCAGCCCGTGGACGTTGACCTGGAAGCGGCGGCAGTCGTCACTGGCCAGCAGGAAGACGCGATCCAGGATGACACCGGCGAAGCGGTGGATATGGCGCATCACATCCAGCGTGCGTGCGGGCCGGCCCAGCACGCGGGTCAGGAACGCGCGCGATGCCTCGCGTTCAGGGCCCCGGCGCCAGTAGAAATACAGGGTGATCGGATACAGCAGCAGGCGGGCGATTCCGCGGCCGCCGTACAGGGCGATCGAGCGGATCAGCCAGATCGCGAAACGACCACCGCCTTCGGGACGGTCGGTCCAATGCGGTTGGCTCATGCCAGCTGCACCTCGCCGGTGGCGATGACGCGATCGGCATGGCGCACGTGGAAGCGCAGGCGCCCGGCGCCGTCGGTCAGGTCCAGCTGCGCTTCCTGCCCGGGCAGCAGCGGGAGCAGGAATTTCACCTGCGGCAAGCCGGCGGGCGGCGTACCCCGCCAGCGTTCGAGCGCTCCGGCCACCTGGTCGAGGATCACCACGCCGGGAACGACGGGATTCCCCGGAAAATGGCCGGGCAGGCTCGGATGGGTCGCCGGGATGCGGAAGGATTCCTGGTAGGTCTGCGCGGACATGGCTTGCGGCGTTGAAAACACGGAACGTGATGCGGCGGGCAAGGATCGCGGGTTTGCGCCGCACCGGCAAGTCGAGCCGGATGCGCGAACGGCGCCGGCTCAGTCGGCCTGGTGGACGATGCTGCGCCAGTTGCGGCTCAGATTGCTCGCGAACTGGCGTGCGCTCAAATGTGGTAAATGCCGCAAATGCCAATGCCGATAGGCGAATTCCGCCGCAAAACACAGGGCAATCACGCCGTAGCTGCCGACGTGGCCGTACCAGATGAAGGTGTCGCGCGAGACCGCAAACGCCGGCGCGATCCCCAGGTCGTCGAGGATGCCGCCGGGCACGGCCAGCACGGCGCCGGCCAGCAGCACCAGGGCTTGCGCGCCCAGGACGATGGCCCAGGCCCAGGTCAGGCCCAGGGCGTAGCCCGCGACGCCGGGCAGGGCCAGGCGTTCCTCGCCTTCGATCGCGACGATCGCCCGCGCCACCAGCGGGCGGTTTCCGGGCAGGAGGGTCCGGGCGAAGAAGCCGGCGATGGCCGCGTTGATCAGCACCGGCAAGAGCAGCAGTGCGGCGTCCGCGTTGCCGTGGACGATCAGCGCGGCGCCGCCCGCGGCGCTCAGGCCCCAGAACGTCCAGGCCACGCGGCCGCCGCGGATCAGCGAAGGCCATAGCAGCACGCTCAGGAGTACCAGTCCCGCGGCGATGGACAGCACCGCGCGGCGCGTCACCAGTGCGGTGACCAGGAGCGGAAAATAGGCGATGAGAAGCAGGGCGAAGAGACGGTCGCGCCAGGCCGGCTGTGGCAAAGGGAGATCTGGCGGCATGCGGGGCAGGAACCTCGGGACAGGCAGACAAAATGACGCACGCCGGCCACGGCGCCCGCCGCGGCCCCGGCGGACGCGCGGCGGGCGCTATGATACGGGCGGTCTCGACGAGGCGGGAGTTCCCATGCAAGAAGTGCAAGGCGACGTGAAATCCGACGCGGTACTCGATTGTGATGTGCTGGTGGTCGGCGGCGGGCCCGCCGGATCGACCACCGCCGCGATGCTGCGGCAACGCGGCTGGCAGGTGGTGATCCTGGAGAAAGAACACCATCCCCGTTTCCATATCGGCGAATCCCTGTTGCCGGCCAATATGCCGATCCTGGAAGAGCTCGGCGTGATGGAGCAGGTGCGCGACATCGGGGTGCTCAAGCTGGGCGCGGACTTCCCGCAACAGGCCGACAAGTTCCACACTTTCCATTTCCGCCGTGCGCTGGGCAATACCAAGCCCTTCGCGTTCCAGGTCAAGCGCGAGGACTACGACCGCGTCCTGTTCGAAAACACCCGGCGCCTGGGTGCCGATGCCCGCGAAGGCGTCAAGGTTGAAAAAGTGGACTTTCTCCCGGGTGGCGGCTGCCAGGCCCGGTGCAAGGTGGAGACCGGCGAGGCGCTGACCGTGCGCGCCCGCTACCTCGTCGATGCCAGCGGCCGCGACACGCTGCTGGGCAACGCGATGAAGATCAAGGTCAAGAACGAGAAGCACCAGAGCGCGGCGATCTTCGCCCACTTCGACGGTGTCGAACGGCGTCCCGGCGAGGATGCCGGCAATATCAGCATCTACCGTTTCGAGCACGGCTGGTGCTGGTTCATCCCGTTGCGTGACGGCCTGATGAGCATTGGCTGTGTGTGTTTCCCCGGCTACCTCAAGCAGCGTCGCGGCCGCACCACCGAGTTCCTCCTTGACACGCTCAAGCAGATGCCGGAGGCCTGGGCCCGCATCGGCGAGCCGAAGATCGTCAACGAAGTCCGCGTCACCGGGAATTATTCCTATACCTCGCAGCGCATGTGCGGGCCGGGCTATGTGATGGTCGGCGACGCCTATGCCTTCGTCGATCCGATCTTCTCCTCCGGCGTGTACCTGGCCATGCACAGTGGCAAGCACGCGGCGGCGATGGTTGACGCGATCCTGCGCGATCCTGCGCGCGAGGCGGCGCTGCAGGCGGCCTACGATGTCCGCATCCGGCGCGGTATCCGTGTGTTCTCGTGGTTCATCTACCGCTTCAATTCGCCGGTGATGCGATCGCTGTTCGCCAATCCGCGCAACTACTGGCGCGTCGAAGAAGGCGTGATATCGATGCTGGCGGGCGACGTCTTTGACAGTGCCCCGGTGCTTGCACGGCTGCGTGTCTTCAAGACCTTCTACGCGATCGGCAGCCTGCTGGATTTCCGTCGCTGGTGGGCGGATCTGCGTGAACGCCGGCGGCAGTCGCGAATGGCCTTCGAGGGCGGCACGACGCCGGTGGATCCGGCGTGAAAACGCGGAGAGCCGGGCGCAGGACCATTGCCGCGCGAGGCGCGGCGTCGGCCATTGCCGGCCGCACGGTGCTCACCCCAGCGAGGCGCTCAGGTGGTGCGATTCTGCTCGATATGCGCCGACAGGGCGCGCAGGGAGCCGAAGATGCGCTTGTTGTCGTCGTTGTCCGAGCGCAGCTGGAAACCATAGCGCTTGGACACGGCCAGCGCGATTTCCAGTGCGTCGATCGAATCCAGGCCCAGTTCGCCGCCGAACAGCGGCGCTTCGGGCTGGATCTGGCTGGCGGTGACACCGTCCAGGTTCAGGCTGGCAACAAGCAGCTCGGCCAGCTCGTGCTCGGCAGGAGTAAGTTCCGACATGGGATCCGCTCAGGTCAGGGCGCCGTCGCGGCAGCCCACAGGGCCGGCGAGTGTATCATAGGGTTTTGCCTGCGCCGGCCCTGCCGGCCAAGACACCGGTTTGATATGCCTGTCCACACCATCGCGCCCGTGCGAGGCGTAGCTGCGGGGCTTTGCCCGCATGAGTGACCTGCCGCTGTTGCACGTCGAGTACGCCCGCAACGACCTGGCCGACCTGTTGCGCCAGGACGACGTCCTCGCCGTCCTGGGATTTGGCCGGGACGCACCGCCCACCGGCGATGACCCGCGATACCTGCGCGTCGGCCTGGAGCCGTTGCAGGATCGCGCGCCGCTGGAAGTGTGGCGTGCGCCGGGCCCGATCAGCCACGGTGTCGCCGGCCGCGTGCGCTGGTCGTCCACGAACGACTATTGCTTCGGCGCGATCGAGGTTGCCGAGGCCGACTTTCCGGACGTCGCGACGGCGACCGAGGCGGCGTACAGCAGTCTTTCGGCGTTCGCCAGGGGCGGGCGCTGGCCGCACCTGCTGCGGGTGTGGAACTACCTCGCGGCCATCAACGAAGGCGCCGGTGACGCCGAGCGCTACAAGCATTTCTGCACGGGCCGGTCCGCCGGCACGCGTGAACTGGGCACGTATTTCCCGGCCGCCAGCGCAATCGGACGCAGCGACGGCGTCCCCGTGCTGCAGGTGTACTGGCTGGCGTCCCGCGTGCCGGGCACGGCGGTCGAGAACCCGCGCCAGACCAGCGCCTGGTGCTATCCGCGCCAGTTCGGTCCGACGCCGCCCACCTTCGCCCGGGCCATGCGCGGCCCGACCGCGACGCCGCAACTGCATATCTCCGGCACCGCGGCCGTGGTCGGGCATGATTCGCAGCACACCGGCGACCTTCAGGCGCAGCTGCGTGAAACCTTCGCCAACCTCGGCAGCCTGCTCAAGAGTGCCGGCAACCTGCCGGCGTTTGACCGCAACAGCGTGCTCAAGGCCTACGTGCGTCACCGCGAGGATCTCACGCGGGTCGAGGCCGCTCTGGGCGGTTACCTTCCACCGGAAATCCCCCGCCTGATCCTGCTCGGCGACATCTGCCGTGAAGAGCTGCTGGTGGAGATCGACGGTATCCACTCGGTGCGCTGAGGCAACGACTCAACGTGGGACTGGCGCCATCGGGTGCGGGCCTTCGCGCCGCACCGTCGCCGTCACCAGCCCGGCCGATACCACCAGGGCGAATGCCAGCGCCGCGTTGAAGATCAGGTGACCCTGCTTGGCCACGTCGGCCGTGCCGTCGCCGAGCAGGGTGATGGTGAACGTGGCGGCCATCAGCGTGGCGGTCAGCACGGCCAGCAGGCCCATCCCGTCACCGCGGCGCAGCGCCAGTACCACCCCGGCGAACGGCAGCAGGAACACCAAGTAGCGCAACGGCGCGGCATCGCGCAGTACTCCGTTGAGCGTGAGGTGATGCGCCGGAAGCTTGCCCAGGATCGCCCCTTCGACGTGCCCGAGGTTTTTCGGCAGCCAGGGATCCAGGGCCTGCAGCCCATTCAGCGCATAGCGGATGGCCGCCGCCGGCTCGCGCGCCAGTTCGCCGATGACGTCCAGACGCCCGACCTGCCCGATACCGGGGCAGACATCCTCCGGCATGCCGGGCATCTGCCAGGCCATCTTTCCGACATAAGCGATGCAGTGCGCCGGCAGCCCCAGGCGTGCGATGACGGGCGCCGGATCGCGCACGGCGGGCAGCAGGCCGGTGAACACCACATGCGCCCGGTTGAAGGAGCGGATCGACCGCATCATCGGATCGTCGCGGCCGAGCTGTCCGCACTGGACGAGAGCGCCCAGGATGGCGCCGGCCAGCAGGGCCGCACCTTGCCAGGGCAGCGTCCGACGGTGCCAGGCACCGAATGCGATCACGCCCACTGCCAGCGCCAGCGGCAGCACCAGGTGCTGGATCTTGCTCAGGGACAACAGCAAGGCGCCCAGGGCCAGCCACAGCACGCGCCGGCGGTCGGGCGCCTGGTTCCAGCACAACAGGACGCCATTGACCAGCGCATAGGCCACCGTCAGCGCGGTCGCCTCGGCGTAGAAGGTGTTGAAGTACATCGTGTTGGCCGGGTCCGTGAGCACCAGGGCGAAGAGGGCCGCGTTCGCGGACGCGGCAAACCGGTTGCCGCGGCGCCACCAGGCGCGGCAGAACCATCCGGCCAGTGCCGTGAGGGCGACCAGGCGCAAGGTGCCCATCCAGCGCACGGAATGCGTCCGGGTACCCGTGGCCATCGCTTCGACACGGTAGACGCCGTTCGCCAGGGCCTGCGGCAGGAGCTCGGTCGACAGGTAGCACAGCTTCACCGGATTGGCCTGGTAGCGGTAATCCTCGAACGGCGCGTTGGGGCTGTTCTCGTCAGGTCGGATGGGGACAGGGCGATCGGGGAACAGATCAAAGCAGCCGGTGTAGCGCGCCTGGTCGAAACTGTTGGCGATGGCGTAGACCGGATCGTGCCCGATGAGCGCCACTGCGCGCGCGAAACCCAGGACGAAAGCGAACCCCAGCAGCAGGGCCACGAGACGGTGGGATCGATCCATGACAGCGTGCTCCACAGCCGTCACGCGCGGCCGGTCCGGCGATTGTGCGGAGCGATGATGAAACTTGTGTGGTGGCCGCGCTCAGCGCAGGGCGCGCGCGTCCCGGAAACCGGTGCCGGACTTTTTCCGTGGCCAGGGCCGTGCGAACAGGGCGCAGAGCACGAAGGCACAGCTGGCGTTGAGTGCCAGGTGCGCGTGTTTGGCCAGTTCGGAAATGCCGTCACCGAAAACGCTCACGACCGGAACGCTGATGGCGACGGTCGCGCACAGAGCAGCAAATGCCAGGGCTGAAGGCGCCACATTCCGTCCGAGCAGCAGGCCGAGCCAGGCGAGCGGTGCCACCAGCAGCAGCGGCCATACCAGCCATGGCCGCGCGGCCAGCGGCCGGTCGATCGAATGGAACTTGCCGGGCACCTTGGCCATGTCGCGTCCGGCAACCATGCCGAGGTACCGGGGTTGCCAGGGCAGCAGCTGCGGCGGAACCGCGGCCACGACGCGCGCCAGCGTGACCGGTTCGGTTTGCAGCAGGGCCAGCATCCGCGTGCGGCGGAAATCGCCGATGCCGGGGCAGGCCGTCTCCGCGGGTACAGTCAGGCGGTACACCGTGTAGCCGGCATACGCGGCACATGCCGGCGGCAGCCCCAGTCGCTCCGCAGCGACCTCGGGTGACGAGGACGCCGGCAGCAGGGCGCTCAAGACGAGGTTGGCGTTGTTCACGGTGGCGATGCCCTCGAACAGGGCCGTGTTGCGCTGGCTCTGCTGCCATTGCAGCAGCAGGCCGGCTGATCCGCCGATCAGCAAGGCAATCGCGGCCGGCCACAGCGGCCGTTGTCGCAGCGCGCAAAGCGCCAGCGCGCCTGCCAGGAACAGTGGCAGCGCCAGATGCTGCATCTTCGACAGCGCCAGCAACACGGCGGCCAGGGCCAGTGCCGCGCAGCGCAGCAGACTCGGGCGCACGGCCGTCAACGTGCACAGCGCCACCACGAGGTAGGCAAAAAACACCGCCCCGGCTTCGGCGTAGAACGTGTTCAGGTAGACCGAATTGACGGGATCGAATCCGAGCGCGGCGAGCCATAGTGCATTGGCCAGCGCGAGCGCCGGCCGCCGCTCACGCCACAGCGCCCGCGAGATGGCGGCAACGACCAGCACCCACGCCAGCCAGCGCAGGCCGCCGAGCCAGCGCACCGAATAGGCGTTGTCGTGCCCGAACCCACTCATCGCGTGAAACAGACCGACGGCGGCGCCCTGGAACAGGTGATCCGAGCTCAGGTAGCACGGCGCGCCGTGAACCTCCTGGAAGGCGAAGGTTTCCAGTGGCGCCTGGTAGGTGATGGCGGTCGGATCCTCGCCCGGCCGCAGCGGGAAAATACCCAGGCAGGCCGAATAGCGCACCTGGTCATAGTTGTTCGCCATGGCGATCAGGGGCTGGGCGCTGAGCATCAGCAGCCCCCGAACCGCTGCGACCAGCCACACGGCCACCACCAGCCAGCCCAGGCGCTGCGACGGCGCGTGGCGCCGGTGCGGTTCCGGGAGCAGGGTGGGCCGGGTGCGACGGTGCAGGCTCATGCGGCGATCACGTCCTTGCGCAGAGTAGACCGTCGCTGCGTGAGGCGCCGGCCGTTCGAAGCTGTGGCTGGGAAGTGCCACGGGCCAATCCGCGGCGGGCTGGCCTGAGTCTAGCCTGACTGGCGAATGGTCGAGGCTGTTCGGTCAGCTCCCGCAGGGGCGTTTTTCGAGGAAACCGCCGCCGGAACAACCCTGGCGTAGACTGTGAGCGGTTTCACGGAAGCGAAGTGACCCCCGTTCGCGGCGGCGCGCCAAGCGCGCCACGGCAATCCGTACGCGCGGTGCTAAGCTGCCATCAGAGTCAACAGGCGTTCGCGCCTAACCGGAGCCGTCATGAAAACGCATCTGGGCCACTATGACATCGTCGCCGAATTGGGCCGCGGCGGCATGGGCGTGGTCTACAAGGGGTACGAGCCGTCCCTCAACCGCTACGTCGCGATCAAGGTGCTGGCCGAGTCGCTGGCCCACGACGAAAGCGTCAAGGAGCGGTTCCTGCGCGAAGCGCGCAGCATGGCCTCGCTCAACGACCCTCACATCATCCAGATCTACTTCATCGGCGAACACGAAGGGCAGACGTTCTTCGTGATGGAGTTCGTCGAAGGCGAATCGCTCGGTTCGCTGCTCAAGCGCGAGGGGCGGCTGCGCACGGAGCAGGCGGCACGGGTGATCTACCAGACGGCGCTGGGCCTTGCCACGGCGCACGAAAAGGGCGTGGTCCATCGCGACATCAAGCCCGGCAACCTGATGGTCACCAGTCGCGGCGCGATCAAGATCGCCGACTTCGGCATCGCCCTGGTCACGCAGGATTTTTCCAAAAAGCTCACTTCTACCGGCGAGTTCGTCGGTACGCCCGGCTATCTGTCGCCGGAAGTGTGCCTGGGCAAGACAGTGGACCAGCGCTCCGACATATTCTCGCTCGGCATCGTGCTGTTCGAGATGCTCACCGGCCGCATGCCCTTCACCGACGAATCGCCGCTGGGCCTCATGCTCGAAGTGGTGCGCGCCGATATCCCCGACGTGCGCCAGCTCAACAGTGACGTCGACGCGGAACTGTCGCGCGTGCTGACCCGCATGATTGCCAAGGATCCGGCTGACCGCTACCAGGATTGCCACGAGCTCGTCGCCGACCTCGGCCGTCATGCGGCCATTTCCGGCAACCCGACGATCAATCTGCGTCCGGTGATCTCCACTGCGGCGGCCACGGTCATCGGCATGAAGACGCCGACCTCGGGCCAGCGTCCGCTGCCGCCAACGCAACCGACCCCTCGCCCGGGCCCGGTGGCGCACGCACCGACCATGGCTTCGGCGATGCCGACGCCGCCGCCAGCGCCGCGGCCGTCGGTCATGGAACGCCAGGGCGCGCCGACCCGCCGATCCAGCCCGCTGCCGTGGGCGATCGCCGCGGCCGTTCTGCTGGCCCTGGGTGGCGGGGCGTATGCCTTCCGCAACCAGATTCCGTTCCTGAAGGGCGCACCGACGGTGGCTGAAACGCCCGCGGCGGTGACCGCGCCAGTGGCCACGGCCGCGACGCAGCCGCCGCCGGCGACAACGCCGCCGGCCACCCCGGCCATCACGGCGCCGGCGACGACAGCGCCCGCCAGCACGACCTCGCCGCCGGCCGTGGCAGCGACCGATGCGCTGCCGGCGTCAACGACACCGCCCGCCGCCACGACCGGCACCTTGCTGGTGGCAGCGACCGACAACGCCCCCGCCAAGGACGCCGCGCCCTCTGCGAGCGCCGACCAGCGTCCGGCCGAAACAGCATCGCCCGCTTCCGCGGACGCGCGTCCGTCGGAGGTGCAGGTCGCCGATACGCGCACCACGGGTGGTGAAACCGGTCCGGAACCACGCGCATCGCGCGTGGAGGCCTTGCGGGAGCTGGCTGCCGCACGGGCTGGCCAGAACGCGGGTGGACCGGGTCCGCGCATGGCGCGTATCCCGCCGCAGGACTCGCAGACCGGCCCGGTCGAGCCGAAGGTGCCCACCATCGCGGTGATTGTCGGCGGAGACCCGGTCATTGCCGGACCCGCACGCCAGGAAGTGACCCGTGCGCTGCAGCGTTCCGGTTTCAACGTCATCGAAGGTGGCCGCGCACGGGAAGACAACGATCTGGATGCCGGCCGCCTCGCCGGGCGCGCCAACGCCGCCGTGGTGGTGTACGTGCGCCCGGTCGGTTCGCAGGTGCTGACCTACTACGGCCAGGCGTCCACGCTGTACACCGCGCAGATTTCGCTGCGTGCCTTCGCCATCAAGGGCAAGCGTCCACTCGGTGCCGGCTGGACGGAGCAGGTCAACTTCACCAGCTTGAATGCGGCGGAGAAGGCCCGTGAAGTGATCGAACCGATGGCCGACGACATGGCCCAGGCGCTGGATGAATTCCGCGCCCGTCGCCGCGGCTGACCGGCCTGTGATGTGCTGATGAAAAACGGGGCGAAAGCCCCGTTTTTCATTGTGCGGCACTGGTTCCCGGTGCGCGGACCAGGGCGAATTCGCGCGCGTTCTCGTGCCATCGCGGCGTTTCGCGAATACGCGGCAGCACCGCCTCGGGCGTGTCCACCAGTGACCACATCTTGCCGTGCTCGGCGGTCATGAAACGCTCATCGATGGAGTGCCTGAGGAAGGCATCCAGCGGCGTGTAGAAATGGCGCGTGTTGAGCAGCACGATGGGGTTGAAATAGAGGCCCAGGCGCTTGAGCGTGATGGCTTCGAACAGTTCCTCTAGTGTGCCGCAGCCGCCGGGCATGGCGACGACGGCATCCGAATCGGTCAGCAGCCGGTGCTTGCGCTCGCGCATGTCCTCGACGATCTGCAGGTCGTCGACGCCCGGATGTTGCCATTCCACCTCGGTCATGAAGCGTGGAATGATGCCGATGATTTTTCCCTTCTGGGACAATGCACCATCCGCGACTGCGCCCATGAGGCCGTTGGCGCCGCCACCATAGACCAGGGTGGCGCCGGCCTGGGCAATCAATTCACCCAGGCGGTAGGCGGCCTGGTGGTAGGCCGCGTCGCAATGGGGGCTGGAAGCGCAATAGACGCAGATGCGCATGTTCGGCTCGCTGGCGGAAAGAATCCGCCATTGTAGCGTGCCGCCCGGACGGGCCTGGCAAGTGCTAGAGCAGCCGCGGATGCGCCGCCAGCACGATCGCGTCGGGGAACTCGCGCGAACTGGCTGCGGGATCGGCCATGCACAGCGCGTGGCGTCCGAAGGCGTTGAGCACCTCGCGGTCGCTGCTCAGGCGGCGCACCTCGACCAGCACGCGCACCAGGCGTGCGAACGTGGCAGCGAGACGACGGAATAATTCCGCCCACGCGGTACGCGCGGCATCCGCCAGCTCGCCGTAGGCGCGGCTGCCCATGTCGAGGAAGTAGCCCAGGCTCACCAGTCGCCGTTCCGCCTGTTCCGGAAACAGGCCGGCGATGAGCAGGCACCGGTCGCCCACGTCGCGCAAATTCTCGCGCCGGGCGTGGCCGCTGTCTTCCAGTGCGGCCAGGTAGTCCAGTGCCAGCACGTGGCCGGCAAGTCCGGCGTCGCGCAGATGTCGCATGAGGAGAAAGACGAGGTAGCTTTCCGTCTCGGAATCCAGCGTGGTCTGGCCGCGCTCCTCGGCTTCACGCACCAGGTCGTGCCAAAGGGCTGTGGCGGCACCGGTGGTGAGAATGGCGTTCATAGGCTGCACCTCCCGATTTCATTGTCTGCAAATCCGTCGCCGCGGGGAGTGCTGCATTGTGAACAGGCGAAAACTCCGTGAACCAGCGCACACCTTCGCCGCGGAACGGCGGCCATGGACGGACAAGTGGCGGCGATTTCGCTTGTATCGTGGTGAACGGGAGCGCAGGAAATGCACCGTCTGCGCAAGCGCCGGCGCGCCGCACAACGCACGAGCCCGGCGCGTCGGCGTGCAAACTGCGCGTTCTGTAAAAGGTTCGGTTGCGCCGTGGGCGTATCGGTCGTACAAGAGGCAAGGCGGCTGGCGGGGGCCATGCAAGATTTTCCGCGCCGCTCCGGTCTGTTGCCGGAGCGTGTGCGGCGCACTGCGCGAAACCGGGGGATCGCGCGGGATGCCGGCGGGGAGAAAGCTATGGCGATGAGCCAACGGATCAACACCGATCATGAAGCGGGCGTCGCCGAAGCCCTGTTGCAGCGCATCTGCGCCCGCGACGAGCAGGCCCTGGGCGAGCTCTACGACTGCTCCGTCGACAGGGTGTACGCCATCGCCGTCCGTATCCTGGGCGATGCCGACGATGCGGAAGAGGCGGTCGCCGACGTGTTTGCACAGGTCTGGGAACGGGCCGATCGCTACGACGCCAGCCGTGGCGGCGTGCTGGCCTGGCTGACGATGCTGGCCCACAGCCGGGCCGTCGACCGCCGGCGCCGGCGCGGCGACGGTGCTCCGCTGGTCCGCGGCGAGGAAGCCGACACCGTGCTGGCCCTGCAGCCCTGCCAGCAGGCGGGCCCCGCCGATCTGGTCGACCACCTGCAACAGGGCAGCGTGCTGCGCACCGGCATGGCAGCCTTGAGTCCGGTTCAACGCGAGTTGATTGGCCTGGCCTTCCTGGAAGACCTGAGCCACCCGGAGATCGCCGCTCGCACCGGCCTGCCGCTGGGTACGGTCAAATCGCATATCCGCCGGGGGCTGGAAAGCCTGCGGCGCGTGCTCGGGGTGGAGTGATACCGTGCATCCGCGAGCCCGTTCGCAGCCGTATACCGAGTATGCGATCCGTCGTGCTCGGTAGTGGGGCGGAGTCGAGAATCCAATGAACAGCCACGAAAAAGACCAGCCAGCCCTCGACCAGGACATCGTCCTGGCCATTGCCGACGCGATCGCGCCGGCCGCGATGACCCCGGCGCGGCGCATGCAGCTGCGCCAGCGCATCGTGGCGGCGGCGCGCCCGGCGGCACCGCCCCGGGAACTGATGAGCATCGTGCGCGCCGAGGAGGGGCAATGGTTGAGCCTGCTGCCGGGCATCTCGATCAAATTCCTGCGGGTGGACGCTGACGCCGGCAGCCAGTCGAGTCTGTGGCGGCTGGAGCCGGGCGCGACCCTGCCCTCGCACACGCACGACGACGACGAAGAATGCGTCGTGCTCGAAGGCGGCGTGCGCTTCGGCGGCAGGGATTACGGACGCGGCGACTTCCTGCTCGCCCGCTCCGGGCTGTTGCACGAGGCGTTTACGTCCGAGCAAGGCGCTTTGCTGTACATCCGCAGCGGGCTGAACGAACACCTCAAGGCGCTGGCGCGCCGGTCGGGCTGGTTGTCAGCCTGAGCGGCCTCAGCGCCGCCGCTGGGCGATCCACTGGTCCAGCTGGTTGGCAAAAGCCTGCCGATCGCGCGGATGCAACGCCGCCGGTCCGCCCGTCTGGACGCCGGCGCCGCGCAGTTCCTCCATGAAATTGCGAATGCTCAGGCGCTGCGCGATGGTGTCGGCGGTGTAGCGCTCCCCGCGGGGATTGAGCGCCGTTGCGCCTTTGGCGATCACGCGCGAGGCCAGCGGGATATCCGCTGTCACGACCAGGTCATCGGCCTCGACGCGCTCGGCGATCGCCGAGTCGGCCTCGTCGAAGCCGCCCGGCACCACGATCGAACGGACAAACCGCGACGGTGGCGTGCGGATCGACTGGTTGGCGACGAGGATGGTCTCGATCTGCGCACGCTCGGCCGCGCGGAAGACGATTTCCTTGATGACGTTGGGACACGCGTCTGCATCGACCCACAGGCGCATCAGCGGTCACCCCCGTGGGCAGCGCAGCGGGCAATCTGCTCCTCGACCGCGGCCACGAAGGCCTCGCGACCGGGCCAGGCGGTAATCCGGCCCAGGCGCCGGCTGCGGTGGAACAGGAAGAAGGCCGGTATGCCGTGCAGGCCGAAGCGCGGCGCCATGGCGTCGTCGTCGTAGACATTGCAGTGGAGCCATTGCACCTGCGGCCAGGTGAATGCACCGGGCGTGGCCAGGATGGCGCGTTTGGCCAGGTCGCAGTTGGGGCAGTCGCGCCCCCACAGGAACAGCACGCACACAGCCTCAGCGGCGGCCGCAAGGGTTTCGTCCAGGGCGCTGCTGGTCACCGCCCGCATCGGAAACCGGGTAAAGAAGTCGGGAACAGCGCTATCGTTCATGGCGAACCGGAAAGGACACGGACAGTGAGTGTACGGTGGATGGTGCCGGCAGCCGATGTCCACCCTCGTCGCTGGGTTTGGCGCACAATCGGCTGGCGACCGGGCAACAGGATTCGGCATGCACAGGGATCGGCGATGGGATGGCCAGGCAATCTTCGTGCGACGCCTTGTCGCACCGGCCCTGGCACTGGCAGCCGCCGCAGCGCAGGCGGCGGATCCGCCGCCCTGGCTTCCGCCGATCCTGGTCTCGCCGACGCCCGACGCCCTGGTATCGGCAGGCACTGTCCACCCGGCGCGCGAGGCGGCACTGGGTGTCGGATTGTCCGACTATCTCGCGGCGATTCCCGGCGTCCTGGGGCGCCATCGCCAGAACTATGCCCAGGATGAACAAGTGGCGATCCGGGGCTTCGGTGCGCGCGCGCCGTTTGGTATCCGCGGCGTGCGGCTGTACGTCGATGGCATCCCCGCCACGCTGCCGGACGGCCAGGGCCAGGCGTCCCACATCATCGTGGATGCCGCGGCGCGGATCGATGTCCTGAAAGGGCCTTTCAGCGCCCTGTTCGGCAATGCCAGCGGCGGGGTGATTGCGGTGACGTCCCGCGATGGCCGCACCGATCCGGGCCTGCAGGCGCGCATGGCGTTGGCCTCGCATGGCACCCGGCGCCAGACGATCGGCCTGGGCGGTGGCGCGGATGCCCTCGACTACCGGCTGGAGCTGGCGCACACCGAGATCGGTGGCGAGCGCCCGCACAGCCGGGCCCGGCGCGAGACGGCCAACCTGGTCAGCCGGGTCCAGTTGGCGCCGGAAACGCAGATCACGCTCGCCGCCAATCACTTCGATCAACCGTTTGCGCAGGATCCGCTGGGCCTGAGTGCCAGCCAGTGGCGCGACCGCGTTGCCGTGACGCCGGGCGCGATCGCCTTCAACACGCGCAAGACGGTGCAGCAGGACCAGCTTGGCCTCACCCTGGACCACGCCGGGACTTGGCATACGCTGGTGTACGCGGGCAATCGGCAGGTGCGGCAATTTCTCGCGGTGCCCGTGGCCGCACAGGCCAATCCGCTCAGCGGCGGCGGCGTGGTGGACCTGGATACGGACTACCGCGGCGCCGACCTGCGCTGGACCTTTTCCCCGCTCGGTCGCCTGGAGGGCGTGCTCGGCTTCAGCCTGGACCAGCAGCGCCAGCACCGTCGCGGCTACGAAAACAGCGTGGGTGACCGGCTGGGTGTCGTGGGTCGTCTGCGGCGTGACCAGACCGATCGCGTGACCAATGCCGACCCCTACGCCCAGTTGCGCTGGCGCGTGGCCGATTCGACCGACGTGCTGGCCGGTATGCGGCGCAGCCGCGTCCGCTTCCGTTCCGCAGATCGCCACATTACGCCGGACAACCCCGATGACAGCGGGCGGACCGATTACGCGGCGTGGCTGCCGGTCGCCGGTGTGCGCTACCGGCCGACGCCGCGCGATGAGGGTTTCGTCTCCTACGGACGCGGGCTGGAGACGCCGACGTCCAGCGAACTGGCCTATCGCCGCGATGGCAGTGCGGGGCTGGCCAGCGACCTGCGTGCTGCCCGTTCGCGCAGTGTCGAGGCCGGCTGGCAGCACGACTGGCCAGAGCGCGCCGCGCTCGCGCTGGCACTGTTCCGTGCCGACAGCCGAAACGAGCTGGCCGTGGCCAGCAACCTTGCCGGACGCACCAGCTACCGCAATATCGGCCATTCACGGCGCGAAGGACTGGAAGTGTCGGCCAGAGACAGCGGTGATGGTCCGTGGCGCTGGCAGCTGGCCGCGACAGCCATCGACGCACGTTACCGGACGCCGTTTCCGGCCTGTACGACGCCAGGCTGCACCGAACCCACCGTACCCGCGGGAACACGCATTCCCGCGATTCCCCGGACCCAGGCACAGGCCCGCCTGGGATGGGCGGACACCGGCGGATGGCGCTGGGACGCGGAGGCCCGCTGGATCGGCGCTGTCACTGCCGACGACCTCGGGCAGGCCAGGACCGCGGGCCATCTCCTGCTGGGCGTGTCAGCCAGCCGGACCTTTTCCTGGAGCGACGGCGCGCTGCGCATCCGCGCACGCATCGACAATCTCTTTGACCGTCGCCATATCGGCTCGGTCATCGTCAACGAGAGCAATGGACGGTTCTATGAACCCGGGCCGGGACGCAGCGGTTTCATCGAGATCGAATACCGCCACAGCCAAAGATTTGTTACAGATGCGCGGTGACCGCCGATGCCGGCGCCACACCGTTCCGGCCGCCTGGGTTGGGGCAGGGTGGGTGTGTATACTAATTTCAACCGGCGCGGCGGCGTGCCCTGGAAAGGGCGTTCGCCGCGGACGGCGCGACGCAGTGGGGGAGCCATCCGCCGGGGCGCTGACATGACCGCAGTCGACATCATGCACGCGCCGCTCAAGGCGCTGGTCGTCGAGGATAACCCCGGCGATGCGCGTCTGCTGCAGGAAGTGCTGCGGTCCGCGGATCCGCCGGTGTCCGTGCAGGTCTGTGATCGGGTGCAGCGCGCGCTCGAGCGCCTGCGCGCCGAGCCCTTCCACGTCGTCCTGCTCGACCTGGGCCTGCCCGACTCGGTGGGATTTGACGGCATCGAACGCCTGCAGCAGGAATTTCCCCACGTCGCGGTGGTCGTGCTTACCGGCCACGACGACGACGCGCGGGGCGCCCAGGCGATCGCCCGGGGCGCGCAGGACTACATCTTCAAGAGCGATCTGCGGCTGGACCTGCTGCAACGCGCCGTACGCTACGCTGTGCTGCGCAAATATCAGGAACAGCAGCTGCGCGAACACGAAACGCAGATGCGGGTGCTGTTTGACCTCAATCCGCAGCCGATGTGGATCCACGACCAGCAATCGCTGCAGTTCCTGTCGGTGAATCTGGCGGCGATCAAGACCTACGGCTACTCCGAGCGCGACTTCCTCAAGATGACGCTGACCCACCTGCTCTCGGACGAAGAGGTGGTCAATCTGCGCCGGGCGGCGGAACTCAACTCCTATACCGCGACCGCGATCGGCGTGGGCCGCCACCGACGCAAGGACGGTACCGAGATCGCGGTGGAGGTTTACGTACAGACGATTCCGTGGGGCACGGCCAAGGCGCAGCTGGTGCAGGCGCGCGATGTCACGGTGGAGCGGCGCGCCATCCGTGCCATGGAATCGAGCGAACGGCGCTTCCGCGACCTGTTCGAATACAGCCTGGGTTTCATCTGTACCCACGATGCGGACGGCGTGCTGCTGTCGGTCAATCCGGCGGCCGCCAATGCACTGGGCTACCGCACGGTGGAGATGATGGGCCGCTCGCTGCGCGATCTCGTCCCCGACGAGCTCAAGCAGGTGTTCGACCACTACCTCAAGCGCATCTACCAGCAGACGCACGACGCCGGCCTGATGGTGCTGGTCGACCGGAAAGGCGAGCGCCGCATCTGGCAGTACCAGAACCGCCTGTTCTTCGACGTGGAAGGCGAAAGCTATGTCATGGGCCACGCCCAGGACGTCACCGAGCGCCGCCGCTACGAGCTGGAGCTCAAAACCAAGCAGGCCGAACTCGAAGCGGTGAACGATGCATCACCCCTGGGCCTGTTCCGGACGGATGCTTCCGGCCAGTGCACCTATGTCAACCGCACCTTCGAGCGCTTGTCTGGCCGCCAGCGGGAAGAGGCATTCGGCGACGGCTGGCTGATGGGTGTGCATCCGGACGACCGCGAGCGTGTGCACAACGAATGGCGCAACGCCGTGCGTGCGGGCGTTCGCTATTCCGGTATGCATCGCTATCTGACCGATAGCGGTGACGTGGGTTGGGCGGTCGTCCAGGCGGCACCGGTTCTGGTCGACGATATCGTGGTCGGCTATGTCGGCTGCGCCGAAGACATCACGGCCCAGCACAACGCGGAGCGTGCGTTGCGGCTGAATGAAGAGCGCCTGCGCACCATTGCCGATGCGCTGCCGATCGTGATTGCCTACGTCGATCGTGACGAGCGCATGACCTTCGTCAACGACGCCGGCACCATGTATTTCGGCCGGACCAGCGCCGATATCCTGGGGCATCCGGTCAAGGAGATCCTGGGCGAAGAGCGCTACCAGCGCCGCCATCCGTATATCGAACGCGCCTTGCGCGGCGAGCGCGTCACCTTCGACGACGAGCAGGGTACGGGCAACGCCTTCCGCGCCATCGAGGTGTCCTACATCCCGCAGCGCGCCGACGACGGCGGCGCGGCGATCGGCTTTCACGTCATGATGCAGGACGTCACTGACCGCAAGCGCGAGCAGCGGCGCCTGATCCAGCTGGTACAGATCGACAACCTTACCGGGCTGCTCAATCGGGCCGGTTTCCTCGACCGGCTCGAGCAGGCCATGGCGCGCAGCCGCGACCAGCGCAAGCCGATCGCCCTGATGTTCATCGACGTCGACAAGTTCAAGTCCGTCAACGACACCTACGGCCACGCAGTCGGTGATCACGTGCTCAAGGCATTTGCCGACCGCCTGACGACTACCCTGCGCGCATCAGACGTGATTGCGCGCATGGGCGGCGACGAGTTCACCGTCATTCTCGAAGGCATCAGCCGCCCCGAAAACGCCGCGGCGACCGCCGCCAAGGTCGTCACCGCAATGGCGCGGCCGTTCGAATTCGAAGAAGAAGGCCTGTCGTTGCAGATCGGCGCCAGCATTGGCGTGGCCATGTACGAAGGCAGCGCCCAGAGCACTGCCGAGCTGGTGCGGCAGGCGGACGCGCAGCTCTATGAGGCCAAGCAGGCGGGACGCAACACCTATCGGTTGAAGGTGGCGGGTGCGGCTGTCGGGGTTCCGGCGGTTGCACCGGCTGGTGAAGCTGCCGATGGTGTGCCGGCCCCGGCGGATGACGTGGTGGATGGAGGGGCGACGCAGCCCTGAGGCTCGCTGCGTGGATGGGGGCGGCTGGTGGCCCAGCACAATCAGCAGATCAAGGGCGTTTCGTCTGCCCGCAGGGCAGACGAAACGCTTCTGGACTTCGTGCCGGGGTGACCGGCAACTACTCCACCGTCACACTCTTCGCCAGATTCCGCGGCTGGTCCACATCCGTCCCACGCAGCACGGCGACGTGGTAGGCCAGTAGCTGCAACGGCACGGTGAATACAGCCGGTGCGATCAGTTCGCCGCAGGGCGGCAGGGTGATCATCTTGCCGTTGGCATGCGGCATGTGCTGCGCGACGTCGGCATCGGCGAGCACGTAGAGTTCGCCGCCGCGGGCGCGGACTTCCTCGATGTTGGACTTGAGCTTTTCCAGCAGATGGTCGTTGGGTGCCACGGCAATGACCGGCATTTCCTCGTCCACCAGCGCAAGCGGACCGTGCTTGAGTTCGCCGGCGGCGTAGGCCTCGGCATGGATGTACGAGATTTCCTTGAGCTTGAGCGCGCCTTCCATTGCGATCGGGAACTGCGTGCCGCGGCCCAGGAACAGGGCGTGCTGCTTGCTGACGAAGCGTTCGGCGAGCTGGCGGATTTCGCCGTCCAGTGCCAGGGCGGCATTGACGGCACCAGGGAGCGTCTGCAGCTGGCGCACGAGGGCTTCGTAGCGCTGCGGATCGATGCCGTGGTGACGCGCCAGTTCCAGTGCAAGCAGGGACAGCGCCGCCAGCTGCGTGGTGAAGGCCTTGGTCGAGGCCACCCCGATCTCGGGGCCCGCGCGTGTCATCAGGGAGAGGTCAGACTCGCGCACGATCGACGATTCGGGCACGTTGCAGACGGCAAGCGTTGCAAGGTATCCCTTCGCCTTGGCGGACTTGAGCGCGGCCAGCGTATCGGCGGTTTCGCCGGACTGACTGATGGACACGAACAGGGTATCCGGCTGAACGACGCATTCGCGATAACGGTATTCAGACGCAATTTCCACATTGCAAGGCAGCTTCGCGAGTCCTTCGATCCAGTAGCGCGCGACGAGGCCGGCATGGAAGCTCGTGCCGCAGGCAATGATCTGCACCGCGCGCGTGCGCGAGAGCAGTTCTTTCGCGCCGACGCCGAAGATCTCCGTGAGGATGTGGCTGCCGGACAGGCGCCCCTCGAGCGTATCTGCAATGGCCTGGGGCTGCTCGTGGATTTCCTTGAGCATGTAGTGACGGAATTCGCCGCGCTCGACGGCGTCGGCGGAGAAGTGGGCCTGCTTGACCGGCCGGTCAGCGGGGGCTCCTGCTTCGTCGTAGATGGCGACACTGTCGATCTTCACATCGGCGACGTCGCCTTCGGCGAGGTAGATGAAGCGACGGGTCACCGGCAACAGCGCGTGGATGTCGGATGCAAGGAACTGCTCACCGTCGGCCAGGCCGACGACCAGCGGACTGCCGCGGCGGGTGCCGACCACGCGACCGGGTTCGTTGCGCGAGATCACCGCGATCG